>DLHY01000131.1:0-33154 GCA_002483445.1 Blastocatellia bacterium UBA7656
ACCGGCGAGGTGAAGGCAACGCGCTATGGAATATGAGTCTGAGCCTGGATAAACTCGGCGAGTGCGCAAGGGCGATTGAATGCGCGGAAGCTGCGCTGAAGATTTATGCAGAGATCGAATCGCCTCATGCCGAGATGGTGCGCAAGAAACTGGCTGAGTGGAAGGAGGAGGCGGAAGAGTAATACACTCCGGCGGCTGATCAGGTCGTTATTCACTCATCGCAGTTAGCCTCAACAACCCTCATTGGCGTATCATTGTGCCTGCCCGGAAATCGGGCGGATTTCATTCAAACAGGTTTCCTTATGCCTACTATCGAGATCGAAGCGGAACAGTTGCTCAACGCTGCTTTGCAGATGTCCAAATCGGAGCTTGAAGAATTCCTCGCAAAACTCTTCGCTCTCAAAGCCAGAGAGTATGCTCCGGTGCTTTCGCAAAAAGAGACTGAGTTGTTTCTCAAAATCAATCAGGGTCTCCCTTACTCTACTCAACAGCGGCTCAATAAATTGATTCGCAGGCGTCAGGCCGAAACCATCACCCCTGAAGAGACGACGGAGCTAAAACGACTCACAGATCAGATTGAAAAATCCGACGCCGAGCGGTTGAAGCTCCTCATCGAGTTTGCGAAACTGCGCAATGTCCCGCTCCGAAAACTGATCAAACAACTCGGACTCAAACCTGTAAGGCATGACTAAGCAGCGCATCTCCGGCAAACTGCGGCGACTCGTGAGGCAACNNACAGGCCGCGCCACAATCGCGGAACTGGATTTGAACCGAGAGGGTGTCATCCATCTCCGCCGGTTGTTGCTGCTTAACCGCGACCACCCTCCGCCTCATCGCTCACCGCTGAAAAAGCGGCGGGGCGAGCCGCAGCAATAAATCCCACGAAGAGGAGAGGGAGCAAGACCCACTCATACCCCCTGAGCCAGACCTTCCTCCCTCTCATGCCGCTAAAAAGCACTACTGTGCTTGAGTACCCGCAAGCGGGTATGATAGAAACACCACACCAGAGACACACTCGTACTGGCAAAAGACGCTTGTGTCCTCTGGCATAGAAACAGGCAGTAACGTGATCGTAGCTGCCCGGCCTATGATCATAGGCCGGGCGCAATAGTAAACCGAATCAGCGAGGAATGTCAAACACATTCTCATAAGGTTTATCGCGCCTATGACGAAACACCAGGAGACGCTGGCCGAATACGTGCAGCGCATAATGGATGAAAGGGGCCTCAAGCCTATAGATGTCGAGGTCCGAAGCAATAAACAAATAGCCGATGCCTACGTGGTCAGGATCATGAAAGGCCAGGCGAAAACTCCGTCGGCTGTAAAACTTCAGGCTCTTGCAGTCGGTCTGGGAGTTGATGGGGATGATCTGTTCCGTGTAGCCCGTGGCGTGCCGATCAAGGGGAAGTCTCAAGCAGAGCCGTGGCCGGGACCTGTTCTTGTAAAGGCGATGCAGCGCATCGTAGCAAGCCCTGAGCTTACCAGAGCAGTGCAACTTCTTCTCAAAGCTTCTCCTGAAAAAATAAAACGATTCATTAAAATCCTTGAAAAAGAAATTGAGTAGCTCGTCGGGCGGTGGGCGGTGTAGGGAACAGGTTACAGGGAACAGGGGACAGGGGACAGGGGGGAAATGTTTATAGCAGCCGGATGTCGAAAGATTCTCTCAAGTCCAGTAGGGCAATGTCATTATAGCGGTATACAGATGCATGAACAGGTTGAATACATCAGGATCGCGACCTTCTCATTAACACCGCGATTGATCGCGGTGAAAAAGCGAGAGACCTCGACCTGAAACTGTTTTAACAGTTTTTCTGTCCGCGCAGATAATATCTACGCGCTTGACGACCAGCCGACGAATTAAAGATCGGCGGAGGGAAACTGTTAAAACAGTTCTCTGTCCTTCGCGCGTTGTCTACACCGCGATCAATCGCGGTGTTAATGAGAGAACTTCGTGTTCACGCAGTGGTGTTAGGGCTTCGTGTTCACGCAGTGGTGTTAATGAGAGAGCTTCCTGCTCATGCATCTGAATGCCGCTATAATCATCGCTTCATGAAATTCTCGGAAGAGTCGTTCATGTCGTCTTCAACGACGCCTTGAAATACTGAAAACTGAAAACTGAAAACTGAAAACTGTCCCCCAAGGAGTGAGACATGCACCGACGCATCCCGTTCGCAATGGCAACACTGCTTGCGCTCTTCATCCTGCCCGCTGCGGGTCAGGACACGCCCGCTCCCGCTCAGGGCGATTTCATCATTCGCAATTTCAAATTCGAAAGCGGGGAAGTGCTGCCGGAACTCAAACTCCACTACCGCACGCTTGGAACTCCTCGTCGCGACGCATCAGGCACAGTTCGCAATGCTGTGCTGATACTTCACGGCACGGGCGGGTCAGGCGCGGGCTTCCTCTCAGACCAGTTCGCCGGATCGCTTTTCAAAACAGGTCAACTGCTCGACGCCACTACGCACTTCATCATACTGCCTGACGGGATAGGTCACGGTCAGTCTTCCAAACCGAGCAACGGATTGCGCGCACGCTTTCCCCGCTACGGCTACACGGATATGGTTACGGCGCAGTATCGATTGTTGACCGAAGGGCTTGGCATAAATCATCTGCGGCTGGTGATGGGAACTTCTATGGGAGGGATGCACACATGGCTATGGGGCGAGAAGTATCCCGACTTCATGGATGCGCTGATGCCTCTGGCCTCGCTTCCGGTTCAGATCGCGGGGCGCAATCGCATGATGCGGCGCATGGTCATTGACTCGATCCGAAACGATCCTGAATGGAACAACGGAGAATACAAGACGCAACCGCGCGGACTCGTATCGGCCATCTACACGCTTCTGTTTATGACGAGCAGTCCTCTGCAATGGCAGAAGCAGTCGCCGACGCGCGATGCGGCTGATCAGTTTTTTGATAACCTCGTGCGTAATCAACTCTCTCGCACGGATGCCAACGATATGCTCTATGCCTTCGACGCCTCGCGCGATTATGATCCCGCGCCCGCTCTCGAACGGATCAAAGCTGTGCTACTGGCGATCAACTCCGCAGATGATCAGGTCAATCCTCCTGAGCTAGGAATTCTTGAAAGAGAAATCAAACGGGTGAAGCGCGGGCGTTATATTTTGATCCCCGTAAGCGATCAGACGCGCGGACACGGGACGCATTCGCTGCCCGCGCTCTGGAAGCAACACCTCGCCGAACTGCTTAAAGAGTCTGGCGAGTCTTGAAAGTCTGGCGAGTCTTGAGAGTCGGGAGATTTCCAGACTCCCCAGACTCCCGACTCCCGACTCCCGACTCTTTGTTATAATCGATCCGCAAAAATCAACCTGATGATGAGAGAGACTATGACTACTGCAACATCGAGCTACTATGAAATCGCCACACAGTTACCGCCCGACTCAGTGGTTACTTTGCGCGACGTCAGTTGGGAAGAGTACGAAGAGTTGATCGAACACCTCGTTGAAGCCGCCGGTCTGCGCGTTAGCTTCGATGAAGGGACTTTGAACATTATGACTCTTTCACCCGAACACGAAAAATATGTGCGATTCTTTGAAAAACTGGCGGCGCTCATCAGCGTCAGACTCCGATTCGCAGGAAGGCGAATCGCCCGCGCTCGTCGCATTCGACCAATGGCTTGAGTCCCAAGAGCATTGATCTTGTTCATCGTCGCTCGCCGGTCTTCAACCCCGACCCCTGACCCCCGACCCCTATTCGTATCTCAGCGCCACCATCGGATCGACTCGCGTAGCCCGCCGCGCAGGGATGTAGCACGCGAAAAGAGCGACAGAAGTAAGCAGGACGGCAACAGCGACGAACGTGGCGGGATCGGTCGCGCTCACGCCGTAAAGCAAACTCGACATCAGGCGCGTCAGCCCGATGGAAGCAGCCGCGCCCGCGACGATGCCGGGAAAGGTCAGCATAGCGCCGTGTCTGATCATCATGCGAAGCACATCTCTCGGCTCGGCTCCGAGAGCAAGGCGAATCCCGATCTCGTGCGTGCGCTGATTGATCGAATGAGACATCACGCCGTATATGCCCACTGCCGCGAGCGTCATCGCAAGCGCGGCGAAAAATCCAAGCATCACGAGCATGAATCTTTCTTTGGCTATGTTGACAGCGAGGCGATCCTCCATTGTCCTGACGCTGTAGATCGGCAGGTCGGAATCCATCATCGAGACTTCTCTGCGTACTGCGCTCACCAGGCTCGCGGTGTCGAGGCTCGCTCTCAGCGCCATCGCTTTGAGCGGCATGACAGCCTGCTGATAAGGGATGTAGGTTTCCGCCGAGCCGCCTTCGGTCAGCCCGCTGTTTCTCACGTCCCCGATTACGCCGACGATCTCGCGGGGAGCTTTTTCGACAACCGAAGATATGCGCTTGCCTATCGCGCTTTCCGTTGGCCAGTGGCGACGCGCGAAAGACTGATTGAC
Organism: Blastocatellia bacterium UBA7656; assembly: GCA_002483445.1. Lineage (GTDB taxonomy): Bacteria > Acidobacteriota > Blastocatellia > UBA7656 > UBA7656 > UBA7656. Next base: position 4,431 of record DLHY01000131.1, read on the forward strand.
CACGACGACGGGCGCGGCGTTCTTCTGGTCCGCGGCAGTAAATGAACGGCCTTCGATCACAGGGATGCGGAGGCTGCGGAAGTAATCAGGGCTGGCAAGGAAGTAAGTGGCGAACTGATCTTCAGTGGTTTCATCCTCAGACTGGTCTTCGACTTTGTAAGAAAATCCTGCAAGGCCCGTTTCGTCGAGAGGAAGCACATTCGCCGCGCCGACCGATTCCACTCCGGGAATCGCCTGCAATCGTTCGAGCAACTGATCGAAGAAACCTGCTTGCTTGGCCACAGTGTCATACCTCGTCGAAGGCAGCGAAAGCGAAAGCGTCAGAGTGTTTTTCGGATCGAAGCCCGGATCGACGGACTGCAATTTTACGAAGCTGCGAATCATCAGCCCCGCGCCTGTCATAAGCACCAGGGCCAGCGCGACCTCAGTGACTACCAGAAGACTGCGCGCGTATCTCGATCTTCCACCAATCGAGACCCGCCAGCCGCTTTCCTTGAGCGACTCGGTGAGATTGACCTTCGAGCCTTGCATCGCCGGCAGTAGTCCGAACAGAAGGCCGGTGAAGACCGATAGCGCGAGCGTGAAAGCCAGCACCTGAGAGTCGAGTCCGATCTTGTTGAAGCGCGGTAGCTCGGCGGGACTCATGGCGAGAAGCGAATCGAGTCCCCACATGGCGAGGAGCAAACCGAAGGTTCCTCCCGCGAGCGAAAGCATCACGCTTTCGACCATCAGTTGTCGGGCCAGCCGCCAGCGACTGGCTCCCAGAGCCGATCTTATGGCGACTTCTCTTTGACGAGACGCCGCGCGAGAGAGGAGAAGATTGGCGACATTGACGCAGGCTATGAGCAAAACGAGGGCCACTGCGCTGAGAAGTATGAGCAGAGCCGGACGAATCTGTTTGACGATTTGCTGTTCGAGAGGGATGACCCGAATCGGCTCGAATCGGGATTTATCTCCCCGAAACCGCTCTTTGATCCGGTCGGACATGGATTGCATTTCGGCTCGCGCATTGTCAATCGAGGCATCAGGCGCGATCCGCCCTATGATGTTGTAAAACATGACTGAGGCTGAAAGGGCGCTGTCCGGCCCCTCGGCAAACGGCAGCCACACATCCACTTTGCTCGGATACTGCATTCCGCGCGGGGCGACGCCGACGAGAGTGAACGGCTTGCCGTTGAGCCAGAGCGTTTGACCTATGGCCTCGTCGTCTGCGCCGAATCGACGCTGCCAAAGCCCGTGGCTGATGACCGCGACACTGGTTTTGCCGGAACCCTGTTCTTCGGATTGAAATGCGCGGCCTCGGACGGGGCGGACTCCCATCGCGTCGAAGAAGTTCACCGTCACTTCGGTGGCTTCTATGCGCTCAGGCTCGCCTGCTCCGGTGAGGTTGACGCCCGCGCTGAAACCGCCGCAGGCCGCGATGGACTCGAATGACTGAGCCTGATCCCGCCAGTTGAACCACTCGCTGACGGGCGGAAATATGCGCGTAGTCGAGTCTTTCGGAATAAAGAGGGGCGCTCTTTGAAGGAGCATCAGGCGATGCGGTTCGTCATAAGGCAGCGGGCGCAGAAGCACGGCGTTGATGACGCTGAAGATCGCCGTGTTTGCGCCTATGCCGAGCGCGAGAGTGATTATCGCAATCAATGAAAAACCGGGCTGCTTGAGAAGCATCCTCACTGCGAATCTGATGTCCTGCCGAATGGATTGCATCAGTATCCCCCTTGCCAGTTTTGAGTTGCGAAACCGCTGTTATCTCCAGTTCCGGGGCCGTAATTGAAAATAAAGATCAACCGCCGTGCCGCTCGCCTGCGCGTGACAAGTGATGAAAGGCAAAGGATTGATCGAAGCGAGTTGAAAGGGAGGTGTGCGATTATGGGATCGATGAGTCCCGGATTCGTGAAATGGTAATGGGTCAGTTTTGGGAGAAAAACAGACAGGATTAACAGGATGAGCAGGATTGAGAGGATTCTTTTTGAATAATCATGTGAATCCTCAAAATCCTGTTAGGGAAGCGGAAGTAAATATCATCCCATTTATCGCAAGCCTGATTTGGGGTGCTGTGACAAGCGATACTACTGGTGAATTCGGTCAGCCTGAAGATGCGCTGCAAAATGTTCGACAATCTGCCAGATTGTCGTTGTTTCCCGCCGCCGAGGCTTTTCGCACTCCACGACAAGCTGGCAGCTTGTCCGACATTTCCAAATTCGACATGGGATTTTATTGAGGGCTGAAGAATTGAAATCAGAAAGCCTTGCCGCTTTTGGGAAAAGATGCGAGCTTGGCGGAGGAACTCTCCGCACTCTCAAGACTCTCCAGACTCTCCAGACTCTCAAGACTCTTGGGCAGGGCGATCATTCGTTGTTGTCCGACGTAGCTTGTCGTCTGCGAGTCTCTGAGGTTGCGCATCTTTTCGGTGATCTGGCGAATGCGCTCGGCTGATTCATCTATTACGCGAATCTTTTCGATTATCTCAGGAGGCAATCCTTCCGGGCGCAACTCGATTAACTGCGCCTGTCCCATGATGGCGGTCAATGGATTATTGATCTCGTGGCAGACGGTTATGATTATCTCTCCGATTGCAGCGCGCCGTTCGGCTTCGACGAGCGCGGCCTGCGTTTCGCGCAAATCTTTCACCACTCTCCCAAGCTCCGAGTTCTGTTTGAGGAGGTCTGTGTTTTTGCGACCAAGCTCCTGATTGGCCTGTTGCAACTGGCGAGTTCTCAACTCGGTCATGCTTTCGAGTTCCGCATTAAGGTCGCGGAGCCGCTGATAGGCAATGGCGTTTTCAAGCGCGCTGGCTGCGTGATGAGCAAGCGTGCGCAGTTTGTCCAGTTCCTCGCGGTCAAAAAGGTTGCGCGAAAGCTTTTCGCCCAGCAGGTAAAGACCCGACAGCCTGCCGCCCACTGACAGCGGAAAACAGATCGCTGCGCCTTTGGGAAGCGCAATGGAGTCTGTCCCGTCTTCGATTTCAGGGTAAATGGTCGAAGTCCACAGATCGGATTTTGATTGCACCTGTCGGATGATCTCTCTGGATTTTTCAGTGACCGAAGCGTAGAGGCTCTCCGAGGAGGCGAACATCTGATAGTCATCGTTTGTCTTTATGACGATCATCGCCGCGCCTGAACAGGCATAAGCGCGCGGCACTTCAGTCACCAGAAGATCGACGAGTTGAGGAAGCTGGAAGACCTGACTGATGGCGAGACTCAGCTTTGAAAACGCCTTGGAGGTATTGACCGAGCCGCGGTAAAACATTCGCGTGACCAGATTGTTGGATACGGATTTCAGAGGATTGAACGCCAAAACGAGCAGGACAGCCGAGATGATGGCCCCTGTCACGGGATTGGGCTGAGAGGCGTTTCTTTCGATGATCCAGAGGATGGCGAGAAAAGATGCGATATAAACTCCGGTCATCGCGGCCATCGTCATCGTGTAGACGAGGCTGCGGCGTATCAGCCCATCGATGCCGAGCAGCCTGTATCGCGATATGGCTACAAGCACGCCCACGGGGATAGCCGTGTGAGTCAGCAGCAGAAACCTGTGATCGATTGGCTGAGGGATATTGATGAGCGATGGGATGAGATAAAGCACAAGCCAGGGGCCGACGCCGACCACCGCGCCCCAGGCCAGCCATCGCATCTGATTCTTCTGCACAGGAGAAGCGACTCGCCGGTAGCTGCGGAACGCAAGAAAGATCGAAAGCACAATAGACACACAGATCATCAAAACGCGGGTTTGTCTCAATGCCCAAAGCGACTGACCTTTCAAAGCGTACAGCGCGGAGGCTGGGATGGCAGGAGAAAGATTGACTGCGTGCAGAAGATAAAGCGCCCATCGCCTGCGGGCGAAAAGGTTTTCGCGCGGAGGAAAGATGAGGAAGAAATGCAGCAGAAGCCCGAACGCGAGGTTTGTGGTGACTGGAGTTATAAAGAGCAACGCGCCTATCCACTCGCCGCCCGACCTGACTGAAAGATCTATGGCCAGCGTTATGGTTGCTGCGCCGGCTATCAGCGCGTAGCAGATGACCCGCACCGAATGGAGATGATAGGAGTTCGTTCTGGCCGCCTGCGCCGCAGAGCCGCTGCGCAGGAATATGATCGATGCGGTTATGATGAAGACGAGAGAGACGAAGAAGTGAAATCCCCCCTGAATCATCAGCTTCATCGGGCCTAGCGGCCTGAGCGGAACTTCAACCTTCAGGATGCGGCCCTCGCGCTCGACTTCGTAGACGGCTGACTGGATGGGAGCGTCGAATTCCCTGAAGAACTCGGTCATCGGCCTGATGCGCCGTTCTTCGATGGGAGTTCCGTTGACTGTAATTATGCGGTCGCCCGCTTCAAGCCCTGCGGCTTCGGGATGGATTCGCCCGGTGACTCTCAGCGAGATGTTCCACTGACCGGCCTTCGTGTAGCCATCCATCGGAGAGCGGGCATAGAGCGAGAAAACAAGCACTACCAGAGATGATGCCAGAAGCACCAGCAACCAGAAAGCAGCGTCTTCAGTAATACGTTTTAACCGGTTGACTTTCATCCCATTCTACGAACGCGCTTCTGTTGAAGAGGGAGTGAACCTGAGGCAAAGCGCTTCAGTTAAATTGAGATAACCGTCCGAAGCATATTCGCTGGATAGGCAAAAATCAATAGTAGAAATCCGAAGCGACAGGACTTGAATCGCCGCGCGAGGTTTGTTCTTCCCCTGTGATCCGCCGACTATTCAATCTCATTATGGATACTTTCGCGGTTATGCTCACTGATTCCATCTCAGATCGAACTGACAGAAAGCCTGCCCCTTTCCCGAACAACTGGTCTCCGTGACCTCGACGCTCGCCGCGCCGCAAAGCTCGATGCCCCGGACGTAAAATGCCAGTGCCACTTTGCATATCGCTACCGTCGAGCGCGGCTCGGCGATCCTGACTTCGCAATGCCCCGCTTCGTGATGGATGATTTTCATATCAGCCGGATCGTTCCTCATCTTGTGCATGGAAGCCATTTTTCTCATGACGTCTTCAGGGTCTTTGCCGCGAAAGGCTTTGTATAAAGTCGTGAAAGCCTGCTCCGCCGAATAATAGCCTATCCGTGTATAAACCGATTCGTCGCCTCCGGCAGCCGTCCTGCAAATAGCGGTCATCAGATGATCGTAAAGATCGATTTCATACCAGGCGGTATCAAGCACTATCTTGAGCGCCAGTTGATCGAACGAGTCCATGGAATCGATCACTCGCCGAACCATCGCCTCGCCGTAGTTGTCTTTTACAAAAGCCAGCTTGTTGCTGATCTTTCCGCCTTTTACTCTTCCCATAAGTTTCACCCTCGCGCTTTCAGTGAAGGAATCGAACAGAGCCATAAGATACAAACAATATAATCCGAGTCAAAGACGGAAACAACGCTTTTAGCAAAATGTTGCAAGTCTCTGATTCATCGCCCCTGCCTTTCGACAGCGGGAAACTTGAACGGCAAAACGTCAGGCACGACCATCACCTCGGTCGTGAACTTGAACGGATATCTCCCGCCACTCTCATATACCAACTCCACGAAAAACGCCGTGAACCCTTCAGAAGGTTTTTCGACTCGCGCCGAGTAAACGCCCGGTCTCGTCTCTTTGAGCGGCGTCGAGGTGTACGCTTTGCCTATCACATCCAATCGAAAATCGCGCGCCTTCGCATTGGTCGCCTGCCAGAGGTTCACCTCTTTCGGTTTGTCTTTGACCGTCACGGTGAGCGAGCCGTCTTTTTCTTTCTTCCACGAAAACCGCGGGCGCGGTCGGTTGTTGATAATCGATTCATAAAACGCCACGAGGCTATCGACGGCGTCCGTCCCCGCGAGGTTGTGCTTGCCGTTAGGCACGTATCGCAGATGCTTTTCTCCCTCAAGCGCGCTGAAATAAAACTGCGAGTTGTCGGGCAGAAAGAACTCATCGCCCGCAGCGTTCATTATGAACTTTGGGATTTTCAATCTTTCGCGATTGCGATAGTTGTAAGGGTCTTCGATGGCCAGTATGCGCTGATACTCAGGAGTGCCTACTTTATCGGGAAACAGTTTGTGATTCATATAATCCTTGAGCGCGGGCGAAAAAAATCCGTAAGCTTGGAAGTGATGCCGGGTGATCATTTCAGAATTGAGCGCATCGATGACAATAGGCGCGATAGCGATCACCCGCTTATCGACTGCGCCGACGAGCCACGTCGTCCAGCCGCGCTTCGATCCGCCCGTAACGACGAACTGATCTATCTTCACGCGCCCGCCCTCGTCGCTTCGCAGAAATTCCTGAATCGCATCCATAGCGCGAACGCCGCTTTTAACCATAGCCAGCCGGACAAGCCACTCATCGTCGCCCGTCTGCATGTGCTTTACTCGCGTGTAAGCGATCAGGTCGTCTTCAGATCGGCCCACGTCTTTCGAATCCGCGAAATAAAGCGGCTGATTAGGAACCATGCCAAGTTCGGCCACGACCGTACTGGTTTCCAGAGCGAGCTTCAAAGTTCTGGCCGAGATAGTTTGAGGCATCGGATTTTTATTATTGCCGCCGCCGATGACAAGCATCGCTTTGTTGCTGGCCACTCGGTCAGGTTTGACGATAGTGAGCCAGTGCTTCCACGCGGGGCGGTCGACTTCCGTCGCGCTACGCCACGTCTGCGAGGTCATCTCCAGCACGAACCCGCGATAACCTTCGCCCAACAGCGTGTTTGCGAGTTTCCAGCCGTAACTCGGATCAGGCTTTGCAATGTAGCGGTCGAGCGCGGTCTCCTGAGCGACGGCAGCAAGGGAGAGAAACAACATTGCAGAGAGCAGCAGCAGGCTTCTTCTATTCATAACTCACCTCATTATTTTCTCGGATGTCGGCGATGGCGGCGCGTTGAGTTTATCGATCAGAGATTAACGAGTCAACTCCGGTTGGTTCGCGGCCAGAGGCCATAGTATTCTGCTGGCTCACTGAAAATATTCTGGAGATTGAGAGATGAAACTCTGGGGAGGAAGATTCAAGGGCGAGGCTGACGCGGCTTTCGCCAGATTCAATTCTTCATTCGCTTTTGACCGGCGATTGATCCACTCCGATATCGAAGGCAGCCTCGCGCACGCCGAAGCGCTGGCGAGAGCCGGGGCCATCAGCAGCGAAGAAGCCGAACAGATCGCCGCGGGGCTGAAAGAAGTCCTGCGCCGCGCAGCGGAAGAAGAAGGGTATCTCGACCGACAAACTGCCGAAGACATTCACAGCTTCGTCGAGTCGGAGCTTGTCTCGATCATCGGCGAAGCGGGTTATAAACTACACACCGGTCGCAGCCGCAACGATCAGGTTTCGACTGACACCCGCATCTTCCTCCGCGCCGAGATTGATCGCCTCGATGAGCTTGTAATCGATTTGCAGCGCGCGCTCATAGAGCTTGCCGACGCCAACAGCGACAGCGTCATTCCCGGATATACTCATCTTCAGCGGGCGCAGCCCGTGTTGTTGGCTCACTATCTTTTAGCTTACTTCGAAATGTTCAAACGCGACCGCGAGAGACTGGGCGAGATTCGCGCCCGCGTCAATCAACTGCCACTCGGCGCGGGCGCGATTGCCGGAACAGGTTTTCCCATAGACCGCGAATGGGTGGCTCGCAGGCTCGGATTCGCGGGCGTTTGCCGAAACAGCCTCGATGCCGTGAGCGACCGCGATTATGTGATTGAAATGATCGGCGCGTCGGCTCTCGTGATGGTTCACCTTTCTCGATTGGCTGAGGACTTCATCATTTATTCGACGGCAGAGTTCGGATTCTTAGAGTTGAGTGATTCAGTCGCGACCGGCTCGTCGCTTATGCCGCAGAAGAAAAATCCCGATTCGCTCGAACTCATTCGCGGCAAGGCGGGGCGCGTATTCGGCCATCACGCAGGGATGCTCGCTGTGATGAAAGCCCTGCCTCTCGCTTACAACAAAGACATGCAGGAAGACAAGGAAGCTCTCTTCGACACGATTGAAACGCTTTCGGATTCGCTCGTCGTAATGGCGACGGTTCTAAGACAGGTGAGCGTGAAGGGCGAGCGAATGCGCGAGGCGGCATCGCGTGGATATCTCAACGCGACTGATCTGGCAGATTATCTGGCGCGGCGCGGAATGGAATTTCGGCGGGCGCATGAACTGGTTGGCCGCGTGGTCAGCTACTCGATAGATCAGGGAAGGCCGCTCGAAGAAATCACGCTGCTTGAGTATCAGAGTTTTTCGCCGCTCTTCGACGATGATCTTTACAACGCGCTGAAACTCACGCACTCGCTCGCTTCAAAATCCGCTGTGGGGGGAACCGCGCCTGAGCGAGTGCGCGAGGCGCTGGCAAGAGCGAAGAGCGAAATCGAGTAAGAGCCTCTGCGCCGCATCAGCATAACGCTCTGGTTGACCGGACGCGGCGCGCATCTCTAAAGGGGTCGCGTGAAATTCGTTCGTCGCGCTTGGATCGAACCGTTTGGTGAGCGGCTCTGCGCGACAACATACCTATGATTTGATTACTCGTTGGTTAAAGAAGCCTTCAACTGTATTTTTCTATTCCATTTCTTCTTCAAGTATTTTTCCCACCCTTGCCAGCGATTCTTTATAAGCAGCATACTCCGCCCCGCTCAATACCGACCAGGGGCGGTATAACCTTTCATGGGATATACTGCCAACGGGCATAATTTGCGCTTTTGGCAACGAGGCTAAAATCCTACAACAGGCTGCCAGCCTGTTGTAGGATTACGACCCACAAAAGCGCAGTTTATGACCGTGCTGAGTATAGCTGCGAGCGTGTCGCCTCCACTCCAAAGTGATTCGCGAGCAGAGTTGATATCCACACTAATCTAATGCCAGTGCTTTCATATTGGCCTGTTCCAGTATCATTGTAACGGTGCCATTCATAACCTGCACCTCTCTCAACGCTCCAAGCGGATCAGTAGCCCTCTTAGCCTGAAAGTTATTTGTGCGCTCTGTTAGTACATCGTCGTACTGAGCCACAAGAGGTTCAATATCCTCACCTGACGCATCCCGCACTTTATTTGCCAGAGCCGCGGCCAACTTCGATGTTCCATCTCGCTCATCCTTTTTTATCTGGCCGCCCGTTACGATTCCTTCAAACCAGGGGGCCGTCAGATCGGTTGACACGGTTGTTAGCGCAAAAACTAATCCCGCTTTATTCATACTCTGCCTCCTGAACTGGCGAGTTCTTATCAACTAACGAAGGTGCTGATTTCGCTAGCAGGAAAAGCGCGTTGTAAAGCAGGGGAACAGTATCGGGGAATTGAGCGAGTGTCAAACTTCCGAACCGATTCTTCCTAAGACTCATGCTCATCACGCGGCCTGATGCTCAGAGAGAAATCCTTCAATACGGTCGATGAACCTGATCGTGGCTTTTTCGATAGTTGAAGTCAGGGCATCAGGGTCGTCAAAGTCGAAGTCCTCAGCCAGAACGCACTCAATGATCGAGTCAACACCCTTTGCAGGTTTTAGCACGCGGCACCCGCTCCACTGACAGTACTTGAACATCTCCCAGTACTTCCGTTGAACCTTACGATTCCGACCCGCAAGCCAAGCCTCGAACCTGAACGCTTCGTAGTTGAAGACGATTGCGAGCTTCAAGTCACGATGCTTCAGCGATTTCGGGAAGAGAGCGAAGTATGTCATATCCATGTATCCCTGGTAGATACCTGAAACGTCATAGTTGTTCATGAAGCGCGTTCGCAGATTCATCATGTAATCGAGAAGTCCTCTGTACGCCCTTTGTATAGAACCTTTCCCGAGTTGCCTCTTAAGCTCATTGATGTCTTCCTGAGATGCTTGCATCTTTGCTCCTTCGTGTCTGCTCAGACAACCGCAATAGTCGGCCCAAAACCGGTTGCACTAGACCGCCTTTCCGAGAACAAACTGATCCACTACCCAAAGCCAGGTGCCATCTGGCTGACGTCTGGCAATTTCAGCAGTAATATCTCCATTGCTTAACCGCGACGAGGTGAGTGCGATATCTCCACTACACAGTGCTTCAGCTTGATTGCTCGGGTCTAGCTGCGGGCGATTGTCCAGAAACCTGACAAAGAATTCACGAATCTGGTTTAGCCCAACCGCCACCTCGCCGTCGCCGTCAGCTAATATGGCATTCGGCTCATAAAGCGCCACGATCCCTTCTATGTCACCAGCATTGGCGCGTTCTACGAAAAACTTCTCAAGGTCATTTGGTTCCTTCGCTGGCTTATGCATCGATGGACCCTCCAACAGAGAACTTGCGGCCTAACCGCATTATGAAAGGTCGCCTTCTTGTGATAGCTTGGAATCGCAAACTCACCAAACTACCACAAGGAGGATTGACCATGACTGACAGTAAGTATGTTGCTTTCGACCTTCATAAATCAATCATCTCCGCTGCCGTCCTCGACCTCGGAGGTAAAATGGCGACTCAGGCCAACTTCAAAACTGATGCCTCTGCCCTCCGCGATTTCCTTCGCGGTCTATCTGGATCAGTCCACCTCACCTTCGAGCCATGCGAGACGTTGAGGAGTGCCGCACTCCTGCACTTGGCGGCGCGCTCTATTACTGTCAAGACTGCGACTCGATGCTTTACAGCCATCACTCGTGCAAGAACTGTCACTGCCCCAAGTGCCAGCAGCATCAGGCAGATCAATGGCTGGAAAAACAAAAGGCCCTCCTCTTGCCGACTCACTACTTCCTGATCACTTTCACTCTGCCCGATGAGTTGCGCAGTGTCGCTCGCTCCCTTCAACGAGAGGTCTACAACATCGTGTTTCGAGCCTCGTCTCAAGCCTTGCTCAAACTGGCCTCTGGCCCACGCTTCGTCGGCGGGCAGGTCGGCTTGGTCGGAAGGCATTAGAAGCCAAAACGACCTGTCATTGAAACTCCAAATACCCCGCATACCCGGCTTAGTTCAACACAGACTTGCGTGGCGGCTTGCCTCGGCGTGAGGCTCCACTCATCACGCCGCCCCACGCGGAAGTCTTAATACGTTAGCTCCGCACTTGCACTCGATACGCCTCGATCTTGCCAAGTAGCCACTGCAGACCCGCCAGGTGCTGCAGGTCGTGGCTGCACAGGTAGTGTACCAGGCTGCGCAACGACAAAGGGCCGTAACCTTCAAACACAGCTGTGCGCATGAACTGCTCAGGACTCAACCCTGAGATGAGTTCGATGGTCTTGGCGCGGGCCACCCGAAATACAGCGAAAGCCTCCGATGCATTCGACGTTGCATAGCAGCGATCTTTGGCTAGCGCCTCACTGTCGATGGAGATGAGTGTTGGATTGAACTCATGCAGCGTGCGCTGGAAGCGCACATGATACCCCTCCACCTCAATGTCTCGCACATGGCAGATCTGTTCTATCGCAGTGAATGGCTCGCTCGGCACGCCCTCCCAAGAGGATGGTGACCAATGCTTGAACTCTGCGGGAATGGCCGCGTAGTTGGCTTCGAGTTGTTGTGGGAAACTTGCGAGCGCGTTTAGTGTGATAGCGTTCATTGCGGTTCAGTAGTTCCTTTCAAATGGCGGAGCGACCTGCTTCCGATTCCACACGCTCTTCTTTGAGCGCGAAGTGTGTCTTTCTTTATCGCTTATTCCTTCCGTGTTTAACGCGTTCTTTTCGCATCGCGGAGTGTTCTCTTTGTGAGCCGAGCCTAACGGCATCGATCTGAGCCGCCTGGCCAGCCCAAGGTTAGTATCGCGCCAACTTCAACATCTGGGCTGGCCAGGTCGGCTCCATCGAGTTGTTATGCGGCTAGGAATCTTGTCCCCTGTCATTGGGCTGGCAGCAGGGGAGGTTAGCGGTAGGTGCTGCCGTACATTGGGGCGGCGGACAAGCGCGTCACCTAGTCTACGCCCACATAGAGCAGCGAAAACCGCAGGGTATTGATCAACCCGTGTCCGATGATGGTGATCCATAAGTTGCGACCGCTGCGAACATATATCCAGCCGAAAAGGATGCCAAAGGCTCCATTGCTCAGAATTCCTATGGGACCCTCGGCGAAGTGAACGACGCCGAAAATGATCCCGGCGATAAAGATCGCTATGCCTTGCCCTATTGCTGTGAAGTCTGTCATGCGCGAAATCAGAAAGGCTCGGTAGTACATCTCTTCACCGAAGGCGATGGTTGTCCAGGCGAGAATCACCAGCAAGATGAAGAAGGGCAGATTGCCTTCTATCTCGTTGAAGCGACTCTGGTCAATCCCGGGGGGTACCTGTCCCAGCGCGGTAAGCAGGCCCACAGCGATCGTCTGCACGGCTAGGAAAACCGCCACCGCCGCAACGAAAGCGCCGACGCCATAGAATGCGGTTTTCCACCAAGTTGTGGTCTTCGCCAACCCGATCTCGCGCCAGTTGCTGCCCTGACGCCTGAGGATGAGTCCGCCAAGAATGATCATCAGCACATAGCCCAGATTGATGATCGCACCGCCCGGCAGGGTGTCCAATCCGACTACATTTCCCACTACTCCCAGTACAACGACTGGGGCCCCGACGATCAGAATATCCCGTAGCGCCCGCGGGCGTGAAATGGTGTTTTCTTGCTCCATGTCACCTCTTTCACATATGAGTGTCCGTCCCGGGTGTCGGCTCCAGACAGACTCTAGCCTCTGCGATTAGCCGCATAACGTCCCGCATCACCGGGCGCGGCGCGTGGCGCTGAAGGATTCATGCGAAACTCGCTCGCCGCGCTCCGGTGTATGCGATTGTTGGGCGTCGCCATCATAGTTCAATAAACTCGTAATAAGGTGCTACTCCTTCTTTTACTTCGTCCAGGGACATTATTCTGCCGACAACTTGAAACCCGTTCTTCCAAGCAAAACACATTAACAATTTGCCTTCTATCTCCAACATTACCCCTGCATCAACAAGATTCGCATATTCTTTATTTATGTTTTTAGCTTCAGCACTTTTCGGATAGCAGACAACCTCATCGTGGCCTCCTGTAGCTTTGCTCAGGATGTCAGTTAGTACCTCGTCTGTGTCCGACTCAATTCCAAAATCTGCAAGTGCTTCTTCCTCGCTACTGTAAAGGATGTGGTTAGTGAAATAAAGCAATGTTCTGAGAATCCATAGCCGATCAATAGCTTTGCTTTGAAACAAGAGTTTATCGCTGTCATTCGGCTGAAAGGATGAATCAATGCGTTCAAATTTCACAGCTATCGCCTCGTCAGAATCATTCTGCGTATCAGCAGCAGAGACTTCGGGCTTTGCGGTAATGTAAAAATCCCCATAATCAAAGACAACACAATAAAATTCTTCTGAAAAAATGCGTTCGGGCGCATTACGGTTCAACTGCTTAAGTAATGCGATTGTGTTTTCATTGTAGAGGAGTGTTTTCATAACCTAACGCTAGACGCCCAACAAACCATTCAACAGTTTCTGTATATCTTCCCAATATTTAAAGATTCTCTCCTGCTCCGCTCAGGATTCGCTTGGGTTTGCCTGAATCTATCAAAAAACCGGGCTTATCATACTCCCGTGATTAAACCCTCGACAAATTTTTTCCCGGCAGTTTGTTTTTCAACCGACTGTATAGCGGGTCGCACGGCAGAGAACATCACAGCAGGAATTTGATCACAGGAAGTTTCCATCTGTCGAGCCGGAAACGATCAATTCACCTGTCGATTGCGACCTTCCCAGTAAGGCTTGCGAAGCTCGCGTTTCAAAATCTTCCCCGACGGATTGCGCGGCAATGCCTCTACGAAATCCACGGACTTAGGCGCTTTGTAGTGAGCCATTCGCTGGCGCGCAAACGCGATGATATCTTCTTCCTTCACGTCTGCCTTCTTCACTACTATCGCCTTGACCGCTTCGCCCCACTTCTCGTCAGGCACGCCGATGACGGCGACATCGGCGACCGCAGGGTGAGAAAACAACGCGCTTTCGACTTCCGCCGGATAGATATTTTCGCCTCCGCTGATGATCATATCCTTGAGCCGATCGTGAATGTAGAGATAACCCTCTTCATCGAAGTATCCTGCGTCGCCCGTATAAAACCATCCGTCGCGAATCGCGGAAGCCGTGGCATCCGCGAGGTTCCAGTATCCTTTCATCACCTGCGGCGAACGGCAGATTATCTCGCCCACTTCGCCCGCCTCAAGCGCGCGACCTTCGGCATCGACTATGCGCACATCGATAGTATCGTAAGGTCTTCCGCACGAACGCATTCGATCATTTCCATCCGGGTCATGCTCTTCAGGCGGAAGGTATGTGAAAGCCCCGGTCGTTTCCGTCAGGCCGTAGACCTGAGCGAATCCGCACTTGAAAACTTTCATCGCCGAGCGAAGCAGATCAATCGGTATCGGCGATGCGCCATAGACGATCAGTTCCAGACTTGAAAGATCGGTCTCGCGAATTTCAGGACTCTGAAGCAGAAACAATATCAATGCGGGAACGAAGAAAGTTTTCGTGACCCTGTGGCGTTCGATCACCTGCAAAATCTCTACGGGGCTGGTTTCGCGGGTGATGGCCGAAAGCGCGCCGATGTAGAATCCGAAAAGCCCCCAGCCCGTCCCTCCTATGTGATAAAGCGGCATACATACCAGATTGACATCCTCGCTCGACCATTCCCCCCACATGCGAATAGCGACGGGAATCAGCGTGAGAAAATTATCGTTCGTAAGTTGCGCGCCCTTAGGATTGCCGGTCGTGCCGGATGTGTAAAGCTGCGCCACCACATCCGAACCCGCGATTTCAAGCATCGGGTCTGTGTCCGTCTGCCGGTCGCGCCACACTTCGTAGCCTTCCCACCCATCGCGCGAGCCGCCGAGCGCGATGATCTTTTTCACCGTTTTCAGATCGCTGAGAATCTGCTCGATGTGCGGAAAGAATTCTTCGCCGACGAAGAGTATTTCAGCCATCGCATCATTGATGATGTAGCCCATCTCCACCGGGGCCAGTCGCCAGTTGACGACCGCAAGCACGGTGTTGGCTTTGGCTGCGCCGAAGAGGATTTCGAAGAAGGAATCGGAATTCTTATCGAGCAGCGCGATGCGCGTTTCGGGGCGGAGACCTTCTCCGATCAACCCGTTTGCCACGCGGCTTGCGCGCTCGTCAAGTTCAGCGAAAGTGGTTTCGCGATTGCGAAAAACCATAGCTACTTTGTCGGGCCGCACGGCAGCCTGAACGCGCGGGATATCGGCGACTACTCGAATTGCGGATTCGCTCATAGCTTCCTCCTATAAGAGTCTTGAGAGTCCAGAGAGTCTTGAGAGTCTTGAGAGTCCAGAGAGTCTTGAGAGTTTGATGTCATTTGTTGTTTCCTCGAAGATGTTTCGCGAGGCTTATTGTCATTCGTGAAATCTCATTGAGCAGTTCATACAAATTTGAAAAGCGGGACTGATCGATATAGCTGAGATCCAAAGCGACATATAAATGCGATTGGGTTTCTGCTACCGATCCGTGCGCGATGTTCAAAAAGTTGGCGAACTCTTTATCTGAACGACACCCATAGCCTTCGGCTATGTTGGCCATAATCGAAACACACGAACGCCGGGTCTGATCGCGCAGAGCGAAGTCCTTGCTGAATGATCCCTCTGACGTGATCTGATATAACAGCCGGGTTGCTTCGCGCGCTTTCTGCCATGACTGTATGTCTTCAAATTTTTTGAAAGCCGCCACTTTTACTTCCCCCAACTCTCAAGACTCTCTGGACTCTCCGGACTCGATAGACTCACTGAATCGCCTTGCCCGCGATCAAAACAGGAAGCCCCGCTTTCTTCAACGCCTCGTTCATCTGAGCGACGGTTTGGTTGATGAACTTGTTCACCTCGTTGATTCTTTGCGGAACTTCCACTGCAAGTTCGTCGAACATTTCGCGCTGCGCGGACGTGGGCGCGGCGTTGACGCCCTCGATGGTGAAGAAAAGATTGACGAGCTTATCGACAACTCGCGGACTCTCACCAAATCCCAGACTCGGCTCCGCGTTGCGAGCCATCTTGTCCGCGAGAGCCTCGACCTGTTTGACGTATTCGCCGATCATCTTCACCTGCTCGGTCGCGGTATCAGGCAGGCGATCCTTGATGGTCTTTTCGATCTGCTGAAGCTGCCCCTTGATGCTGTCGAGCATTCGAAGCGATTCGTTGATCGAAGAGATCATATCCCGCAACCTCGATGATTGATCGAACACGGTTCGAAGTTCAGCCACATCAACTCGCAATGTGGGATCGAGCCGCACCTCGACGCGCTTTTCAATCGTCTTGTCGTTGACCGTCAGCTTCACCGTATAAGTTCCCGGCAAAGCCTGCGGCCCGCGCGACCCGCCGCCGAAAAACGAATCGCCCTGATCCGTAGAAGGACGACGCTCTTTGGGCGGATCATAAGTCAAATCCCACGCAACGCGATTGAGTCCTTTCTCGGTGGGCGCGCGCTGAATCTCGCGAATCCGCTTTCCGGCTGAGTCGAAAACTTCAAGCTTGAGTTTCTTTCCTTCTCCGGGCTTGTCCTTGAGGTAATAAGTTATCAACGCGCCGTAAGCCGTATTGGGGCCGGTGAAAGGTTTATCGCCGATGCCGTAGCGCGTGAACATCGAAGAAAATCTCAGGGCCGGACGAATGTCGAACAGATGCGCGTCGCTTGCGGCTATCTCCGCGCTCATCTGCTGAATGGGCGTCGCGTCATCGAATATCCACAGGCTGCGCCCGTGAGTCGCCAGTATCAAATCGTTTTCGCGCGGATGAATTTTGATATCGTGAACCGAGACGTTGGGAAAGTTTTTCAGATTCAGCGGCAGCCAGTTCGCTCCATCGTTGTAAGTCGCAAAGAGTCCCAACTCCGTCCCCGCATAAATCAGATTCGGATTCCGCGGGTCTTCGCGCGCGACCTGAAGATAAGCCTTCGCAGGCAGATTGCCGCTTATGCTCTTCCACGTCTTACCGCCATCGGTCGTCTTGAAAATGTACGGGCGGAAGTCATCGAACATGTGCCGCTCGAACGCGACGTAGGCTGTGTCGACGTTCGTCCGCGAAAGCTCTATGTGCGAGACGGGAGATGCGGCAGGCACGGAAACATTTTTGATTATGTTGTTCCATGTCTTTCCGCCGTCCGTCGTGATTTGAAGATTGCCGTCATCCGTCCCTGCCCAAAGCACGCCTGCTTTCACGGGCGATTCAGCGAGGCTGATGATCGTCGAGTAAAACTCGGCTGATGAATTCTCGAAAGCGACAGGACCGCCCGCGTCTTTGAGTTTTTCTGCGTCATTAGTTGTGAGATCATTGCTCGCCTTAGCCCATGTCTTTCCGAAGTCAGTCGATTTGAAAACCGAGTTGCCGCCGAGATAGACAGTGTTTTTGTCGTGAGGAGAGACGAAGAAAGGGGCGTTCCAGTTGAAGCGATACTTCTGATCCTTCGCCGCCCCGCCCGCTGAGATGTAAGTGGCGACGAGTTGTTGCTCGCGCGTTCGGAAATCTGTTCGCACGATGTTGCCGCCCTGAGACTCGGACAGATAAAGCTCCGGGTCGTCTTCGTGATTGAGGGTCTGAAATCCGTCGCCGAAGCTGACCATTCGCCAGTCATCATTCATGATCCCGGCAGGCTCGCGCGAGCGACTTGGCCCCGACCAGCTTCCGTTGTCCTGAAGCCCGCCCATCACATAATAAAATGGAAGGCGATTATCGGCATGAACGTGATAAAACTGGCCTGCGGGAAAATTATTCGCGTAGTCCCACGTCTCGCCCTGATCGTAAGAGACGGCGACTCCTCCGTCCTGACCCTGCCACAATCGTTTCGGATTTTTGGTGTCGATCCACAGCGCGTGATAATCGATATGCGTGCGGCCCGTGATGGAGCGAAACGATTTGCCCCCGTCAATCGAAACGAACAGAGTGGAAGCGACCGCATAGACGCGGTTTTCATTCGTCGGATCGACGCGAAGGTCTGTGTAGTAAAAACCGCGGGAGACGATTGAAGGATTTTTCGACACCTGCGAGAAAGTCTCCCCCCGATCAGTCGAGCGATAAAGCGTACCTTCTTTCGATTCGACGATGACGTAAACAGTATTCGGATTCGAAGGGGCGACTTTCACGCCGATCCTTCCCATCAGTTTAGGCAGGCCTTCAGTTAATTTCTTCCACGTCCTCCCGCCGTCGATAGATTTATGAACGCCTCCTTTCTCGCTGCCGCTTCGATGAGTCCACGGTTTGCGCTCGAAGCTCCACATACCGGCATAAAGAATATTCGGATTCGACGCGTCGATTTCCAGGTCTGAGACTCCATGCTCGCGGTCTATGTAGAGAGTCTTCTGCCAGGTCCGTCCGCCGTCTGTGGTCATAAAGACGCCGCGTTCTTCGTTGGGGCCGAAGGCGTGGCCGAGCGCGCCGACGTAAACTATGTCGGGGTTTTGAGGATTGATGACTATGCGCGATATGCGCTCCGAATCTCTCAGACCCATGTGCTGCCAGGTCTTGCCGCCGTCGAGGGATTTATAAACGCCGTCGCCGAACGAGACGGAGTTGCGCGTATTGGATTCTCCCGTTCCCGCCCATATCACATCCGGGTTGTTGGGATCGAGGGCGAGATCGCCTATCGAGATCGTGCTTTGTCTCTCGAATATCGGACTCCAGGTAGTTCCACCGTTTGTAGTTTTGAAGATGCCGCCCGAAGCCGTGCCGACATAAATTATCGCGGGGTTGCCCGCCACTCCTTCGACATCAGCGGTGCGTCCGCCCATATTCGCCGGACCGATGCTGCGCCATTGAAGCTGTTCGAGGAGCTTGACATCGAAAGGCGCGGAGTTGTTCTGAGCTTGAGAGTGATTCTGAAAGAAAGCGATGAGAGTGAGCGCGACTATGAGACACAAAGCCTTGAATCGATTTTGCACCGAGTTACCTCCACGTTGAGCCACTGTTTGTTTGGGATTTGGAAGAATAAAACAGGAACCGGCAATTAGTCCATTCGCAGACAAAGCTCCGGGGCGAGCGAAACTTCATCTCGCTTTGATATTGGTGATCGAGACGGTTTCAAGGCCGAAGCTGCCGCGCGAGAAAGCTATGCGCCTTCCATCGGGCGCGAGGGCGAATGAAAATATGCGGTCAGTTGACTTGAAATATTCTTTGGTCGGGCTGCCATCCGTCGGCACAAGAATGATCCAAGAGTTGTCAATGCTTATGCAAAACAATCCGTCTTCAGTCCATTGCACGATGCTGTAAACCTCAACGTCGAGCGTCTTCGCCGGTTCGCCTCCATCCATCGGTTTGATGATTATAACCCTGCGCTTTTTCTCCTCGTCGATCAGTACGAATGCCAGCAGCTTCCCATCAGGCGAGATTGCGAAACTGCGAGTCTTCTCGGCCAGCGTTACGGACTCGCCTCCATCGATGGACACTTTTTTTACGACCAGACGGGGCGGCTCCCATGCTGCGTAAACCACCCATTGACTATCGGGCGTGATCTCGACGCGCTCACACCCTTTGCGCCAGTCGGTCAATTGTCTGGGGTTTCGACCATCGCTATCGATGCGCCATACTTCCTGACTGCCGCTGCGGTTTGAAGCGAAAACTATATAGCGGCCATCAGGCGACATCGAAGGCCAGCAGTTTCGGCGCTCATCAGTGGTGAGCCGCTCTCTCCCCGATCCGTCAGCATTCATGATCCATAGATCGGATTTGTCGCTGTCGCCATCGCTGTGAAGAATCCTGCCATCAGGCGTCCATCTCAGATACTCATAACTTTCATCATCCGATGTGATCTTGCGAGCATTGTTCAAATCAGCGATGTCGCCTATCCACAGGCTCTCGTCGGCGGCGATTCGTTTCGCCAGTATCGTCTCTCCGTCCGCCGTGATGGTCGTTTCCGTATACTTGCTCGAATCATTCGTGATTTGTGTCGCTTCGCCGCTCGGATAAGAAAGATGCCATAGTTGCTGGTGCGCTCCGGCTTTATCAGCCAGAGTCATCACCATCCCGCTCGCGTCGGGCAGCCAGGTGATGTGTGGAATGAAACCTTCCATCGGCTGTGTGATCGCTCGTTCTTCTCCGCCGTCGGAGGGAATCTCGACGATCTGCCATGTGACCTGACTTATTACGGCGTCGTTTCTCACAATCACAGCGATGGTTTTCCCATCGGGCGACCAGGCGTATCGCCATAAGGTGTAGCGCGAGTTTGAAGGAAGAATGATGCGCTCATCGCTGCCATCGATATTGGCCGTGAGGAGCGAGGGCTTCCTCACGCCCCGCTTGAAGACCAGGCGACGACCATCGGGCGAAAAGCTCGGATCGCCGCCGATTCTTTCCATCACTATCTTTGCCGAACCGCCAAGCACGGGGACTCTGTACAATGCGCCTTCAGGGTGCTTGTCACCGAGAAAAAGACAATAAACATAATTGCTGTCTCTGCTGAAAGTCAGTCCTCGGTAGTTGACCTCGGGCGAAAGCCTTATGGCGCTTTCGGTCGCCGTCTGCCTGATCCACAGCCCATCGGTCGAAGTGCCGCTTACGATGTATGCCAGATATTTCCCGTCCGGCGATATTATGGCTCCGTCTCGTCCGACGTTGGGCAGTAGGGTCATCTTCATTCCGTCGAATGAGAAAGCAGGTTTCGCGCTGCCCGCTCCGATCCATTTATACAAACCGATAAACAGGCCCGCAGCGACGATCAACGAAACCGCGACCATCGCTTTATGTTTCTTCACTAGATCGATAATGCCTTCGGCTGGTTTTGATTCCTCGCTCGCAATAATCCTCGATCTCGACGCCTCGACTAATTCTTCGCCTCCTGCGGGCAGTGTTGATTTCACATAAGCAGCGATCCCGGCGCGGGCTTCGTCCACAGGTTTTTCCACTGCTTCCACTTCATCGATGACGATCTCAGCCGTCGTGCGTTTTTCGACGAGATATATTTCATCCGAGTCGGGCAGGCAGATGACCGGCGCGACGAAGCGATAGCCCCGCTTGGGGAGCGTCTGAATGTAGGTTTCCGCCCCCGGCTCGTCGCCGAGAGTTTTTCTCAGCGTCGAGATGCTGTTTTTGAGATTGGCTTCTTCAACGATGGCGTCGGGCCAGACCATTTCCATAAGAGCATCTTTTTCCATGACCTGCCCGCTACGCTCGACCAGAACGAGGAGGAGTTGAAAAATTTTGAGCGTGAGATGAACTATCTCGCCGTTGCGGAGCAGAACTCGCTTGCGAGCATCAAGCCGAAACTCGCCGAATTCGTAATAGCGGGCCTTCTGCTGACTCATAATCATTTTGCTATTGGTTTCGCCGCTCTGGACTTTTTTTCTGCCGATTTTGCCGCTCTTTCTGCTTTTTGCTGGCTACTTCTGCCAGCCGTCACGGCTATCGTACCTGGGGTCGAACATAAGACGACGCGCAATTTTAGCGCAATGCGCGAGCAGGAGCAAAGAGGGCGATGAATAAATCCAGACATACTCGAATCACCGTCAGCACAAGCGAGATCACGCTCATAAGAAAGCTCAACGGCACGGCTGAGGCCGATTGCCCCGAGTGCCGGGCGCGCGTCGAGATGGCTACCGTCGAGCAGGCCGTAACGATGACCGGCATTCATTCGCGCGCCATCTACGGATGGGTCGAGCGCGGGATGGTTCATTTCCTTGAGACCGCAGGAGGCCATCTGCTCATCTGCCTCGACTCGCTTCGCGAAGCACAACAGAACTCGTGTCGAGAGACACAAAAACTCAAATCACCCGACAAGCCGTTTCTGCCATCGGCGGCGGGGGAGGAGTGAAGGCACCCTCGAACCAACGAGGCTCTGAAACCGAATCAGATAAGGAGAAACGATGATGAGTAAGACAAACAAGCTTATGGCAATCGCAATGATAATGATGATGATGAGCGCAGCGATGGCTCAGAATCAATCCGAGAAGAAGCAGGACAAGCAGCCTGCGGCTGCTGTGACGGATGTGTCGGGCAGCGGCACTTCCGGCCAGATTCCGAAATGGACGGGAACCTTCGGCACAAGTTCTTTCGTGCTTGGCAACTCAATCATATCGGAAGACAAATTCGGCAACATCGGTATAGGCACGACCGCGCCGACCGCGAAGCTGACCGTCAGAGGCATGATCGAAACCACGCTCGGCGGATTGAGGTTCCCTGACGGGACTGTTCAGACGACATCGGCTACAGGAGCCAATTTCGCGCTCGTGCATGACACGACGCTTACGGGCAACGGTACGAGCGTCTCGCCGCTTGGGATCAATATAGTGCATGACGCGACGCTTATGGGCAGCGGGACTGTCGCCTCGCCGCTTGGGATCAAGCTTCCGCTCAACCTGACCGCAACAGGAAACGGCATCGGCATCAACGTCACAGGCGGCGCGGGCTGCATCCCCCTTTTCGGCTTTGGCAGTTGCGACGCCATCGTCGCTCAGGGCGGCAGCTTCGGCATTGGCGTGACTGCGATAGGCGGCCCCGATGGCGGCGAGGGTTTGAACGCCAGAGGACTGAAAGGGCCAGGCATCATCAGCAGGGGCGCTGATGTTGCAGGCAGTTTCGGTGCCGCGGAAGGCGTGAGTAGTCAAGGCGGCATGAGCGACTCTGGAACAGGCGGCGCAGGCATAAGCGGTGCGGGCGGCAATGCGCCCGGCGATGGAGGAGCCGGCGGCACAGGCGGCGGATTCCTCGGCGGCAGAGGCGGCGCTACGGGAGGCACAGGAGTAGTTGCCATAGGCGGCACAGGCGTCAGCGGCACAGGCGGCGTCGGCTTGGTTGTCAGAGCTGGCGGCGGTAACACCATGGTGACGCCGAGGGCTCTTGCCGGACATTTCATGGGGGGCGATGTGAATATCGATGGAGGCACCCTAAGAGCTAATCGAAAGCTTTTCCATATAGACCATCCGCTCGATCCCGAAAACAAATACCTCAACCACGCCTCGATCGAGTCTTCTGAAGTCCTCAACATCTACAGCGGCAACATCACGACAGACGAGAGTGGCGATGCCATAGTCACCTTGCCCGGCTGGTTCGAGGCACTGAATAAGGATTGCCGCTATCAACTCACTGTCATCGGCACTTTCGCCCAGGCCATCGTCGCCGAGAAGATCAAAGGCAATCGCTTCGTCATTAAGACGAACGCGCCCAATGTGGAAGTCAGTTGGCAAATCACTGGCGTGCGCTCAGATCCAGCAACGCTCAATCATCCCCTGGTGGTGGAAGAAGACAAACCCGAAAGAGAGCGCGGCTACTATCTGAACCCGGAGGCGTATGACCAGCCTGAAGAGAAAAACGTCAACTGGGCGCAGTACCCTGAACTGATGCGTCAGATCAAAGAAGCGCGCAAGCAGATGAAGCGGAAGCCACAGCAGCGATAGCGTCTCTGATGGACAGGCTCGGCAGTTTGGCCTTTTCTATTCGGCCACTGAGTTGAAAGGCGCAGAGCGCGTTGAGACGATGCAGAGAAAAATCTCTGCGCGATCTCTGCGTTCTCTGCGCCTCAGCGTTGAACCGAGGTTGCAGGCAGACTGATTCATCGTTTTACAAACAGGGCTGTTGCAAAGTAGCTCGACAACGAAAAAATCCGACTGACCTGGGAGCGCACACCAGCGTGCAAGGCTTTAGGATTCGCTTGATCCCCGAATGCGCGAGACCAGCAGGCAAGATGCCTGCGCTCCCAGGTTTTTGCAACAGCCCTGGTTTTACAAATCCTCATGTGACTCTGCGGCCAAACATCGTATAAGCTCTATGCGATAAATTTGCTCATCATCGGAGGATTGAAGAATGACGTCAGATCATCCGCAATCGGCTATCGATGAAGACGATACTCAAACGGCGCTGTCGCTTGCAAAATATCTTGTAGCGGGCGCGTTCGGCTTTTGTCTCGCAAGCCTCTGCGTATTTGCCACTGTAGCATTCGCCGAACGATGGATGTACGACAGACTGGGACTCGCGGGCGCTTACCTTGTCTGGACGTGTCTCTTCATATTGCTCGGAGGCGGAGTCCTAAGCCCGCTCCTCATTGGTCGTCGCCTTGGATGGTTTTACGTTTTGTTCAGCCTTGCTTTCCTCGCTTATGCAGTCGGCTGGACGGGCGCGTATTTCACGCTTCGAGGCGCAGCAGGGGAATGGGCAGGCTCTTTCGCGGGGTCTGTTTTTATGGGGCTGGTCTTCGCCGCCGGGTTCAAGACCTTGCCCGCTGCGCCGAGTTTATGCGCTTTGCTCTTCGTCGCAAACTCCATCGGGTATTTTTCCGGCTCGGCCCTCAACGACTCGATAGGCGGAAGGACAGGGATGTTGCTTTGGGGCGCAGCCTACGGATTGGCTCTGGGAGCCGGTTTGGGGGCATCGCTTTACATCGCTCAATCCCGCCGCGCGAATGAATCGATGTCTGAACCAGGAGAGTCGGACAGATGAGCAAGGGCGAACTGCTGACAAGGCTGACCATCTGGATCACACTTGCCGGATACTTCACGGGAGTCGTCGCCCTGAGCCTTTCCCGCGACAGGCGCAAGTGGCAACAAACAGCGAGGCTGGCCTGGACCGTCGGCTGCTTGAGCCTGCTCGCCCACGTCGCGTGCGCCTTCCACTTCTATCATGACTGGAGTCACGATGCGGCTTATCGCGATACTGCGCGGCAAACATCGGAAGTAACCGGCCTCGATTGGGGCGGCGGTTTGTATATCAACTATGCGCTCGTCACGGGCTGGGTCATAGATGCCTTATGGTGGTGGCGAGGACTCGACTCTTATCGCCGCCGTCCCGGTTTACTGACGGCGATCTGGAATGCGTTTCTGATCTTCATCATCTTCAACGCGACGGTCGTTTTCAAAGCGGGTCTTCTTCGATGGCTCGGCGCAGGGTTATGTCTGGCGATTGGTCTTGTGTGGCTCGTCAGTTTCAGAAGCAGATTGCAGCCGAGGTCGGATCAAATACTGAAGGCGTGACAAAGGACGATGTATGGATTCATCGAATACCGAAGCGGGCCGCTTGGCGATACTTCCCGCCCGCTTACCTTTTTACTACGGCTGGGTGAATCTCACCGTAGCGGCGATGGCGATGGTCGGGACGCTTCCCGGCAGGACACAAGGGCTTGGGCTTATCACCGAGCCGCTGATTCGGGACTTGCAGATCGATCATGTGCTGTTCGCTCAGATAAATCTCTGGGCCACGCTCATCGGCTCGCTCTTTTGCCTCGGCGTCGGACGACTCGTGGACAGGTTCGGAAGTCGGGCGATGCTGGCTGTCATCGCGCTCGCGCTCGGCGCAGTCGTGTTGCTGATGAGCGGAGTCAGTGGAGTGTTGATGCTGGCCTTGCTGATCACGCTCACGCGCGGGCTGGGGCAGAGCGCGCTTTCGGTCATCAGCCTGACGATGGTAGGTCAATGGTTCGTCCGCAGGCTCAATCTTGCGATGGCAGTCTACACGGTACTGTTGAGCATAGGCTTTATGGTGGCGTTTCCCGTAGTGGGAGCAATGGTGATTGCAGGCGGCTGGCGAACGGCGTGGGCCGCAATCGGCGGCGCTATACTTCTCGTACTCGTTCCTGCGGGCTTGTTGCTTGTGCGACGAACGCCTGAAGCGTGCGGCATTTCACTCGACGGCGAGAAACGCGAAGAAGGCGAGAGCGAAGATCGAAAAGAAGGCTTCACACTGCGACAGGCCATAGCGACACCGGCATTCTGGGTCTTAGGTTTGTCGAGCGCAATCTATGGCCTGATCGCTTCAGGCATCGCGCTGTTCAATGAATCGGTTCTGGCTGAGAGAGGTTTGGACGCTTCGGTTTATCATCGCAGTCTGGTGATCACGGCGTTGACGGCGCTGGCGGGAAATTTTTTGGGCGGCTGGCTGACTACGAGATGGTCTATGAAGCGGCTGATGGCGCTGGCGATGTGGATGCTGGCTGCTTCGCTCGCGGCGTTGCCTCACATCACTACTGAAGCGCATGTCGCGCTGTACGCGCTTGTGATGGGACTGGCGGGCGGTTTCGTGATCGTGATTTTTTTCTCGTTCTGGAGCCGAACCTTCGGTCGCGCTCATCTGGGCAGGATTCAGGGAGCAGCGCAGACGCTCACGGTGCTTGCGTCGGCTGTAGGGCCGCTGTTGCTGGCGGAGTGCGTGGCGCGGACAGGCTCGTATCGAGCGATGTTTTATCTGCTGGCGTTGGTTGTAGTGGCGCTTGGCGTGAGCGCGTGGCTGGTTCGTGTCCCGGACAGCGTGATATCGGATTCGGCCGTCTCCGCCAGTGAAGCCGACACCGCGGGTTAATTTATCCAGACCCTCCGAGAGCAGGATTTCAAACATGAGTGCAGATATCTAACGCGCGTTGCAGAGGGGATTGCTTCTCGGTCTGTGGAAGATGTGCTATTATCGCGCCATCTTCTGACTCAAGGAGAGGCGATGCCCCCAAGTCACGTTTTTATCTCTCACGCTACCGAAGATGATGATTTCGTTAAAGAGTTGCGGCTTGCTCTCGAAAGCCATCCGCTCACAGTCTGGGTCGATTCGCGCCGTATGAGCGGCGGCGATAAACTCGACCCCGTAATCGATAAAGCCATCGAAGAAGCCCGCCAGTTCATAGCCGTCCTCAGCCCCACGACTGTCAACTCCGCATGGGTGCGCAAAGAAATTCAAAAGGCTCTCGAAGTAGAAAAGCAGCGCAAAGACGAAGGCTATAAAGTTATTCCCCTTTTGTTGCCGGGACTCAAAACATCCGCGCTCGGAAACTGGTTCGATGAAGAACCTCTTGCCGTCCCCGTCGAACTGAAGACCGGCGGCGTGAGCGAAGCGATGCCCGCGATACTTGCCGCACTCGGCGAGAGATTGCCGACAGATCATGAAACTCAACAGACAACAGCAACTCATCCTGTCGAAGAACTGATACTGGAACTGAGCGATCCGAAATCCCGACTCAGCAAAGTCAAACTCCACGTTACAGCAACCGCCAGACTGATCTATGATCCTGCCGACCCCGCTCGGCGCAAAGTCGAAAGCAAGCGATTCAAATTCACTGCGCCGCTCGACCCTATCGAAGCTGATGATCTGAGATGGTATCTCGAAGATTATTTCCGCTGGCCGATTGGATTTTTTAAAGAGCGCGCCGACTTCATCGAAAAACAACTGCCCGTGTGGGGACAATCGCTCTACAACGCGGCTATGGCAAATAAGTCGGCTAGAGAATCGCTCAACGCATGGCAAAGCTCGACGGACAGCGCGGATCGTTGTTTCTCGGTTTACGTTGAAAGCGATTTACCTGAAGGAGCCAGCGAGAAAAAGCAGATCGCCGCAAGAGAAGCCGCGAGCTTTCTGCTTTCGCTGCCGTGGGAGTTGTTGCACGACGACGGAGGCTATCTCTTTCAGGGCAAGCGTGCGGTGCGAGTGCGCCGCCGATTGCCGAATCGTCGCAGACAGGATGTCATAGCATCGGGGCTGCCGATTCGCATATTGCTTGTAAGCCCGCGCCCCGAAGATGACAGCACCGGCTATATCGATCACCGCATCAGCGCAAAGCCGTTGATCGAAGCTATTGAGAGCCTCGGAGAACTGGCCACGCTCACGTTGCTGACGCCGCCGACTTTTCCAGATTTGCAGAAGGCATTGAAGAGGGCTGACGAAGCAGGCGAACCGTTCGACGTTGTGCATTTCGATGGGCATGGCGTCTATGACAAAACAGTTGGGCTTGGCGCGCTGTGCTTCGAAGACCCGAAAGACGCGAACAAAATAGAGAAGCGCGCTTCGGAGTTGATTCACGCAGAGAAGATGGCCGAGGTGATGCGCGATTATCGCGTGCCGCTCGTTTTCCTCGAAGCCTGCCAGAGCGCGATGACCGAAGAAGACCCTACGGCTTCGGTCGCGGCCCGACTGCTCGAAGAAGGCGTGGCGTCGGTCGTGGCGATGAGCCATAGCGTTCTGGTGGAAACGGCGCGTCGATTCGTCAAAGCATTTTACGAAGAACTTGCTCGCGGGGCGCGAGTGGGCGCGGCGATGATAGCCGGTCAGCGCGCTCTTTATGGCGACACGTACCGCATAAAGATCATGGGTGCAGGCGAATTGCGTTTGCAGGACTGGTTCGTGCCTGTGCTGTATCAGGAAGAATTGGACCCGCAATTGATCACGCGGTTGCAGCCCGAAGCTGTAAGGCAGCTTCATGAGAAGCAGCGACGATTGAGACTCGGCCATCTGCCCGAACCGCCTTCGCATAATTTTCAGGGGCGCAGCCGCGAGTTGCTCAGTCTTGAGCGATTGCTCAACGATCAAAACTATGCGGTCGTGCGAGGTCAGGGCGGAGCGGGCAAGACGACGCTTGCCGCGGAGCTTGCGCGATGGCTCGTGCGCGTGGGCCGCTTCCGTCGAGCGGCTTTCGTCACTCTGGAATATTTCAGCGACGTTCGCGGCCTGATCGACAGCCTGGGGAAACAGTTATTGCTCGAAGGCGATGGCTGGTCTGTGGCGACCTTCGGAGATGATTTGAAGAAGGCGCTTCAACCCATCGAGCGCGCGTTGAGCGATCAATCCACGATCATGGTTTTCGATAATCTGGAAAGCATACTGCCCGACGCGAGCGGGCAAGCGCCCATCGCCGCCGCGCCTTACGAAGAAGTGTTCGATCTTTGCGGGACTTTGCTTGAGGCAAGCGCGGCGACGCGGATTTTATTCACGAGCCGCGAATCGCTGCCCGCGCCTTTCGATAATAAGCGGAGGGAAGTCGTGCTGGGCGCACTGAGCAAAGAAGACGCGATAGAACTGGTGAGTCAGGTGATGGCGGAGGAAGGATTGAAACCGAAATCGGAAGACCCCGGCAGCGATCCGCAGGAGGTTGTCGATCTTGTAGAGGCAGTAAATCGCCACGCCCGCGCGCTCGTGTTGCTTGCGCGCGAAGTGA
>DLHY01000131.1:33167-33607 GCA_002483445.1 Blastocatellia bacterium UBA7656
AGGTATCCCGACGACCGCGAGAATTCTCTTTATGCGAGTGTAGAGTTGTCGTTGCGCCGCCTGTCGCCTGAAATGCGCGAGCAGGTGAAGGCCCTGAGCGTCTTTCACGGCGGCGCACATGGATTTGTGCTGGCGCATGTGTTGGGTGTGGAAAAAGAGACAGTCGATAAATTAGGCGCGGCATTGATTGAAACAGGACTGGCTGAAGATATGGGATATGGCCACCTGCGCCTTGATCCCGCGTTGCCTTCTTATATGTCGAAAGAGATAGGCGAAGAAGACCAAGAAGAATTGATGGCACGCTGGGCCGAGGGGATGAGGGCATTGATAATCCTTTTATATGAGCAAAAGTCTATGGATACCAAAATAGCTTACTACCTTGTGCGACTAGAACTTCTCAACTTGATGGCATTGTTGGCAGCAATTCTCAGTACGAAAGT
>DLHY01000133.1 GCA_002483445.1 Blastocatellia bacterium UBA7656
AAACCTAAAATTAAATGGCCCTATCAGTTTTCAGTCTTTCATCATTTCAGGGCGTCGTTGAGTTTGCAGACGCGCTCTAGGTGGCGCAAGCTGTTAGCTTGCGTAGCTCCAAGTTTCATACTTTCAGGGCGCAGCGCCATCAGGTCAGGTTGCGCTGCATAAACAACTCCTTGCTGAATCCGCCAGACGGCGACTGCGGCGAGGATGCTAACGGATCGCACGAGGCAGAATCAAATCCGAGATCAAAACGACAGCGGCACTTCGTCGCGCATCAGATGATAAAAGACAGCCGAACGTCGAGTGAGCGCGGCGTAGCGAGACTGCTCCCAGCGACGATGCAGACGAAAGAGGCGATGATTGACCGATCCTAGCACGGGCAGCGAGAAAACATCTCTCTTCGGCGCGCCGTTGGTGTAGAGCGGATTGAACAGATCGAAGTGAACTTCCGCCGAGCCGCCTTTGAATATCCCGACGTGAAGCGCAGCCATCGCCGAGTCGTTTTCCATCCAGCTTCGAGTCCACGCTTTGTGATTCCACGAATTCAGATAAGCGAACAAACCGTTACGGAGCGCGCTTCGAGTGTAAGAGCTTTTCGAATCGAGAATCGAGGCGAGCGTTTCACGCGATTGAAAAACCATCCCTCCGTCCCAGAGGTTGATGACAGGGCCGATGGAATCGAGCCATCCTTCGTGAAAAATTTTATCTATCAGAAGCGCAGTCGACCGGCGATACTCCGCCGTCCATTCTTGCCATACTTCGCGCGCCGACGATTCATCATTCGTGTCCGCGATTATGCGAGAGACGCTCTCGATCATGTCAATGTTTGGCGATTCGACGCTGCGCGTGACCTGCTCCCACCGAGGCACGGGCGCGTCCTCATCCGCGCGTCTCAAATAGTCGGGAAAGTCATCAGGCAGGTCTTTCATGTCGATGGCTGTCGGCATATCTTCAGGCATTTTATGCTGAATCAGGCGGGAACTGAACTTTTCTTCACCCCGCGCGTTTTTTTATGTTAGATTTGATGTCGCGTCAAATAATAAGAATCAAGGATCGTAATTAGTGATAACGACCGCAGGCAAGCTCGAACAACTTCAATCGACAATCGAAAGCGTGATTCGCGGCAAGTCCGATGTCGTCGAGCTTGCTCTGGTCACTTTGATCGCGGGCGGGCATCTGCTGATCGAAGACGTGCCGGGGGTGGGAAAGACCACGCTGGCTCAATCTCTCGCCCGCAGCTTCGATTGCACCTTTCAGCGCATCCAGTTCACTTCCGATATGTTGCCTTCGGACATTCTCGGATTGAATGTCTACAATCAGCAACGCGCCACGTTCGACTTCAAGCGCGGGCCTATATTCGCCAACGTCATACTCGCAGACGAAATAAATCGCACTACGCCCAAGACTCAATCCGCTCTGCTCGAAGCCATGGCCGAAGGACGCGCGACGGTCGAGCAGCAGACTTATCAACTCCCGCGCCCGTTCATAGTTCTCGCAACTCAAAACCCGGTGGAGCATCACGGCACTTACCCGCTGCCCGAATCGCAACTCGACCGATTCATGATGCGCGTGCGAATGGGTTATCCCGAAGCCGAATCGGAAAAGGCCATTCTTCGTCAACAGTCGCTCAACTCGCCGCTCGATCAAATCGCCCCCGTCATGCACTCGGATGACGTGCTGGCGCTTCAGCATGAGGCTCGACGGGTGGCAGCAGACGAGTCTCTGCTCGATTACATCATTCAAATCGTCCGCGCCACCCGCGAATCGGACATACTCGATCTGGGAGTCAGCCCGCGCGGAAGTCTGGCGCTTTTTCACGCCGCTCAGTCGCTCGCCTACATAGAAGGACGCGACTTCTGTATACCCGACGATATCAAACGCCTTGTGGTTCCCGTATTCGCTCATCGCATCGTCGTCAACTCGCGCTATTCGACGGGCCTCAGACGGTCGGACGAAGCGGAGGCCGCTCTTCAGGAGATTCTCAAAACCGTCAGCGTGCCTCTGTGAGGTGAAGCTATGAATCGGCAGGCATGGCGCGACTTCTTCATAACCGCTTTTCTGCTGGGTCTCGCCTTCGTCATAGCCCTGCTCAGTTCCATCGCCGCCGAACAGTTTCAACCCATCCAGGCCGCAATAGCCGCCGCTATCTCGCTCGTACTCGCCCTTCTCGGCGCGCTCTACATAATCCCGAAACTCGCGCGCAACGTCCGAATGGAGATGTTGCGGTTAGCAGTGAAAACCACTATCACCGTAGAAGGGCTTTTCTTCGTGGTCTTCCTCGCCATAATAGGCTTTGCCGCATGGAACACGGGCAACAATCTGCTCTATCTGGTGCTGTCGGTGATGATTGCTTTTCTGTTTGCCGCAAACCTGATCGCGCGAATGTCGCTTGCCAATATTTCCATTCAATTGAGATTTCCCGATCACCTATTCGCCGGAGAGCCTGCCAACATCACAGTGATGGTCGCCAATCACAAGCGCATCATTCCGAGTTACAGCACGCTGATAGAAGCCGTATCGGATGAGGCCGAAAAGCGCGAAAGACTTCGCCGGTTGCAGGAAGAAGAAGAGGAAGAAGAGAACAAAGCGAAAAAGCCCGCAGGCAACTGGTCGCCTCCTCCGCGCTACGAGATAGGCAAGCTGGCTTATTTCGTACTCGTCCCTCCGCGGGCCAGCGGGCGGTTGAAAGTCGAGCATACATTCGAGCGGCGCGGGCGCTATCCGATAACCGGCTTTCGCATCTCCACGAAATTTCCCGCGGGGTTTCTCAAAAAGTGGCGCGTCGTAGATGCGACGGGCGAAATTCTGGTCTACCCCAAGCCGAAACCGATTGATGATTTTTATCACGGGCTGCCGATGCTGGCGGGTCAGATTCAGAGTCACACTCGCGGATCAGGCGACGATCTCTACGGCCTGCGCCGCTACCTGTCGACGGATCACATTCGCAATATCGATTGGAAAGCGACGGCCAGATCGGGCGATATGATGGTGCGCGAGCATGTGCGCGAAGACGAATGGCGACTGACGATCGTATTCGACACATCGCGCCCCGAACGAAGCGGCGAAGCGGACGAAGAGTTCGAAGCGCGATTCGAGCGCGCGGTAGAGATGGCCGCGTCGCTCGCCAATCATTTCATACTCGAACGCTCGGAGGTCGAGCTAATTACTGCGGACGAGCGGCTCAACGTCGCTTCCGCGTCGGGCGAAGATCATCTTCACAAAATCCTTCGCTCGCTGGCCACGCTTCAGCCCGCCGCGCGAGCGGAAAACAAGGAGAGCGAGAAAAAGAAATCCTTCTTTGCCCGCTTCCGCCGCCCAACTGAAAACAAATCGGAAGCGACAAAGGCGAATGGCGATTTGCAATCGATGTGGCAACTGATCGCGAGGGTGCCGGTGCTGGCCGACGAACGCCGGTTCAAGGTATTGATAACGCCCGCTGCCAAAGGCTCGATCCCGGCAAACGTCTGGCGCAGCGCGCACGTTGTTTTTATGGAAGACCTTTGATTGGGTGATGGGAAGAAAAGAATGGGAGAGTGGGGGAGTGGGGGAGTAGGAGAAGAAGATTCATCGCTTTGGTTCCCCCATTCTTCCATTCTCCCACTCTCCCACTCTTCGTAACGAGCTATGAACCTCGAAGCATACTTTCGCTCAACTTCTTACGCGCTGATAGGGACGGCCTTCGCGGGGCTTGCGCTCACGGGCGAGCTTGACGCGCTGTCGGTCGTGTTGTTCCTCACGGCGATGGCGTTGAGCTTCTATGCTGATTCCAGAGGGTGGACTCGACTGCGGTTGAGCGAAAGAATGTGGCGGGTGCTGGCCATTTGCTACATCCCCTTCAGCTTTGTTGATGCGTGGATGTTTTCGGATCGCATTCTCGCGCTCACTCACCTCACGATGTTCGTCTCTGCGGCAAAGCTGCTTCAGAACAAGCGCGACCGCGACTGGGTGTTTCTCTACCTCGTGGCCTTCTTTCAGGTATTGCTCACTGCCGGACTGACCTTCAATGCGACGTTCGTCGTTTCGCTGACGCTGTTTTTGTTCTGCTTCATTTCAACCCTGACCGCGTTCGAGATAAGGCGCGCCCGCCGTGAGGTGACGACCATCAGCGGCGAGGAAGAAATAATCCTCTCTCCCCGGAGTCGTCGCAAGGATGAAGCGAAGAATGCGGGCGCGCGAAGGGTGCGCTATCTCGTCAGCGCATCGCTTGCGCAGATCGCAGTAGTCGGCGCGCTCGCCCTCCCTCTGTTTTTCATGATTCCGAGGTTCGGCAGCGGAAATATAGGTCGCGGGTTTGGCGATGCGCAGCCGCTCACGGGTTTTTCCGAAACCGTCCAACTCGGAGATGTGGCCTCGATAAAAAAGAGTCAGCGCGTGGTGATGCGCATCGAGCTTGATCGAAAACCCGAACATTGGCTTCGCTGGCGCGGCGTTGTGCTGGACAAATACGAGGGCAGCACCTGGAAGTCCTCTAAAGAAGGAGAGCAGGGAGCGGATCAGGACTTTGTAGACAAAAATGCGGAAGCGGATGAATCATCGAAATTCGTTCGCGTTTATCCTCTGAGCGAAGCGCCCGTGGACAAACGGTTCATACTCGAACAAAAAATCTCGCTGGAACCGCTCGGCACTAATGCGCTGTTTGCCGCCAAAAGACCCATCCTTCTGAAAGGGCCATTCTCGCCCATCAGCGCCAACCGATACACGGACGCGATTTCCGCTCGCGGACTCAGCGGGCGCGTCCTCTACACCGTTAAATCCGACATAAGCGCGCCGGACGAGCGGGAGCTTCGATCGGACGCGGAAACCGAGTATCCCGAATATGTCCGAGAGCTTTATCTTCAACTTCCCGCTATAGACCCGCGCATCCGCCAGCTTGCAAATAAAATCGTCTATGATGCCGATGCGAGAACCCCGTATGACAAAGCGCGAGCCATAGAGAGTCATCTGAAGACAAAATTTTCTTACACGCTCGATCTCAAACCGACGAAGAAAGACCCGCTGGCGGAATTCCTCTTCGATCTGCGCGAGGGTCACTGCGAATACTTCGCTACTGCCATGGCCGTGATGCTTCGCTCGATAGGAATTCCCGCGCGAATAGTGAACGGTTTTCAGATGGGCGAGTACAATCAGGTAAGCGGGTTTTACACCGTTCGAGACAGCGACGCTCATTCATGGGTCGAAGTTTATTTTGCGCAGCCAGGAGTCTGGGTCGAATTCGACGCCACGCCCTCAGACGGCATAAACGATTACTCGCAGGGCGGCCTGCTTGCGCAACTGCGCCAGTACTTCGACGCGCTGGAAGCCTTCTGGCTCGATTATGTCGTCACGCTCGACGGCGACGAGCAGGCTTCGATGATGGCTGAAATTCAGAAGCGGCTCTTGAAATTCAGAGACACCGTCTACGGCTATTACAAGTCTGTGAAAGAGTGGTTCAGAAACAAGGCCATCAAGTTTCTGCTCGAAAAAAAATGGGACGCGGCGTCTATTTTCAAACTGATCGGCGTGTTGATCTTTATCGGGGTCGCGATTCTCGGAGCTTATATAGCGGTCGCGCACAGGAGAAGAAAGCGCCTCGCGCCGACAGGCTACGGCCCGTGGTGGCATCGCTGGCTGATCGTGCCGCTGTGGCGAAGAAAGCTCCGTTCCACAAGCGATCACCAAAGATCAGCAGTGTTGTTTTATGAGCAGATGCTGGCCATCGCCTCGCGAGCCGGTCTCATCAAACAAGCTGATCAAACTCCGCTGGAGTTTGCGGAGTTTTCCGGTTTCGACCAGATTCGAGAGATAACCCGCGCTTACAACCGCGTGCGATTCGGTAACGCGCGGCTCGACCAGCAGGAAGCCCAAAGCGTGTCCGCGAGGCTTGCGGATTTGAAGCGCGCCGTCCGCAAACGGAAATCCCGGAAGACTCGAAACAGGCTGTGAAAGCCTGTTTCGGGGCGAGCGATTTCGTCACCCCCTTACAAATTGACAAGCCGGAGGAAGCGGCTTAGTATCCTTCGAGCGCGCAGGGGGCGCAGTTATGAAGCTCTTCGATGTCACGGTCCCGATTTCAAAAGATATGATAGTTTATCCCGGCGATCCGGCGGTCGAAGTAGAGCGCATCCGCGCGATCAGCGAAGGGTCGAGCTATAATCTCACGCGCTACAGTTTCGGCTCGCACACAGGCACTCACGTCGATCCGCCTTTTCACTTTCTTGCCGACGGATTGACCGCAGACCGCCTTCCTCTGGAACTGCTCATAGGTCGGGCGCGAGTCGTGGAAGTGACTTCGCCGCGAATCGATGAAGAGGCGCTCGAAGAGTTCGATTTTTCAGACGATGTGCGGGTGCTGTTCAAAACGCGAAACTCTTATCTGTGGAGCCAGTCGGGTTTTGTGGAAGATTATGTTTACATCACTCCGGGCGCGGCCCGCGAACTGGTCACTCAGGGCATCAAGCTCGTCGGCATCGATTATTTGTCTGTAGAAAAATTCGGGGCTGACGGGTATGAAACACATCTGGAGCTTTTGGGGGCAGGCACGACGATAGTCGAAGGACTGGATTTGCGTGAAATCGAGTCTGGCAATTATGAAATGATATGCCTGCCTTTGCGCGTACTCGAAGGCGACGGCGCGCCTGCGAGAGTGGCGCTGCGCCAGTTTCCATCATGAATGAAACTGATCTGATACGGCTCGTCTCCGAACATAGAGTGATAGCGCGGGTGCGCGCGCAGTCCGCCGAATCGGCATTACGCGCAGCCGAAGCCGCGATAGTGGGCGGCATCAAACTTATAGAAATCGCGCTGGTCACTCCCGGCAGCTTTCGCGTCCTGTCCGATCTGCGTCGCTCTCTGGGCGACCGCGCCACGATAGGTGCAGGGTCGGTTATGAATTACGATCAGGCCGACCGGGCTATAAAGAGCGGCGCGCAGTTCGTCTCTTTTCCGCACACGAGCGCGCCGCTTGTCGAGCAGTGTCGGAGATGGAGAGCGCCCGTGATAGTCGGCGCGCTCACGCCGACGGAAGTAGCGATGGCAGTTTCGCTGGATGTTCCTCTGGTCAATGTCTTCCCCGCTTCATCTCTCGGCGGCCCGGAATATTTTCGCCGACTGACCTGGAGTATGCCTGATGTGCGACTGGCAGCGGGCGGAGGGGTCTGCCCTGAAAACATAGTCGATTATTTCAACGCGGGGGCTTATGCGATAGTAGTAAGCAGCAGTTTGTTCCCCTCCGGCGATCTGCAAAACGAAAACTACGTCGCGATAGCCGAGCGTGCGCGCGGCATCATTCGGCTTGCGGGCGTGGCATGATGATCAACTGAATGCGACAAACTCGCTCATTGGACAATCACATCTCTACAACGTAATATAATGCAACGAACAGAAGGGAGAGGACGCGCTAATGGCTCAGCCGGTGATCGAGAGTTTAACGCCGCAGGCAGGAGTCGAAGGAGGCGAGGTGGTCATCACCTGCCGCAACTTCGTCTTCTCGACCTACGATCAGGCCAGCGTCCGATTCGGCGCAACCGAGACCCGCGTGATCAGCGCATCCGAGACTCGCGTCATAGCTCCTGTGCCTTCGAGCGAGATCGCGGGCGGCGGCAAGATCACGGTCACGCTTGAAGCGAACGGCGCGGCAAGCGAAGGATTCCCTTTCGTGACGGGACAGAAGCTCGCCGAAAATCTTCATCCCGTAGCCAGCCCTGCATTCGATCGCGACAGCGGCGCTCTCTACACCACGCTATCAGGCTCGCGCGGGCAGAAGGTTCCCGTATCGGTTTACCGAATCATCGCTCCGGGCGACAGCGAGCCTTTCCTCACCGATATAATCAACGCAACGGCAATAGCCTTCAGCCCCGAAGGCGAGATGTTCGTCACCAGCCGCTACGACGGGACGGTTTACAGAGTCACGCCTTTCAAGGAAGGCGAGCCGTTTGCGCGCGACCTCGGCATAGCCACAGGCATGGCCTTCGACTCGGAAGGAAGAATGTATGTGGGCGACCGCAACGGGACTATTTATTCGGTGAACGAAGACGGCGAATCAACGACGTTTGCCACGCTTGAGCCGAGCGTGTCGGCCTATCATCTGGCGTTCGGGCCTGACGGGTTTTTGTATGTCACAGGGCCGACGCTTTCGAGCTTCGATTGTGTTATGCGAATAAGCCGCGACGGAGAAGTGGCGCGCTTCTTCACGGGGCTGGGTCGTCCGCAGGGCATAGCCTTCGATCGCGAGGGGAATCTTTATGTGGCGGCGAGCCGACGCGGGCATCGGGGCATCATTCGCATCACTCCTGACGCCGAGGCTGAAATGGTCGCGGCAGGAATCGCGCTCGTAGGAGTTTGCTTCGATGATGAAGGCAACATGATCGTGGCTTCGAACCGCGAAATCTTCCGCCTGTCTTTGGGCGTAGAAGGCTACTGGCCTTTCTGACAATTGCCGAAATACCGCCTGTTTGACAGCCCTTCCGCGCAGGTGTTAGCTTTCCCAAGAAGATCAGACAGAGGAGTGGCGGATGTACAACAGGCTGGCAGCCTGTTGACACCCTGAAAGCATGAAGATTTGAGGCATCAGCAGGCTGGCAGCCTACTGTACCTTTTTTGAGGAGCGGCGGATGTACAACAGGCTGCCAGCCTGTTGGCACCCTGAAAGCATGAAGATTTGAGGCATCAGCAGGCTGGCAGCCTACTGTACCTTTTTTGAGGAGAAGACAATCTTGCGAGATATCGATATTGGTTTTGCGGTGATCTGGTTCGTGGTATTTCTCTTTTCGCTCTCGTTTCATGAGGCAGCGCACGCATGGACTTCTGAAAAGTTCGGCGATGACACAGGACGGCTGCAAGGGCGTATCACACTCAATCCTCTGCCTCATATCGATCCGATAGGAACGATTGTGTTCCCTCTCATTATGCTTTTCACAGCCGTCCCCTTGCTCGGATGGGCAAAACCCGTAGAGACCAATCCGCTTCTTTGGCGAGAGAAGACCAAAGCCAACATCAGCGTTTCGGCGGCAGGGCCGATAAGCAACCTGATACTGGTGGTGATTGCTTTCGTTATTTTGAAGGTGATGCTTATGCAAGGCATTTTCACGCAAAACAGGATGGCCAGAACTTATTATGAGGTGATAGCTCCATCTCCCGGTCAACCGAATTTTATGGAACCTCTGGCCATGCTTTTGATTATTATGCTGATACTGAATCTAGCGCTGGCCGTTTTCAATTTCATACCCATCCCGCCGCTCGACGGCAGCCATGTGCTTGAGAGCATTCTCCCATACCAGGCAGCCGAAGCCTACGCGCAACTTCGACCTTACGGATTCCTGTTGTTGATCGCTCTGATGTACCTGGGCGTTTTAAACTCGATAATAGGCCCTGTGATGCTATTTGTGTTGAGACTATTACTGTGAGTTAGAGGTGAAAAACTTGGCTGATCGAAAAAAAAGAATTCTGAGCGGTATGCGCCCGACCGGAAATCTGCATCTCGGAAATTATGAGGGCGCGCTCAAGAACTGGGTGCGTCTTCAGGACTCCGGCGAGTACGAATGCTTTTACTTCATCGCCGATCTGCACGCGCTCACGAGCGATTACGCCGATACGAGCCAGATCAAACAAAATACTCTGGATATGGTCTCGGACTGGCTGGCCGCCGGTCTCGACCCTGAGCGTTCGACCATATTCGTGCAATCGATGGTGCCTCAACACGCCGAGCTTCATCTCGTATTGTCGGCCATCACTCCGCTGGGCTGGCTCGAAAGAGTGCCGACCTATAAAGAACAGCGCGACAACATAACCGAAAAAGATATCGGCAACTATGCCTTTCTCGGCTACCCCGTGCTTCAGTCCGCCGACATCATAATGTACAAAGCCAACTATGTTCCTGTAGGTAAGGATCAGGCTTCGCACGTCGAGCTTACGCGCGAGATTGCTCGCCGCTTCAATAATTTTTACGGCCCTGTTTTCCCTGAACCGCAGGAGCTTCACACCGAAGTGCTGGTGCTGCCGGGAACCGACGGGCGCAAAATGTCGAAGAGCTACGGCAACGCCATCTACCTCATCGATCCCGCGGATGTCGTGCGCGAGAAGACCCGGCAGATGATAACCGACCGCACGCGCATACGCCGCACCGATCCCGGTCATCCTGAAAACTGCGATGTGTGCCAGATGCATCGCTTCTTCGTAAAGCTTGAAGTTGCCAATCAATTCGACGACGATTGCCGCAACGCACGGATAGGCTGCGTGGATCGCAAGCGCGCATTGGCGGATTCGATTCTGGAACGCTACGGCGAAATAGCCCGCCGCAGCGCTGAGCTTCGCGCCAATCCCGATCAGGTCATGTCAGTGTTGAAAGAAGGCTCGCGCCGCGCAAGAGAAGAAGCCGAGCGAACGATGGAGGAAGTGCGCCGCGCGATAAAGATGGATTACTGATAGAGAGGTTGCCGATCCGCGCTCACCCGGAGTTTGGCTCATGGAGAATTCATAAGACCGATGAAAAAAGCAACCGCGACACAGACGGACGCGAGTCCGGATTTTTCCGAAAACCCCGATCAGTACAAAATAAAACTTGAGATATTCGAAGGGCCGCTCGACCTGCTGCTCTACCTGATTCGCAAGGAGGAAGTCTCGATTTATGACATCCCCATCGCGCGAATCACCGAGCAGTATCTCATCTATCTCCGCGCGATGCAGGAACTCGACATCGCCCTCGCAGGCGACTTCCTCCTGATGGCGGCGACATTGATTCATATCAAATCGCAGATGCTTCTGCCTCGCGATCCAGACGCCAGCGAAGAAGACGAGGATGACCCGCGCCGCGAGCTTGTCTATCAGTTGCTCGAACATCAGAAGTACAAGGCCGCCGCCAATATGCTCCATCAGCGGGCGACCATTCAATCGGCCACCTTCTCTCGCGCCGAGTTGGAAGAAGATAAAGACAACCCGGAGATTGCCGCAACGGTCTTTCAATTGTTCGAAGTCTTCCGCGATGTGATAGACCGACGGCGCGCGCTTGTGGAAATAGAAATCGTCCGCGAGCAGATGACGATGGCTGAAAAGATAGCCGAGATAAAACTTCGTCTCGATCAGTCTGAATCCATCAGCGCGCGCGAACTGTTCCTAAGCGCCGAGAGCCGCCGCGAAATGGTTCTCATATTTCTTGCCATACTTGAGATGATCAAGGAACTGGCGATGCGATTCGAACAGTCTGAGATGTTCGGCGATATCCTCCTTGTCCGCCGGGAGGATGCGCCAAGCCCTATGGAAACTCAACCTGCCAGCGAGTAAACCAATCCGATATGACCATTGAAGAACTCAAACCCATTATCGAATCGCTCATATTCGTCTCGGAAGAGCCGATAAGCGCGCGTCAGATCGCCTCGATGCTCGAAGGGGAAAACATCTCTGACATAGAAGAAGCCGCTCGCCAGCTTCAGGACGAATTCAACTCCCGAAACAGCGGGCTTCAACTGCAACAACTCGCGGGAGGATTTCGCATAACGACGCGGCCCGAACTGAACGAGTATGTGCGCCGATATCTGAAGTCTCAACCTTCGGCCCGACTTTCGATGGCCGCGCTCGAAACCCTCGCCGTGATCGCTTACAAACAACCCATCACCATACCTGAGATACTTGAGATTCGCGGCAAGACTTCTACCTCAGCCATCAAGACCCTGCTCGACCGGCGATTGATCGTCGCGAGAGGACACAAACCTGTAGTCGGTCGCCCGATGCTTTATGGCACTTCGAAGGAATTTCTGATTCAGTTCGGGCTGAATGATTTGTCGGAGCTTCCCAACCTCGAAGACTTCGAAGACCTCATGACAAGCTGATGGCGGAAAGACTTCAAAAAATAATCGCCGCCGCCGGCGTTGCTTCTCGTCGCGCGGCTGAAGAGATGATCCTTCAGGGCGAAGTGACCGTCAACGGTCAGGTCGCCGCGCTCGGATCGAAGGCCGACCCTGCGCGCGATCACATAAAAGTGCGCGGAAGGCTTATCAATCCTCAACTCGCTCATAAAGAGAAAAAATATTTTCTTCTCAACAAGCCGCGCGGCTATCTCTCGTCCGTATCTGATCCAAAGCAGAGACCTCTGGTGATGGAAATGCTCCCCATAGGCGAGCGAAAAGGTCTGCACACGGTCGGGCGACTGGATTTCAACAGCGAAGGATTGATCATCCTGACCAACGACGGCGAGTTGACCAACCTCATCACCGAAGGCGGGCGGGTGGCGAAACTCTATCACGTGAAAGTCAAAGGCACGCCTTCGCCTGAGCTTATAGAAAATCTCCGTCGGGGAATCTCGATCAGAGGAAAGCGCGCAAAACCGTGCGAGATTCGACTGCTTGAGAAAACCAGGGAAGCTGGCAACACATGGTACGAGGTCGTGCTGCGCGAAGGCAGGAATCAGCAGATAAGGCGGATGTTCGATTCGATAAATCATTCGGTCGTGAAGCTGCGCCGCGTAGCTATTGGCCACCTTACGGACAAGGGACTTGCGCCGGGTCATTATCGCCAGCTTGCAGAAATGGAAGTGAAGAAATTTTTTCAATCAGGCCCGCACAATGCCAGACGCGAGAAGCGCCGAAAGTGAAAGCGCCTCTCTCGCCTGAAAAAGAGAAGCGATCCATCCCCTGTCAACTCAAGCCCTTATCATTTCTCCGACAGGCTTTTTCTTTTCTCTATCGATCAGGTCTGATTTACTATCAACGTATCTGTAAATCGACACGGTTGTATTATGGCTGCGATTCGCAAAACCTCGAAGTTCTGGATAGTCTACGCGGCGGCGTGGCTGCCTTATGCCGCAACCTACATCGCGATTTTTCTTGCGCAGAGCAATGCCTCCACACGCGCTGTCATTTTGGGGACGGTTTTCAATATCGGCTCGGCTGCCTTGCTCGGCCTGGGCGTGCTGCGAGTCTGTGAACAATTTCCCTGGACACGGCATCGCCGCCCGTGGTTTTTCCCCGCTCATCTCGGCTTTGTGGCAACCTATTCCCTGCTCTGGATATTGCTGATGATGATGCTCATGACGATAGAGCAATCAGTGATAGCGAAAACATGGACGCCCGTCACATTTGCGAGACCGGTGATTATCTGGACGTTTCTGAACGGGCTTATGATCTACGCCACGATTGCCAGCATCGCCTACGTGATGCAGGTGTCGTCGCATCTGCGCGAAGAGCAGGCCCGCGCCGAACGGTCTGAGGCTCTTCGCGCAATGGCGGAACTCAAAGCTCTGCGCGCCCAACTCAATCCGCATTTTCTCTTCAACACGCTGCACTCGCTGATGGCGCTCGTCCGCCACAATCCGCAGGCCGCAGAGGACGCGCTCGAACGATTCGCCGATATGCTCCGATATACGCTCAAAGCCGGTCGGGAAGATAAAGCGAAAGCCGATGATGTTCTTCTCATTGATGAGTGGAACTTCGTGCAGAACTACCTGACGCTCGAAAAGCTTCGCCTGGGAGATCGGTTGCGAGTGGAAACCGACATCACCCCTGACTCGCTTCATTGCGCGGTTCCCGCTTTCGTCCTTCAGCCTCTGGTCGAAAACGCGATCAAGCACGCCATCGCGCCATATCTGCGCACCGGACTTGTGAAGATCGCATCGCGCATCGAAGGCGGCGAACTGGTCATGGAAGTGCGCGACGACGGGCCGGGAACGACGCCTGCCGAGATTGAATCCTCTTCCGGTCTGGGTTTGCAGGCCGTGCGCCAGCGGCTCGAACTGCGCTACAGAGGGCAAGCGCAGTTTGCAGTTGATACGGCTCCTGATCAGGGAGTAGCCATCAGCATTCGTTTGCCGGTCGAAGAATCCTTCGAAGGCGAGCGAAAAGACGAGGAGGTTCAATGGCAACTCGCGCCGTGATCATCGAAGACGAGCCTTTTGCGCGACAGGCGTTGAAAGACTTTCTTGCCGAAACCGACTGGGTTGAGCTTGCAGGTGAAGCCGACAACGGGCCGGATGCTGTTCGACTGCTAGGCGAGTTGCGCCCGCAGCTTGTCTTCCTCGATGTGCAGATGCCGGGGCTTTCCGGTCTTCAGGTGCTGGAACAGATCGACTACGAACCAACCGTCATTTTTACCACCGCTCACGATGAGTATGCCGTGCGCGCCTTCGAGTTCGGAGCGATTGACTACCTGCTCAAACCTTTTGGCCGCGCACGCTTTCGCAAAACATTGAATCGCGCGAGAGCGAGGCTCGAATCAGCGAAGTCCGCGAGTGATGCCACGCTGCGCGAACGAACCGAGTCGGCGCAGGCGGAAAAGCTCACGCGATTGTTCGTGCGAGACCGCGAGCGAATTTTGCCTCTCTCGATTGATGACATCTCGCGCCTCGAAGCATCTGATGATTATGTCATCGTCCACGCCAATGGCAGAAAATTCATGGTCGGACTCACGCTTCATGAATTCGAGCAACGCCTGCCCTCTGATCGTTTCCGTCGCGTGCATCGTTCGCACATTATCAACCTCGACTGCGTAGTTTCAATCGAGCCGTTTGACCGCAGGCTGATAATCAAAATGCGAGACGGCTCGGAAGTGCTGGCCAGCCGCAATGCATCGCAATCGCTGCGCGACCTCATCGCCTGAGCGACCGTTGATCCACGCAGCCGCCTGTTCAACCTGCCTGTGAGCCTGTTCGCCGATTTCTTCTCTCTGCCCGCAAATCGCCTCGTAGAATGAGCGTGTGCAAAGCCGTTTCAGAGAAGTCATCGATGTCGTCAGAGACGATGCTCGGAAAGAATGAAAATCGGGGAGGCACGAGTCAATCACAGAATGCGCACACATTCTGACTTCTGACTTCTGTTTTCTGAGAAGACGCGCGCTTTGCTCAAAGTGTTGAGTTTCTATTTGGAGGCAAAACCATGCGTGAGTTGTTCAAGATCATCAGAGTGAGCATTCATCTGATTGCAATCATTTCGTTCGTGGCATCGTTTTCAATGGGGGCGCCGATCCAGTCACGGCGCGAGACTGTAATCAAGTTCGTCGTGCAGATTCAGCGGGCCGATTATGAAGGCGACAGGGCGGCGCTCGAACGCCTCTACAATGATCTGTCGCCATTCGCCGACGACAAGGAATTTGGAGCCAGGGTGCGATACTGGCGCGGGTTCGCCCAGTGGCGTCGAGCAATAAATGGATTTAACGACTCGACCAGTCCCGGCGAGTTGGAACAGGATATCAAGCGGGCAGTGAGCGAGTTCGAAGCGGCAATGACGAAAGACCCCGGATTCGTCGATGCGAAGGCGGCGGCTGGATCAGCTTCGGGCCTTCTCCTGTTTCTTTACAGCGCAAACCAGACGCTTGCGCCGGAGTTCAAGGACCCGGCGCGTCAGCGAGAGGCCATAACCAAAGCGATTAAATACATGAACGAAGCGGAAGCGGCGGAGCCGGAGAACCCGCGCATCCTGTGGATGTTGGGGCCAATACGCTGGAACACTCCACCGGAGCGAGGCGGAGGCGAGGATAAAGCTATTGAAACGATCCAGAAGGGACTCAAGGCCGCGCGCGCGCGTAAAGGCGCGGTGCGCGATCCGCTGACGCCCTCCTGGGGAGAGCCGGAGCTATTGATGAGTCTGGCTTATTATTACATGGCGCGAAAGACGCCTGACCTGGCCGCGGCTGAACAGTATGCTCGATCAGCCCTTGCGCTTGTTCCCTATTGGCATTATGTCAGGGACATTCTGATTCCCCAGATTGAAGCAG
This sequence comes from Blastocatellia bacterium UBA7656, assembly GCA_002483445.1. Classification (GTDB taxonomy): domain Bacteria; phylum Acidobacteriota; class Blastocatellia; order UBA7656; family UBA7656; genus UBA7656. Next base: position 15,670 of record DLHY01000133.1, read on the forward strand.
CCAAATCGAAACGCGACTAAGGGAAGCGGAAGGAAATATCACCCCATTTATCTCAAGCCTGATTT
>DLHY01000077.1 GCA_002483445.1 Blastocatellia bacterium UBA7656
TTTACAACGAAACTCGTTTTTCGCATTGAGAATTGCTGACAAATTGAGTTTTTGCGTCGTAACCAATGCAATCAAAGCAGTTGTAAGCAAACGACCATTTTGGCAACGGCATTTCGCTCTTACTGTTGCTGCTTTGGAGTTTACATTCGCAATAATCTTTTTTGTCTCATCCTTCAATTTCATCGACTTACAGCCTGACCGGGAATTGCTGATGCTTATCGTAGATTTGACAGACCCGGACATAGAGTTGGATGAGTTGTATTTCCATAAACCCAATTCTACAACTCTTTGTCGGTCTGTTTTCTACCCTTGATTCGCATTAAAGTGTGCCTCTTTCAATAACTTATTCCCCGGCATCTAAGTCTCCTTTTTCGGGCAGTGACACTCTATGACTTCACTATTCAGTTATAGAGTTGTTCATATGCGTGAGCAGGAATCCCTCTCATTAACACCGCGATTGATCGCGGTGAAGGACAGCGTGCGAAACACAGGGAACTGTTTTAACAGTTTCTCTCCGCCGCTCTTTGATTCGTCGACTTGTCGTCAGGTGCGCAGATGTTGCCGGGAAGGACATTTGCGCGGGCAGAAAAACTGTTAAAACAGTTTGCGGTTTTCAATCCTCGCTTTTCACCGCGATCAATCGCGGTGTTAATGAGAAGGTCGAACTCGGCATTCAACCTGTTCATCCATGCGCAAGCTGCTATAATCTCCCTCGATTTCACTGATTCGACTTATCCCGTTGCCGTTCGCCTTTTTGCGCCTCCTCGGAGGCGAGTTCCCATAATCGTATGAGATATTCGACATCCCACGCGGCGCGATGACGCCCCTTCGCAAGCCTTCGCGCGTCCTGCTTCAATTGCCACAATTTCACAAGCCCCGGCACCGTGTCAGAGTTATCGGGACACAAAATACTCACCATCAGATCATCACTGTCGCCCAGTCCGAACAGAGGCTCGATCGCGCAAGCTTCGAAGAGACGCGCAAGCCATCGGCCATCGAATCTCGGAGCGTCGGCGTAGACGGTCTTTCCTGCAAGCTGTTCGTTCATCCTGCGGCAAACCCATTCGGGCGGCTTTCCGTCGGCGATGGTTTCGTCTCTCGGAATGCCGTGAACTTTTTCGGCTTCCGCGTCCCACTCAGTCCATCCTTCGACGCTTGCAGGCGAAATCAAGTAGCTCTCTATCGATCCGTCTTCGAGGCTCCACCCGACTTCTATCGGGTAAGACTCCATCGCAAGGCTCGACGCCTCGAAGTCCAGAAAGCAGGGAATTGGATTCATCGTGTGGCTCGCTTTCTAACGCTTAGGCTGATCCGCGCGCTTCCCGTTTTGCGTGGCGATTGCCGCGCCGACTGCCGCACGCGGGTTGACCTTGCCCCATCCCTGCTTGTCCGTATCGATTCGCGGGATGCGTCGGGCCGTCTTTATCAAAATGTATTTGATTTCGTGAGGCTTCAAAAGGGGCGCAGCTTCGAGCATCTGCGCGGCGATGGATGATACTATCGGCGCAGCGAAGCTCGTTCCATCGACGTGCTTGTAGTTGTCGCTGATCACATTATTGTCGCGTATCTTGATCCAGACGATGTGACGGATCAGGTAAGGCGCAAGATCGACGGCGTGATCGAGATGCTCATCAACTTTCGCGTGCTGACGGATGATTTCATGCAGTTCGGCGTCTTTGGCCTTTTCGAGTTTCGAATAGAGCGCGGCCTGTTCCGCCGTGGGCGTGCCGGGAAGTATGGGAGCAGCGACCCAGATGCCGGGGGCGATGACTTCAGGTTTTTGCAGCCCGTCGATAGTCGGCCCGTAGCTTGATCGATAAATATCGAACTGGCCATGATCGAGAGTGTTTTTATCATCAAGCCCGCCCACTGAAATCACCGCGGGCGCGGACGCGGGGGGAATCACTCGATGGTTTTCTTCAAACCCCGCGTTGCCCGTAGCCGCAACAACGACGATCCCACATCGCACGGCTTCCTCCGCCGCCTGACAAAGTTCATCGGTCAAATAACTCTCTTCGCGGTCTCCGCCGCACGAGACGTTGACTATGCGAATGTTGTATCGCTTGCGATTCGTGATGACCCACTTCAGCCCTTTGGCTATGTCTTCGTGAGCTATGCGCGCGGCGCGACCGACCTTGACCAGCACGACGTTGGCTTCGCTTGCGATGCCTCGATACAATCCGCCCGATAGCCGTCCGTTTCCTGCGGCGACGACCGAAGTCATCATCCCGTGCCACGCCGAAACGCGGGGCTTTTTCAAATCCGCCGATTGAGTGCGGCCCGTGATGTCGATGTATTTCAGAATTCGATTGCTCGGCTCCGTGAGATCGGGGTGCGCGTAAAAACCGGAATCGAGAAAAGCTATGGTGATTCCGCGCCCGCGGTATTCGTCCGTTGAATCGAGCCGCATGGGGGTGGGAAGAATTTTTAGCTCCTGTTCCGAAAATTGCGGGAAGGCGCTGACGAGTTGGTTATGGACTCGATAAAAGCGCGAGAGGCAATCGCGGCAGATAGGCTTGCCCGGTTCCCAGCCTGCGGTGTTGACCGTGAGCAGGGGTCTGAGGACATCATCGACCATTTCCGCATCGGCGATCATCTGGCGCGGAAGTTCGCGCTTGCACACAAGGCATTCCATACGTCGTTCCTTCGATTACGAGGGCCGCGAAAGACGAAGAATTATCACAGCAAAGATGAAGGCAGGCAAGCGGACGCCATTCGGAATTTTTCCTGATGCTTCAAAAGGGATGGAGATTGTCTGGCGGTGAATGCTCTATTGATCGAGAGGCTTTCCACTTAGTTCGGGGTGAGCGCGTCTCATCCCGTCGCTGATGTTGGCTTCGGTGATTAAATCGGCACCCAGTTGGATGAACAGGAACCCCTCTCATTAACACCGCGATCAATCGCGGTGCAAGAGACGCCTTGATGACAGGGAACTGTTTCAACAGTTTACCTCCGCCGCTCTTTAACTTTTCGGCTTTAGTCAGGTTCGCAGATGTTATCGAGATTAACATCTGCGCGAGCAGAAAACTGTTTCAACAGTTTTCTGCTCTTTCTCTATTCACCGCGATCAATCGCGGTGTTAATGAAAAGGGTTTCTTCCTGCTGCATTCAACCTGTTCATCCAGGTGCATACTGCTATAAATCAGCAAAGCCTTTCAGATCGACTTTCTTTTGAATTTCTTCGAGGCTCAACCCCTAGCACGCGCAGGCTTTGCCGATGACTAAACACGACTACATATACAGACTCCTCACTTTGATCAGTTCAGACTCCAGAGCGTGAGCGTCGCTTCATCCTTTATCAGCAGGCGATTGCCTAAGATGACCGGGTGCGCCCAGGTCGGGCTTTGCGCCACGGTGTATTTCTTTAGCACTTCGTATTTATTTTCTGTCGCGCGCGCCAGGGTCATCACGGCATCCTCCGTCAGCAGCAGCAGCAGGGAGCCTGCGACGAGTATTGCCGCGTTGTCTCCTTCGCGCCCTTCGCTCGTCCACAGGGTCGCGCCTGTGCGCGCATCGATGCAGAAGAATTGCCCTTTGCGCAGCGCCGACATGCCGAAAAGGTAATAGCCTTTCATTACCGGCGTATTCATATACATTTCGATCTTATCGTTGTGCCAGATAGTCTCGACTACCCATTTGCCATCTCGGAGCGACGGCTTCACGGCAAAAGTTCCCTTGCCGTCGCCGGAAAAAATAAAAGCGTCCTTGTAGGCGACGGGCGTCATGATGCTGTTATCCCACTCCGTTTTGAATGGGACTTTCCAGAGCAATTCGCCGCTCGCTGCGGACACGCCGATGATGTTTTGCTGCGACAAGGTGATCACCTGCCGGATTCCGCTCAACTCGACGACTATCGGTGAAGCGTATCCGGGGCCGTCGTCTTTCCATCGCCATTTCTCGCGGCCTGTTTCCAGGTCGAAGGCGATCAAGGCTCCGTCGTTATGTCCGCCGAGGTAAGCAATCACCAGTCGTCTGTCGATGACAGGCGACATCGCTGTGCCATAGTCGGGCGATGTTTTCTTGAATTGTTTTGAAAACTCGCTACGCCATTTCACTTTTCCGGTTGCTGCGTCATAGCAGGAGAGAATGCCGTTGATGCCTAAAGTGACAAGCCTGCCGTTAGCGATTACGGGAGTTGATTTAGGCCCTTTGCCATGCTTGGCCGCCGCAGGATCGACCTTGTACTCAACCCCATAAGCGTCTTTCCACAACAGCTTTCCCGTATCGAGAGCGAAAGCGGAAACGACTTCCTGCTCGCCTTGACGGGAATGAAGATAAATTCGTTTGCCCGCGACTACGGGCGATGAATGACCGACTCCGACCTCGATTCTCCATTTTAATTTCAGGCTGTCAGGCAGCGCGGCGGGGGCGCTGAATCCGGCAACCGCTCCATCGCGATTCGGGCCGCGCCACTGAGGCCAGTCCTGCGCTGAAAGGGTCGCGGCTGACAGGATGAGGAAGATGGCTGCTTTTATGACCGTGCGCATAGTTTACTCCTTGAATCTGTTTTTGTGAGCGGACAGGATAACCCGATGACGGGCAGGTTGCCTGATGAGCAGGTAATGATTATGAAATGATTTGCCGATGTTTTTCCGAGGATACGATTTTTCGCCTGCCTGGAACGCAGACGCTCTGCTCGCATATAATCCTCAGCTCATCTGAAGAAGGAGGGATGTTGATGCGCATAAGTCCGATGCGACCAGCCGGGGCCGAAGGTTCGAATGGAGAATACAGCCGACAGTTCCGGCTCCGGGGTTTCCTGATCGAACCTCAAACCAATCGCATAGTGCGCGGAGCAGAGATAATTCAGGTCGAGCCTAAGATCATGCGAGTGCTTGTTTTTCTGGCTGGTCGCTGCGGAGAGGTCGTCACGCGCGAGCAACTCCTCGTCACCGTCTGGTCGGATACGGTCGTGGGCGAAGAAGCCTTGACCCGATCTATCTCCGAATTGCGCAGAATATTCGATGATGACGCGAAGGAGCCTCGCTTCATCGAAACGATTCGCAAAGTGGGCTACCGATTGATCGCCCCCGTCGCGTTTGAAGAAAACGGGCGCGCGCTCCAATCGCATCCGCCCGCTAATGATTCGAATCCCAGGATCGCGCCCGCTTCGACTCCGGCCCGGAAGATCAACGCGCTCTGGTTGGCTTTGCCCATCGCGGCGATTGTCATTATCGGGTTTGCGTTTTTCAGATCGAGGCCGACTCCCGCGCCAGCGCAGATCAAAACCACGCCGCTGACCAGCTTTCCCGGACGCGAGATCGATCCGGCTCTGTCGCCCGATGGCGATCAGGTCGCCTTTGCCTGGAATAAAGGCGCGGGCAGCGATTTCGACATTTATATCAAACGCATCAACGCTGAAACGCTGCTGCAACTGACCGGCACTGCTGACAGGGATTCCTCTCCCGCGTGGTCGCCTGACGGCAAACGCATAGCCTTCACGCGGGCCGACGAAAACGGATGCCGCATAATGATAACGCCTGCCACGGGCGGGCCTGAAAGCGAATTGACTCGCTGTATGGATACTGATTCGCGCTCGATTGCGTGGTCGCCCGACGGCGAATCGATAGCCTTTACCGACAAAGATTCAACCGATCAGTCGCCCGGCATATTTATCATATCGCTCGAAACGCTCGAACGACGTAGGGTGACTTCACCGCCGGTCGGCTACGTTGGCGATAACAGCCCGGTGTTTTCTCCCGACAGCCGGAGGCTTGCATTCAACAGGACGGTGATAATGGGGATTCAGGATATCTTCACCGTTTCGGTCGAAGGCGGCGAGCCGACGCGATTGACGTTCGATAATCTGAAAGTCGCCGGACTTGACTGGAGCGCGGAAAGCGACTCGATAATTTTTTCATCCAATCGCGGAGGCAGTTACAGCCTGTGGAAGATTCCATCTTCGGGCGGCGCTCCGGCGTGGATTCCGACCATCGAGGACAGCATCAATCGATTATCCGGCTCGCGCCAGAATCAACGGCTGGTTTACGAGCAGTGGGAAGTCGATACGAATATCTGGCAGATGAATCTGTCGAACGGCGAGGCGGCCTCGTCCCTCATCGCTTCGACTCGATGGGATGACAGCCCTGACTTTTCCCCCGACGGTCGCCAGATCGCTTTCGCTTCGAAGCGGTCGGGGTCATCGGAAATATGGAAGTGCGACGGCGAAGGAATGAAAGCAGTTCAACTGACTTCGATGGGAGGAACTTTCACAAACTCGCCGAGATTCTCGCCCGACGGCAAGCGCATAGCATTCGAGTCCTGCGCAAATGGCAATGCCGATATCTATGTGATAAATGCGGTGGGAGGAGAGCCTCAGCGCGTCACATCCGACCCGTCTTCGGAAACCGCGCCGAGATGGTCAGCCGATGGTCGCTGGATTTATTACGCATCGAACAGGACGGGAAGATGGGAAGTATGGAAGAGCGCCCTTGATGGCGACGCTCCGGTTCAGGTGACGAGGCAGGGCGGTTATGCAGCGGTCGAGTCTTTCGATGGTCGCTCGCTTTTTTACACGAAGCAGGAATCGGCGGGCATCTGGCAATGCTCGCTCGATGGCGAAGGCGAGAGGCTCGTCGTCAGCGATCTGAGGCAAGGCGACTGGGAAAGGTGGGCGGTGAGCGAGCGCGGAATTTATTTCGCCGCAACCGCCGGGCAGTCGGTCACGGCGATAAACTTTTTCGATTTCAGCGCCCGTCTCATAACTCAGGTTGCCACTATCCAAGGTAGAAGCGTTCTGAGCCTGACTGTTTCATCCGACGGCAGGCGCATACTTTTTCCTCGCGTCGACCGCAGCGAGAGCGATGTCTTCCTGGCAGAACATTTTCGCGTCGATTGAGAGCGCCGGATTCAACTTGCCCCGGCCCTGCTTGTCCGTCTTCACAGGCGCAACGGAATAGCCCGCAGATGAACACGGATGAGACCGATACAACGGATATGATCCGCGTCCTGTTGCCGAAAATTATATGGCCCTGCACTTTTCGATCCGACTTTCTTTTTCTCTCATCCTAACCAAGCGCCGACATCGCCATCTCACTGACGCTTGCGGCAATCGAAAGCGCGGAAGTCAGCCCCGGCGATTCGATGCCTATGAGATGAATCACCCTCGGCCATCGCGGATCGTGAGTGATGACGAAGTCGGCGAATGAATGATCATGCTCCGGGAGCAGTCGGGCGCGAAGCCCGCTGTAACTCAGGCGCAAATCTTCAAACTTCAGCGAAGGAATTATTCGAGAAGCCGATTCGAAGAAACTACCGAGCGGCGCGCGATCACGTTCATAATCATCTTTCCTTTCAACATAGCGCGCGTTAGGGCCGATCAGCACCGTCCCTGCGAGATTTTTTGTGAAATGCACGCCCGTCCCATGCCCGCTTGCGGGCGGCAGCGGATAAATGAGATGCCGCACTATATCGCTGCGACTCCTGACCACTTCAGCATACTCGCCGCGACACGGATAAACCCGATGCTCGCCATAACCGAACAAGCGCGCGACTTCATCCGAATAAAGACCCGCCGCATTGATGGCTACACGGGCGGCGAACTCTTCCCGCCCGGTGCGGAGCATCGCCGCCTGATTCCTGATTTCAGCGCCGATCAGTCGCGTGCCTGTCAGAAGGTGCGCGCCGCGCTCAACCGAGATGCGGGCGAGAGTCTTGATCATCTCTTCTGTTCCGACTATTCCCGTGTTGGGAGACCACAGGGCGAAAGGAGAAGCGACGTGAGGCTCAAGCTTTCTTATCGAGTCGCGCCCGATTATTTCCAGCCCTTCGACTCCGTTCTCATCTCCCCGACGTTTGAGCGCGTCAATCGCATCGATCTCGTCCGCCGAATCGATGACGATCAACTTTCCAACTCGATGATGAGGCACGCGGTACTGCTCGCAAAACTCGTAGAGCATTCGCGCGCCGCGAACCGAGTGCATCGCCTTGAGCGAGTCGGGCTGATAGTAAATTCCTGCGTGAATGACTCCGCTGTTGCGCGTAGAAGCGCCGGCGCCCAGTCTTGGCATCGCTTCGATGAGGAACACGTCTTCCACGCGGCGCGACACTTCGGCGGCGATAGCCAACCCGACTACCCCGCCCCCGATGATTACTACATTGACGGTTTCTGTGTTGTTCATCGTGAATCAATGCTCGAAGTCGAGCTACCTTTTCTCTAACACATCAGAGCAGGCGCAAGCCACCGGATTTCGCGCTTTGCTGTGTGATACACTCTCCGGCTATGAAAGCCGATCCTGTGAAGCTAGAGATATTCAAATCGCTTTACACCGCCGTCGCCGAAGAAATGGGCGTGAGCCTAAGGCGTTCGGCCTTCTCGCCCAACATCAAAGAGCGGAGAGATTATTCCTGCGCCGTATTCAATCGCGCAGGCATACTCATAGCTCAGGGCGATCACATGCCTGTGCATCTCGGCTCAATGCCGATGTCGGTTCGCGCCGCGCTCGAAACCATCGATCTCGGCCCCGGCGATATCGTCGTACTAAACGACCCTTACGCGGGAGGCACTCACCTGCCTGATGTAACTATGGTGGCAGCGGTCAGGGGTCAGGGGTCAGGGTTCGGGGGTCAGGGGTCAGGGGTCAGGGGTCAGAAAAAGAAGAACCGACCCCCGACCCCTGACCCCCGAACCCTGTTCTACGTTGCCAATCGCGCGCATCACGCCGATATCGGAGGGGCTACTCCCGGTTCGATGGGCCGCGCTGATGAGATTTATCAGGAGGGCTTGAGGATTCCGCCCGTGCGATTGATGATCGGGGGAGAAATCAATCAGGATGTGATGCGATTGATTTCGGCAAACGTGCGGCTCCCCGAAGAGCGCGAGGGCGATCTTACGGCTCAACTCGGCGCGATTCGAACAGGTCAGGCGCGACTCCTTGAGATGGTCGAGCGATATGGTTTCAAGGAGGCTGATCTTTACGCAACGCATCTGATCAATTACACCGCTGAGATGATGCGGCGACGACTCCGCGAATTGCCCGACGGCGTTTATGAAGCCGAAGATTTTCTCGATGATGACGGATACTCAGACGAACCTGTGCGAATAAAAGTGCGAGTGACGATCAAAGGAGAAAGCGCGACAGTGGATTTCACGGGGAGCGCGCCGCAGGTTCGCGGCCCGGTCAACGCTGTCGAAGCGATAACGGTCTCAGCGGTTTATTATGTCTTTCGCTGTCTGATCCCCGTCGATGTCCCCGCAAGCTGGGGCATACTCGACCCCGTCCGCGTCATCGTGCCTCAAGGCACGGTGGTCAACGCCCGCCCGCCCGCCGCTGTAGCCGGAGGCAATGTTGAAACTTCTCAGCGCATAGTCGACACGCTGATGCTCGCGCTCTCGAAATCGGGCGCGATGGTTCCGGCGGCGAGTCAGGGAACGATGAACAATCTCACCATCGGCGGAACCGATCATCGGACGGGCCGCCAGTTCGCTTATTACGAAACCGTCTCAGGCGGGATGGGCGCGCGCCCAGGGGTGGACGGCATCAGCGGCATTCACACTCACATGACGAACTCGCTCAACACTCCCGCCGAAGCGATGGAATACGCTTATCCGTTTCGCGTGCGTCGCTACTCGCTCAGGCACGGATCGGGCGGCAGGGGCCGATTTCAAGGCGGCGATGGAGTTGTGCGCGAAATAGAATTGCTCACCGATGCGCAGGTGACTATTCTATCCGACCGGAGAAAAACCCGGCCCTACGGACTTGAGGGTGGCGAAGCGGGCGCGGCAGGCCGCACGGTTTTGATAACGAGCGATGGCGAACTTGAAATGAAGAGCAAGGATTCCGTTCACGCCCGCGCAGGCGACCTTATTCGCATCGAAACACCGGGCGGCGGCGGATTCGGTGAAGAGTCAGAAGTCAGAAGCCAGAAGTCAGAAGTCAGAAGTCAGAAGTCAGAAGTCAGAATGTGTGCGCATTCTGTGATTGACTCGTGCTTCCCCGATT
>DLHY01000103.1 GCA_002483445.1 Blastocatellia bacterium UBA7656
TTCTTATTCAACACAAGCTCCAGAGGAGCGATATGTCCGAACATATCGCTCCTCTGGAGCTTGATGGAGATACCCAACATCCGTTCTATAAACATTTCGCACCTACGGCGCTGATTTCCAAACACGCTCTTACCCATCACCTATCACCCATCCCCCATCACCTGATTCAGAATCTGACGACGGTGCTGGGGCCGCCTTCGATGTGGACGGTGTCGATGAAGCGGACTGTTTTCGTTTTCTCGGTCGCCATTATGATCGATGAGGTGCGAATGCCTGTGCCGAAAAATCTCACGCCTCGAAGTATCGTTCCGTCGGTTACGCCCGTTGCGGCGAATATGATGTGATTGCCGGGAGCGAGATCATCCGTGTCGTAAATGCGAGAGGGGTCTTCGATGCCCATTTCTTTCATTCGCTCGACCACGCCTTCAGGAATTCGGCTCTGGTCTTCGAGGTCTTCAAGCTGATCCTTCAAAACCAGTCGGGCCAGCACCTGTCCGTTGAGGCACTTCATCGCCGCAGCCGTAAGCACGCCTTCCGGAGCGCCGCCCGTCCCCATAACCGCATGTACGCCTGAACCTGCGACCGCAGCCGAAATGCCCGCCGACAGATCGCCGTCCGTGATGAGACGGATTCGCGCGCCCGCCGCGCGAATGTCGGAGATGAGCTTTTGATGTCGCGGGCGATCCAGCACTATCACAACGAGGTCATCTATATCGCGGCTCAATCTTCGAGCGATGGCTTTGAGGTTATCCTTGACCGGGGCATCGAGGTCGACCGCGCCTTTGGCAGCCGGGCCAACGATGAGTTTTTGCATGTACATATCGGGCGCGCGAAGCAGTCCGCCTTTTTCCGAGCAGGCCATCACAGCTATCGCATTGGCCGACCCCGTAGCGCAGAGGTTCGTCCCTTCGAGCGGATCGACGGCTATATCGACCTGGGGAAAGGTATCGCCGTCTTCGACACCTTCCTTGTAGCCGAGGCCGACTTTTTCTCCGATGTAAAGCATGGGGGCTTCATCGCGCTCGCCTTCTCCTATGACCACCTCGCCGCGCATGGGAACTGTATCCATCACTTCGCGCATGGCTTCGACGGCGACCTGATCGGAATACTTGCGCTTGCCCTGACCCATGGTGTGAGCGGCGGCTATGGCAGCGGCTTCTACGACTCGCAGGAAATCCAACCCTAGTTCGTGTTCCATTCTCTTTTCTCTCATCGATGACCTCCCGGATTTTTGGCGGTGTGATGATGATTGATTCGAGTTTATTTTTCAAGCGGTAAAAAGCGTGAAGCGCAAAACATCAGGCCCATCGGTTTTGCCTGCCTGCGCAGCTTACCGCAGTGATATTTGTCATTTTCAGTATCGGTGGTATACTCAGCCCGCGTTGCGCGATTCAGCGATTCAACGCGCCGACAGGTTCATCTCAGAAGTAGTCACAAAAACTTTCAGCACGGGGCGCGAAAACCGCTCAGACGGAGATTCGACATGGGCAGAAGAAAGTTGATCCTGCTCCTTTGCATTTCGATTTCCATATCGCTTACGTTCGCGCCCCGCTCGACGAAATCCAATCCCGAACCACTCGCGAGCGTCAAACCGCAGGCCGCGACTCTCATCATCAACGAGTATCTCGCTGATCCTGCATCCGACGCGACGGGCGATGCTAATGGCGATGGCACTCCAAATACAACACAGGACGAATTCGTGGAACTCGTCAACACAGGTGCCGTCCCTCTCAACATCAGCGGCTTTACTATAAGCGATTCTATACTGTTGAGGTTCACCATCCCTCCAGGAAAAATAATTCCGTCTGGCGAAGCAGCGGTCATCTTCGGTGGCGGCGTGCCTGATGGAGATTTCGGCAACGCCACGGCTAATGACCTTGTGATGCCTGTCGGGGGATCAGGGTTGGGGCTTAACGACACAGGTGATTCGATTATAGTCAAAGACGGCATGGGCAATGAGGTGGCGAGAAAGGATTATCCTCCGCCCGCCAGCAATGTGAATGAATCCATAACCCTCAGCCCCGACATCACAGGCATCTTCGTCAAACACTCGACCGCAGCGGGCAGCGGCGGCGCGCTCTTTTCTCCCGGCGCTCGCGTCAACGGTCGCCCGTTCGTGACCGATGACCCGCTTATCAATTCCATCTCGCCTGAATTCGTAATAGCCGGAAGCGGGACGGCGATGGTGACGGTCATCGGAGACAAGTTTCAAAACGGCGCGCAGGTTCGAATAAACGGCACGCCCATCGCCACTGCTTTCACGAGCGCCAATCAGCTTGAAGCTCAGGTTCCTCCATTGTTCGCCAACGCGCCCGACGCATACCTGCTCGATGTTCAAAATCCCGACACCGCCCTCTCCAACGCAGTCACCTTCAGAGTTTTCGCGCAGGTCGGAATAAACGAATTCCTCGCCGACCCGCCCGCAGGCGCAGCGGGCGATGCAAACGGCGATGGCACAACCAGCACTTCTCAGGATGAATTCATCGAGGTGGTCAATCGAACTGCGACGCCTCTCAACATCGGCGGATTTTCCATAAGCGACAACGACTCAGTGCGATTCACTTTTCCACCCGGCACGATTCTTCCTGCCAGTGAAGCGGCTGTGATTTTCGGCGGCGGCTCGCCCACGGGAGATTTCGGCAACGCCGCCATAAACGGCCTGGTCTTCACGGCCACTCTTTCATTGAATAACACAGGCGACACGATCACGCTCAAGGACAGCGGGGGCAACCCGATTGAGGAAATCAACTACGGTTCTGAAGGCGGTATGGATCAATCGATCACCCGCAGCCCTGATATGACAGGCGGCTTTGCAACGCATCTGTCCGCGTCTGGAGGAGCCAGACGGTTTTCTCCCGGCACGACGACCGACGGAGCGCCTTTCACCACAGGCCCGCGCATCTCTGAAATCGATCCTGATCGAGCGCCTCTCGACAGTCCGCCGTTCGACCTCACGGTTCGAGGCAGCGGATTCGAAATCGATTCCACTGTTTTGATCGATCATATAACTTTTCCGGCTCAACTCACGGCAGGCGATCTCATCATCACCGTGCCTGCGAGCGTCACTGCTGTTGCGGGCGCGCACTCGGTGGAAGTTCGCAACGCGGGCGGCAATCGCTCGAATGTGGTGACGCTCGTGATAGTTCCTCCTCCGCCGATGCTCGATTTTGTTCTGCCGAGACAGGTCGTAGCGGGCGGCCCTTCGCTGACGATGTTCCTCGTGGGCGCAAACTTCGATCCCGCATCGGTTGTTTTGATCGACGATGCTGTTATAACGCCTCAGTTCCTCAATCTCAGAGAATTGAGAATCACTTTGACAGCGGCGATGATCGCGACTCCCGGCTCTCGCCGTGTGAGGGTCAGAAACGGCGACGGGCTGCTGTCGAATGAAACGACTTTCGATGTGGCGCTGCCTATGGCCCGAATCACGCGCCTCTCTCCGGGGCAAGCGGTCGCAGGCAGCCCCTCTTTCGCGCTCACGGTGACAGGCGTGAATTTCAGAAACGGCGCGGCGGTTTTGTTCGATCAAACGCTGCTTGTGACGCGGTTCGTTTCTTCGACTGAGTTGCAGACGGAAATCCCGGCATCGCTCGTCGCATCTCCGGGACTCAGAAGCGTTGCGGTTCAAAACGATGACGGGGCGCTTTCAAACGATGCGGTATTCGCAGTCCTCCCCGACGCGCCGCTCATCTCTTCGATTCAGCCTCGCTCGGTGATAGAAGGCAGCGGCGACACTCCATTGACGATCACAGGAGTGAAGTTTCAGCATGGCGCTCATGCGCGGGTGATTGAAAACCCGGGGTCGGGGATGCGACTTCAAACCGCGTTCATTTCTGCCGAACGACTTGAAGCGATGTTGCCTGCCGCGTTCGTCCGCGCGCCGGGAAAGGTTTTTCTGATAGTCGAAAATCCCGACTTAGGCATATCGAACACAGTCGCGCTCGATGTTTTGATAAAAGACCCGCTCGTCATCAACGAGTATCTCGCCGATCCGCCTGAAGGCGCGGCGGGCGACGCCAACGCGGACGGCACGCGCAGTTCTTCTCAGGATGAATTCATCGAGATAGTCAATCGCACCTCCGCGCCGATGGATATTTCAGGTTACAAACTCTTCGACTCCGATGCGGTGCGTCACGTCTTTGCAAACGGCACGATCATTCCGCCGAAAGAGGCAGTCGTAGTATTCGGCGGAGGAAGTCCTGCGGGTCGCTTCGGCAATGCGGCGGAAAACAAACTGGTCTTCGCTGCTTCGACAGGCGGATTGTCGCTCGCCAACACGGGCGATGCAATCAGGCTCGAAGATAATCAGAGCCGCGTCATTCAGGAAATTCGATTCGGCGCGGCTGAAGGCGGCGCGAGTCAAGCGATCAATCGCAATCCGGATATCGACGGCGCGGCTTTCGCGCGTCACACGCTCATCGCGGGTGGTCGATTGTTTTCTCCCGGAACGAAAGCCTCGGGCGAAACTTTCACCGTCAAGCCTTCGATCAGCAGTCTGATGCCTTCAAGTGTGCGAGTCGCTTCTTCAGCATTCACTCTCAAAGTATCAGGCGAAAACTTTTTGCCCGATGCTGTGGTGTTGTTCGGGCAGACCGAGCTTGCCGCTGTGCGCCGTTCGGCGTCTGAGCTTGAAGCAGAAGTCACGGCGGCGATGATTGCTCAGGGCGGGGCGACTGAAGTGAGGGTGAGAAACCCGGAAGGCGAGACCTCTGCGAGCGCGAGATTTCTGATCACAGATGACCCGCCGGTGATTGAAGCGATCACGCCTGCCAGCGCCGGCACGGGGGCTGAAAATTTCGAAATCACAATCACGGGCCGCAGGTTTCAACGCGGCGCTCAGGCGATGATTGAAAACGAGACGGTCGAAACCCGATTCATTTCGAGCGCGGAGATAGCAGTGCGCGTGCCTGATCGCTTCTTCTCTCGCGCAGCCGATATCTCGATTCGCGTGAAGAATACGGACGGCAATCTATCGAATGCCGCAATCTTCAGAGTTGAAAACGGCCCGCTCATCACGCGGCTTTCGCGGAAGAAGATCAAAGCGGGAAGAGGCGAGGCGGAAATCACCATCGGCGGAGTGGCTTTCAAATCAGGCGTGCGACTGCTCGTAAACGGCGTGGAGGTTGAGACCAGTTTTACGAGCGACACGGAGTTTTCAGCGCGCATACCCGCAGCGATGACCAATGCGCCCGCGCAGCTTACGGTTCAGGCTCTCAACCCGGACGGTGGGCGTTCGAATCGGGCTACGATACGGGTCGTCGAGTGAGCGAAAACTTTTTCTGCACCCGCGGGCATCCGTTTCTGCGTTCATATTTCGTAGAGTCGTTGTGATAAAATTTTTGCTGATGACAGAGCTTCGACCGTTCCTTATCCGGGGAAATCAAAAAATGCGCATTCGACTCGTTCTGGTTTTACTTGCACTTATTTTTGTCGTGTCCTGTTCGAAGACGAAGGCTCCGGGCAACTGGCTGCTGTTAGACACTGGCACAGGCGACGTTTTCTCTTCGGTCAATTTCGTCAATGAGCGCACGGGCTGGCTCAACGGCCAGACTGATCGCAGTTCGATAGTCGTGGATGAAAACGAAAACAGCAACAAGAGCGCGAAGCGGCCAAAGCCGGAAGAGCAAAAAGACCCGCTGAAAGAAAATCAGGGGTTCGAAGTTTTGCAGACGACCGACGGCGGCGAGACCTGGAAACAGATTCCCGATCAGTTCAAACACAAAATCCGCTCCGTCTGGTTCGTCGATCCGCAGACAGGCTGGGCGCTCACGACTGATCGCGACATTCTGCATACGACAGACGGCGGACTGAACTGGTCGCTTCAGCGCAAGGCTGGCACGATCAAGCTCAAGCTCTTCGGCAACCGTCGCCAGCCCGAAATGGATCAGCCTGAGCAGATCGGGCAGATTTATTTCATCGATTCAACTCACGGCTGGGCGTGGGGAGGCGGGCAGAGAAGCGATTACACCGAACAGCCGGGAATATTTCTGACCACTATCGATGGCGGGCAGAACTGGAATTCGGTTCCATTCCCGTTCGAGAACGAGGCCGCGAGTATGTTCTTCCTCGACGCTCAACACGCATGGGCCAGCGTGACGAACGGCACTTTCTATAAAACCGCGGACGGCGGTTTGAACTGGACGAAGATCGAAACCAAACTGCCGGAAAATGTGATGAGATCGATCTTTTTCATAGATGAGAACAACGGCTGGGTGGCGACGATGGGCGGGCGGCTTGCGAAAACGACGGATGGCGGGCGCACCTGGAAAAAGATGTGGGAGATCAAAGACGAATACAAGATGAGAGATATATTCTTCACCGACAGGAGTCACGGCTGGGCGGTCGGCGATAATGGAGCCATACTCTACACGCCCGACGGCGGCGAGACGTGGGTCGTCGCAAGCGTGACGCTGCCTTCGGATTTCATCGATGTGGTTTTTGTGAGCAGTCGCGCGGGCTGGGCTGTCGGACTTGGCGGCGCGGCGCACAGGTTTGAATCTAAGTAGCCGGACATCCAAACGGCGATGGAGACGCACCAAAGAGGAAGGCAAAAGTAAAAAGGCAAAATGAAAAAGTAGAAGAGCCGTTGCAACTATAAAGCGCCCTTGATGCGCGATCCTTCTGTTTTGCCTTTTATCTTTTTACTTTTGCCTTGAATATGCGGGTGGGGAATAATTCTGCAAGTTGAACGGATCCAGTCATTCTAAAGGTTGTCGGGGGATAAAGAGTGCCCACTCAATCACGCCAGAGCGCCGCACAAATCATGCCGAGCATGAAAGTGATTCATCTTGACACCGATGAGAGCGTCAAGGGACAATGGACTATGCCTGTCGAGTCGCTATTGAAGGCAGGGTAGAGAGCAGAACAGAATGGGTAGGCCTCTAAGCCCCAATCGATGCCTCATGGCGTCAGGCTTTCGGAGGGAAGGTATGCGAGAGAAAGATTTATTCTCAGATTCTTTTTTGAATAATCCACCGATTTACACCCGCCTCGGGCGGGAATTTTCCGGAGCGATCCGCGAGGTCAGCGCGAACCCCAAAGAGTATTTCATCTCTGCTTTCAGGGATGACAGCCTTGGCGCGCGTCGCCGCGCCGAGCTTCTCCGATTCGGTCTGGCGGTCGGATTCTTCGTCTTCACAACCATATTCGTCATCGTTGTGTTCGGCCCGCAGATACCCTGGCTCTTTGGCGGCGAGAAAGCCAAAGCCAACGACGAGGAACAACTCATAACGATGATCAATCCTGACGATTTCAAGCAGCAGCCCATCGACGTGCCTAAAGATGGGAAGAAGGCGAGCGGAGGAGGGGGCGGCGGTCGCAAATCCGTCACGCCTCCATCGAAGGGACAGTTGCCCAAGTTCGCGCTCACGCCTCCTATAATCGCCCCGCGACCGGAGCCGCAACTCAAACCGCCTCTGCTGGCGATTCCTGAAACCGTGCAGGTCGACCCCCGACTCGAACCCAAGCGCGATGACCTCGCGCCTACGGGACTTCCGAACGGAGTGCAAGGCCCGCCATCTCCCGGCCCAGGCGAAGGCGGAGGAATGGGCGCAGGCAAAGGCGGGGGCATGGGCGGCGGCGATGGCCGTGGCGTAGGCCCAGGCAGCGGTTATAACATGGGCGGAGGCTCTCCGGGACTCGGAACCGGAACAGGCCCCGGCGGAGTGGCGACGGTGGTCGACTCAAGGCCGTTGCCTCTTAACAAGCCGCGACCCAACTACACGGAAGAAGCGCGCAAGAACAAAATTCAGGGAGTCGTTCGCGTTCGCGTGCTGGTAGGCGTTGACGGTTCGGCGAAACAGGTGCGACTGGCAGGCGGCGGATTGCCTGACGGGTTGAACGAAGAAGCGATAAGCGCGGCATATAAGATACGATTCAAACCCGCGATGAAGGACGGTCAGCCCGTAGCTTTCTGGCAGCCGGTCGAAATAGAGTTCAATCTGCGTTGAGTTTTCAAGGGCCGCGATCTCGCGATTGATGATCGCGGCCTTTTGTCTGTAGCGCAATCTGACAGATGGATTGGTTTTCGCCCATGTCTTCTGTGATGACAAGTGAGTTTGTGAAAACGAGTCACCAGATAGAAGCCCCGCCTTTTTCACTCATCGAGCAAAAGAGCCTCATCTCCCGACTCGCGGAAGAAATCTCGCGCGCGGCAGGTGAGATGGCCCGCGACCCGCGCACATTCATTCGCGATCTGCTCACAAACGATACACACGACAAGAAACGTCAGCGAAGGATGAGAGCGTTGCTCGCTTCCGCGCTCGCCTTTCATCTCGTATTGCTCGGAGTGATGGTTGTCGCGGGATGGAACTCGATCAAAAACAACAGCGAAACTGAGCTTGTAGTTAAAGAGTGGATCAAACCGGTTAAGTCTGGAAATTCAACAGACACACCCGACGCGCCAAAGCCGGAGAAATCGGGCGGCAAATCAGGTGGCGGCGATCCGGGAGGCGGAGGACAGAACGATCCGCGCCCGGTCAATAAAGGAGCGCCGCCGCCGAGTGTCCGCAATCCGGTGTTTGCTAAATTCGCGCCGACAGATAAACCTCCCTTGTTATCGATTCCTCAAGTCATTCAAGGGCCTCAAAGTGCTGCTCCCGCGCCTGATGCGCCAATAGGTCTTCCGAACGGCGAAGTTGGTGTTCCACCTGCGCCTGGTTCTGGTGATGACGGTGGAATCGGGACGGGCAAAGGGCCAGGTGCTGGCAGCGGCAGTGGCCCAGGCGTTGGTCGCACTGGGCCGGGATCAGGCAATGGCACCGGCAATTCAACCGGAGGCCTTGGCAACGGGATAAAAGGCCCAATAGACTGGAACCAACTCAATCAAATACCCGGCAACACGAAAATTGATTTTATACGTAAGGTGAGAGCGATCACTACGCCTGAGGCGCAGGCCAATAAAGTTTCTGGCGTGGTGATTCTGCGAGCGACAGTTAATGCGGATGGCACAGTGACAGATATCGATGTTGTCAGCCCTGTGCCTTATATGACCGAAGCCGCCATAGAGTCTATCAGGAACTCCACGATCCGACCTGCAACCATCAAGGGCGTGCCTGTAACAGTCCGCAATGTCATTTTTAGAGTAAAAGTTGGACTGGAAGGCGGCCAATAGCCAATAGCTCTCACGCAATCTCGCGCCGCAAAGTTGCGACCGCCGATTCGATCTGTCGCAAAGCCTCTCCGAGATTTCCTTTCACCTGCAACTCGAACACGATGATGTAACCGCTGTCGATTTCTTCGACGACGAATCGCGCGCCTTCATATTCGATCACCATCTGGGAAGCGCGACTCGCGCCGCCCGCTGCGGTCAGAGCTTGCGCCTGACGGAATGTGACGGCGATGTAGGCTGCTCTCAAGGTCAATCGCTCGCCGTCTCCCATCGCCCACAACTGCACAACCTCTCCTTCCCAGTCGAGCAGAATCACTCCCTGAGCGCCATCCACTTTCGATACAAGGTCTTTGAGCAGCGCGCGAAAAGGCAATTGCGACCTCCTCTGACAGTCTGGAGTCTGGAGTCTGGAGTCGAGAGTCGGACTCCAGACTCCAGACTCCAGACTCCAGACTTTTACAATTTACTGTTTCGCTCCGCTGGTGTCACATATAATCGCAAGGCGAGAGGGGAAATCTTTCCCGACTTTCCCATGTCTCTCAGAGTCTATAACTCTGAAGCAGATGGGGGGGTCTATCTTTCAGGATAGGCGGCGCGAAACAATTTGGAACTGAGCGATACTCAAATTATCGAGCGCACGCTCGGCGGCGACACCGACGCATTCAATCTCCTGGTTCGTCGCTGGGAGCGGCACATCTATGGGCTGACGCTCCGTATGCTGGGCCGCGATGATGAAGCCAAGGATGCGACTCAGGAAACATTCCTGTCGGCTTACAGGAACCTCTCGAAATTTCGCGGCGAGGCCAAGTTCTCGTCCTGGATTTATCGCATCGCTCTCAACATCTGCAACACCAGGCTCAGAGGCCGCAGCCGATTCGTCATCTCGATTGAAGAGCAGCGCGAAGAAAGCGGCTTCGAGCCTGTCGCTGATACCAATGACCTCGGCGACAACATTCAGCAGCAGCAGATCACTCTTCATGTCCGCCGCGCGCTCCAGTCCCTGCCCGCAGAGATGCGGCAGGTGATAGTGATGAAGGAATACGAAGGACTGAAATTTTCAGAGATTGCCGACATACTCGGCATACCCCTATCGACGGTCAAAACGCGAATGTACACAGGACTGTCGGAGATGAGAAAAAGGCTCGAACGATTGCGCGAAGCGATCTGACGAGCGAGTGGTGATGTTATGAGCTACACAGACAAAACTCCAAACTGCAATATGCACGAGGCGATGGTTTCCTACCTCTACGACGAAGCTTCGGTGGAAGAGTGCCGACAGGTGGAAGCGCATCTCGTCGAGTGCCGGTCGTGCAAGGAAGAACTGGAAGCCTTCCATCGCGTTCGAGGGATGTTACAGCAATGGCAAATCGATGATCTGCCCGTCGTGAGGGTCGAAACGACGGCGCGACGCTCATTCTTCGAAGTGCTGCGCGAGCTTTTCACCCTTATGCCCGTGTGGGCGAAAGCGACGGGAGCCGTAGCCGCCCTGATGCTCGTTCTTGCGGCGCTTGGCACTGAAGTGAGCATCGGCAAGCAGGGCTTTTCACTGAGCGCGGATATAACGCGCTCGAACAAACGCAGCGCGTCGGATGCAGAGCAGATTCGCGTCGACCTTCGAGTGATGGTCAACGATATGATCCTCGCCAGCGAGCGACAGCAGAAAGACGAATTGACCATGAAGCTCGTCGCACTGGAATCGCAGCTTCAAAGCGCGCATCAATCCGACCTCGTCCGTCTTGCCGCCAGCATCGAAGATCAGCGGGCGCGCATCAAGACCATCGAGCGCGACATTGATCGCCGCGAAGGTTTGAACCTCGCCGATATTCTCTTCAGCGAGCTTACTAATGACCGCGACGAGCGGAGGACGGACAAGAAGATCGGCGACTGATTTCAGAATCGAGTTATTGCGGGATACCGCAGCGCCTGTGACGAGCCTTTGAGCAAGCGTCGCGCAATTAGCGCAAGGCCGGTGGTGAATTGGGGAGAGTTCATCATCGGCGCGGCTCAGTTCCAGATTACAGGCGCTGCGGTTTTATTTTCTGCCTCATCGATTGACTTCAATCCGAAAGGCCGTTTACTATGACCTTTCCTTATGAAGCTCTCCGTCGTCATTCCTGCCTATAACGAACGAGCGACCATCGCCGAAATCATCCAACGTGTGCAGGCCGTTGACACCCCGAAAGAAATCATCGTTGTAGATGACGGCTCCGTCGATGGCACGCGCGAACTTCTCGCCGAAATGGAAAAGCAATACGACAATTTGCGGGTTTTCCTTCAGCCGAAAAACTGCGGCAAGGGCGCCGCTCTCAGGCTCGGATTTCAAAAAGCGACCGGCGATTATGTGCTTGTGCAGGATGCCGATCTCGAATACGACCCTGCCGATTACCCTGTGCTGTTGAAGCCTCTCATCGAAGGCAAGGCCGATGTAGTCTACGGCTCGCGCTTTTTGACGACGAAAGAGCATCGCGTGCTTTTCTTCTGGCACTCGGTCGGAAATCGCTTCCTCACTCTTATCTCGAATATGTTCACCAATCTCAACCTGACCGACATGGAAACGGGCTACAAGGTTTTTCGCCGCGAGGTGATTCAAAAGATCAAGATCGAGCAGAATCGATTCGGGTTCGAGCCTGAAGTGACCGTCAAGATCGCGCGCATGAGGCTGCGCATTTACGAAGTGGGCATATCCTACTACGGTCGCACTTATGAAGAGGGAAAAAAAATAGGCTGGAAAGACGGCGTTAAAGCTCTCTGGTGCATACTCAAATATTCGCTTCGAAGCCGCAAGCGCGACTATCTGTCGCCAGAGCCGCTCAAGCAACCTGCCCGACAAACGACGAGCGCACCTGATCAACTGTAGACAAAAAGCCGGAAGCCGCGGCTTCCGGCCCCTGCCGGTCAATTAACATTGAGAACAGAGATCAGAGAAGAAACATTGTTGGGGTTGACGACTTTGATTTCGTGTCTGCCCGATGCAAGCGTAATCTTCTTGGCCGTAAACTTGTCACCGTTGGGTCGCGCGCTGGTCGCTACTCCATCGATCATCAACACGGCCGCCGGGTCGAATCGCTGTCCCTCGACTATAAGCTTCCGGCTCCCCTTCTTGTACTTCACTCTGGTGATGGCAGGCACAGTGGCCGGGTCGGTTACTTTTATCTCGACCGTCCCGGTAACGCTCTGGCTGACCTGATCTCGAACGGTAAGTCCGACATTGAACACGCCTACTTGCGAAGGAGTGCCGGTTATCGCGCCGGTCGCGGAGTTGAGGCTCAATCCACCGGGCAATGATCCGCTCGCTATCGACCACGTGTATGACCCTACTCCTCCTGTCGCCGATGGCTGATAGTTGAATGCGGTTCCCTTCAAGGCTTCCATGTTGCTCGCCAGATTGAGCTTGAGTTCCGGCGGCGCTAATATCGTCAGATTGAAATTGCGGCTCGCTGTCCGCGATTGACTGTCGTTGACCTGAACGGTCAGGAGGAAGTTGCCGTTTACAGTAGGCGTTCCGCTTATCGCGCCGTTTGCAAGCGTCAATCCCGCGGGCAGAGTCCCGCCGATCATCGTCCACGTGTAAGGCTGCGTGCCGCCTGATGCCGAGAGCGGCTGATTGTAGGCCGCGCCTCTCATCGCATTGGCAAGCGTCGAAGTGGTTATCGAAAGCGCGGGCGGAGAGACGTTGATCGTTATTGCCTTCTGTCCCGTGCGCGATTGCGAGTCCGTGACCTGAACTGTGAAGGTGAAATTGCCCGCTGCCGTCGGCGTGCCTGAAATGACTCCGCCCGCGAGACTCAGCCCCGCGGGAAGCGCGCCGCTCGCTATCAACCATGTGTATGGCAAAGTGCCGCCTGTGGCAGTAAGTTGATGGGTGAATGCGCTGCCCTGCGCGGCTTCAAGCGGAGAGGGGCTTGTTACGGTTGGCGAGCTTGGCGGTTGTGAAACTGTGATTCGCATATTGGTCGAAGGCTGGCCGAAGTATCCCACGCCGCTCTGGAAACACTGCCATTGAAAATCGTAAGTTCCGGGCGTCGTCGGCGCGAAAGCCGTGAATGTCAGGTTGAGTTGTTGTCCCGGATTTATGACGAGGCTCGATACGAAGACCGCATTGCCGCCCCACGTTCTGTTGTCTGCCGGGTTCTGCGATCCGAGTCGGAATCCGTTCGATCCCAGCCATGTCTGCGACCCTGTGTTTGTCCATCTGAGAGTCGCGTTGAACGACTGACCCGGAGTGAGCGTCGTCGGAACATCCTGAGAAACGAACTGCGAATCGTATTGAGGCCCGCCGCCGCCTATGGTGATCGAAAGAGCTTTCTGCGCTGTGGCCTGCTGCGAGTCTGTAACTCGCGCAGTGAAATTAAAAGTGCCCGCCGTCGAGGGCGTGCCGCTGATTATTCCGCTCGATCCGAGCGTGAGTCCCGTCGGCAGCGGCCCCGACCCGGAGGCAAGCGCCCACGAGTAGGACGGCGTGCCGCCCGATGCCGCGAGCGATTGCGAATATGAAGCGCTGACTGTGCCGTTCGGAAGCGTCGAGGTGGTGATCGTAAGCGGGCCGCCGCCGCCGCCCGATGCCGGATAAATGAAACGGATTCCGTTTTCATCATCCGTGCGTATCGAAGCGCAGCGACCGTCGAAGTGAGCGAATGCGGCCATCGTCGCCGAAGAGTCCTGCGAATGATCGAGTCCGAGCGCGTGACCCAGTTCGTGAGTGGCGACCTCCTGAACATTGCAACGATTGGTGAAATGACAGCTTGCAAAAGGGTTGAACGAGACGAAGCCCTGCGTCGTCTGCCTGAAATTGGTGCCGTTGATGATTCTCGTTCCCGGCCCTGTCGCGCTGATGCCGCCCCACGCGAGAATGTTCGCGCAACCTGATGACGGAGAGTTGCGGCCATCACAGTTGTCAAAAACGATCCCGATGCCCTGTAGTCCCGTTGTCGTATAGCAGGCCGAAAGCTGACCGCCGTTGGCCAACTGCAAAGCGCAGCCCGATACGTTCGACCACGCGCCCATCGCGCCTACCATGTCGTTTACAGTCTCCGGGCTTGGAGCGTTGGTGGGCTTGACCATGCAGTTGACCGGCTGGCCGCTGTCAGGCTCGAAGAATCGAAAGTTTCCGAGCAGCGCGAACTGAGCTTCAAGATTTCCATTTCGCGCAAGGCGACTGTGTTCAGCAGGCTCCATCATCAAAGGCACATCGCGGTAATACTGATATTCGAAGTTAATCGATTGATCGAGATTTGCTGCCAGACGATTGCGCACCATTTTCAGATAAGCCGACAACTCCAGCTTTTCGGTCGCGGGTCCGTGCGAGTGATTGGCGTGCGGTTGAAACTGCAACACTTCGGTGTTTTTGTCAGGCGAACTGCGAACGATCATCCGCTGGCCTGTGGCCGGATCATCGATGATATTGAACTTTCCCAGAAACATCTGGTGCGTGCGCAGGCTGCCGTCCGACCATGTGTCGAGATAAAGAAGAGTCTGCTCGCCGGGCGCAAACTGCGGATTGCCGAATATGACCATCGTCCGGTCGCCGACCGTGCCGCCAAGTTCCTTGAGAACGATCTTCTTTTCAGTGATGTTGCCTTTGAGAACTTCCTGAACCTTTACGGTCACGTAGGTGTAAATGCGATCCTGCTGGCTGTCGTAGGCGCTCATGACTGAAAGAACCTTGCCCCGGACTATCGCCCGCGCGCTGATGATCAGATCGTCGTCAGCAGGAATGATGACCGTCGTCGCAAGCGCCTGATGAGTCAGGCACAGAAAAGATATGAATAGTATCAGAGATTTTAATTTGAGATTGTTAAGAACGCGCTTCATATTCAACTCCAGGAGAGATTCAAACCGCTTCAGCGAATGACTTCAACTTACACGTCCCGGCCCGTCGGCAATCACTTCGCTTCCAGGCAGTCCATACATCATCAGGGGCATTAGCGTCGAATGAAGCGCCGTCAGAGCGGAAGCCGGTCTTTTATTATTTTCAAACTGCTGACAGACGCACAAAAGATTGCGTCCGTAATGAGGGGAGAACGGCTGATGTCTGCGGCTCTTTGAAAAACTACGCTCAAGCTTCTTTCGCATTCAAACACAGGCTCTTAGCTTTGTCAAAGGTAATGTTTTTTCATTCCCCGCCGCGCATATTTCGAACGGAAAAAAGACTCGATGTCTCACCTGTTCAGGTCTCAATTGACATTGAGAACGTGAACCTGAGAAGAAACATTGTTGGGGTTGACGACTTTGATTTCATGCCTGCCCGATGCAAGCGAAATCTTTTTGGCCGTAAACCTGTTCCCGTTGGGTCGCGCGCTCGTTGCAAAACCATCGATCATCAACACGGCGGCGGGATCGAATCGCTGACCCTCGACTATCAACTTCCTGCTCCCCTTCTTGTACTTCACTCTGGTGATGGCAGGCAAAGTGGCCGGGTCGGTCACTTTTACCTCCACCATACCTGTGACGCTCTGGCCGACCTGATCTCGAACGGTAAGTCCGACATTGAACACGCCTACTTGCGAAGGAGTGCCGGTTATCGCGCCGGTCGCGGAGTTGAGGCTCAATCCACCAGGCAATGATCCGCTCGCTATCGACCACGTGTATGGCCCTACTCCTCCCATCGCTGCCGGTTGATAGATGAATGCGCTTCCCACCAATGCGTCCACCTTCGAAACAAGATTGAGCATCAATGTCGAGGGCGCGACTACTGTCAGCAGGTAATCACGCCTTGCAGTCCGCGATTGACTGTCGCTGACCTGAAGAGTCGCAGCAAAGCTGCCCTCTGCGGTCGGCGTTCCGCTTATCACACCGTTTGCAAGCGTCAATCCTGCGGGCAGAGTCCCGCCGATCATCGTCCATGTGTAAGGCTGCGATCCGCCTGCTGCGCTCAAAGCCTGATTGTAAGTTATGCCCCTCATCGCGCTGGCAAGCGTCGAAGTGGTTATCGAAAGCGCGGGCGGAGAGACGTTGATCGTCAGAGCCTTCTGTCCCGTGCGCGATTGCGAGTCCGTGACCTGAACTGTGAAATTGAAACTGCCTGACGTGGTCGGCGTGCCTGAAATGATTCCGCCCGCGAGACTCAGCCCCGCGGGAAGCGCGCCGCCCGCTATCGACCACGTGTATGGCGGTGTGCCGCTGCCTGCGGTCAACTGATGAGTGAACGCTACGCCCTGCGCGGCTTCGAACACCGAAGGGCCTGTTACGGTCGGAGGCGGCGCGATGACATTGATGCGCAGATTCGCGGACGATGCGCCGAAGAATCCCGCGCCTTCTCTGAACAACTGCCATTGAAAATTGTATGTGCCGGGTGCGAGTGGAGCTATCGCGACGAAATCGATATCGAGCGTCTGCCCCGTCGGCACGAAGTAATCCGTCAGCGACACGCGATCAGTTCCCCACGTCGTATTGCTCGACGGATTCTGCGAGGCGATCCTCACTCCGCTCAGGTTCTCCCATGTCGGAGCGCCGGTGTTGAGCCATTTCAGAGAGGCCGCGAACTGCGCGCCCGCTTCGACCGTCAGAGGCGCGGTCTGCCCAATGAAGTGCGCGTCATAACCCGGTGACCTCGGCCTTATCGTGATCGAAAGATTTTTCTGAACCGTCGTGCCATTCCTGTCGCGCACCTGCGCGGCGAAAGTGAATGTTCCGGGTTCGGTCGCAACTCCGCTGACGTGTCCCTTCGTAGTCCAACTCATCCCCGTAGGCACGCGGCCCTGTCCGGGAACTACGCTGAAGGTGTAAGGCAGCGAGCCTCCGCGCGCCAGCATGACTTGAAAATAGTAAACGCCCTGCACTCCTTCAGGCATCACCGCAGGCGTGCTGATGGCGAGCGGCCCTGCGCCGCCGTCTTCTTCAGGATAGATGAAAGTGATGCCGTCGATATCGTCCTGACGAAGCGAAGCGCAGCGACCGTCGAAATGCGCCGCCGCCGCCATCGTCGCATCGGCGAACTGCGAATGGTTGAGGCCGAGAACGTGACCGAACTCGTGAGTGGCGACTTCGCGCACATCGCAATGATTTGAAAAGCTGCACGCTGAATAAGGATTGAACGAAATGAATCCGGCGGTGGCCTTGTTGAACAGAGTGCCGTTGACCATCTTCTGTTCGTTGGTAGTCCAGCGCATACCGCCCAGCGCGATTATCCTTGAGCATTCAGGCGTAGGAGAGAAGCGACCATCGCAGTTGTTGAATGCTATGGAGTTCGACCCGCTGTGATGCGAGCAGACCGCAGCCGTCCCGCCATTGAACACTCGCAGGGTGCAGCCCGCGACGCTTGACCACGCGCTCATCGCCGCATCGAGATCGTCAAGTATCTGCGGATTCGGCGCTCCGTCGGGGTTGATGAGAAACAGGACTGGCCGACCGCTGTCAGGCTCGAACCAGCGCGCAGGCTGAGTGTTGCTTATCAGCGTGAACTGAGGCTGAAGGTTTCCGCTCCTCGCGCGGTCTTCATATTCGGGAGGTTCGCAGAGGAGCGCGCCTCTGTAGTTTTCCGATTCGAATCTTTCGCATCGCTCGCGCGTGGCTTCCATTCTGACGCGAATCATTTCGATGTATGCGCCAAGCTCCATTCGATTGGTCGTTGCAGTGCGCGACCGCGCGTGAGTGTGATCCCCCATCATGATCACGTTGCCGTCGGCATCTGCGCGAATGACTTCACGGGATCCATTTTGGCCTTCGATGATATTGAATTTTCCCAAAAACAACTGATGAGTGCGAAGGCTGCCATCGGGCCAGGTGTCGAGGTAGAGCAGAACTTTTTCACCCGGCGCGTATTGCGGCGTTCCGAAAACTATACTGCCGCCGTCTACGAGCAGTCCGCCTTCTTCTTTGATAGTTATCTTCCGATCCCGGATATGGCCTTTGATCACCTGCGAGACGCGAAGCGTGATGTAAGTGAATATACGATCCTCGCGCGGGTCGAGCGCGGAATCCACGCTTAACACTTTGGCAGTGATGATGGCACGCGCGCCGATGATCATTTCGTCGTCTGTAGGGAATATGATTATGGTTGCGGTTGCCGCACGCGCGCACAAAAAGGCGACGGCGAGCAGCAGAGAGATTCTTTTCAAAGCCTCTTTCATAGCCATGAACGAGAACACTCGGCGACGTGAGGTTGACGCCTTTTTGAAACGGCTGAAATTTTGATGGAGGCTTGCGCGAAAGTCCGGCAAGGAGATTTTTTCGCAACACGGGCCATAAGTCAAAGCTAAAATTCATGCCCTGCGCGCGAGCAACTTCTCCGGCGCGTGATAGAATCGAAAAGAAGTCCATGAAAATAAAAATCACGTTGCTCACCGTCTTGTTGATAGGCTTTGTGTTGATCGCGTCATTTCCTGCTCGCGCCATTAAAAACGCACAGCGCCCCGCGCGACAACGCGCGCCCGTTATGGGAGCGGATTTTATTTTCGCAGACTGGCCTCACCCTCTCATCGAAGGATTGCGCGACTCTCGCAAATCCAAAGCCATGTCGAGAGCCTTCAGCGCTGCGGGCCTTGCCAGCCTGCGGCTGAGCTTCAGCGGATTTTACAGCCCCCGCGGAGAACGGGCTACGGAATCCCTCAAAGCTGAAAACAAAAAGACGAATCAGTTCCCGTGGTTCCCCATCGAAGATTACATCGATTATATAGCCGGTCATGATTTCACCACCGTGCTTGGCGTCAACGTCGAAGAGGGCGCGGATGTCGCTTATCAAACAGTCGATGATTTCCTCCGCCGCGCGTCGAGAAGAAAACTCATCGCCGTCGAGCTATCGAACGAGCCGCATCTGAACCATCGCCCGTGGCAGCCCGAAGATTATGCCGAACGCGCAGCCGATATCATAGAAGCTCTCTCCCCTCTTCGCGTGAAATTCGCTCTGCCGCTCACCGTAGGCAACGAGAAAAACACGCCCACCCGACTTTCAGACAACGATTGGAACAAGAGGATGCTTACGGCCTTATCGAAGCGCATAGCTCTCAAAACCAGAAGCGATATCTACGGCGTGCTTCACCTCTACGCTCGCGGGGTGAGTTCAGACACAATCGATGCATTCAACAAAGCCGTGCGCCCCTTCGCTCCGCAGATGCGATACCTCGTCACGGAGTTCAACATCCGCTCATCGCTCAAAGGCAATCCGCACCTGACCGATGAGTACGCGCTGGAATTCGCGCGCAGGGTCGCTGAGATCATGTCGCGCCCGGAGATCGAAGCCATCTACGTTCACGCGGTTCCTTATCATGCGATTCTGTACTGGTCTGACGGCAGGCGTGTTGTGACAGTAAGCGGCCATCGCGATCCGCGTCTTACGGATGAAGAGCGGACTCAAGGCTGGCATCTGACTCCGGCGGGCAGAGTCTATAATCTCTACTCGACGCTTGCGTGGAATGGAGAAGTTCTTTTCTTCCAGGGCGGCGATCAGAGCCACTGGGCGGTGAGAGATGATCGCGGGCGAATCGTTTTGACTCTGCTCAACACCGGAGGCGGAACAGCCCGAAAAAATGTGAAGATCGAAGGCCGCCAGTATCGCCTCACCGCGCCCGCCCGCTCGATTGTGTGCTTCGATCAGACGGGGCGCGAGATCGGAAGAGTCACGTTTGAAAAATGAAGGGTCAATTCTATTTCTTTTCCGATTGCGGAAGGATGCGCTCAAGCTCTGTGAAGAGATACAGCGACGGATTTTTCGAGTTTCGCATAGCTTCCAGGATTCTCAATCGCCGCTCGCCATCGCGCAGGTATTTGAGCAGGAATTTCACATGCCAGAACCATTCGATTGGGTTGCTTCGCTGAATGTATGAACGGCTGAGAAGATCGATATATTTCTCGATAACGCGATCAATTCCCGGATGGCGTCGCTTAAATAGGAGAAGGTCTCGAAGTAAAGTTATCTTCTTATGAAAGCCGTCCGCTTCAGTTTCCCCTTCTTCGATATCCCAGGAATCCATTTCGTTGAGAAAATCAGTCAATCGTATCTGCCCGTAAGATTCGTCCTTCGTGTCTTCATCGAGCGGCTTGCTATCAACCCCGGCATCGAGTTTGTCGAATTTATCCAGAATCGATTTCGATTTCGGCGATTTCAGGTAATAGTGAAGCTTTCCGGCGGGATCTATCTTCGCCGGTTTTAGGTCGTCTCCCTCGATTGCGGAAACCTCTTTTCTGCTCGGATGATTTGCCAGCCGCAGAACATCGTTGAATGATTTGATCTGCTCCCACACCCACTTTGATCCGGTTGTGTCAGAACATCGGGCGGCAGTGAGATACCTGACGAGATAGCTGCGCAACGAAGCGAGAAGTTCGTCCCGCGAAATGTCTCGGCTTCGACAAAAAGAAGTCAGTTCCTTGACTTCGTGCATAAGGGGAACGAGCCAATAAGAAAATGAGCGGTCGCCGTCTCGGACGCGATTCATCGCAAGGCTGAAAGCATGTACCAGCCTTTCAAGCTGAAGAGCGGAAGTTTTCATTCTGCGGATGCCCTTTGCTGTTATCGCAAGCTGGTCCGACCACTCTATGTTGCCGATATGAAATTCCATGAAATTGATATGCTCTTGCGCGCGCATTTCTTCAGGACTGAACGCCGTCTGCGCGATTTCCATCAGAGCATCATAAAAGGATGAGAAATCATAAACCATAAGCTGTTCGCAACCGGGCGGCTGAAGCTTTGGAATTTGAATCTGGTCGAACAACTCGCGGGCTTTCTTTCGGTCGACTTTGAGCATAGCTTTGATCGCGCGGCACCGAAGCGACAGAGCGTCTAGGTCGAGGGTGAAAGCTACGGCGAGAAATCCTTCTCTCGAACTGAATGCCTCGAGCGACTCGGCTGCCAATGCCTGCTTGACGGGATTGCGAACATGCGCGGCAAAACGAAACGCTTCTTCTATGATCTCTTTCTTTTCGCTCAGGCTTACGATCTCGCTCGCTTCAGCAATGCGAAGCAACGCATGAGCGGCAAACTCAGGCGGCGATTGTCTCGCCTGCGCGATCAGAGAATCGATTTCCGCCCGATGTGTCGCATCATTTTGTTTCTTCGACTGCGGCTCGATTCTCGAATAGCTCTGCGGCCATGCCCAAAGCAAGACGGTCATCAAAAGCGCAATCATCCGATTCATATCAACCCGCAAGGATTTTCGATTACACCCACGGAGAGTGGCTTTCCCGATCGTTGAAGTCCTGACGAGTCTGAGAGTAACAAACAACTCACCGTGTCACAAGAGATTCACCCCTCAATTCATCATCCGCGAAATTCGGAAATTCGCTCAAGGCTTGTCACCCTCGCTGACTCTCTGCGACAATACCTTCAAAGCTGCGCGGCTTTAAGTAGCCTCCGCGTTGCGCGCTTTGATTTTTGACCCCGTGCTGTTGGAGTAGATGGCCATCTCAAATGTCCCAAGAAGTAGTGACCGGTCCCGCTCTGCATGGGTTATTCTGCTATGCTTCTTCGCTTCCGGTTTCAGCGGCCTCGTCTATCAGGTTATCTGGGTTCGCGAACTCGTGTTGGTCTTCGGCGCGACCACTTTCGCCGTCAGCACAGTCCTCACGGTTTTTATGGGCGGGCTTGCCGCAGGCAGTTTCTACTGCGGTCGCCGCTCGGAAAAAATAACGCGACCTCTCAGGCTCTACGGACTCCTCGAAATCGGCATAGGCGTCTACGGGCTGGCCGTGCCGTTTATATTCGCTCTGCTGCCGGGCATCTATCACACGCTCTGGGGGCCGCTTCACGTCTCTTTCATAGCTCTGAGCGCGGTGAGGTTTCTCTTCGCCGCGATAGTTCTGATAGCGCCGACCGCGCTTATGGGCGCAACACTTCCAGTGCTTTCAGGCTATTATGCGCGCGATATTCAACTCCTCGGTCTTAGAGTCGGCGCGCTCTATTCGCTCAACACCTTCGGCGCAGTCCTCGGCGCTGCGGCCACAGGGTTCATACTCATACCCGCCTTCGGCATGAAAGCATCGACTCTGACTGCAGCCGTCATAAACATCCTGCTCGGAGTGGCGTCGATCCATCTTTCGCGCAAACACGAAACGAAAGGCGAAGCGCAGATCGAAAGCGCGGCCCGGTCGAAAGAATCGAAATCTCGAATCCTTTCCCTCTTCCGCCTGCACAAAGACACGAACAAATCGAAGCAGAAGATTGCCATTCCCTCCCCCGCTTCGCCCTCGGAAGTCGTCGCCGTGCTTGCCGCTTTCAGTGTGAGCGGATTTATCGCGCTCTCTTACGAAGTGATATGGAGCCGCGTGCTTGCTTTGATAATCGGCTCGTCGGTCTATGCCTTCAGCATAATGCTGACGACTTTTCTAATCGGTCTCGCTCTGGGCGCTTCGCTCATATCGCGATTCGTAGACCGCATTCGTCATCCCATCATCGCTTTCGCTGTCATCGAGCTTGGCGTCGGCGTCACCTCGATTGCGGGCGCGTATCTGTTCGACGATCTGCCTTACCTCTTCGTTCAGCTTTACCATGTGTTTGAAAACTCGCCCCTCGGCCTTCTGCTGTTCGCGCGATTCTTCATCGCTTCACTGGTGATGCTCGCCCCGACTCTGTTGCTTGGCGCGATCTTTCCTCTCGTCGTGAGAATCTGCGCAAGCGCGCGCCGTCTGCCGTCTGGACGCACAGTCGGCGATGCTTACGCCGCCAACACCATAGGAGCCATCGCAGGCTCGTTCGCAAGCGGTTTCATTCTCATTCCGTGGCTCGGACTCCTGGGCAGTCTGCGCCTTGCCTCCGCGCTCAACTTCGTCATAGCCGCCGCGCTCTTTGCCGTAATGTGGCGCGCGCGACGTTTGAAATCGAAATCATCCCGCCGCGCCCCTCTATGGGGACTGACCGCATCTCTTATGCTTATGCTCGCGGTCGTCGCCACCGAACCGCCCTGGGACGCCGACGCGATGTCGAGCGCGGTTTATCGCTACGCGCCGTCGCTTGTGAAAATGAGCCGACAGGAATTCAACGACTACATTCGCAGCGGGCAGGGCGAAACGGTTTTCTATAAAGAAGGCGTGACCGCCACTATTGCCGTTCAGCGACAGGGCCGCGACCTGGTGCTCAAAGCCAACGGCAAGCCCGAAGCTTCTACGGCTGGCGATATGCCGACGCAGATTCTCATAGGCAGCCTGCCTCTTCTCGTGCGCAAACAGACGGACGATGTTTTGGTGATAGGACTCGGCAGCGGCATCACGCTAGGGTCGGTCGAGCAGTTCCCGGTCAAGCGGGTGACCTGCGTGGAGCTTGAGCCTGCGATGATAGAAGCCTCGCGACATTTCGAAAACTTCAATCATCGTCCGCTCGAAGATGCGCGCCTGCGACTGGTCGCCAACGATGGAAGAAATTTCATTTACACCACGAATGAAAAATTCGATGTGATCATTTCAGAGCCGTCGAACCCGTGGCTGACGGGCGTGGCCAACCTGTTCACGCTCGAATACTTCAAGCGCGGGGCCGACCGATTGACCGATGACGGGCTTTTCAGTCAGTGGCTTCAGATTTACGAGATGTCGCCCGAAGATGTGAAGACTCTGATCGGAACTTTCCGGGCGGCGTTTCCTTACGTCTATATCTTTCGCGGAGCCGAAGGCGATCTGATGCTCTTAGGCAGCAAGCGCGCGAGGGAGATCGATCTGTCGGTCATCGCTTCAAACTTGAAGAATGAAAAAGTGGCTGCCGATCTCGGTCGTGTCGATATGCGCTCGGTCGCCGATCTGATATCGCGTTTTTATCTCGGCCCTGCGGAAGTGGATTTGTTCTCGCGCGCTTCGCAAATCAACACCGACGACAACGCGCTTATAGAATTCAGCGCGCCGCGCAGAGTCGGCTCGACTGAAGAGACTGTCATTCGCAACGTCAATGAGTTGCTCGATCACGCAGTCTCGCCGCTCAAATATACGGAAGGGCTTGGAGCAGATGCGCGCTATGAGGCGGATTTTCTGGTGAAGGCCGCGCTCGCTGCGGTCAAGAGAAACGATCACGGTCGGGCGGAGCATTTCGTCAATTACTCGCTCGACCTCGCAGAAACGGCTTCCGCCCGCGGTATGCAGGGCGAACTGAGGCTTGCGCGCAAGGATGAAGCGGGAGCGATTGAGTCGTGGCAGCGGGCGCTCACTCTCGACACAAAACATTTCTACACCCTGATCGATCTGGGTCGGTATTATTTGACGAAGCAGGACACTCCGCGCGCCGCGGGCTATCTTGATCGCGCAATCGAAGTCGACCCCGCAAGCGCAAGAGCGCGTCACCTGCGCGGACTTGCTTATCAGGCCGATGGCGATCACTCTCGCGCGGCGGTCGAGTATCGCAAGGCATTGCCCGATGGCGAGTACACGCATTCTGCCAAGACGTTTTATCTCAACTTCGGGACTGCATTGATTCAGACGGGGCTTTATGAAGAAGCGGCGCAGATGCTCGAAGAGTACACACGGCTTGCGCCGAACGATTCGGACGGACATTTTCAACTTGGCGTGGCTTATGAAGTGATATCGAGCCGCTCGCTCGATGACCGGATGACCGAGCGCGCGATTGAAGAGTTGAAGCTGGCCCTCTCGATCAAACGAGATTACCCGCTGGCCCACTATTATCTGAGCAAAGCCTACCGTCGCTTGGGTATGCTCGAAGAGGCCAACGCCGAATTCGAGCTTTATGAGCGACTATCGCCTTAGCAGGGGGCAGAGGTCAGGGGTCGGGGGTCAGGGATTAGGTGCGTGATCGTTATAAAGCCATTCGAGATAAAACTATTTGAGCAAGCCTGAGAAAAGATGTTGTTGAAATTAGGCTCTTTGTCGAAACGGTTGCGCATTATTTGCGCTAGAGCGTTCAGGAAGAAACAACCGACCCCTGATCCCTGCCCCCTGCCCCCTGCCCCCGATCCCTATCTTCCTTTGAACTGAGGCGGTCTTCGCTGGCGAAAAGCCTCGATAGCTTCGATCAAATCTTCCGACTGAAGAAAAGCTGAATTCCACACCGCGACATATCTCAATCCGTCACTGATTGATTTATCGCGGCAATCGTTCATCACCTGTTTGATGCCCTCGACGACGAGCGGCGGATTTGCGGCTATCTCGCGGGCAAGAGAGCGAGCAGCGTCGAGCATCAATGATTCGTTTTCGTAGATGTCGCTGACAAGTCCGATTTGCATGGCGCGTCGTGAATCGATGTCCGCGCCTGTGAAAGCCAGCATTCGAGTATGAGCTTCGCCGATTATACGCGGGAGTCTCTGAAGGCTTCCGATGTCGGCGACCATCGCGACTTTGACTTCGCGGAGGCTGAAGCGCGCATCCTCAGAGCAGACTCTAATATCGCAGGCCGAGATGAGATCCAATCCGCCGCCTATGCACCACCCGGCGACGGCGGCAATCACTGGCTTGCGACATCGGTCGACGAGGTCGCAAGCCTGCTGCATATCTCCTATCTTGTCGAGCAGGCGGGTTCTTTCGGCGGCGAGATTCGCTCCGGTCATATCAGGAGTGATCGCTGAGGTCATCGCAGCGAGATCAAGGCCGTAAGAAAAGTTTCCCCCGTCGCCGCGGATGATGATCGCGCGAGTGTCCTGATCGCGGTCGAGTGAAGAAAAGAGTTCAGGCATCTCGCGCCAGAAGTCCGGCCCCATGGCATTTCCCTTTCCAGGGCCAGTGAGAGTGATCTCGGCGATGCCTTCGTTTTTTTCAAGTCGCAATGAGTTGTAAGTCATTGCTGCATGAAAGACGATTCTGAAGGTTTATTCAAGCTATAGAGGAATCATCAAGGGGAGGGACATTGGGGAGGGCGAGGGACACAAACCCTGCATGTTTCCTCAAGGGCTTTGAATAGGTTGAGGCGGCCCTGACTGGCCACCATGCCTACCAGCGACGGTTTCCTGTCGACCGTGTCAATCAGGATTCTCTTCAGTGTGCTGATGTCAAGGTTGCATCGAGATAGCATCAGTGCCGCTGCTCCTGAAACGAATGGCGCAGCGAACGAAGTGCCTTCCGGGCATGAGTACTGGTTGTTTGGAGAGGTCGTCTGTATGTTGACCGCAGGGGCCGCCAGGTCGATATGGCCTTTGCCGTAATTGAAATGCCGGGGCCGGCAGTCCTTACTATCAGTTCCAGTGACTGATATCAGATTGGGCAATCCAAAGCCGGAGGGAAAATGCGGGTTATCATCGGTATCCACTCCATCATTTCCTGCAGAGGCAACCAACAGCACTCCATCCCGGTTGAGCGATTGCATATGCTCCTTGATCTTCACTAAATCTGGAGTCAATCCTCTCTTTCCCCAGCTACAGTTGACCACCCAGACTTTATCTTTGCCGAATCTTTCCTTGACCTGCCTTATAAAATTCAAGCCGACGATGATCTCTTTCACCGATGTGTAGATGAGGCTGCGTGATATCTTTACCCCCATGATCGAAACCTCATGGTTTACTCCTGAAATCCCGCACAAGTTGTTTCCCATGGCTCCGATTATTCCGGCTATCTGAGTTCCATGCTCTCCAGAATCCATTATCGCTTCGGGGGTGCAATTTCCAGTCACCGCATCCAGGCCATGTGAGCCTTTCGGGCAGGACATGGGCGGTCCAATTTTGTTCAGTTGAACCTTGAACTCCTCAGTCGCCGACCAGATGTTTTTAGCAAGGTCTTTATGTTTGTAATCGATTCCGCTGTCCATGACGACGACAACGATGTCGCGGGACCCCGTCGAAATGTTCCATGCCTCCGGAGCATCGACGTCGGCATCCGCATCGCCTCGCTGCTGCTTGCAATCTGGCAGGCCATCATTGTTCAACCCCCATTGTTTATCGAATAGCGGGTCGTCGGGTTTTAAGACATTTCCCTGAGGCGCGTCGGAGTGAAACTCTATAAGGCGGTTCGGCTCAACCCATCTGAACAAATTCGAATAACGTTTCGCCCTCAGCTTTTTCAAAAGATAATCGACGCTCTTGATGCTTGATCTTATCCAGAAAATCCCTTCGTCATCAAGTTTCTCGATTTTTACGTCGATACCTGCAATGAGCTTTATTATTCTGACAACCTTATTGTCGATGATTCGCTTTATCACGCTGAAAGCCATATTCGAAATGGCGTGATACTTGGTTGCCAATATCACTTCTCTTTCGGCTATTTTGTCTTCCTGCGTATTGCCTTTAGAGGCATACTTTGCGCTGATTCTATCGCTCCGTTTCTCTAAATGCACAGAGGGAAGATTTCCTTTCCGGATCGTCGATGGAGCAGCACACAGACCTGAAATCATAATCGCACCGATACTGAGCAGGAAAACTCCGTAGATGCGCGCCATTTGCGAGCGGGATGAGAGACTGGATTTTTCCGTCGACATTTCAATGCCTCCTTTCAAAGCGCAAACCGGCCTTGCGCTTTGGTTATACTTGGCGGAGCATCTTTGTTGGGTCGACTGCCTGACGACGCGTCAGGCAGTCACGTGAATCAGCCTGACGCGCTGAGTGGAAAGATTTCCGTCGCCATTTCAAGGCTGGACATGATCGAAACCGAGGGCGATTCGATAGCCGTCATCTCCGCTTTCCCGGAAGTTATTTAATCCGTCTGTGACTACTGCTCCGTTCGCATCGACGATCTCCCATTTCCCTATGCGGAAGTGACGACCACCATAGCCGCGATGAAAGTAATTGTGCGGTCGGTGCTGTTTGTGAGTCGGCGCCCGGTTGCCAAACTCCTCATCGCTTTTGATTTCAAGCTCGCTGTTTGTGCGTGGATTCGCAGTGGTGCCTTTCAAGCGCAACTGTGGGATCGCCGTCAGGGGTTCATAATCAATATCCGAGGCAGGAACTGCCTTCAATTTCTGTAGCCATATATGGACTTCGCAGCCATCGGGAAGATTGTCATAAGAGCAGCATACTATCTGCTCGCCTTCTCTTATGACCACTACTCGCCTGATAAAGCTATAGTCCTCACCTCGAACCACATACTTGTGGTTGAGCAAGGAAGGGTCGTTGGCAAGAGGCTGATATGAACATCTATGCTTCATCTCTATCTTCAACGAGCCGCCGCCGATGATGATCGGCGGAAGGTGAGGTTCCAGAGTTATTTCTTCCATGCAGCAGGTTCTCGTGGGATTGGGCATTGTTATCTCTCCTTTCCGGGTTGTGTTCTTGAATTTAAGATCGAACTCGCTTCGATCAATAAATATCCAGTCAGGCCAGATCAATTTTTATGCCAATGGCGATGAGGCGAACCCGCTATCAGAAATGCTTGAAATTCCTGGTTGAATTCAGCCTGCGATGCCGGCGTTCAATCAACCTTGATAGCCGAGACTATCAGTCTCGATAGCCGACTCATTTCTGAGATTTCGCCCATGCTTCCTCAAGCTGGTTCTGGTAATTGAGGATATCTGGCCTCCTGGTATAAGAGTTGAAATGCTCATCGCCCCATTTTTTCTTGATGTCCGCAAGCGTGCTACGGGCGCGGGAAATCGCTTCGAATGCCGTTGACTTGTCGCCCATCAGCAGATGGCATCGCCCAACTATCAGCAATGCCTTCCAGAGAGAATCCTGCTGACTGTTGAGGCTGAAAATCGCTTCGGCTCGCTGGGCCAAAGAGAGCGCCTCTTCGCCTTTCCCCATATAAAGCAAAGTCTCTGCAAGAGCCAGCATCGCGCTCGGCACAATCGAAACTTCGCCTGACTCTCTGGCAATCTTCAAAGCCTCTTCACATGCGCGCTTCCCGGCTGATCGATTTCCCGAAAGCGACAGAGCCTGACCGAGAATCATTTTCGCCTCGGCGGGAGTGTAATGATCCTGCTCGGTTTTCAGTCCGAGAGCTTTCAGGCTTTTCGATCTCGCTTCATCGAAATGGCGCTCGCTCAAAGCAATCTGCGCTTCGATGAGCAGCAGCTTGAAGGAGAGATGCTCGTACTCGCCCTCGACCCTCGGCCTTGTTTGATTGAGCATCCCCCGCGCTTCTGTGTAACGCCCCAGCCGCCCCAGAATATCGGCGATGTCCAAACTGGTGTAAACGACATTCTGTTTGCTTTCTTCCGAAGCGTAAGCATTAAGGCGCTCGCGATGATGTTTCAGAGCTTCAGGATACCGCTCCATACTGACGAGAGCCGTCGCTATCCCTTCCTGCGCGTATGCAATCTCGGCTCGGCTGTCGGTTTGGCGCGACCGGGCGAGCCGCTGCGCGAAGGAGTCAATCGCAGCCTGATATTCGCCTTTGAGCAAAAAAGCCTGACCGCGCAAAATCTGGGCTTTCCCCAATTCCGCAGCATATCCTCCCTTTTCATAAAACGGGATCGCCTGCCCAAGATAACTCAATCCCTCATCGGCGTTGTGACGCTGAATTCTGAGACTGCCCAGAGACAAAAGCGCCCTGGCTTCATTGCGCTCTCCCTGGTTTTCACGGGCTATATGGAGCGCGCGCTGAAAAGAAGCTTCCGCCCGGTCGATCTTCCCTTTCACAAACAGCACAGAGCCGAGATCGATGAGTCCTTTCGTGGCCAGATTCTCTTCGCCTGATTCGCTGGCCAGAGAAACTCCTCGTTCGGCATATTGCTCGGCCTCGGTGAGGTCGCCCTGATTCGCAAAGACGATGCTTATTTGCAGCAAAGCTCTTATGCCGTGATACTCGTCTTTGCCCGCGCTCGCCATATCGAAGGCTTCCTGAAATTTGCTCCGAGCTTCAGTGAACGATCTTTTTTGTCCGAGCATTATGCCTCGCTGGTAGGTGACTTCTGTCGCGCCTTCGAGGTTCTTCGTTTGCTGATAAATCTGGTAGGCTGAAGCGAATTTCGCCTCTGCCTCCTGATAATTCTCCTCGCGTCCGTAAAGCGCGCCCAGGCGAAGGAAAGCCGCCGCATTATCAGGATCGAGGCTGATCGATGCAAGATAGCTTTCTTTTGCGCCTTCGGCATCTTCGCTTTTCTCCTGCACCCGGCCCTTATCGAAATAAGCATAGGCTCTTTCGATTCCGGTCGACTGCATGGCTATTTCTTCATACCGTTTTATCGCGGAAGGGTAGTCGTACTCAACAGCCGCAGTGATGGCTTGCAAGCGAAGCGCATCTTCGGCTGACAGCCTTATATCGCGGCTGAGGGCCAGAGCGCGGATCGTCGCTTCTTTCGCTTTTTTGCTGTAATCCATTTCCGCCCGTGCTTCAGCCAGCCTCGCCTGGGCCAGAGCGAATGACGGATCTTTTTGCGTGGCCAGTTCCAGAAGAGAAGCTGCCTTGTTGAGAGCGCCATCGCGCAAAGCCCCGACCCCGTCATCGTAAAGTCTCTTTGCCGCTGGCAGCGGCTCGAAAGAATTTACCGGCCTGATGAAAAAAACGGCTCCCACAGCCAGACTTAAGACCGCTGTGGATGCCATGAGGTTTCTCAGCACGCCCGGCTTTTTGAGCCGGGTGCTGAGGGTTTTCAACGCGGACACAGGCGATGTGCCTGCGCCGGGAGCGCGGTGAGTGCGCAGAGGTTCTTCAGTATCAAGGATGCCTCGCGCCGCTTTCAGATCGCGCATCATCTCTTCCGCGCTCTGATAACGCGCCGACGGATTCTTCGCCAGCGCCTTCGTTATCACTCGCTCAAGCTGAGGCGGCACGCGCGGGTTGATTTCGCAAGGCGATGGCGGATCGACGTGCAATACCTGCGCGCACACTTCCACAAGGCTCGATCCCGTAAAGGGGCGGCGGCCTGTCGCCATTTCGTAAAGCATCGCGCCGAGCGAGAAGAGATCGCTTCGCTCATCTACTCGCCCGCATCGCGCCTGCTCCGGCGACATATAAGCCGCCGTTCCCACGACTGCTCCCGCTTGGGTGATCGCGCTGAGGGTTTCCCCTTCGATTTCCTGATCACTTTGCGCCACTCTTTTGGCAAGCCCGAAGTCCAAAACCTTCGCCTGCCCGCGCGGGCTGACGATCACGTTTTGCGGCTTTATGTCGCGGTGAACGATTCCGCGAGTGTGCGCCTCCGAGAGCGCGTCCGCCACCTGAATCGCAAGGTCTAGCGATTCATCGAGCTTGAGAGTGTGCATTCTCTCGGCGAGCGATTCGCCTTCGATATACTGCATGACGATGAAGGCGGTGTCGCTATCTTCGCCTACTTCGTGAATGGCGCAGATGTTGGGATGGTCGAGTCGGGCTGCGGCCTGAGCTTCGCGGAGCAGTCGTTTTCGGGCCTGCTCGTCGCCGGTCGACTTGGCGGGAAGCAGTTTTATCGCGACCTGCCGGTTGAGGCGGCTGTCTTCGGCGAGATAAACTTCGCCCATGCCTCCCGCGCCGAGTTTCTTCACGATGCGGTAGTGGGAAACTTTCGAAACCATTTCCCCTCCGTCTCCCGCTCGCGCCCCCTTTCGCCAGAGCGCAGGCTTGCAATGTGCAGTGTTGATCCGGCTTTTGAAGCGTCAGGTCAGAGAATGTAATAACAGCTATCCGCTTTGTCAATCAAAGTCCGAAAGGAGGGCGCAAAAAATCTCAGCCGGGCGCGGGATGGGTGCGGTTTTCAAAAGTCGGCGGCAATCCTACCAACAGCCGTTGGTGGATAGTTCAGAATCTGGAAAGGTTGGTAGTCCCGCCTTCAGGCGGAAGTTTGCTGTAGTGCGAGTTTCCGCCTGAAGGCGGGACTACCAACCTGTCATCCCTGTGGTCGCAGGTCACATCGGCAAGAATCAACCGACTTTTGAAAACTGCGCCCGCGCAGGATTTTCATCCTTCATTTTTTCAACTCGTCCTTCATTTCCAGCTTGCGTATCAGACGGTGCAGGTTGTTCGGATGAATCCCTAAGAGTCGAGCCGCTTCCGCATAATTGCCCGACGCCTGATCTAGCGCGCCCGCGACTATTCGCTTCTTCGCCTCCTGCACCGCTTCATAATACTTGATTCCCGCGCTCACTGTTCTCTCGTGCAGGTCTTCGGGCAGGTCTTCAGGGAGGATATAATCGGTCGAGCCGAGAACGACGGCGCGCTCGACAGCATTTTCAAGCTCTCGCACATTGCCCGGCCATTCGTAACTTCTCAGACAGGCATGGGCTTCTGCCGAAAGTCCTTTCACCATCCGCTTGCATCGCTGAGAGTGCTTCAACGCGAAGTAAGTCGCAAGCAGAGGGATGTCCGCCCTGCGCTGTCGAAGCGGCGGCATAGTGAGTCGCACGACGTTGAGCCGATAGTAGAGATCCTGGCGAAACTTGCCTTCGCGTATCGCTTCTTCAAGGTCGCGGTTGGTGGCGGCGATGAGGCGTATGTCGATTTTGATGGGGCGCGCGCCTCCGACCCTCTCGAACTCGCGCTCCTGAAGCACGCGCAGCAGCTTTGCCTGAAGCTGAGGGGCAAGCTCGCCCACTTCATCCAGAAACAGAGTGCCTGTGTGAGCCAGTTCGAGCTTGCCTCGCTTCTGAGCTATCGCTCCGGTGAATGCGCCTTTTTCATGGCCGAAGAGTTCGGATTCGAGAAGCGTATCGGTCAGCACCGCGCAGTTGATGGCGATGAAAGGAAAATCCTTGCGCGCGCTGTTTTGATGGATGGCGCGGGCGGCAAGCTCCTTTCCCGTGCCGCTCTCTCCACATATCAGCACGGTCGAAT
This sequence comes from Blastocatellia bacterium UBA7656, assembly GCA_002483445.1. Taxonomy (GTDB): domain Bacteria; phylum Acidobacteriota; class Blastocatellia; order UBA7656; family UBA7656; genus UBA7656. Next base: position 32,579 of record DLHY01000103.1, read on the forward strand.
CCGAAGGCGCTATCCTCGAAATGAAATGATAAACCTCTTTCATCTGCGCGCTCTCTCCGATCATGTTGCGCTCGGTGATGATCGCATCCTGAAGACGGCGATTTTCCGACTTGAGCCATTCGAGGTGAGAGGCGTTCTCCAAAGCGAGCGCGGCTATCGAGGCTATGGCCGCGGCAAGTTGCAGATGATTCTCATCAAATCCCGACGCGCCTGCGGTGTCGAGATAGAGCGCGCCCGTCACTATTTCAAACACGGCGAGCGGGACGCAGATGAGTGATTGAGTTCTTGCTTCGCGGAGGCTTTCGACCTCGCTGAACTCTTTTTCGTCGGAGATGTTGTTTATCAAAACAGCGACGCCTTCGCCGATAGATTGATTGACGACGGTGCGGCTTATGCGAATCGGCTCGCTCGCAGATTGGTTTCGATGAAGCGATACGGCGAGGCGTTCTTCATCTCCGCTCATCAATATGGCTCCGCGCTCGGCGGGCATCACTTCGAAGGTGAGTTCGAGAAGTCTCTTTTTTATATCTTCGGATTTTCTCAGCGAGTTGATCGCCGCACTGATTTTCAGCAGCGCGTTGAGGTCGCGAGCCATGCGCGCGGTCGCGGGAAGCGAGGAGAGCAGCCTTTCCGGGCGCAGGTAGATGGCGTCTTCCAGTCGGAGATGAACTGTCGTTCGAGTGTCGGGCATATCTTCATAGAACCGGATCGGGTCTTCAGGCGTCGTTTCTTCTTCATCGTCGGTGAGGAAGAGAAAGAGCGAATCGCCCACGGCTATGAAGTCGCCGTGATTGAGCGCGCGCTCTTTGACGGGGAGACCGTTGACGCGGGTTCCGTTATGGCTTCCGAGGTCTTCGACATGAAACTTTCTCTCATTCTTTTTGATGATCAGGTGTCGGCGCGACACCGACGCGTCATTGATCGAGATTTGATTCGACCGCTCGCGCCCAACCGAGATTTCTTCCTCAGTGAGATCGAATATCGAGCCTTCCATCGGTCCAGCTATAGCTATCAGTCTTGGATTCATGCCAACGATATGCCTCGTCATTTATTTAACACAGGTCTGTGTTTTAGTGTAGCGCGAGCGAGCGACTATCAGAGCGGATAGCGCGACTATCAGGATTGATAGCAGTCTCGCCAGACCGCGCCTGAAAGCGGCCACACATTTCTTTCTCTCACTATGCAATAAGTCGAAGATAGGCGCTTCCGACACAATGGCACGCCAGTTGAAGAAGACTCCGGCAAGATCAGATAAAGGAGGTTCATCATGAGCAGACACGGATCAACCTGTTGTGCGAGATGTTCGGAAAACGCGGGATTCGACGCAAAGCTGGCATTTGAGAATCTGGCCCGGAAACAGGCTCAACTTGCCGATCTCGTGGCGCGATACATGTCTGAAGCGGGACTCGAACGCTCAGTGCGCAACAGCAATGCGCTGGAAATCAGCGCGCAATTGGAGCGCATAGTTGGCGGGAGGCCGGTTCCGCGCGGAGGCTTTCCGGAATGTTGCCTGGTCGGTCACGAATTCACCAACGGGTCGGTAGAATGGTTCTGCACAGGTGTTTTGGTTCATCCACGCGTCGTGCTGACAGCCGCTCATTGCCACAACCCGTCCGGCTTATTGGCAAACATCGTGGCCTTGGATGCTGAGGATAAAGATCGATTGGGCGAGGCCGATATAGTTCGAGCGCATCGAGCCGTCTCCCATCCCGCTTACCGTCCTGATACGAAAATCAACGACATCGAGGTCGTCATACTGATGAGAGATTCGAGAGTCTCTCCGGTCGCGATAGCTTCATCCTCTGAGGTTCATGCCTCATCGCGAACGGCTCTCGTAGGGTTCGGGAATGATAATCTGCAAGCCTCGCGAGGATTCGGCATCAAGCGCGAGGTAGAGGTTCCAATAACCGCCCTACGCAGGCAGGCGAGTGACAATCTGGATGAGGCTGAACGTCGATTCAGATTCGAATCCGATCTCGAATTCGTCGCCGGAGGAGAGGGGTTCGATTCCTGCACAGGCGACAGCGGCGGCCCCGCATACGTGATAGTCAATGGCTCCCGCAAGGTTGCCGGATTGACCTCTCGCGGCTTCGATAGTTCTCCCAATCCCTGCGGTGATGGCGGAGTTTACACTCGCGTCGACAAACATCCGGATTTCATCCGCGACGTGATGAGCAGGAATGGCCTGAGCTTGGGTCGCAGCACGTCTGCGGGAAAGCATGCGCCTCGAAAGAAGGCGAAACGCTGAAGTCATTGATCGATTCGATCCATCGGAGAAGGCTGAGTCCGAGCGCCGGAAAACAGTTTTGAATTTCGCTCGAATCATCGCGGCCATAGGACAAACAAGAATCAATCGTGCGGACAGCGATAGTCGCAGGCATCCGCGATTCGATTGATCGGGAGGAAAAACGCAATGAACCGATTCAAAAAAACCGCCAGCCTGTTTTTGACTCTCATTCTTCTAGCAGGCTATATAATCGGGCAGCCTCTTTCGTCGCTGGCTGCCTGGGGCGATACTGACGACGATTGCAAATGCGCGAAACCTGATGCCGCAAAAAACAGAATCATCATCGATGCCAGCACAGGAGACATCAAGGGCAAACGAAAATTCGCGAAGAGTGAACGAGTCGACATCATCGTCATAAACAAGAACCCTTTCCTTTACCGTTACGAAGTGACCATAAATGAGGAAGCGGTGAAGGAACCCGCAATCAGCGCATTTCTGGCTCTGTTGGGCGGCCCTGTTTCAGATGTGCTGGAGTCGCCGGAAGCGACGAGGGCATCCGATAAAGCAGGCGAGCGGATCAGTAGCGCATTGCGTGATACGCAAAGAATTCAGTCGCCCTGCCTGGAAAGACTTTTCAACAGCCTCAGATTACTGGATGAGATTCGAAAGAGAGCGCAGAGCGCAAGCGCAGCAGCCGTATCCACATCGAATCAATTGATAGCCAGGCATAAGGAGATGCAGAGGAAGTACGAAGAGGGTAAAAGGGATCTTCTCAATCCCAATGCAGGCTGCGAGGAATTGTGCAGGGCGTCGAAGGAATTTCTTAAAAATTTGGACGGCAGGGTGAAGAAAGCTGATCTCGACGATCTGCTAACCAAAACCGAAGCCTTGCAAGCATCGGCTCAGTTCCTCAAGGATACAGTCAAAAGCATCCGCACAGAGTATACCGAATGCCTGAACGGGCAGGAGGATTTATTGACCCAGATGGCACTCATCGCTGAGGGGCTTCTTTCTCAATCCAAAGAATGTCGCGACAGGCATGATCTTATCTCCAAAGACAACAAAGTATTCGAAAAGGATGGGGAAGCAGTAGGGAAAGTGATCGCTGATCCTTCAAGTTTTCAGGAGACTCACTTTAGAGGCGATTTCGATGCGACTACCAATGTGAAGGTAGTAGTGTCTCGAAAACTCCGGGATGAGGATGGCAACCCCAAGCCTTTTGTCTCGGCCACGCTCAAATTCGGCGGCGGGCCGTTCTTCACTCTATCAGCCGGAATCGTCTTTTCTCCTCTGCGCAAAGAAGAGTTTCAGCGCACGCAGGGATTCGCGCGCAACCGCGACGGAAGCCTTGTGATCGAGAACGGAGCAGAGAAATTCACCAGCATCATCGATTTCAAGGAGAATTCCCACACGCGGATAGGCCCGCTCGTCATGCTCAATGGTCGTCTCGCGAGCGATAAGTGGATATTCGACGGAATTCATGCCTCGCTCGGAGTGACGGCAAAAAACGACAATAAGGGAACCGATATAGAATTTCTGGTCGGGCCGTCTTTCAGTTCACTTGATAACCAGTTGTTCTTCACCCTCGGCGGGTACGCAGGCAGAAGCCAGAAACTCGCTGGAGATATCTTCCCCGGCGCGGAGGTTCCCAAAGACCTGGCTGAAGCCCCCGTGCGCAAGAACTATCGCTGGCACTTTGGCTTTGCCATAACCTACAAGATCAAATAGCCGGAGTGGATATGCGCTCCGGCAAAGGAGGAAGTATGAGCAGACCAGCATTTTCGATAGAGATTCGTTTTCTTGGCGGTCTCAACAGCCGTCAGCAATCCGTTTTCGAAAGGGCGGCGGCGCGCTGGTCGGAAGTTATCATCGGCGACCTGCCCAACATAAGGATCGATGGCGAGGTCATCGACGATGTGGTCATCGATGCCAAAGGCTCGCATATCGATGGAGAGGGAAGCATACTCGGACAGGCTGGGCCTACTCATCTGCGGCCCAACAGTCTGCTGCCCGCAAGAGGCATCATGGAATTCGACACCGCAGACTTGGCCCGCATGGAAGCCGAAGGATCGCTGCAAAGTGTGATCCTTCATGAGATGGGTCATGTCATCGGCATAGGAACCATATGGAAACAACTGGGGTTGATTCAGGGCAGCAACACGGCCAATCCCGTTTTCACAGGCGCAAATGCTATGCGCGAATTTGCTGCTCTGATCGAAGCCAATGAGCCGACTCCAGTGCCAGTCGAAAACAGGGGTGGGCGGGGAACTGCTGAATCACACTGGCGCGAGAGAGTGCTGGGCAATGAACTGATGACCGGCTTTCTGAGCGGAAGCTCTCAGCCTTTCAGTCGCCTGACGATCGCCGCCCTTCAGGACCTCGGCTATCAGGTCAACTTCGACGCAGCCGATCCTTTTACTTTGCCCACCGCTCTGCAACTCGCTCTGATGGGCGTCCATGCCGAAGGGGATCATGTAATGAGGTGTTCTATGTGTACCCGCAGAATGCGCGGGACAGACCCGATAGTGTTGTCTGAAGACTCCCTCGTCAATTCGCAGTGACAGGCGGTCTTCGAGCCTTGCTCAACAAAGGAGAAACCTTATGCCTCAGCCTTCTGATTCTTTCACTCAACTCGCCTCTGTACCGGTTCATTATGATAGAGACTCGGCCTCAGACTACGGCACGAGAGGGCGGCCTCATACCTTCCGCTGCGCGACCGCGCTGAAGAATTCTCTCGAACGCTGCTTCAATGAGTTGTGGCAGCGGTCGAGCCTCGGTCGCGCTGAGGTCATCACCTCGGCTGGCACATTCGCCAATCGCCCCGCCAGCCTTCACAGCACTGGCCGCGCATTCGATCTCGACGGGATTTTCTGGCCCGCGAGGTCTTTCGTAGCTCTTCGTTATCCCACTGATACGGTTTTCTATTTGGGAATCGAATCAGTTCTGAGGAAGCACTTCGGCGTCGTTCTCAATCACAATTTCAACAGCGCGCACCACGACCACTTTCATCTCGATAACAGCAACCCGCTCGGCTTCAACCCCTCTTCGCGCTCGAAGGTTCTCTACCTTCAAGCCGCACTCACTCACATGTTCGATATCCCGACCGCGATAGACGGCGATACCGGCCCGCAGACGCGCCGCAATGCGAAGGCGCTTCTTCTCAGAAACGAGTGGGCGACCGAAGCGGAAGTCGATACCCCGGACAGTCTTCATCGGAAAATAAATTCAGTCTGGAATGATATCCTCGACCGCGCGGCTCAGATAGCCCTTGGCCCTCAGTAATCGCGCGGAGGCTGACAAGGAAATCTTCTCTGTCAGCCTCCGCGCTTTGTGAATCCGCGCTGCGAAAGTTTTCAAATGCAGTCAATCAATTTCATATCCGGCGAGGCGGTCGCCACGTCGCAGGAGAAAACGATGCGGCTCTGCTCGTTATCGATACAGGTATAAGCGATGGCTTCTGACAACGAAGCTCATGCGGTAGAATTGCCTGTGAAAGGAGCGGTCGTATATGTCAACGCCGACACTCAATGAAATCAAACAGCAAGTCATGCTCCTGTCTGAAGAAGACCGCAAAGCCCTGAAGGATTTTCTTTTTGCTCAGACCGAGGCTGACGCGGATAATGGAAAGCGAATCGAACCCCGCGATTTTTCGCGCGAGATCGAATGGATCAAACAGAATCGTAAGTCATATCGCGGGCAGTTTGTGGCTCTGAAAGAAGGACGACTGGTTGCGCACGGCGCGAAGGAACGCGAGGTATGGCAGGCGGCTGCTGGCGCTGGTGTCAGCAACCCTTTCCTTGCCTACATCGAGACTGAAGCAGAAGAAACCTTCGGAGGCTGGTAGCCGATGACCTGGAATTTATCCTTCTCAACGCTTGCCGAATACGATCCGGGGCAACCAGGCATCAACGTGCCGGTAATCCTGCGATTGGCAGGAAGTGAATCGCCATGCCTGGCAAAGATTGATACCGGCTCATCCGATTGCATATTTCGTCGGTTTCAGGGCGAACTGCTCGGTCTCGACATTGAAAGCGGAGACCCGCGCGATTTCAGCACCGCTACCGGATCATTCAGAGCTTACGGTCACGCGGTCACGCTGATCGTGGCCGGGATGGAGTTTGATTCAGTAGTTTATTTTGCCGCTCACGAAGGCTACAACCGCAATGTACTCGGCAGGCACGGCTGGCTCAACAGAGTGAGGCTGGGACTTGTTGATTACGAAGGAAAGATTTACCTCAACCTTGCCTAGCAGTAAGTGGCAGACAATGAGCGATGCCACTGTTCATGAAGCTCCATTATTGGCAAGGCGGTCGCCACGTCGCGGGAGCGAACGATGCCGCTCTTTCACCTTTGAATACACCGGGCAGCACTACGCGCGCCCAGGCGGGCAATTTCAACTGCAATGCTTCGCTTTCTGAAAAGTATTTCGCTTCGAGCGTTTCGACGCCATCAGCCTTCAAACAGCCTTCAATCACCCGACACTCGAAAACGATCATCACATAACTGACCTGATCGCCGTTCGCATAGCTTACAAGAAAATCAGGGCCGCTGCAGATGCCTGTCAGAAAAACAGGCTCTACCAGCAGCCCCGTCTCTTCCCACACTTCCCGCACCACCGCATCGGCAGGCGTCTCTCCGGGATCGATGCTCCCGCCCGGCGCTACCCATACGTCTTCCGAGTGCTTCACAAGCAGAATGCGACCTGCGTCGTCGAAAATCGCTGCGGTCACGGACGGAACCAGCAGAAGCTCAGTCCCGACTTTTTCCCGCAACCGCTTCAGGTAATCCGATATCGGCATCGCTAATCATTCTCTGTCGATAACTTTAATCCGCATCTCCCGCCCGTTGCAGCGAATCTCAGGAACGTACATCGCGTGACCAAGCACCGGCAATGCGTGAAAGAGTCCCGGCGCTTCCGCTCTCAACTCGTAGCGAATCTCCCACACGCCTTCCGGCAGGCGGTCGATGAAGAGCGCGACCTTGCGATCTCGCAACTCCTGATAAACCCAGCGCGTGCGGCCCGTGTAATCAGATTCATCCACGTTCATCGGCCTGCGCTGGTCGCTTTGCACGCGAGCGCCCGCAGCGGGCGAATCGATTCGCTCGCCGAATCTCCTCTCGACCGCCGAAGCTTTCAACTCTCTCACATAAAGAGGCTGGCCGCTGCGAATCTGAACCGCTTCGATTCCCGCAGGCTTGAGGTCTTCGAAAAGAAGATACTCATAATTGTTTTTCGCCTCGATGGTGATGACCGCTTCTATCCGGTCTCCGCTCACGAGCGAATCATTATCCGAAAGCAAAAGCTTTTCGTAAACGTAGCCTTTCAACAACGTCGGCTTCGCTATCAGTCGATAATAATCCCTTCGGACGAATATCTCGTTGCCCGCAGACGTGACAGGCTCTTCAAGACTGAAAAACTTAGCTTCTGTCGCGAAGTAAATCGGCGACGAGCCGCCCTTGCGATTTATTCGCACAGTGTTCGTGCCGTCGCGCAGGAATTTCGGATCGATCACGAGTCGCGAGGGCGCGGTCAAAGCGTCTTCAGCCGTGAGCTTCCTCGACGTTATCAACTGATCGTTTACCGTCAACTCGTATTCGATCTCAGGCGAAAGCTCGCCGCTCGCTTTCAAATAATCGTTGAGCGCGAGAACCGTTATCGCCGTATCGCGAGTGTTGCTCCACTGCGCGCCGCGCCGATTTTTTATGATCCAGTTCGTAATTGGCTCCACGAGCCTGTTTCGGGGATCGATTGCAAGCAATGCGCGCAGAGCGAACGAGGTCGCTTCGACTCCGCCATCAGACCATCGCCAGTAGATGCCGTCTTCGCCCCAGTGCGCAGTCTGCAAGGCAAGCCCGCTTCCGCCGCTGCCTTCAATTATGGATGCGTCAGGCGCGGAATCGATCTTCACTCCGTTTTCCAGATTTTCAACGAGCGTCTTCGCCCTGTCTGCTCGCCCATAGTAATGCGCGGCGAGAGCGAACAACGCCCGCGTGTAGGCATTCAGGCGATCCCGGTTCGTCCACAGATTTTCAAAAGCCTTCGTCTGAAACTTTTCTACTTCGCTGCGACGCGCTGCGCGATGATGCGCGGCCAGCGCGTGCAGCATCCACGCCTGCTGGTCATAGTTCGATTCTTCTTCGACCAGTTCTTTATCGAGAAACTGCGCGCCGCGCTCGATGACATCCGATTTGACTTCGACGCCTGATTCGCGCGCAAGCGTGAGACCCCAGACGACGTAGGCCGTCATAAAGTGATCGCTCTCGCCATCCTTCCACCATCCCCAGCCGCCGTCCGCGTGCTGAAAATTATAAAGTCGATTCAAGCCCTGCTCGATCATCTCGTCGAGCTTTCGCAAATCTTTTTCTCCTTTCGGATGAGTCGCCTTCGCTGTGTCGCGCTCGATGCCGCCGAAAATTTTGCCCATCACCGTTTCAGGCTTCACTCCGAGATCGCCCAAAGTCTTGGCCGTGATCGCGGCGGGAAGGAATCGGCTCATCGTCTGCTCGGTGCAGCCGTAAGGGTAATCGATCAGATAAGGCAAAGCGTCGAGCATCGTCACCGCCATGCTCGGCGCGATCTGAACGGTGAGCGCGGTCGATTCCGTTTTGCGCTCGCGTGGGATGTCCATTCGCACGCTGACGGATTGCCCGCGCATCTTTCCCGAACGAGCGACGAACTTTTCGACGCCATGCTCGTGCGTGACAAACTCGCGCTCCATCGCGTCGGCGTGACGGTCTGCGCGAGCCGAGACTTTCAACTTGGGGTAGCCGGTTTGTCTGGCGACTACCAACCAATCGACTCGCTTCTCGCCGTTTGCAGGAACTTCTACAGGGCCGAGTTCACCTTTGACAACCTCGCCGTTTTGAACTAGCCCTGCGACGGTCAAGCCTTCAGCCACTATCGACGGCGCGACCATCATCGGCTTCGCAGTGTTGTTGTTGATGACGGCGGAGACCGTGACTTGATCGCCCACGACGAAAAAGCGCGGCGCTTGCAATCGCACGGCAAGCGGCTGATTCGTGCGCGTGGTCGCATTGGCGATGCCGAACTGACTCGCCGTTGTTATGACTCTCGCGGTCGCAGTCCAGCCTGTGAGCGAATCGGGATATTTTATTTTCACCGTCGCCTTCCCGTTGCGATCAGTGACGACGCCCGGTTGCCAGAGGATGGTCGAGCGAAAATCGCTGCGCACGACGACGGCTGGCTCATTGCCCTGCTTGGTTTTCACCGCGTCGGGTTTCTGAAGGTCTGCGCGAAGCTCAAGCCTGCTGAACTCTCGGCCATTGACAGGGAGATTTTGCGCCACCTCTTTTTTTGACTCAGAGACCCCATCAATGGAGAGATTCCCTCTTCTTCCTTCTCCCCTTGCAGCCCCGTAGCCCACGCCTGACACGCCGCCAGTTATACTTATAGATTGCGCGCCGCGCTCCTGCACCCTGAGCGTCATATCGACTTCACCATCGCGGAAAGAATCCTTCTGCCCGACCTGCCGATTGCGCACGTCGATCAACTGCTTGTCTTCGCCTTCGACCAACTTCGCATACGCTTTTTGATTGAATGTGCTTTGCGTCTGCACGGTCTGCGCGCGCTTCGAGCCGAAGTAAAACTGTCGCGGGTCTCCGGCGTAATCAGTCTGAATATAAGAAACCGCTTCATCGACAAGCCCTAACGCCACTTCAGCCGCGACCGCCCGCCCCGCGTGATCGCGCGTCGTCACCGTGAGTGTTCCATCTTCGCGCGGCTCGTACTCTTCGCGATCCGGCTTCACTTCGACGCTCAGGAAATGCTCAACCGGCGGGACGATGACCTGCTTCATATCCGTGAAAATCTGGCGGTCGCTTATCATCGCCGCCGTGAGAAATACATTCGGCACATGCTTATCTTCAATCTGTAGCTCGATCAATTTCACCGTGCCGTCGAGACGGACAAGCTGATAGTTGTATATGTCGTCGCCTTCGACGGCGAACAACACCCAGCGGCCCGCCGTGGGAGCCGTGATCATCACGGGCGCTTTCTGCCCCGCGCGAAACGTGTCACGATCTACTATGATCTCAAGCCCGCCATGTCGATAGCCAAGCTCTGTGGTCGCGTTCGTCGCAACCCACACCCACGTTTCGGCCCTCACCGTCGCGCCGTCTTTATCCGCGCTCATCCATCGAAAGCGATAGTAACCTTCTCGTTCCGCTGTGAAGACGATTTCCGCTTCGCCATTCGCATCGGTCTTCGCGGTCTGCGCCAGAATTTCATCGTGGCGATAGCCACGGAATTTCAATTTCCACCCGGCAGCGGGAACCTTCCGCCCCGCGCGGCGCAAGCGATCAAGCTCTTCGCTGCGAAATTCTTTCCCCGCGGGGTCTGCCCATATCTCATACCAGTAATCGCGCGTCACCGTGACTTTGCCTTCAGCCTCAACTGCCTGATCGTTGGCGTCGAGTGCTTTGAGCTTTATCGAGACTTTATCCTGCGGGCGATAGAGATAATGCGCGGCCTGCGGATAGACGTAGTAACGCTGGCGGGTCACTCGCACTGTGCCTGTGCCGATGATTTCGCGGCGCGAAGAGTCAGTCACTCGCGCTTCGATGTAATACTGAAAATCCTGCTGCGAATATTTCGGCGTGTCGAACTTCAACGTGGCTCTGCCGAAAGCATCGGTCTTTATCGTCTCGCGCTTGATGATCTGTCCCTGACCTCTGCCGTAGTTGTAGCGCGCGGGAGATAAATCTTCGTAGTACCACTCGTAATCGCGATGAGGACGCCACGATTGATAAAAAGGATTCTGATGAACCACGACCTCGACCGAGGCATTGGCAACAGGGCCGCCGAAATAGTAATCGGATTGCACCTCGATTTCGACTTTTTCTCCGACGCGAAAAGTTTTCTTCCGACCGTCTTCTTCAGGCACTCGCACGGCGACTTTGAACTCAGGCAGCTTGTACTCTTCGAGTCGGAACAACGCGGCAGCGCCTATCTGACTTTTGCGCCCTTCGTCGTAGAAAGTTATTCGATACTCGCCGAGCGGCATCTTGTCCGTGAGATCAAGCGAACCCCACGCGCTGCCGAACTGATTCAATCGTGCGCGATCTGCTTTCACCTTCACGCCTTTCGCATCCGTGATTTCGTATTCGACGGTTTGATCCGAAGGCGTCGAATACACTCCCGACTGATATCGACGGGCGACGAATTTCCAATGAGCCGTTTCATTTGGGCGATAAGCCGCACGGTCTGTGAAGGCGTAAATTTTCCATGGCTGCTCTGCGCTGCCATAGTAGCTGTAGCTCTGAGAGAACGCCTGACGATCTTCTAAAGAAGCGACGGCGAACAGTTCCGTGTTGTTGGCCGCAGGCGTGAGAGTGAACTGAGCGATGCCATCGCGATTAGTGACAGCCACGCGCTCGCGCCACTGCCAGTCGCCGGTCGTATAGAAATGCTCCCACAATTTCACGGTCGCGCCTGCGACCGGCGAGCCGTCAATCGCATTGCAAAAGAAGGCGAGAGCCTGTCGCTTCCCGGCTTTCAATACGAGCGAGCGATCAGTGACAAGAATCAGATCGCGCGTCGTCAGACCTTCGTTGCGACCTTCGATAACGTAAGCGCCCGCCGGGAGTTTGCTTTCGATGCGAATGTTTTCCTGACCGGGTTTGTGATCGCCGCGATCAGTCGTTTCCTTCGTCCAGAATTTCACTCTCTCGCCAGCCGTGAGGTTTATGCGCTCAATCCAGTTGCCCGCGCCTTCATTTTTATTGGTGAAGCGAAGATCGGCAGCAAGGTCGACGCGATAGAGCGCGAGGTCGACTCTTTTGACGTTACGCCATCCGAGTTGAAACGCTATTCCCGAATCGGGCAGGAAGATATTCGAAACATTGACATCAATCGAAGGACGAATGATGTTTTCAATCTGGCTGCGGGCCTGATCCCAGTAGCGCGTTTCGCCTTTGGCATGTTCGTTGACCAGCCGGCGGAATAATTCCAGAGCCTTCGCATAATCAGGCTCGTTGCGCCACTGGCCGTTTTCTACGGGGACGAAGCGACCATAGCTGGCCATCCATTCGGCGTAATAATAAAGCGCGTCGTCGTACCAGTCGGTTTCTTTTCCCGCTTGAATTGCGGCTTCGAATTCTTCCGCTACTCGCTTTCTGTCTTCGTAATAACCGCCGTGTCCGCGAATCGTCATTGCAAGAAGATAGTGCAGATGCACGCGGTCATTTTCCGTTCGCGCTATGCGAAGCGCATTTTCGAGAACTTCGAGCGGCGCATAGTTTCCATAATAGCCATAGTAGTAATACTGTTCGGCCCATGCGGGGCGCGCGATTTTCGTTATGATTTTCAAATAACGTTCGCGCGCCGTGTCGAGATCGGCGGAGCCTGCCCACCAGTCAAGCGACGGTTGATAATACTGCCAGCCCGCTCCCCAGTTCTTCGAGCTTGTGCGCATCCACCAGAAATCGCCGAGCGACTCCATCGCTTCGATCCACACTTGATCGCGATCTTCCTCGCGCTTTGCGTCGCGCACCAGAGATTCAAGCTGAGTGCGCGCCTGATCGAACTTTGTCGAATCAGCGGTTTGAGTAGCAGCCTGCGCGCGCCAAAGGGTATCGGCCACGCGGAAATCGACCCAGCGCGCATCCTTTGGGTCGAGCTTCAGGGTGTCGGCGCGGAGGTAAAGTTCATGCGCGCGGGCGTAAGAGCCTTCCGAGTAGTAACGCTCGGCTTCTGATTTTATCGATTGGTAATCTGTTCTTTGGGCGTGGACGGAGATGAGGGAGGCTGCGCAAAGCAGCGCGAAGGCGATCAGTTTTTTCATGATGTTATCTCTTCATTGATGCGAATGAAGGCTCAAAAAACGGGCACGGGCATTCATTCGCTCACACAGCACGGGGGCTTTCGAGTTGCGGTGTTGCCAGAATATCACACCAATGAGTAGAACAGCGGGAAAATAATTTTTTGCAGACAGGATTCAAGGGGGGATTGCCTCATGGTTTTTGGATGAATGACCTGACGATGGTTATTCCCCAATCGGTTCGCTTCTGAAGGTGTAAAAACCGCAGAGACGCCGAGGCGCAGAGTTCACGCAGAGAAAAATCCGGCTCTGCGCCTTGGCGGTTAGACAACCTTCCGAAAGAGAGCGGCTGATTTTACCCGGAGATTTTCGACTCAATAGCTATTTAACGACAAACCTGACGGGCGCGACCGTCGCTCGCGCTTCGGGGTTGTAATAATCATAAACGGTCGAAGGCGCATTCTGCGCGCGGATGCCGTAGCGAGGTTTGAATTTGAATTCGAACCTCGTTCCGCCCGCTCGCGGCCACAGATAAACTATCACCCGATCAGGCAGCACATCATATTGAGAGATATCCCAACCCGATTGCGTCATCGCCAGATCGAGCGAAGCGCGATCAACATCCGCTCCCGGAGGAAGCCCCACTTCGGCCAGCATCATTCCATAACCATGAAAACCTATGCGCCCAGCTTCGACGCGACAAGTGATTTCATCTCCCGCTCGCGCTTCCGTTTTGTCGAAATTCACTTTGAGCCTCAACGCGCCGCTCGATTCCATTTTCACAGATGTATCGTTCGCTCTCACCCACGGCGCGTAGTGCATCGTGACGAGTTGCGCCGTTGCAGCCATCGAGCCTGCGCCGCGTTTTATCTCGACGCGATTCGCTCCAGTCTGCAAGAAACTCGAAAGATCGATCATCACAGGCCCGGTCAACTCGCGGCCCGTGGGCAAAGCGACCAACCCGGCGCGGCGACCGTTGACGAAAATTTCAGCCTGACCCGATGAGGCGAAACTTCGAGCGTCCTGTTTCAAAAGCATCGCCAGCATAGCGTCCAGCACATTGACTGTTGCCTGCGTCGAATACCACACGCCGTATCGATCCTTGTTTCGAATCAGAAACAACAGGCCGCGAGACGCGAGATCGTCTTTCACATCTGCCGCGAGAGCCTGCACCGCGAGCGCGCTCGTTTCGATCCTCCCCGTCTGACCCCAGCCGTAAAATGGCGTGTTCGCTTCGAGCGACCAGTAAGCCGCGCCGTTTTCATCTCGCGCCGCGGCGCGGATTTTCTCTCTCGCCTTCGCCGCCTTCTCTTTCGCGCCTGCATCTTCTGCGGCCAAAGCGAGCGAAGCCATCAGATAAGGCTCATCTGTTTCATCAATGCGCTTTGCGAGATAATCCAGTGCGAGTCTCGTCGCAGCCGCCGTCTTCGTTTTATCGCGCGACCGGGCAAGCGCGCGAGTCGCACAGGCAGTGACGAGCGCAGTCAGGCGATTATCTTCGCTCTTGTTCCATGATCGAAAAACCCATCGCCCGTCGCTTTGCCGTTTGATGAGCCAGTCGCGCGCCTTCTGTAAAACCTCTTCATCGACCTGAATGAATTCGGAAATGTCTTCCAGAAATCGCAGCGCGTAGGCGGTCAACGCCGCGTCCGAATCGCCCCGACCCCAGTAAGAAAACCCGCCGTCTTCGCTTTGATAACCGATCAGCCTTTCATAACCGGCCTGCGCATAACGCAACGCTTTCTGAGCGACAGCGGGAACCTCTTCGCCCTGTTGCTTATAGTAGCGAAGCGCCAGCACGCTCGGATAGGCGGATGAGATTGTCTGCTCCGCGCAGCCGTAGGGCCGCTCCATTATCGCTTCGATGCCTTCGATGATGTGCGCGAGCAGGTTCGGATAGATTCTCAACTCGCCTTCGACGGAACCTTTGATCGCGCCTTCAGGCACATCGAGATCGAACGCCGCGACGTCGTTGAAAATTTTGCTCGCAGTCTGAATTATCTCTTCGCCGTTGGGTCGCACGCTGATCTTTTTTTCAATCGCGTCGCTCATCTCCGTGCCGTAGCCTGTGACTCGCTGGCGGCCTTCTTTCACCGGGGCGACAGCGCGAAACTCGAAGACTTCACGATTGGTGTCGCGCGCTCCGACCGCAGAGCGACGCCTTGCAGAGCCAAGCAGCGTGAACCAGCTTTCGGGTTTGATTTCTGTCTCAACCGTCTGCGCCCGGTCGAGGTAATTTCTCAACACGACGGGCAGCGCGATTTCATCGCCTTCCGTGAGAGAGCGCGGCGGATCGTGATCGATGAAGAAAGGTTGAAACGCGCGAATCTCCCGCTCAAGAGTGGCCACCTGACCATCGAGAGTAGAAGCGACGACGGCCATCTTCCATGTGGTGATGTTGTCGGCAAGTTTGAACTTTATCTGCGCGCGTCCTTGTGAATCGGTTTCAATCTCAGGCTGCCAGAGTAGCGTTTCGGGAAAATACTCTCTCAGTCGCGGAGTCGCGATTTGCGCGCGCACATTGACGCGCTCAAGCGACAGGCCGGATTTCGTCACAAGGTTGAGATGCGCGCCCGCCCTTGTCGGCAATTCATCGATCCTCCTCGCGCTGATTTGCGCAGATTCAGTCATCACTTCTGACGGGCCTGCGGAAACCGTTACTGTTTCAACGCGACCACCGGGATAGAGAGTCGCATCGACTTTCGTGATATCGAAAGAAGAGACCGACACCTCGCTATAGATTGTTTTCTTGAACCCGCTGGCTTCGAATGTCAATTCGTAAGTCCCCGTCGGCAGATCCCAGAAAGCGAATTCGCCTTTGTCATCGTTTTTTGTTTCATAGATCAACTGCGATGACAGGTGAGTCGCTTTCACTGAAGCGCCGTTGATGATCGCGCCATTCTGGTCAGTGACCGTGCCGGTGATCGCGCCGTTGAGATCTGTGAAAGCGAATTCAGAGTCGGGCAATGTCGGGCTGTCGTGGGCTGATTGTTCTGCGACGATGCGCGAAAAAATCGCCGCGTTGAAATCGTCCGCAGTGTCTTCCTTTCCGTCGGGGCCGTAGCTTCTTAGTGTCACGAAATTTATCTGCCTTGTGACCGGCACGACTTCCGCGCGATGCTCGGGCTGGCTTCCATAAATGGCGTAGGATTGCAGAGTCACCCGATCCGCATAGCTCGCTTCGGTTTTGAATGTCGCACAGAAGCGATTGCCCCACGGGTCGCGCAGATCGTCGAAATTCACGCTTGCGATTCGCAGAGCTTCGCCCATCTCCCATTCGTTTTGCGGAAAGCGCGATCTGGATTTGAAGAAACCCGCCAGCGCAGCATCGATGCGCGCTCGCGACTCGGCGAAATAATCTATGCGCGAAGTCCAGATTGTGAAATCGTCCCGCCCATCGAAGCGACCGTTCGGCCCGCCGCTCACAAATTTCACCGTGAAGTTTACCCCTTCTATTCCAAACTCGATTCGATAGGGCTTGCCCCATCGGTCGCGGAGTTCATCAAGGTTCAAACCTTCGCGCCTCAATTCGCTTCCGAGCGTCGCTGTGTCGCGAATGTACATCTGGGTGCGCGAATGATAGCCCACGACTGCGCGATCAATCTTTTCTCCCTGCGACATGAAGTAAGGCCATCTTATTTCCCCCATTACGGCGAAATCATCCCCTGTGTCGAATCGTTTGTCCGGCCCCGCGCTCGCCATCAGCATCGCATCATAGATTGTCTGAATAGAAAACTCCGCTCGATAACGGGTACCCCACGGATCGCGCATACTGTCGAAATCAATACCTGCCTGGGCAAGTATTCGCTTCAATGAAGAGAGGTCTGTAGGATGCTCGTTGCTGTTATTGTACCGCGGGTCGAGCGTCGCCCTCACGCGGAGCATCTGCCAGAAGAGCATACCGGAAAACACCTTGTGGACTTGTGTTTCGTATTCTTCCGCCCCGAAAACATTCAGCCACCCGCCTGATCTGTTATTGAGCAGAACTTCCGCGACCATTTCCAGCCCTTCGGGCAGCGGCTTTGTGAGATCAAGTCTTTCGATGTCTTGTTTTCTCACCTCTCCGAATCGTTCGTCCTCGTCGCGAATCTGATCAAGAAATCCGCCGCCATAGCCGAACTGCTGGTCTGCGCGGGCGCGCTCTTCAACGGCTTTGTCATAGACGACCACACCCACCGCGCTCGCGCCTTTCGCTCCGCGCACCATCAGATTCACGCTTGCCTCTTCGCTGGGGCGATACTCTTTTCCGCTGCTGGCTTCCAGCTTCAACTCGCGGCCCGCCGGGTAAAGCACCGTCCGCGAGCCTTCGATTTCAGACTCGCCCGGATCGATCAGGTAAGCCGTGATCGAAATCTCGCCCTCGAATTCTTTTCTGTAGGGGAATGAGACGGTCGCTCGCCCCCGGCTGAGTCGCGCTACCCGCGACGCGATGCTGCGGTAGCCGCGCGACAATTCGACGAACAGAGCGCCCGTCTGCGCGCTCGAAGTTATTTCAGCCGTTACCTGCTCGCCTGCCCGATAAAGTGTCCTGCCCGTCTCGACACGAATCACCGGGCGGTCGTTGTAAGACCACGAGTCTTTCTTCTCGCTTCCCCTGCGCCCCTCGCGGTCGCGGGCGATCAGTTCAAATTCAGGCTCTGAATTCACTCTCAGATTACTCACCTTCGCCAGACCATATCGATTTGTTTTGACCTTCCTCATCAACTCGCCGCGTGATTCGCTCATCTTCTCATCCGACTTTGATTCGACCGATTGACGAATTTCAACATCGCACTGAGCGGGCGAACCGTCAGCGTAGAAAGTCGAGACATAAAACTGCATCGGAAGCCCTTCGGTCTGATGGTTGTTCGCTTCGATGACATAAACGTGAATAGGATTTTTGGTGACGCGGATATCGAGCAGTCGCCGCTCCGTCCTTCCTGTCGTCAGATCGGTGACATAAGCGGCATAGCTCACATCCCGCATCCGCTCGTAATCTCTATCGGCGAGATCGCTGTGATTTTCTTCGAGGTTGATCTTTGCAATGAAGCGGCCCGATTGATCCAACTGGCCTTCGTAGTGATCGCCTTCTTCGACTTCCCATTTCTGCTCGCGGTAATTCCACTCGCGGTCGCTTTCTCGAACCACTCGCACGCGCCCGCTTTTGACCGGCTCGCCGAACAGGTAATCGGCGCGCACTTCGACCTCGGCGTTTTGCCCCGGCAGGTAATAAGGGCGATCCGCTTTCGCGCTCACCGCGAAGTTGGGCAGATCGTAGCGGCTGATCTTGATGATCTGCCGGCTTCTCAATTCCCTGTACTTTCCTTCGCCCCCCTCGACATCGATGACGTACTGGCCTAATCGCGCCGTTTGAGGGATCGGCCAGTCGAAACTCGCTATGCCGAATCGCGATGTCCTGAGCGTTGCGCGAAAGAGCATCGTATTTTCAGGGTCAGAGATTTTGACAATCAACAGCGCATCTGCAATGGCTCGCTTCGACGTGACATCACGGGCAAGCAATCGGGCGCGCAGCATCTGTCCGGGCTGATAGATGGGCTTGTCCGGGCTTACGATAATCCAAGCCTGATGATCGATTGATACATCGTCGGTCGCCGTCTGAGACATGCCGCCCCGACTGCCCGCGACTTCGATTTCAATCTCGCTTGATGCAATTTCTCTCGGCAGGCGGAATTCAAAAATCGCATAGCCGTTTTTGTCGGTCACAGTTGATGCTCTGAGCGGCTCAGTGTCGTCATCAATCTTCACCTGGGCATCTACCGCGACGCCTTTGACCGGATGAAGTTTTACGGGATGGACGGCGTGGGCGACGACGCGATAAATCTCTCCTTCGACAGGAACGAGCGACGAGAGGACTTTCAATTCGAACAGATCGTGCATGATTTCCGAAAGCGAGACGATGCCTTCCAGAGAATCTATGCGATAGCGCAAGCGATACCAGAGAAATTCTTTTCGCTCGGCGTGACCGATGGTTGAAAGGGAAAGGCTCGCGGCTACCTTATTTGCGCCCGGAGTCAAAGAAACATCGCGCTCAGACTCAGCGCGCGTTTGGTCTTTCGGATCGACAAGCTCAAGGCGTATCCGGGCATTGACAGTTTTACCGGAAACATTTTCAACCGCCAGCGAGATTTCTATGTTTTCAGGTTGAATCGAAGCTCGTGTTTCAGCTTCATTGATCTTTAGCGAGATGCCGGACGCAGAGAGCGCCCAGGGAAGAGCAACCAGTGAAAAAAGCAAAAGAAAAACCCATGCCATGCGCCGCATGATATCCTCCTCAACCATTGGTGGTCGGAGTAGGGAACAGGGAACAGGGGACAGGGGACAGGTGGGAAATCTCCGGGTCTGTAACCTGTTCCCTGTTCCCTGTCACCTCCTGTCTTCTGACTTCTGTTTTTATAAAATCTATTTTGCTGATCAGACGGGCTGGTTTGACTTCGTTTCGCGGAGAGAATGAATGAAAGATGCACCCTTGCGCAGAAGTTTCAACAGAGATCGGGCAAATGTAGAGCAGGCTGCCAGCCTGCTGATTTCCCGTTTTGATACTTTCGGGGAGCGCGATCTGCCAGATCGCGCCATCGAAAAGATTCGTTTGAAAATGCGAAGCGAAATGAAAGCGCGGCGGTGTGATGCCGCCGCGCTGTTTCGAAACTCAGTTTCGCGTGAAGAGGAAGGCTTCCGATCTCTTGCCCGTCACGGTATCGAACACTGTGACGGGCACCTGAACGCCCGCCGGAAAGACTGTCTTCACATTCGCCTTGCCGACATTGGCGCTCATCCTCGTGATCGAATCGTTGCCGAGCCGGGTCGAATTGTCATACTTCATCCCCGCGAGCGCCGCGCCGTTTACTTCGATGACCGAAGAGCCGCTCATAAAATTCAGTCCTTCGACGTTGACGCCTTTCTTGGTCGTCTTCACCGAAGCGATCAGCGGATCGTCCGGCGGAGGCGGCGTGTTAGTGAGCGCGCCATAAGCGTTTGCGCGACCCGATGCCGATACCTTGCCTATGAGCGCGAGCGACGGCTGCGCAGTTTTGATGATTCGCTCCTTGATCTGAGATGGACTGAGTCGCGACGAGTCTGCCGCAAGCAGCGCAGCTATGCCTGAAACGTGCGGGGTCGCCATCGAGGTGCCGCTCATATAACCGTAGCTGTCATCGGGAAGCGCGCTGAGAATCAGCACTCCGGGCGCGGCCACGCTCACAGTCGAGCGACCATAGTTTGAAGACGCGGCCAGTCGGTCGGCGCTGTCTACGGACGCAACGGACATCAGCGATGGAATATCGGTCCACGACGGCGGATAGAGCCTGGTTTGATCGAGATCATCGCCCACGCTGTCCGCGCCGCCGTTTGCAGCGGCGCACACGAAAAGGATTCCTGCGTTGCCTGCCGCGCTGATGGCATCGCGCAGAGCTTTCGTCTCGCCCGCCGCGTACCAGCTTGCGTTGATGACGCGGACGTTGGTTCCGCGCTTCTTCTGATCGATGACGTAATTGATCGCTTTGACGGCTCCATCAATCGAACTTGGGCCGCTGTCGACGAACTTCAATGCCATGATCTTGGCTTTCCACGCCACGCCCGAAACTCCCACTCCGTTGTTGCCCGCAGCGGCAATCGTTCCCGCAACGTGCGTTCCGTGTCGATCAGCCGTCGCGCTCGTGAAGACCCGATTGTTGTTCGAGTAGAAATTCCATCCGTTGATATCGTCAACGTAACCGTTGCCGTCATCATCTTTGCCGTTCGAAGTCTCGCGCGGGTTGACCCAGGCGTTAGGCTTGAGGTCTGCGTGCGAAAGATCGATTCCGGTATCGATGACGGCGACGACGACATTATCCGCGCCCGTTGTGATATCCCACGCGCGGGGCGCGTTGATGTCCACGCCTGCGCGCGAGGTGTTATGCAATCCCCACATCTGATAGAACATCGGATCGTTGGGCATGGTATCCGCCGTGTAGCAGTAATAATTCGGCTCGGCGTATTCCACTCGCGGGTCTCGTTCGGCTTCGGCAATCGCTTCTTCGACCGACATCGCGCCGCCTAATCTGAGCAGTCCGATCTCGCCTGAATCTGCGGATGAAAGTTTTTCTACCGACTCTGCGCGAATGGAAAGAATCTGATCAAAAACCTGTCCGAGTTTCACATCCTCTATCGATTCCGATTTCAGTTTGACGATTATCTGATCAGGCGCATAGAGCGGCTGCGGTTGATCATCCTGAGAGTTCATCCGTGCGCGTCGTGCGGGGATGAGCGATATTGCGGCGAGAATCAGCAACAGCGAAAGGAATTTCTTCATGGCATAGCTCCGCTAATCGGTCTTGCCTTGCATTCTCTCCGTTGGGCAATCACGGAGAACTATTCAGGCAGACCTGTTCTTCAGACAAGAACACACATGTCTTTGTCGTTCAGGAAATGTTTAACCGGGAAACCTGCGCTCGTAGAGAGGGCAATCAGCGGGCCAGAGTTAAGTGCTGTATTTTCATAAGCGGCGCTTGGAGGATGAGGAAGTAATCTACAAAAGAGCGCGGGTCAGCATGTGGGAGCAAGCCGCATCAATCCTCCGTCTTCAATTTCACGCTGCCGTAATTTTCTTTCAGTTGAAATATCCATGCTGCGCGAGCGTGACGCCGATGCCTTTGTCACAAGCATTAATGAAAAGGCACGCGGGTTGCCACTGTCTCAGCAGGATATCAAACTCAATGGAGAAAATTTCATGAAGAAAAAAAGTCTGTCAGTCGCGCTGATCGCAATAGCGTTGATGTTTTTCAGCCGCGAGGCCGAGGCTCAGTCGAAGGAGAAGACGCCGAAAGTCGAAGTCGGAGTCCACTTCATCTCTCTTTACCTGCATGATTTCGGCGAAGGCCCTGGCGGTGCAGGTCTCAGATTCACCTATAACATAAACGATCAGGTTTCGCTCGAAGCCGAGGCCAATCATTTTCCCGAAAATCCCAGCGGCAATTTCGGCGAATCTCTTGCGCTTGTGGGCCTGAAAGTGGGAAAGCGAAATGATACGTTCGGCGTGTTCGGCAAAGTGAAACCGGGCGTGATTCGCTTCGACGGAGATTTCTTTTCACACCTCCTCGACAAACACACTTTCCTTGCCGTCAATGTGAGCGGCGCGCTGGAGTATTACCCGACGCGCCACATCGTTCTGCGTTTCGAACTCGGCGATACGATCATCGCCTACCAGGGAGCCAGATATAATTCAGTCTCCAGTCCTGGAATAGTCAAACTCGGCACGAGCCACAATCTTCAGACGACCATCGGCCTGGGCGTTCGATTCTGACGCGATGGTTCAACAAAGTCATTCAATGCTTCGAAAACGAAATGGGGAGTTCAAACCACAGATGAACACCGATGGACACAGATAGAGAAAAATCTAAAGCTCGCTCAGAATTTTCTCTTTTCATTTTATCCGTGTTTATCTGTGTTCATCTGTGGTTCCTTTCTTTATTCGACCACCACGCGGTCGCTCGCGCCTCGACCGAAGGTTTCAGGATGATACATCTCTTCCGCCTTTGTCGGAGGCACGATGAATACTCCCGGCGTCGTGGCGCGAGCGACGTAGCTGTAGGTGTAGACGCCTTCCCACAAAAGCGATGTGAAGGCTTCCACTCGCTCATCTCTCATGTTCTGATGCTCGAACCACTCTCGCCACCACCACCAGCGATTAGCCTCCCTGCTCTTCGCGTCCTGCGGGATGCTGCCCGTCACCGAAAGCGCGGGATTGAGAGCTTCAAGCCCCGCCGGAATGGGATCGACCAGCGCGACGTGATACCTGCGAGAGGGAGCCACCATCGTCAGCTTTACTCTTACCCGCGCGCCTGCCTTGATGTGCCAAACGCCGTCCGCATCGCGTCGCACATCATCGGCTTTATCTACGGCTTCGTAGACGCGCTCGACCGTAAATCCGTGATCCGACGGATCGAGTTTCAAGCTCGCGGGCGCGTACTGCATACCTATTCGATAGTAAAGCCGACCCGCGCCTTCTTTACTGAGGATGAGATTCTGCGCGTCGCGCGTTTCAGCCAGGATTCGCATCGGCACGTTGATGTTGTGACTATCGGTCGTGCGCCCGCGAAATTCATGTCCGCCTGCAAACGCTTGCCCCAACCACGCGCGAGCAACGAAAGCGGGCGTCACTTTTTCGTAGACGTTGAAGTAGCGATCAAGCGCGAGCAGGATGAAAGCGTTCTCCTGCGTGTTCTCCCAACGCCCCGCTGTGCGATGAGCCAGCAATCCGCGAACGATCTTAGGAATCAGATCATTCGCAGGCTGATCGGCGATGAGCGATTCGAGTATTACGCCGTCCGCTCGACGATTGGAATGCAAAAGCAGATGCGCGCCGTCTGAGTAAGAAGTGACGAAGTGCGCCGTGCCTGCTTCTTCGCTCACGCGATTGGCAAGATGACGACGTATCGCCGCAAGCTCAGCCCCTGAAGCCGCATCGCCCGTCAACACAGAGAGCAGCCACCCGATTGCTTCGAACGATAATCTCTCAAGTCCTGCTTCAGCGATCAGCCTTCGAGCGCGCGCAGTGTCCTTGTCGCCCATTCGATTGCGCGTGTAGAGCGCGTAGGCAGTCAATACTCGGCGCGTCTCCGGGCCGTAGTAAGAGGGGAAATGATTTTCGATGTTGCGAAGATAATTCCGCGAGCGGTCGAGCATCTCCTGCGGCACTTCGAACCCTTTTTCCTTAGCGCGTTGGATCGCGTGAGCGACGTGAATGCCCACGTAAGGCCACGACTCATCGCCCCGACGCCAGAAGGCGAAACCGCCATCATTGTTCTGAAGAGTCTGCAATCGCTTGATGTCGCGTTTGACTGCCGAGACCATCTCTTCAGGATCAGGAAGCCCCTTCGCGTCGAATGCCGAAAGCACGTCTCGCAAAGCGGCGACGGCCATCACGCGCGATGAGAGTTGCTCCGCGCACTCGAAGCGATACGAAGTGAGATAAAGCACCGCATCGGTTAAAGCCTGAAGCTGAGTCGATGAAGTGGTCACTTCAAGCCCGCCGAACTGACGCACTGCATCCGACGGAGCTTTCACAGGCTGAACTATCGCGCCCTGATCGACCTCGCCGTAGACGGCGAACGCCTCAGTCGTCGCGGGAGTCCACACAGGCAGTTCGACTTCAGCGGCATCGGCCCATTTGCCCGAAACGGCGGCTATCTGGAAACGCGCCGTGCCTGCGCGAATGGTCGTCGTCGGAAATCTAACTTCGACGCGATCATTCGGAGGAACCGTGACGCGACGGCCCGCGCCTTCGATGAGTTGAGCGTTTGTGGCGCGCACGGCAAGATCGACCTGAAGGGGAGAGTCAGTTTGATTTTGGACGACGACAGGCAATTCAAACTTATCGCCGAAGTTGAGGAATCGCGGCGCGGACGGGCGAACCATCAACGGCAGTCGCGCAGTGATTGTTGATTCTATGCCGCCGAACTGTTTGCCGCCTGCTACGGCCACGACCATCACTCGATAGCGCGTGAGATTGTCAGGCACTTTGACGTGGACGCGAGCGCGGCCTGTTGAATCCGTTGGCACAGCGGGCGCGAAGGTGGCAAGCGCGTTGAAGTCCGCGCGAACGCGAATCGGCTCGGCAGGCTCCGCCGCAGCGCCGCCGTTTTTCATCATTCTGGCTTTCATCGGCGGGGCTGCGGCTGACGCGGGCGGAGCCGCGGCTAACTCTGCCACCTGTCGTGCCTCAACACCGCCGCCGCCTCCTCCACCGGGCGGCAGCTTTCCTATCAAATCTTCCGCGTTCGCAAGCAGCACGTCTTTTCTCAAATGATAATCCTGCGTGTCCGCGCCGCGATGCGTATAGAAAGTCGATAGCGGATCGCCTATGCGATAACCCGTAAGTCCGAGTATCGCTTCATCGACGACCACGACGGCGACTTCGCTTCCCGCCACAGGTTCGCCGCGCGCATCTTTCACTTCGACATCGACATCGGTCTCGCCCCCAGGCTCCAATGCCTTGTCGCGCGGTGTGGCCTGAACAGCAAGCTTTCGCTGAAGCGGAGGAATTGATAGATTGAGCGATCCCGACGCAAACGCGGGTCGTCGCGGCGCGCGATCAATCGCTTTGCCCTCTTCATCCGTGCGAGGCGCAGAGCCGACTAAATCGACCTGAACATACACGTTCGGTATGTACGACTCATCAATCTTCACTTTCAAAGTGCGCGAAGCCGTGTCCATTCGGAATCGCTCGGTCTTGACGATGCCTGACCGTCGAAGCGTCAGCACTCCTTCAGCCGGATAAAACGGAGCCTGCACTAAAATCTCAGCCGTGTCATCAGGCTGATACTCTCTGCGATCAGGAATGAGCGGAACTTCTTCCTGTTCGATCTCGCGCTTAGGCACGGTCCTGCCGCCAGCGACCCACACAGTAAGCTCGCTTTGATTTTCGCGCTCGCGATCATCGATCACCGTAGCCGTGATTCGATACACGCCGCCTTCTTTCGTCTCGAATCGACATTGAACTGCGTCAGCGGCGGACTTCACGTTGCATTCCTGCGGATTGACTTCTTTTTGTTTCCACTCGCCTCGCTCCTGAACCCAGTCGAGCAGCACAGCGCGAATTCGAATATCGCGACCCGCTAGAGCTTTGCCGTCGAGGTCGGTAGCGATTGATTCGATGATGATGGGTTCGCCTTTTTGAACGAAGGTGCGCGGGCTGCGGATGCCGACATAAACTTCAGACGGATGCACGAGCAGATTCGCTCTCGCGTTCCACGCCTGACGATTGACATCCATCACGCTTGCTTCCGCTGTTATGGCGTAAGGTCGCGGCTGATCGGCTGACAGGAAATCGATCTTCAGGTGATGCTTGCCCGCAGCGTCGGTTTTTCCCGTGAAAGATTCCGCGCGGCTCTGCCCCGTGTCGCTGTGCATTATCCACCACGGCACCCACTTCCCGAATGTGAAATCACTGCGATTAGGCGGAGTGAAATTCGTCGGCGTAGATGTGACAGTCCAATTCACATCGGCGTTACTCAGTCCGCCGCCCGCGTAGTAAGAAGCCGCGACTGAAGCCGTCGCCTGTCCTCCGACGAAGTGCGGGCCTTCGCTCGACTGCGCGTTTACTTCGAACTCAGGACGACGAAATTCCTGAACCTGTAGTTGATGATTGAAGCCGCGGCCCTCGCCGCGTTCTGTGCCGCCCTGCGCCTGCAATTGCACATAAGCCTGACCGAGATTCATCGTAGGCGGCAGCTTGAATTTCGTGTCGAATCCTCCGAGCGCGTTTATCGCGGCAGTGCCTTTCAAAACATCATTGCCGCGCGAATCCTTGAGCGTATAAGCGACCGATGCCGCGCCATTATCGAGCGGGCCGACATCGCCTTCCTTGCCGCCGCCTACGATGCGAAGCCAGCCTTTGACGTGAACCTCCTCGCCGGGGCGATACATCTTTCGATCATCGAACACGAACCAGCGAAGCGAATCCGTCGCCGCGCGAAGAGACCATCCGCCACGCTCATTCCAGTAGTAAGTGTTTTCAGGAAGTATGGCCGTGTCTTTGCCCTTGCGCGCAATCAGTAGATTCGTGCCGCTCCCCCCGGCGGGCTTCAAAGCCATTCGAGCAAGCCCATCAAATCCCGTGGTGGCGTTTATTCCCGTAGGCACGATCATCATCTGCGCGCCTTCCACAGGCTTTCCGTCTTTGAGCGAAGTCGCCCAGCCCAGCAAATGATCGCCATCGACGAAAGCATCGAGTCCAATTTGCGTAGCCTGCGCCCACGCCATGATGGTTGTTCGCTCCCAACGACTCTTGGGCTGCACGGTTGGCTCTACGATGATGAAGACGTGACCCAGCCCGTCATCGAGCGCGGGCGCAAGATCGATTCGCGTCTCGACCATCTCATCAGGTTGAGAGTTGACTGTCACTGTGTTTGAAACTATGAGTCGACCGGGAGGCGTAGCCTGAGTGTTTTCATTCCGGCTCTGCGTGAAGGCGAGGAACTGACGCCAGTCTTCCGGCCCCACGCGATAGACGCGAACCTTGAGCGCGTTGTGATTTATGCTGTAGACGGAATAGCGCGGCTGCGCTGACGGATCGAGTACGACGAAGTTGCCGCCCGATGAAAAGAGCGCGGCGGGCGCTGATTTGACATTGAAAGTGAGGGGCACCTGTGAGCCGAGCGTCTGCCCGAACTGATCTTTGATCAAAGAATCGAGCGTGACGCGATAAGTGGTGCGGCCTTTTTTGATGCCGGTTATGACGAGCGTATTTCCGTAGACTGAAGTTTTCATCCCCTGAATTTCAGGCTCGACTTTGACCTGAGCTTTATCGAACGCCTCGGCGTCGAGAGGATTTGTGAAGTTGATAGTCCACTGATCGAAGGGCGAGCAGTTCTCCTGCCAGCCGCAGCGATGCTCAGTCACGCGGAGCGGCCCGTAGGTGCGAAATGAAAAAGCCTGCGCCGCGCGAGTCTTGACCGGCCCTTCGGCTGAAGGCGTACCGGGGCCGACTGAGACATTGATCGAAGTGTCTGCGGGCAATTGATCTTCGGCGCGAAAGGCAAGCCATCGGCCTTTCTGCGCGCCTGCGGCTAGCTGGCTCACCGCGGGGTCGGAAAGAATTTCCTCGCGAGTTGCGAGTCTCGCGTTCCACTGCGATCTTCCTGAACTGATGCGGATGGTTTCAAGCACGGCTTCAGGGTCTATGGCCTGATCGAACTCGACGAATATCACCGGGTCGCGTCGGGTCGGGCCGCTCACAGGATAGGAAGATTTGACCGTGGGAGGCGGAGTGGCGAATTTCCATGTGCGCGCCGCCGCGAGAGAGGCTCCTGTGGCTGATTTCGTGCCAGCAGGGATTTCGACTCGATATTCGGTCGCCATGGGGAAACGCTCTCCCGTTTCGAATAGCAGAGTCTTCGTCCCGATCCATCGCCACTGACCCTGCGGCTGCGGGGTGAGACGAACCGGCACGCCCGCGGCTACGGTGTCAGCGTGTGAAGTGACAGCGACCATGGGTTGAGAGAAAGTGACGCTCAGTTGCGGGGCGATAGGCACATCGCCTTCCGGGAGGAAGCGCACGACTTCAAGCGGGCCTGTTGATATGTCAGGCGCGGTTTTGACATCAGGCGGAGGGAAAGAAGCCTGAATGGTTTTGCCCGTGCGAGGCGGAGGAAGCGAGCGATCACGCAGCGCGAAATCTTTTTCATCCGTTGGGTCGGCCTTGACGGGTTGCAGTCGCGCGATGACTGTTTGAAGGTCGGCGTCCGTGAGTTGAGAAGCGGGAGCAGTAGGCACAGTTTCGGCTTTGCCGGACGCGGGGCTTCCTTCGCTGAGTTTGATTTGAAGTCCATTATTCATGTTGTTGACCTGCGGTCGGGGTCTTCTTCGGGTTTGACCGATCACGTCATTGGGATCGACAAGAGGAAGGAAGGCCCAGAAGAATTGAGAAAGTATCATTAACGCGCACATCGCGTTTTTGAATCGTTTTAGCATAAGCACATCCTCGGAAAGAATCTTGTTCTTAGAAACACTACATCCGGTCACGGGCAGTAAGCAACGATTAGCCGACATGAATTGAATCGTGAGAGGAGAGCAGGCTTGCAGAGATTTTGAAAGAGCGTTTGGAAATCAGCACCGTAGGCGCGAAATGTTTATAGAAGGAATGTTGAAAAGTTTGATCAAGCTCCATAGGAGCGACATCTTTTACATATCGCTCCTACGGAGCTTGTAGATGGAATGCTGAATCATCCTATAAACATCGCGCTCCTACGGAGCTATGTCTTGAACGGTATTTCCAAACGCGTCCTGAAAGAGCAGCGACGCAATGTGCGAAGAGAGAAAATCGCCACAACCGGCCCGGAGGGCCGAAGGAAATTAGCCGGTGGTAAAGCCACCGGAACACAGTCGCACACAAACCCGCGCGCCCTGAAAGGGCGCTGGATGAAACCTCGATCCGGCTCCCCTTCGGGGCGCGACGAATTTTTGATGGCATCGTTTCCGACGGCTGCGCTTCGCTCCACCACCGGCTAATATCCGCCGCTCCTTCGGAGCGATGCGCGAAAACCTGACGGGCCTTTGCCCATTTGACAGGCATAATCGATGAGAATAAAGTGAGGCGGCTAACCTGCGAGAGAGTGAAAAAGACCGCAGCCGTGCAGGTGATGGTGATCATTCAGTTGGCCCGAAGCCAAAATTGAAGACGAGATTGTTAGCGGGTTGAAACTTGAATCGATTTTGGCGGCGTGGTAGACCTATGATTGAAAGTCAGACTCGGTCGCGAAAATGGCGCAAATAATTTCTGATTGATGTGAGAAGCACTATGAATATTCAACCGAAAACTTCAGGAACAGAGCAATTAAACGAGACGATCAGAGAAACGAACCAAACATTAAGAGAAATAATCACCCGTTTAGCAGGTCAACCAATTTTTCTGTTCGGTATTGCTTCGATGTTGCTGGCTCTGGTTGCATTGATTGTCACTTCTTCAATATCTAGTGTTCCTCAATTAGGATTCTTTCCGTATGCCCTATTGGTTTTTGGGTTGCTCTTGACTATTTTCGCTGTCAGAAGCCAAATTGTTTCCTCAAAGGCTTCACCTGCTCCTCAAGCTACGCCGAGCAAAGTATTTCATATTGAGCCTGTGTATGTTGCTCCTTCGATCCCCGAATCGGTAGTTCCAATGCCATCGAGCATTCTACGAGCGGTTCGAGGCGGAATTTCCATTTGGGTATATCTTGATCCGTTTGGTAATGGTATAAGGCGTTTGGTAAATAACAGATATATTCTCTCTCACGATACGAATTCTGGACTTCACACTGAAGATGACAGGTACTTGAACGTATTCTCTTTGTCGCGTGGCCCAAAATCTTATGATCCGCCGGAAGGTCATTACTGGAAAATTTGGATCACAAACGGAGAAGGGGAAAGTTGGTCAGCCAAGTATAGGGATTCTATCGACCTACAAGTCGGCTGGCACCATTTTCTAGTGCGCTGGGACAAAGGGAAGCCACTTATTGAACTCTTGATAGACGGACTAACTGTGATTGAATACCCTGATTACTTAAATTGCTGGCCAACTGAATATACAACAAACCTGTTGATTGGCACTTGGACGTCTGGCTGGAAAGATCACTACGTAGATACCTATCTATGGCGCGCGCAAGGAATATACACCTTTCCCGATGACAACTGGGTTGCTGCGGAGCGGAAGAATACTCCTCCAGAAATCTTAAAGTAAATTAAGGACGAAGTACGCCAAACTCGCATGATGGGTTAGAGTAGTCCTTCATCATGGTCAAAGAAGCAGAGTTTCGCGCGGCTGATATAATGACCCCGACATCACCAGCGAAAGGAAACTCTGTGTTAGTCAAAATCGAAATCTACCACGACGGAAAATCCTGGTGCGGGCGCGGCATCGGAGTGAGCCTCTTCACTCAGGGGAAGACTTACGAAAAACTGCTCACAAACATCAAGGAAGCCGCGCATCTTCACTTCGAAGAAATCATCGAAGCGGGCGAGACGATCAACCTGCTGCTTTCCAAAGTATGATACGATGATGCCGTGAATCATTGATTGCAGGGAGGCCGCATGAGTACCAACATCACGATTCAGAATTTAGACGACGCTACTGCTCAGTGGATAAGCAGGGAAGCCGAGCGGCGCGGCATAACTGCAGAATCGCTCGTTGTGGAACTCATTCGCAAAGGGATCAATATAGACCAGCAGACTTCTCCATTGCAGGCTTACCACGATCTGGATTCATTGGCTGGAACATGGAGCGAATAACAGGAAACGGAATTCTCCAATGCAGTAGCCGACCTCGAAATTGAATGCCGAGGATAGTCCTGAGCGCGACCTTATCATTAACACCGCGATTGATCGCGGTGAAAAGCGAAGACCGAAATCCGAAACTGTTTCAACAGTTTTTCTGCCGTAGAAATTCTTGTGTCAATCTCCATCACCGCTGCGCGACCCGACCAGTGGTGATAAAGATGCTCGGTCAGTAGATCGTAGGCAAAGCGATGAGAAACTGTTAAAACAGTTGACTGGCTTTCAGGCGCATCTCCCACCGCGATCAATCGCGGTGTTAATGAGAAATTCCTGTTTACCCATCTGTAATGCTGATGCAAAGCCGACCGGAATTCCTGCATCCCCGCCTTCGCGCTAATCGTATTAGTCTTGCTTCACACAATTCATTTCACCCAAAGGAGACGCAATGAAGCTTCTTCGCAAAATTATCGCAATGCTCACGCTGCTCGCGTTTGCTTTCCCCCTCGTCAATGCCGACGGCGGGCGCATAAGCGAAACGGAAATCAAACAGTGGCTCACTTACTTCGCCTCTGACGAATTCGAAGGACGAAATACTTACTCCGAAGGTCTGGGACTTGCCGCCGGATACCTCGCCGCTCAACTGAAATCCTTCGGCGTCCGTCCCGGAGGCCCTGAAGGCTCTTACTTTCAGCGCGTCGCCGTTCTCGGCGTCAAAGTCGCCAACCGCTCGTCGCTCACCCTTGAAGCTAACGGCCAGACCCGCACATTCAAACAGGGCGAAGGCGCAGACTTTCCCGCTTTCGTCGGAGCCAAACGAAGCTTCACCTCAGACCAGATAGAATTCGTCGGCTACGGGCTTGGCGCATCTCCCGTTCACGATGATTTCGCGGGCAAATCAGTCCGCGGCAAAGTCGTCCTCTATCTCGGCTCGAACGGCCCAGCCGGTCTCGACGCGCGCTATCGTCGCTTGCTCGGCAGTCGCGCTCGCTCAGCCATTGAACAACAGGGCGCTGTCGCGACAATCGGCCCCGCTTTCGGTTCACGCCGACCAAATCCTCAGCCTTCCACAAATCAGGGCGACAATCCCGACTTCACCACCGCGCAGCGACTCGACGCGGATGTTGCGCCATCGGTTTCTGCAAGCGACGAGCTTCTGGAATTTTTATTCACCAGCGTGGGCGCAAATTATACCGACCTCAAAGACAAAGCAAGCCGCGGCGAGAAGCTTCCTTCCGTCACGTTGAAAAATGTCCGGCTGACTTTCAACCTCGACGCCGATTATCGCGTCATCCGCACTCAGTACACGCGCAATGTCGTCGGCATCGTCGAAGGCTCTGATCCGAGACTCAAAGATACCTTTGTGGCCTTCGGCGCGCACTACGATCACGTCGGATATTCTGAAGGCGAGATAGAGCAGACCGCAAACGGGCCGCGACTGAGAGCCGGACGCGGGCGCATAAACGACCCTACGGATCGAATATGGAACGGCGCAGACGATGACGGCTCCGGGTCGATAGGACTTCTCGCTATCGCCAAAGCGTTCGCGACCGCGAGGAAGCCGCGCCGCTCTGCCATCTTCGTATGGCACGCGGGCGAGGAGCGCGGTCTTTTAGGCTCGCGCTATTTCGCTGATCGCCCGACCGTGCCGCTCGATAAAATAGTCGCTCAGATCAACATGGACATGATCGGGCGCAACAGTCAGGACAAAGCTGAAAACGCGAATCATGTTTTCGTCGTCGGGTCGGATCGTATAAGCACGGAACTTCACAACCTGACCATCGATGCGAATCAGGCGATGGCAAAACCGCTCGCGCTCGATTTCGAGATGAACGACCTCGGCGACACCGAGCAGATTTATTATCGCTCGGATCATTATTCATACGCAGCGAAAGGAATTCCGATAGTTTTTCTCTTCACGGGACTGCACCCCGATTATCACGCGAACACCGACAGCGCGGACAAGATCAACTATGAGAAGATGGCGCGCATCGCGCAGTTCGCTTATGAGTTGGGATTGCGAGTGGCTAATCTCGATCACGCGCCCGCGCGAGATAATCGCGGCCCGCGCGCGGGGAAGGGAAGCTCAGGGAAACTGCCACTTCAGTAATGCGGAATTGCGAATGCGGAGTGCGGAATAGAGGAATCCTTCTTCATTCCGCATTCCGCACTCCGCACTCCGCATTCGAATCACTTGTCGCTTGCATCCTTAGTCACGACGATGATGTAAGCGTTGGGTTTGCCTTCGTTGAGAATCCAGGGCTGTGATTCGCTGCCGCGATGAGAGGGCAGCGCGCCGATGTCCGCGTTTTTCATGTAAGGCGCGTAGAACATCACATGCGGCCCGAATACGACGGTCGTCTTGCCCGTCTTGTGATCGTGGCGTGTGAAGTGGTTTGAAAGCATGTAGGCCACGCCGGGACGACGCGGAGCGAGAAGTTTTTTAGCGCGATACTCTTCGGAGATTATACTCTCGATTTCCTTCTCGCTTTTTCCCTGCTCGCGCAGTTCGGCGCGTCTGAGGTCGGCTTTCAAAGTCGTCTGCGATCCTTCCGCGTCGTAGCAGATAGGTGAAGTCTCTTCATTATTGCGAGTCACAAGGCATGAAAACCCGTTCGCGCCTTCTTTGGCCTTCACGAAGCCGCCGCGCTCAAGCGCGTAAACGGTCGCGTCCTTTCGCAAATGCTCAGGAGCCGCGCTCAGAGCCATTTCTATTTCGCGCTCACGATCCAGGATCGGCACGAGGTTCGGCTTCCCGTTCGATTGCGCGAGCGAAGAAACTGCCAGAGTCAGGCAGGCCATCAGCGCGAAGCTGTGACTGAAGAAATCAACCGCTCGTCTCATAATCGCTTCCTTTCGATGTGGCGCAAACTGTCAGTTTGCGCATTAACTTTCGAGCATCTACTTCTGACGCTCCCAGCGGAGCGTCTCGACGAACACATCTTTTCCGCCCTGCCGCATAGTCCAGATGCTCGTGATGTGATCGCTGTCGTGAAATTCATAAGTCAGTTTGTACATGTGCGCCGAGTCCGCAGTTTTCAGGTTCGTTATATCTACAATCGAAAATGTCAGACGGCTCAAGTCAGAAGAAACCTCGACGGCTCGCAAACGCGGCTGGTTGTTCATCGAGCAGAAATGAGTCGCCATCAATCCGTCCTTGTCTCGATGGTAGACGGTCAGAAGATTCGAATGCGCCGGATTGCCTTCGTCGATGAATCTTTCATGCAGAGCCGTCTTGTTTGAAACTGTCTCGAACAGAAGATATGCATCGCTTCCGCTTGCGGTGCGGGCCTTCCATTTGCCCACAAGGGTTTTGAGCTTTTCATAAGCCTGCGCCCAGTTCTTATCATTAGGCGTCGCTGCATTGCTGCGCGCGCGATCATCGCTCGATTCGCTTTGTAGAGACATTGCCGAATCGCATTTCAATCGGGCGAACGGAAAGTCAACGCCCGACTGCTTTCCGTTTCTCTCGCCTTCGATCCTCGCCAGAAGTGATCCGTCCGATTGCTTGCGATAAATGATTCGCTGCGGAAAATCATGTTGAGGATTTTCAAAGACCGCTTCATGCTCGCTTGTTCTGACCAGCTTGAATGATGCTTCCGGCTGGCCCGAAGGCTTGGAGGTATAAAGCACATCTCCTCGTTCTTCGTGGATGCGCATGAATTCAAACTCAGTCGTTCTGCCGTCGCTGATGGCTCGGCCCATCCCGAACATCGAGCCGCCCGCCGCCTTCGTCCAGTATTCTTCTCTCACCCTTTTGCTGCTTTTGTTTTCCCAACAACCCGCAAGCCATGAGAGATCATTCATCGATTTGCGTTCCTGCGCGTGACCCGCTGCGAAACACAAACAGATTAAAGCGACGACACTGATCAAATTGCGCATATCATCTCCTCCGAAATCGCGGCGCAAGCTAACAGCTTGCGCCACCAGGCTCCTCGGAAACAGTTTTCAGCTTTTCATTCGCTCTGCCGAATCTCTGCGTTGCAAATCCCACGATCACGCCGAGTACCGCGCCCGGAAGCACGATGTCCCAGTAAAGTCCCGGCGGGGCCGAAAGAGCCACCAGATAGCTCAATGAAAAACCCGTCACAAGACCCGCAAGAATGCCAAGCACCAGCGAACGAAGCCTGCGCGCGATCAGCCCCACGACTATACCTGTTATCACTCCCTTGATCGTCGTTACGACTATCACCCGCGCGATCATCGCGCTGACGGCTGGCGAAAACAATCCCGTGATTCCGTCCGCGAGTCCCAACGCGGCTCCGAGCAACAGCCCAAGCAGGGGTTTCGACATTCCTCCGTCTCCTCGTGCAGTGTGACTGCCTTCGATCTTCTATTAAACCTTTCTCAGGTTTTCTTTAACGCCCCAAAACAAGCAGCAGAATTATTCTCATCAACAGATATGCCAGTATCAAAACCAAAAGAAATCTGTTGCGCGCCGCCCATCGCGAGGCTCGCTCAAGCGCACTTTCGCGATAAGCCATAACCGGCAGCCCGTCGAGAAAGCGCGTCACATCCGCAAGCATTTCCCGCGCGCCTGGGTATCTTTCATCGCGACTCGCGGACATAGCTTTCAAACAGACCGCTTCTATCGCTCGTGGAATATCAGGCTTTAACTGGCGCGGGCGCGCGTCCGATGGCGCGCGGTCGGTGAGCAGAAAATAAAGCACCGCGCCCAGCGCGTACACATCAGCGCGTTCGTCAAGATCATCATTCGCGCCTGCGGCCTGCTCCGCAGCCATGTATCCGCGCGTTCCCACGACTGTTCCGTGAGCCGTGTCTCCCGCTTTGCGTTCGTGATCGATGGAATCGTTTTCGTTTTGTTCTTCGAAGTCGCTGAGAATTTTCGCCACGCCCCAGTCCATAACCAGAGCCTCGCCGAATTGCCCGACCATTATGTTCGCGGGCTTGAGATCGCGATGAAGCACTCCGCTGGCATGAGCGAAAGAGACGGCCTCGCACACCTTCTGAAAAATTCTGAGCCGGTCTGAAAGCGAACTGATCTTTTTCACATGCTCGTCAAGTCGGTCGCCTTCCACATGCTTCATCACATAAAACACGCGCCCGTCCTCAAGCGCCCCCGCGTCGTGAACAGGCGCGATGCCGGGATGCTCAAGGCGCGCGATGATGCGGGCCTCTCTCGAAAGCCTTCGGGCAAGCTCGCCTGATGGGTCGGGCGCGTCGGTGATTTTTATCGCCACTCTTCGATCAAGCCGTGAGTCTTCGGCCAGAAAGACCGCGCCCATCCCGCCGCGAGCTATTTTGCGAATGATTCGGTAAGGCGTGCCTGTGAGATCAGGCGTCTCTGCCGCCTCGCGCAAACGGTCAATGGTTTTGTCTGAAAGCCATTTCACTCGGCGTCTCCGAGAAGTGATCGGGCTTCGCGGCGGAACTCTTCATCGCTTGCGGTGAGCGCGCGAAGGTGATCGAGCAGCGCACGGCGAAATTCTCTTCGGGCCAGAGCCAGAAAGTTCGTCACCTGACTCGACGAGAGGCCGAACTCGGAACCCAGCATGGCGTAAGATGTTTCCGTGTCGTCGAGATAGTATCGCTCGAAGAGTTGAAAGTGAACCTGTTTGCCATTGGTTTCCAGATGATCGCGCAATGCGTCGAGCGCGAGCGCAAACACGCTGCGCGCCCATTCTTTTTCAAACCTCTCGTCCGGCGTTTCAGGCGAAGACCATTGAGCGCGAGCAAGTTCTACTTCCGCGCCCGCGAAGTCGAGCGACAGAAATTCCATGCGGCCTCCGCGTTTGATTCTGCGCGCGGCTTTTTCTTCGTTGGCCAGAAAATGGTCGAGACAGGTTCTTAGAAAAGTTCTGAATCGCGCTTTCTGCGGATCGAATGATCGAAAAAAATTCTTCTCCATCGCCGCGACGAAAAAGGATTGCGTCAAATCGCTTGCGTCATCTGTTGACTTGTTCCACTTGAGGCGGATGTGCTTGTAGACAGGTTTCCAGTAAGCGGCTATAAGCGTCGAGAGCGCGCGCTCACGCTCCCCTTGATCCGTGCCTGCGGCTGCTCGAACAGCCGACCAGCTTGTTTGCGGAAATCGGTCGGTGGGTGTCGCAAAGTTTGAATCGCTCGCCATAGTTTCGCTTCTTCAAGCTTACTCAGATATGAACGAGCTTTCACGTCACTTTTGACAATGGGGGCAAAAATAAGCCGTGCGCCCGCCGATTCGCTTCCTTTCAATCGCGCCGAAGCAGACGGGACAAGCGGCTTTCTGCGCGCTGCGCGAGACGAGAAAATCGGAAGGGAAATTTTCATCGCCTCCCGTCCTGATCGCGCGTCGCAGAACACGGCGCGTCTCGCGGTGAATGAGTCGGATATCTTCGCGCGTCAGACTCGATACCTCGCGGTCGGGTCTGACGCCCGCGCCGAACAGAATTTCATCGGCGTAGATATTTCCCACTCCGGCGATTTTTTCCTGATCCAATAGCAACGGCTTGATCCGCCGCCGCGGGCTTTGGCTGATGACGTGTTCGAGATAAGAGAAAGTGAATTCGCCGCCGAGCGGTTCAGGCCCCATTCGATGCAGGGCAGGAATATCGGAAATCTCATTGACTAAAAACACGCGGCATATTTTGCGCGGGCAGGTGAAGGCCAATCGCTTTCCATCGTCGAGAATAAAATCGATGCGCGTCATCGCGGGCGCGTCCTGCTTCGAGCTATGCATGATCAGGTCGCCGCCCATGCCGAAATGCAATACCAGAAACCCGCTGTCGAGCGCGACTATCAGGTATTTGCCGCGACGAAAAGCCTCGATCATTCGACGGCCCTGCAAGCGACGCGCGAACGATCTCGCTGTGGGCGTTTTGATCATATTCGCAGCGGTGATGGTGACGCGAAGTATGCGTTTGCCCAGAGCGTTTCTTCGCAGGTAAACGAGGCGGGTTTCTACTTCAGGGAGTTCAGGCATAAGCGGAGTAAGGCAAAAGTAAAAAGGCAAAATGAAAAAGTAAGAAAGCCGTTGTCACCAGCTTGAATTGCCATTATTGCGTAATCTTCCGTTTTTGCCTTTTACCTTTTGCCTTTTGCCTTACTACTGAGGAGTGCCGGGAGTTTTACCGAACTGTTCGCGCATCATAGCGTCGGCGCGCTCGCGAGAGACTGCAAGTTCCGCTTCAAGGCGTTTGCCATTGCTTCTGACTCTGACGAGCGACATGAGTTCGGCGACCGGAGGGTTCGACTTTTTATTATTCCAGGCGACGAATTTGAAAAGGGTGTTGAGCTTGGCGCTGATATCCTGCGCCATATCCGGGGTCGGCGCAAATCCGGTTATGGTCAGCCGCGCGATTTGATCGTTGAGGTCGAGCGCGACGGTCGTCGAGGAGAGTTTGCAAAACATTCCGAGCGCGTGCGATTCGCCTATGTTCCAGATGATTTCCGCCGAGTACTTATCGATGAGCTTCACGCCGGATGATTTGACTACAGTTATTTTCGACAGCGCGCCGTCGGAGTCTATCTTGAACCCGATCATCACGTTGAGCCTGGAATCCTGCATCCCCAGTTGTCCCGCTCCATGCAGTTGATAAATTTTCCCGACAAGGTCTTTTATGGGCGCGAGGTTGAGTTCTCCGATCTGCTCGGCGCAGGGCTTTTTGGCTGCCTCTTCGGCGGCTTTCTTTTCGGCTTCAGCCTTCTGCTCGCGCGCAATGCGTTCCTGCTCTTCCTTCTCACGTTTCGCTCGCTCGCGTTCTTCCTTTTCGCGGCGGGCTTTCGCTTCTTCGAGTCGCTTTTTCTCTCTTGCGCGAATCTCTTCGAGCGTCATGGTGGATTGAGGAACGGTTATGCGCAGCATACCGGGCGGATATTGCAGCGGTTTGAGAAGAGCCTCCGCGTCGAATGTGCGATAAGCCTTATCGACGATCTTGATTCCCATAAACGGCGCGATGAATGCGGCGTAGAACAGATAAGCGAGCAGCACTGAATGAAGCATCATCGAAAAGCTCAATGCCCAGCGAAACCTGCGGCGGCGACGTTCGCCTATAAAGTCGGGCAGGCGAGCTTCTTTGATAAATGTCAGAGGATGACGAACGAGCGCGAGCGCCGCATCCGCGAAGTAGATGCCTAATCTAACTGGAAACCATTCTTTGATACGGTCGGGCAGAAATGCTGCGCGCAGATAAGAAACCGGGTCTTCGGTGATTTCGCCCTTCGCTTCGCTGACGGCTCGCTTCAATCGAGAGAGAAGGGCGCTGTCAGGTGTTAAATAAATATTGGGGGTCGGAAGTTCTGCTGCCATTTTTGCGACTCACTCTTTCTCAAGTTCAGTCACGGCGCAAGCTCTATAGCCATATCTGTAAGCTGCCGTCATTATACATTACGCAGGGCGAAAATGAAAAAGCGCAAAAAATCATTCGGCGCTCTCGATCATACGATTGAAATCTTCGAGCGAAAGGGGCGCTACGCGAGCCGCCATCATATTCTCTTCGACATGCGCGCGATGGCTCATCCCGACCAGCGCCGTAGTCACTCCGGGCGTGGAACGAACGAATTGAATCGCGCGCTGCGCGTCTGAAGTAAGCCCGACGAGAGACTGACGGATGAAATCGGGCAGATTACCGGCAAGTCGCGCCTGAAGCATTGACGCGCTGCACATAACAGTGATGCCGAAATGGTCGGCTGCCTCAAGCGATGAGACATACTTGTCGCCGACTTTCTGGTTTGGCGAGATGTGCGCTTCGGGCATCGCCAGGTTGTAAGGCAGTTGAATCGCGCGGAAATGATGCTCCGGGCCTGCGATCTCGCGGGCGATTTTTTCCAACTCCGCGAGTGAGAGATACCCTTTCGCTCGCGGAGGCTGGCGGTATCCGTTCCAGGTCGCCGTGCCGTAAATTTTTATGCGTCCATCGGCGACCGCTTTTTCGAGAAATTCAAAGGCGGCGCGGATGCGGCGAAGGAACTCATCGCGCGCAATTCGGTCAAGCTGTGATTCAGGATTGTGAATGTAATAAATGTCCACGCATTCGAGGCCGAGGTTTTCCAGACTGCGCGACAACTGATTGTCGAGATAGCTTGCCGACATGCAATGAGTATCGACTATGTCTTCCGCGCGCGCTGCGCCTGTATCAAGTATGTTCTTTTTTATCCATGCGCGGGGATCGCGCGGCATCTCGTCGTCGAAGGGAAAGTAGCCGCCTTTGGTGGCGATGATG
This sequence comes from Blastocatellia bacterium UBA7656, assembly GCA_002483445.1. Taxonomy (GTDB): domain Bacteria; phylum Acidobacteriota; class Blastocatellia; order UBA7656; family UBA7656; genus UBA7656. Next base: position 72,466 of record DLHY01000103.1, read on the forward strand.
ATCTCGTCGCGCGAAGCTTTGCCTGCTTCGAAGAGTTGTTTGAGAGCCGCGCCTATATTGCGCTCGCTTCGTTGAAAGCGATAGTTGATAGACGAATCGATGACGTTGCAGCCAAGCTCTACGGCGCGGCGAACTGATTCTTCATACAAACGATCAGTCGCGTCATCCCAGTGGCCGAGATAAGTGCCTATCCCGATAGTCGACATCAGCAAATTCTGTTGTCGGCGGAAATGACCCGGCGCGGTCTGGGAGGCGAACCGCTCGGCGTATCGAGAGGTTCCTTCGGTCGTTGCGCAAATCGGTTTCATCTTCACTCCTCTCCGGCAAAATGTCGCCGGTAGTTTAGCAGAAGGATGTAGGATTGAAATAGCCTGCGCAGGCGGGCGATGTCGTATATTCACAGGCTGATTTAGGGCCATTAATTTTTTAGCGGGAAGGAACCACAGATGAACACAGATAAACACGGATAAGACGGGGAAGAAAAAACAGAGAAATCTTCGGTTTTTTCTCTATCTGTGTCCATCTGTGTTCATCTGTGGTTTTTCTCTTCTTGATTTGCAGCGACTTCAGTCCGCCGACATTGATGGAATTGCGAAAACGCGCGGCAGCGTATCGCGCCACTCGGATTCCACCTCGGCAATCCGTCTATTGATGACGGTCTCTCTATTGACGGTTATTTCTATCTGCTCGCCGCCGGTTCGACCTATAATGCTGGCAGGCGCATTCATCTCGCGCGCAATCTCAAGCGCGCGCTCCAGAGTATTATCGGCAATCGAAAGAATGATCCGCGAAGGCGTTTCGCCAAAAAGCAGCGCCGCAATGGAGAGATCGCTTTCGAGATCGACTTTCAATCCGATTGCCTTGCGGCGATAACTTGAAAAAGAGCATTCGGCGAGTGCTACCGCGAGTCCGCCATCCGCGACATCGTGCGCCGATTCGACAAGCCCCTCTCGGATCATCCGCAAACAGGCTTCCTGCACTCTCTTCTCAAACTCAAGATCGAGTCGCGGCACATCTCCTTCCATCCTCCCGCGCGATAGCAGATACTCGCTCGCTCCCAAATCGTCGCCGTTCGTGCCGAGCAGGATTATTGATCTGTCTTCGTTTTTGAACCACTGGGTAGTGATGTGTCTGAGGTCTTCGACTATGCCTACCATTCCGATGACCGGCGTAGGATAAACTCCCCGCCCTTCGGTTTCGTTGTAAAAGCTCACGTTGCCGCCGGTCACGGGCGTATCGAACGCCTCGCACGCTTCGCGCATTCCTTCAATCGTCTCGCTGAACTGCCGCATGACTTCCGCGCGTTCGGGCGAAGCGAAATTCAGACAGTTCGTAAGCGCGACGGGGCGCGCGCCACTCACCGTAAGATTCCGACATGCTTCGGCGATGATGAGTCGCGCGCCGCCGCGCGGATCGATCTGCGAATATCTGGCGTTCGAATCGAGAGTCATCGCAAGGGCGCGGCGAGTCTCTTTGATCCTCACAACAGCGGCGTCCGAGCCGGGCATCGTGACTGTGTTCGTGCGGACGGTGTGATCGTACTGGCGATAAACCCATTCTTTCGACGCAAGCGCGGGAGACGCGATCAGGCGCATAAACGTCGCGTCAATCTCTTCCGTGGAAGATTCTATCTGCGCGACTGCGCTCCGCGATGCAGGCTCAGGTTGCGCGACTGGGCGCGTGTAAACCGGCGCTTCATCCGTGAGCGCGGTGATGGGGATGTCGGCAAAAACTCGGCCATCTTTTTTCACGCGCAAATGATTGTCATCAGTGACCGCGCCTATTACAACGGCGTCGAGTTCCCACTTTTTGAATATCTCGACTATCTCGCGCTCGCGCCCGTGCGCGGCTACGATCAACATTCGCTCCTGAGATTCCGAGAGCATCATCTCGTAAGCGGTCATGCCGGTTTCGCGTTGCGGCACGAGGTCTAAATCCAGTTCGACACCGTTGCCCGCGCGCCCGCCCATCTCGGCTGAAGAGCTTGTCAATCCAGCCGCGCCCATGTCCTGAATGCCGACAATCGCGCCGGCGCGCATGGCTTCGAGGCAGGCTTCGAGCAGAAGTTTTTCGAGGAACGGATCGCCGACCTGAACCGTCGGGCGTTTCTCTTCCGATCCTTCGCCGAATTCTTCCGAGGCCATAGTCGCGCCGTGAATGCCGTCGCGCCCGGTCTTCGCGCCGACGTAGATCACAGGATTGCCCACGCCCGAAGCTCGTCCGTAAAAAATCTGATCCTGTCGCATCACTCCCAGCGTGAAGGCGTTGACCAGCGGATTTCGCGAATAGCAATCGTTGAATCGAACTTCGCCGCCGACCGTAGGGCATCCGAAGGCGTTGCCGTAATCGCCTATGCCGCGAACCACGCCCGACATGATCGAGCGATTGCGCGCTGAGGTGTGTTTCTCTTCCTGCGTCGCATTTCCCGATGCTGTGAGCGGGCCGAAGTGCAGCGAGTTCATCGAAGCTATGGGCCGCGCGCCCATCGTGAACACATCGCGGAGTATGCCGCCGACTCCTGTGGCTGCGCCCTGATAAGGCTCGATGAATGAGGGATGATTGTGGGATTCGATTTTGAAAGCGGCGGCAAGCCCTCCGCCGATGTCGATGACCCCGGCATTCTCGCCCGGCCCCTGAAGCACATGCCTGCCTTTGGTCGGAAGTCTTCTGAGATGAACCTTCGATGATTTATAAGAGCAATGCTCCGACCACATCACTGAAAAGATGCCAAGCTCAGTGAATGTTGGCTCGCGCCCGATCAGTTTCACTATTCGGTCGTATTCTTCGTCAGTGAGTCCGTGGCTGTGAACGAGTTCGGCGGTTATAGCAGGTTCGATCATATCAGGTTTCAGAGGACGGAAAAAGTTGATCGATATGCTAACCGACCGGCGAGGTTTTAATCAAGCAGAGAGAATTGAAAATTTGCCGTTCGGCCTCAGTATGCGCGATTTGGAAAAGAGAAACAGGAAGTTTTAACCCTATCTGTAAGCCTCTCTCCTGTGCAGGATTCCAAGAACGATCACTCGTTTCTTTATCTCGTCGATTTGATAAAGCACTCGATAGTCTCCGACTCGAACGCGCAGTGTATTCTTTTGGGCTTTCAGTTTTTTGCATCCGGGTGGTCGAGGATTCGCGGCGAGTTTGAGGATAACAGCATCTATGCGCAAGGCTGTTTCGTCTTCCAGGTCATCGATCTGCTTTTTGGCCGACCTCGTGATTTCCAGTTTATACACTTTCGGGCCACGCTTCAGGACTTGCTCTTGAACCTGCGTTTCCGATATTGATGATAATCTTCAGTCGGTTCATTCTGCGCCGATTTTGCATATTCGGCATCATCGATTTCTTCCAGCATGTCGAGCAGTTTTTCGTACTGTTTCAGGTCAAGCACCACCGCTGTCTTGACCCCCTTCGAATCGGTTATATATTTCGGTTGAAGTTTGAGGTTCGTCATTATGATCTCCGTCTATGACGCTTTGGCAAGCTCGGCGAGCGTGTCAGCAAGAGAGCGAAAAATAATCCTTCCGTCGCTGCTGCACAGTATCTCTTCGCTGGCGCGTTCGGGGTGCGGCATCAGGCCGAGAATATTTCGCTCGCGATTGCAAATCCCAGCGATGCTATCGAGCGAGCCGTTCACATTGGCTTCATCCGTCACCAATCCTCTCTCATCCGAGTAGCGAAAGATGATTCGATTTTCGCGCTGAAGTTCGGCAAGCGTCGAAGAGTCGCAAAAATAATTTCCGTCGCCGTGAGCTATAGGCACGGATAAAACCTGGCCGCGCATACAATCCCTCGTGAAAGGGGTGTCGGTCGTCTCGACGCGGATGTTGACGTGCTGACAGAGGAATCGAAGATCGCGATTTCGCATCAGCGCGCCCGGCAGCATTCCGGCTTCGCAAAGGATTTGAAACCCGTTGCATATCCCTAACACCAATCCGCCGCGCGAAGCGAATTCTTTGACCGCGCCCATAACGGGGCTGAAGCGCGCAATGGCTCCCGTGCGCAGATAATCGCCGTAAGAAAATCCGCCGGGCAGAATGATCGCGTCGAATTCGCCTATTGCGCTTTGTCGGTGCCAGATGAAATCGACGGGCTGGCCGATGACTTTGCTGATAACGTGATAGGTGTCGTGGTCGCAGTTGGAGCCGGGGAAAACTACTACTCCGAATTTCATCCCAGTTCGATCCTTTCCTCCGAGCAGGTGGGGACTAAGTAAGCGGCATTATCTCACGCCTCGCCTTCGGAATCCAGTTCGACTCGATAATCTTCTATAACGGGATTAGCCAGCACATCCTTAGCCATGCGCTCTATCTCCTCGCGCGCCTCTTCGGGCGTGATTGCGGAGTCGAGCGTGATTTCGAAATACTTCCCCTGCCGCACGTCGGCTATTGAGCGATAGCCGATGGTTTCAACCGCGTGGTGAATCGCTTTCCCCTGCGGATCGAGAACGGACGGTTTCAGTGTGACGTAAATTTTTGCTTTCATGATTAGCAGTCTGGAGTCTGGAGTCTGGAGTCTGGAGTCTGGAGTCTGGAGTCTGGAGTCAGAATGAAAGCGGAGGCGCATTAGAGCGGTTACGCTCGCGCCGACTTCCTCATTCATTCTGACTTCTGACTTCTGACTCCTGACTTCTACTCTTTGAATACCCTTTCAAAAATTTTATCGACATTGCGAAGCTGACGCTTCACATCGAAGATCGCGTCGAGTTCTTCGCGCGAAATTCTTGCTTTCACTCGCACATCGTTCATAACCATCTCGCGGAAGTTCGCGCCTTCATCCCACACGCGCATCGCCATCGGCTGCACGATTGAATAAGCCTCTTCGCGCGTCATCCCGCTCGCGGCGAGTTTCAACAGCAACTGGCCGCTTGCGGTCACGCCGCCTAAAGCGTCGAGGTTCGCTCTCATACGCCCAGCGTGAACTACAAGCCCGTCGATGAGCCACTCGGTTTTCGCTATCAGGTAATCCGTGAGTATGCACGAATCAGGTAGAATCACCCGCTCGACCGATGAGTGCGAGATGTCGCGCTCGTGCCACAGCGCGATGTTTTCAAACCCCGCCTGCGCGTTCGATCTCACCACGCGCGCAAGGCCGCAGATTTGCTCCGAAGTTACGGGGTTGCGCTTGTGCGGCATCGCTGATGATCCCTTCTGCCCTTCGGAGAAAGGCTCCTCGGCTTCCCTCACTTCGGTTCGCTGAAGGTGACGCACTTCCAAGGCGATCTTCTCCATCGAAGATGCGATTATGGCAAGAGTGGCGAGGAATTCAGCATAACGGTCGCGCTGAATGATCTGAGTCGAGATGGGCGCGAAACTGAGCGCGAGTTTTTCGCACACGCGCTCTTCCACTTCAGGGTCGAGATGCGCGAACGTGCCGACCGCGCCTGATATTTTTCCGACGCTTATGGTTTCGCGCGCCCTGCGGAGTCGTTCCTTGTTCCTTTCGTTTTCGGCGTAGTAGAGCGCAAGCACCAAACCGAACGTCGTAGGCTCTGCGTGAACCCCGTGAGTGCGTCCCGCCATCACCGTCTCTTTATGCTCGAAGGCGCGGCGACGAAGAACTATCCCTAAGCGATCAAGGTCTTCGATGATGAGAGTCGCCGCATCGCGCAGAAGCAAAGCGTTGGCCGTATCGACGACATCTGATGAAGTCAGCCCGTAGTGAACGAAACGGGACTCAGGGCCGATGTTTTCGGCAAGCGCGGTGGTGAAGGCTATGACATCGTGACGGGTAGCGCGTTCGATCTCTTTGATCCTATCGACAGAAAAGCTGGCTTTGCGACGGATGACATCGACTGATTCGGCGGGGATAGTTCCCATCTCGGCGTGGACTTCGCAGACGGCTATTTCGACATCGAGCCATTTTTGAAATCTGTTTTCTTCTGTCCAGACTGCGCCCATTTCGGGTCGCGTGTATCGTTCGATCATTTCGCTAGATGTCAGATGTCAGATGTCAGATGCTAGTTACTAACATCTAGCATCTGACATCTGACATCTCTCCTTAAAGTTCAAACCATTGAGTTGGGCGGTCGTGATGCGCCACATGGACGCGCCGCTCCGCATCGCTGAAAAACTCAGGGCCGCGAGAGGCTAATGCTTGCAAGGCCGAGAGCCGCGCAAGCTCAGGATGATTGCACTGGCGCGACAAGTGCGCAAGCACGAGATGCTCGGCCCGCCCATCGAAATCTTCGCGCATCCACCTGGCAGTCTCGTCATTCGACAGGTGGCCTGTGTTGCTTGCGATCCTCTGCTTGAGCGGCCACGGGTACGGGCCGACTTTGAGCATGTCGCGGTCGTGATTCGATTCGATCACGATGAGATCCGAGCCGCGCAATCGTTCAGCCACCAGTTGAGTGATGTAGCCGAGATCGGTGACGATGCCGATTTTCGCACCGGCGGATTCGACGGTGAAAGCGAACGTGTCTACTCCGTCATGAGGTATGGTGAACGGGTGAAAATCGAATGCGCCTATCTGAAACGGCTCGCTCGAAGAAATCGATTCGCCCCAGCGAATGCCCGCTCCGTCGCGAGGCCAGCGACATTCATTTCGAGTGGCATCGGAGATATAAACAGGGACGCTCGCGGTCTTCGACAAAACGTGGACGCCTTTGACGTGATCGGCGTGTTCGTGAGTGACGACGACTGCCGTGAGCCGCGCCGCATCGACTCCCGATTCGAGCATTCGCCGCGCGGTTTCTTTGGCCGAAAGCCCCGCATCGACAAGCACGCTCGTCTCGCCCGATTCGATGTAGACGGCGTTGCCGCTGCTTCCGCTTCCTAAGACGATCAGTCTCATCTGTCCTTCGTCCCTTGTCCCTTGTCCGTTGCCCGTTGTTGCTTGTCACTGACGACGGACTACGGACAACGGACAACGGACAATCAGCAAGCAAGCTGAATTTTATCCGGGTCGATTGAGTCGAGCGGGCCGAGCGCCGTCACCGCCATGTCGCCGCCGTCGAATATCTCGCCCGCTACTCTATGCACATCGTCGACGGTCACGCGGTCTATGCGCTCGATTATCTCGTCGAGAGTGAACTGTCGGTGGAAAAATATCTCCTGTCGCGCAAGGTTGCTCATGCGCGCAGAAGTGGATTCCAGGCTCAGCATGATCGACACCTTGAGTTGATCCTTCGCGCGCTGAAGCTCGGCATCAGTCACCCTTTCTCGTTTAGCGCGGCTGAACTCATCTATTCCGAGGCGTATGACTTCCGCGAGATGTTCGGGCGAAGTCGCGGCATACATCGACATATAGCCCGCGTCTGTGTAAGCGTTCACTCCCGAAAAGACCGTGTAGGCGAGGCCCTTTTCTTCGCGGATGGTTTGAAAGAGTCGCGAACTCATGCCGCCGCCGAGGATGGTATTGAGTACATGCACACTGTAGCGATCATCCGATATCATCGAAGGGGAGCGCGTGCCGAGTATCAGGTGCGCCTGTTCGAGGTCTTTGCTGATTATGATTCGCGGCGATGCCGCGCTCGGCGCGGAAGCCTTGAGGTCAGTCTTTCGATCCTTGAGGTCGCCGAGATGCTCCGCGACCATATCGATAAACCTTTCGTGAGTTATGTGGCCCGCGCCCGATACGACAAGATTTCGCGGCGTGTAGACGCTTGTGAAATAATCAGTCACTCGATTGTGATCGAAAGTGGCGAGCGTTTCCGCCGTTCCGAGTATCGAGCGGCCCAGCGGATGACGGGGCCAGAAGTTCGCCACGAAGACTTCATGCACGAGGTCATCGGGCGTATCCTCGACCATCTTGATTTCTTCCATCACCACGTTGCGCTCGCGGTCAAGCTCTTCGTCATCGAACAGAGGCGCAGTTACGAGATCAGAGAGAAGATCGAAAGCGCGCGGGAGATGTTCATCCAGAACTTTGACGTAATAGCTTGCGACTTCGCGGGCGGTGAAGGCATCGACGTTGCCTCCTATCGCATCGCTCTCGATTGCGATCTCGCGCGACGAGCGATTGCGCGTGCCTTTGAAGAGCGTATGCTCGATGAAGTGCGAGATGCCGTTTCGCTCGGCGTCTTCGTGGCGCGAGCCTGAGCGCACCCAGATGCCGACCGACGCCGACCTCACATGGTTCATCTGCTCTGTGATTATTGTCAGACCGTTGGCAAGAACCGTCTTATTGATAGGACTGGACTGATCGACCATATTTCACCTGAGACGGGATGCTAACACACGGTTTTCAACCGGCGCAAACAGAGCTTTCATTCTCAACCTCGACTCGCAATGATCGAGCTTCGATGCCGGATTTGAAACCTGATGATCGGCTGTGGTATATACGGGCTGTCTCACCTAACACTCAAGGATCAAAACAGGAAGGCAATATGTCTCAACAACGATCATACAAAAGCTGTAAGCGCAGTAAAATCATGCTCAACCTTGTCACACGCTCACCTCTCACACTCGTTGCGATTGCCGCAGTTTTGCTTGTCGGCGTCGTGTCGATTGGAAAGACCCAGGCGGCAAAACCACTCGCGCCTCCTGTCGTCGTTCAATCCTTCAGCGTCACGGGAGGCACGCCTTCGCCCACCGATAATGACTACACGCGAATAAACAACGCGGTGCAGGCCGCCACGGGCGGAACGACCATCGAGCTTCAAGGAACGTTCGACTGGACTGAAGCCAACGCCGCCGCAAGCTGGGCCACAGGGTCGGACGGAGTGGCCGCAAACAGCGACGATTTCTCTATTCTGGTTCCGCCGAACGTGAATGATTTGACCATCACGGCAATGAGCCTCGGAGCGGCGACCATCGAAGGGCCGGGCGATCTGGCTGCGGTCAACCTCGAAGCTTTTCTGGTCTTTGATGGCGGCGACAATCAAAACTTCACGATGTCGAATCTGCGAATACGCAACTTCGATCTCGGTGTGGGGATGTTTTTCGGCGCAGGCGGCGTGGACGCTTTCAACGGCACGCAGATCGTGAACAATTATTTTCTACTTCCCACTGATCTCAACGCCACCGTCGCCCCGGCGGATACCAATCAGAACATCGCCATTCATTTTTCGCTCGGCTCAAATCAGACGATTCAAAACAACACCATAGAGATTCCCGGAGACGGCCTTAGCGATTCAGGGAGCAGCCAGTTCGCCTCCTCAGTCGGGATGCAGTCGAACACCAGCGGAGGAAATGTCTACGACGGGCTGCTGATCGATAACAACACCATCAGAGTTTTGAACCCGCAGTCGGCAGACCCGGAAGTCATACTCGGCGTCTGGGAAAATGCCTCTGGTCACACGAGCGACATCACCGTGAGCAACAACGATTTCATCAATCTCTCGGCGGATAATTTTCCGGCGCTCAATCTTCAAAGAGCGTTTCGCGTGACCTCGCATTCGTCAGCCACTACGACTGTAGCTTACTCCAACAATACGGCCAGCGGCGCGAGCATAGGCTTTCAGTGGTTGGCGGGATCGAACTTCGCGGGCAATCAGGCGGTCGAGCTTATGACCAACACTCTGACCGATTGCAACACGGGAGTGCTGATTCAGTCGAACGGCTCGGCGCACCTGACCGATAACGATATAACCGGCGCGGGAAACGCGGGCATCGGCGTCGATATTAAATCCGGTTCGATGGCGACCATCGATGCTGCGACCGGGCCGAACACGATCACCACCCTTGCCACCGCCATCAACGTGGAAGGCACAGCCACGATAAACGGCAATGCGATTATCGGTAATACGACGGGCGTGGGAGTGAGAAGCTCAAGCACTGTGGTGACGATGAGCTTCAACCGCATAATCGCCAACGGCGCAGGAGTGGAAAACGAAGCCGCGATTACGGTCGCTGCCGAAAACAACTGGTGGGGCTGCAACGCAGGGCCGGGAGGCTTTGGGTGCGACGGACTTTCGGGCGATGTGGATTTCAATCCGTGGCTCGTGCTCAATATCTCTGCCGCTCCCGGCGTCGGCACGACTTTCAACCTCACCGCCAGCCTCACGCTGAACTCTGATGGAGCGGATACTTCCATGTCAGGTCACGTTCCTGATGGCACTCCTGTCACGTTCGGCGGCGGCGCTCCGCTGGGAACAGTCGCCCCCACATCGACTGTGACTACATCAGGTGTGGCTACATCTGTCTTCACTCCCGGCATAGTCCCCGGCACTGCGACCGTATCAGCCACGGTCGACAATCAAACTGTCACGACGGACATAATCCTGGTGTTGCCTCCGGGTTTCCGGTGCCTTCTTGAGGACGCCAACAAAAACTCGCTGACCATCAACACGACCACAGGCGACTATATCTTCAGCCGGTGCAACGCAGGCATTACTTTGACGGGAAGAGGGACGGTGAGAGCCATCGGCTGCACGATCACGCTGCAACATAGTGTACCTGACCGCAGGGTGACGGCCACGATTGATACCTGTCAAAAGAAGGGAACGGCAACGGTTCAAACTTTCTCGCCGAGTTCTTTCTTCTCACTCACGGACAAGAACACAGCCAACAACACCTGCTTGTGCAACTGACCGCGGACGATGAAGAGGTGAAGAGATGACAAGGTGAAGAGGTGAGGAGGGAACAGGATTTATCACCCCATCACATCCTCATCTCTTCATCTTTATTTTCCGCCCATCCCCCATCCCCTATCACCCATCACCCATTTTCGGTGATGATTCTTCGCTGCTGGCTGTGATAGGCGGCGAGTTTCTGATTCGCGTCAACTACAGTGGCCAGATTTTCCGTCGCCTGTTGAAGCTGAGAAAAAGGCACGACCAAAATCATCTCTTCGGGTTTGAGATCGGTGTAGGTGCGCGCGCCGACGCAGCCGAGGCTGACGGTTGAATTATTGATGCGCTCTGCTTTTGCGAGCGCGGCGCAGGCCGGACGACCAAACATTCCGAGTTGCCCGTGTTCAGCCCACGCCACTTGTCCTATAGCTTCCGCTGCAAGCATCGATTGAAATCCATCGAGCATAAACAAAACGAGATCGGGTTCGACAGGGAACTGATCGAGCGGGCCGTAGACGACTGCCCGGTGCGGTTTTTGAATCGAAGGCAGATGCGCGACTTCCGAAGGATCGAAATAATGCAAAGATGCCATCGTTGATACGAGCGAGTTGGCCTTTTCACTCTGATCGGGTGAGAGCGAAAAGCCCATAGTCATCAGCCCAATAGGGCAATTGCTGTGATCGTCCGCAGTGGCGTAGAAAACTTTCGTCTGCCCGCGCCGCCAGAATGTGCAGGCTGATGGAGACGGCTCCTCTGACTGCGGCACGCCTTCGGGCGGATCGCTGCAAAAAGCTATTGCGACGGGCGCGTCTTCCAACTTCAGAGCTTCTTTCCATGCTTGCGCAATTTCGGTTAGTGACATCCTTCTCCTCTTTTCCTGATTTTATGTTGATTCATCAATCCTGAAGCATCGTTGCGTGTGGCGCGATTTTCTTATGCCGAAAATCCTCAATGCCGAATCCGCAGAATCGACAAGTCTTCGTCGTCGGCACCACTTTCCCCGGATTGCAAAGCCCCGCGGGGTTGAAAACGTCTTTTACCGCCAGCATTCGTTCGAGATCATCTTCAGAGAATATCAATCGCATCGCCTCTATCTTGTCCATCCCGACTCCATGCTCTCCCGTTATCGAGCCGCCTACCCCTACGCATAGTTGCATAATCTCCTTCGACGCCGCTTCCACTCTTTCGACCTGAACGGGGTCGCGCCCGTCGAAGCTGATGTTCGGATGAAGATTCCCGTCGCCCGCATGAAAAACATTCGCGACCGTGAGTTTATAACGCTCGGCTATGCGATAAATTTCATCCAGCACTTCCGGGAGTCGCGAGCGCGGGATGACCGCATCCTGAACCATCAAATCAGCTTTGATCCTTCCCATCGCGCCGAAGGCCCGTTTGCGCGCAGCCCATAATTTCATCCTCTCGGCATCGTCTTTCGCAACGCGGACGGCGCGAGCATTATTCCGCAAACAAATCTCGACTGCGCGCTCCGCATCATGCTCTATCCCTACGGCAAGCCCGTCGATTTCGATTATCAGCAGCGCGGCGACATCGGTCGGAAACCCTCCGGCGAATATGGAATTCTCAATTGCTTCGAGCGTAAGTTTATCGATCATCTCAAGCGCGGCGGGCAGCATTCCGGCTGCGATTATATCGCTCACTGTGCGGCTTGCGTCCGTCACGGTCATAAATTCCGCGAGCATAGTCTTGACCGATTGCGGCAGTCGAGTCAGTTTCAACGTGGCTTTCGTGACTATGCCGAAGGTGCCTTCCGACCCGACGAAGAGTCCCAGCAGATCGTAACCCGCCGAATCGACGCCGCCTCCGCCGAGAGTGACCATCTCGCCTGAAGGAAGAACCACTTCGACCGCCAGCACATGATTGGTCGTCATTCCGTATTTGAGGCAGTGCGGGCCGCCTGAATTTTCGGCGACGTTGCCTCCGATGGTGCAGGCCATCTGCGAGGAAGGGTCGGGCGCGTAATGAAACCCGGAGGGAGCAGTCGCCTGCGACAACTGGACGTTGATCACTCCCGGCTCGACGACCGCCAATTGGTTTTCATAATCGATTTCGAGTATGCGATTGAGGCGGGCCATCTCGATGATGACCGCGCCCCCGAGAGAAACCGCCCCGCCTGAAATGCCCGTTCCCGCGCCGCGAGGCAGAAACGGAATGCCCGCCTGAGCTAAAATCCTCACTGCCGCGGCGACTTCTTCGGCGTTCGACGGGATGACGACGGCTGACGGAATATTCTTGTGAAGCGTGAGCGCGTCGGATTCATAAACGACAAGCTCATCACGGGTGGTCAGGACGTTTCTATCACCCAGTGTCGCTTTGAGCGAACGGATGACCTCATCCGTCAGGGCCGGTTGATGTGAAGGAATGATTGCAGGGCTATTTCCCAATACGCTTGAGCACCTCGGCCAGTTGTTGATCCTCCACTATGGGGACGATCTCGATGTCCATTATATCGCTCCACATCAAAGCGAATTCAACGAGTGCCTGCGGATCATCGCTTTCGAGCAGATCATAGCCGCCGTTGAAATCAACGCGCGTCCATCGCCCCAGCAGTTTGGCTCCATCAGGCGGATGCCCTCCGGTCTTGAGGAAGCGGGATATGCCTTCATCACGCGCCGTAATATCGGGTTTCCACTTGAACGTAAGCATGAATTTCATCATTCTGCCCCTTTCTGAATTGAAATTGGAATACGACTCAAATACGTCGATTCGCCATCAAATGGATTTGGGGCTTACTGTTCCCGATTAATATTTCGGCACCGTAGGGTCGACATCATCCGACCATCGCAGAATTCCGCCGACGAGGTTTTTGACTTTGCGAAAACCCGCCTGCTTCAAAAACTCGACGGCCATACCGCTGCGGACTCCGCTCTTGCAGTGAACCACTATCTCGTCGGCGCTCGAAAGCTCATGCACGCGCTCAGGCAATGTCGCGCGCGGTATCAACCGAGAGCCGGGTATGCGACATATAGCGTACTCTTCAGGCTCGCGCACGTCGATCAAAACGAAATCATCCCTGCGATCCATTTTTGCTTTTAGATCAAGTGGAGCGATTTCGAAATCCGCGCCTACGCTCACTTCCGCGTGAGGAGTGACGCCGCAGAATTCTTCATAATCGATCAGTTCCCGAATCGAAGGATTTTCGCCGCACACGGGACACGCGGGATTTTTGCGAAGCCTGAGTTCGCGGAATTTCATCTTCATCGCGTCGAAGAGAACCAATCGACCTATCAATGGGTCGCCGTTGCCGAGTATGAGCTTGACCGTCTCGATAGCCTGAATGACTCCGATCACTCCAGGAAGCACGCCCAGCACTCCGCCCTCTGCGCAGCTTGGAACCAGCCCCGGCGGGGGAGGCTCAGGATAGAGGCAGCGATAGCAGGGGCCTTCTTTGGCATAAAACACAGTCGCCTGACCTTCGAAGCGAAAGATCGACCCGTAGACGTTCGGCTTGCCCAGAAGCACGCAGGCGTCGTTTACGAGATAGCGAGTAGGGAAATTATCCGTGCCGTCTACGATGATGTCGTAATCGCGGAAAAGATCGAGAGCGTTTTCGGATGTGAGCGCCGTTTCAAAACCGTCCATCTGAACGAACGGATTTATTTCGGCTATGCGCTCGCGAGCGGATTCGAGTTTCGAGCGACCCACATTGGAAGTCGAATGAATGATCTGACGTTGAAGATTCGTGAAATCGACAACGTCGAAATCCACAAGCCCCAGCCGCCCCACTCCCGCCGCTGCCAGATACATAACGAGCGGCGAGCCGAGTCCCCCCGCGCCTATGCAGAGGACGCGAGCGGCTTTGAGTTTCTTCTGACCTTCGAGCGCGACTTCGGGCATGATGAGATGGCGGCTGTAGCGCAGTATCTCGTCGGAACTGAGTTCGACCTCCGGGGCGTTTTCGACCAGAGCCGAGCCTCCGGCAATCGAAGGGACTATGCTCAACGTGTCGCCGTCTTTGAGCGAAGTAGCTCCCTGTTCGAGATAGCGAATGTCTTCATCGTTGAGATAGAGGTTGACGAAGTGGCGAAGCTGACCCTGTTCGTTGTAGAGATGTTTTTTGACTTGGGGATGACTATTGACGAGAGCCTCCATCGCTTGTTCGATGGTTTCGGCGGCGACCGTTACCTCGTCGCTCCCGCCTGTAAGGTTTCTCAAAGCAGTCGGAATCAAAATATGCACGGCCATGTTGAAATGGACTCCGGATTTTAAGATTGGTGCTCGCCTGTGGATGATTGTAGAGACGAACGGGCGAAAAAGCAAAACTGATGAAAGCTGATCCGAGCGAGGCATGATCGCCTTTTGTTTTTTCAACAAAATCCTGCCATCACGAATAGATCATCTTTTGATCAGGGTTTCATCAAGACTGTCCCTTTGCGCTCAGGCTATGCTGCGGGCGAGTGATCGAGAAGGGTCATTCAAATGCAGAAACGCATATTGAACTGAAAGGAGATAAGAAAATGTCTAAACTGACTTTTTGGTGTGACGAAGAAACCAGTGAGCCAAGTTCTTCCGACAGCCCATACTTTTTGATCTATGTCGGAGACGCTCAAAAACGATCTTCGACCGTCAAGCGCCTTCGACGAGAAATCTGGGATGACCAGATAGATAAAGGAGAATCCCGGAGCGCCACTATGACATTCCCCGAAATCACAAGCTTTGATTTAGTGCTGATCGCGCTGCTTGAAGAAGATTGGGATGCTGACTTTGACGACTCGACTCTGCAAAAAGTCCGAAACTGGATAGACAACCTCGACAGTTTGCTGGCGGTGCAGAGTTCCGACGTTTTCAGCATCATCAAGCAGGAGTTCGAAAGAGCAATCAACAATTTCTGCTCCAACGATGATCTTCTCGGAGTGCGTCGTTTCTCCTCCAGCGGAGCGATCAGACACTATTTCGGAGGCGGAGGACATTACAGAGTCAAATTCGAGGTTTAGCTGATCCTCAAACTAATAAGAAAAGGAGAAAAGAACGATGCCAGAATTAAAAGTTATCGTTGTTTCGATAATGTCTGAAGGAGTCGGAAAAGACGGCGGCGGATTTATCATCGTCAACGGAAAATTGCGCCGCATTCCGCCTCGCTCGCCCAAACTCAAGGAAATCGACGCGGCAGTCACGCTGATGGCCGAGAGCGAAAACCTTGAGGATAAGAAAATCCGCCTGCAACTCGCTGATATTTCGGAAGCCCTGATTTCAGCCAACGTCAACCGCCTGGTGGAAGAGACTGGCAAGTAATCGAAATTCATCAGCGTCCGGATCGTAAAAGAAAAGGCGCACGACCTGAAGTCAAGCGTCGTGCGCCTTCGCTCACATGTTTCAGATCAAGCGCCACAGCACTTCTTGTACTTCTTGCCCGCGCGGGCCTGACCTCTTTTGTGCGCCAGGTCGGATTACGACCTCAGGGCAACATGTCCAACTGCACTTTGATGGCCTGCTCGATTTTCCCCATGTCAGAGTCCGACAATTGCCCTGCCTGATTCATCAATCGGGTTTTGCTGACGGTGGCAATCTGATCGGCCATAGCCTTGTTGGGTGCGCCGTTTAGAATCACTAACGCTTCGCTCGGGTAAATACGGCCCACGTTGCTTGTCAGAGGCACGACCTGAACGCGGTTGAGAAATTTATTGGAGGCATCGTTGCTCACGATCACTGCAGGCCGCTGCTTTCGAATCTCGCCGCCCACTGAAGGCTCGAAGTTCACCCACCACACTTCACCGCGCTTCATTGCCAGCGTCTCCGATAATCGCTTCAGCCCACTCCAGAGCTGCGGCCTCGCGGGCTTCGTCTTCGGCCATCTTCTGATAAGCGGCTTCGATGTCTTCAGTGATCATGTATGGCTTGATCAGAGATTCGATGAACTCGCTGATGCGCTCTGGCTCGACGACGCGATGCAGTTGCTCATAAACCTGCTCGTCAAGGGTGATCGTCAATTCTTTTTGCATAACGCGCTCCTAAGCGCCGCAGCACTTCTTGTACTTCTTGCCCGACCCGCACGGACACGGATCGTTGCGCCCCACGCGCGGGCCTTTGTGGCGCGTCGGCTTGGGCGCATCTTCTTCGCCGCCAGCAAAGGCCGTCTCGTTGGCCTTCGTGAATGCTATGCGACCGCGACGCTGACGACGACGACGTTCGAGCAACTGTTGCTCTATCGATTGCGTCACCTGCACCTGAAAGTTGAACAGATAACGAACCGTCTCCGTATCGATGCGCTCGACCATCGCATCGAACAGCCCGCCCGATTCGCGTTTGTACTCTACGAGCGGGTCTTTCTGCGCGTAGCCCCGCAGACCTATGCCCTCTTTCAAGTGATCGAGCGCCAGCAGGTGATCCTTCCACTGCTGATCGACGATGTTGAGCATGATGTATCGCTCAAGTCCGCGCAGAGAGCCTGCGCCCATCTGGACTTCCTTCTCAGTGTATTTTTCTTCGAGCTTCGCCCAGATCGCATCGCGCGCTTCCTGTGGACTCATCTCTTCGAGATCGATTCCTTCATCATCGATGTCGAGCCCGTAAAGCAGGCGAAGCTGATCCCTAAGTCCTGCGATGTCCCACTGGTCGGGACGCTGATCTTTCTGCATGTGCTGATCGATCAGGCTATCCAAAGCGTTTTCCGCGATGCCGAGAATGTATTCGCGCTGATTGCGCTGCTGCTCTTCGAGCGTGTCCCCCTCGAATCCCATCAGCAGTTCGCGACGCAGAGAGTAGACCGCTTCCCTCTGCTTGTTCATCACGTCGTCGTATTCGAGCAGGTGTTTGCGGATTGAGAAGTTGTGCGCTTCGACCGACTTTTGCGCCGATTCTATTCGCTTCGAAACCAGGCGCGATTCTATCGGTACGCCCTCTTCCATTCCGAGACGGAGCATTATTCCCTTGATGCGCTCTCCTCCGAATATTCGCATCAGGTCGTCTTCGAGCGAGAGGAAAAATCGCGATGATCCGGGATCGCCCTGGCGGCCTGAACGTCCGCGAAGCTGATTATCAATTCGACGCGATTCGTGTCTTTCAGTTCCGAGTATATGAAGCCCGCCTGCCTGTACCACTTCTTCGTGTTCGGCATCCGTGACCTTGCGCGCTCGCTCCAAGGCATCCTTCCACTGCTTTTCAGTCGCTTCGTCCGGGTTGATCTCTTTTTCCTTGAGCAACTGTCTGGCCAGAAATTCCGGGTTGCCGCCGAGCAGAATGTCGGTTCCGCGTCCGGCCATGTTGGTTGCAATCGTCACCTGCCCCTTGCGCCCCGCCTGAGCCACTATATCGGCCTCGCGCGCCGCGTGTTCAGGCTTGGCGTTGAGGACGTTGTAAGGGACGCGCAGTTTCTTGAGTCGGGAGGCGACCATCTCCGAGTTTTCAACTGAAATGGTGCCGACAAGCACGGGCTGACCTTTTTTGTGAAGCTCTTCTATTTCCTCAACCACCGCGTTCCACTTCTCGCCAGCAGTGCGGTAGATCATATCGGGATTGTCCTTGCGAATCATCGTTTTGTTTGTTGGGACGACCGCGACATCGAGTTTGTAGATATTGGCGAACTCCGAAGCTTCGGTTTCGGCAGTTCCGGTCATGCCTGCGAGCTTGGCGTACATGCGAAAATAATTTTGAAGCGTGACGGTCGCCAGCGTCTGATTTTCAGCTTCGATCTTCACTCCCTCTTTCGCTTCCACAGCCTGATGAAGCCCGTCGCTCCAGCGGCGGCCCGGCATCAGACGGCCTGTGAATTCGTCGACGATTACAGCTTCGCCATCCTTGATGATGTACTGCTTGTCGAGGTGATAGAGCGTGTGCGCTTTGAGCGATTGCTCGACGCAGTGCAGCAGATCCATGTTTTCAGGATCGTAAAGATTTCCCACTCCGGTGATTTTTTCGGCAAGCTCGACCCCCAGTTCCGTAAGCGACGCCGAGTGTTGTTTTTCATCGAGGTGATAGACGAGGCGCGCATCCTGTTTGAGGTCTACGTCGCCCTCGGCGCTCTTGATTTCGGCGACACGTCTTTGCTGTTCGGTCTTGAGCCGGAGCATACATTCGTTTGCGACATAATATTTTTCAGTCGAGTCTTCCGACGCGCCTGAAATGATGAGCGGGGTTCGCGCTTCATCGATGAGTATGGAATCGACTTCGTCGACGATAGCGAAGTAATGGCCGCGCTGCACCATCATTGCCGGATCGAATTTCATGTTGTCGCGCAGATAATCGAAGCCATATTCGTTGTTCGTCCCGTAGGTGATATCTGCGCCGTAGGCTTCCTGACGTTCCGCGTCGTCCAGGTCGTGCTGGATGCAGCCGACCGTGAGTCCGAGGAAGCGATAAATTTTGCCCATCCATTCGGTGTCGCGTTTTGCCAGATAATCGTTTACGGTGATGATGTGTACGCCCTGCCCCGCAAGCGCGTTGAGATAAGCTGGAAGCGTTGCGACCAGAGTTTTGCCTTCGCCGGTTTTCATCTCGGAGATCATCCCGCGATGCAGCACCATTCCGCCTATCAGTTGCACGTCGAAGTGTCGCATCCCTGTAGCGCGGCGCGATGCCTCGCGCACGACGGCGAAGGCTTCTACGAGTATTTCATCCAATGCGTCATCGATGATGCGGCGAAGAGATACTTTCTGTTCGTTCGGCGTATCGCCTGTGACGGGGGTTTCTTCGAGACGCTGGCGAACGTGGGCGCGGAATTTTTCCGTCCGCTCGCGCAACTCTTCGTCCGAGAGAAGCTTCATCTCAGGCTCAAGCTCGTTGATCCGATCTACTATGGGCCAGAGTTGTTTGAGCAGTCGCTCATTGGCGGTGCCGAATATTTTAGCTGCGATTTTGTTGAATGTGTGAATCATAGATTTTCCATCAGGAGCAGGCTTCGTATTATTTCATGCGAACCGTCATTCTTTACTTTGGCGAAATCAAAAAGGATTCTATCGCTCGGCGAAGCAGGCACGCAAGATGCGCGCGCCTGCTGACAGACGAGAAGACCGCCTGACGCGCTGTTTCGAGTCCCCCGACAGGGCAGAACCATACAGGCAAAAGAGCGAAAAAATTTAGTGTTGACATGGATTCTGACGGGTGGTAGAACTGTTCCCGGTTGAAGAAAGTGTCGTTTTGATTTTTGATTTGTCATAATAGCTGAGGTCACAAAGGCACACCCCTAAGGCGTTTCGGTCGGGAGCGATCAGAAGCAGGCAATTGATCATCCCCGGCTGAGAGTCAGCAAACAGTGCCGCGTCGCGCAGGTGATCGTCAGCAATTGACCGATACCACAAACATCTGTCGCCAGGCCCTGAGAAGTCGCCCCTTCCATAGCTTGCGCTCCCTGTGTTCTTAAAAGCTTCTGCCCCTTTGATGATTCAAACCACAGTAGTTTTCCGGCTTTCTCGAAAGCCGAAAGCGCCATCTTCCCGGGGGAGCTATGCTAGGGAAAAAAATCAAGAGCATCGTAGGTCTCGACATCGGCTCAAGCTCGCTCAAAGCGGTGGAGCTCAAACCCACGCGCAGCGGCTTCGAGCTTGTTCACATCGCTCATCAGAACCTTCAGCCTGACACCATCGTAGACGGGCATATAATCGATCTCAATCATGTCTCGGATTGCATAAATCGCATCTGGGTCGAAAATCACATCAAGACCAATCAGGTCGCCACCTCGCTTTCGGGACACGCAGTCATAGTCAAAAAAGTAACGCTTCCTGCCATGCCTGAAGAAGAGCTTGATGAGCAGATTCACTGGGAAGCCGAACAGTACATACCCTTCGACATCAACGACGTGAACCTTTATCACGAGGTGACGGGCCACGATCCGGCGACTTCCAACATGGATGTTTTGCTCGTGGCCTGCAAGCGCGACAAGATCAATCAGTTCACGCAGGTCATCGCCCAGGCCGGAAAGCAGCCTATGATAGTCGACGTCGATGCCTTCGCGCTCCAGAATGCCTACGAGTTCAATTATCACCCTATGCCCGGCATGACGACCGCGCTCCTCGACATCGGCGCTTCGGTGATGACCATAAACATCGTGCGCGGAATCACGTCGGTTTTCACCCGCGATATTTCCGCGGGCGGAAATCAGTTCACCGACCTGCTGCAAAAGGAACTCAATTTGACATTCGATCAGGCCGAGATGCTCAAGCGCACGTGGCGCGGGGCGCACGGAGGCGCTGATCTGGGAATGGGCGACTCCGGCGCATCCGAAGAACAGGCCGGAACGGCGATTCGCTCGGTATCGGAGATGCTGGCGATGGAGATTCAGCGCACCCTCGACTTCTTCCGCGCGACGGCTGTGGATTCTCCCTCGATTGATCGAATGCTGATAGCTGGCGGGTCGTCGAAGGTCGCATATCTTTGCGAATACCTCTCGGACAAATTTCAGATACCTGTCGAGCAGTTCGACGCCTTCCGCTCGATCCGCTTCGACCACAAAAAATTCGACGAAGAATTCCTGCGCGAGCTTTCGCCCAACATGGCCATAGCCGTGGGGCTTGCCGTGCGGGTTCTTGAGGTGACGAAATGATCAGAGTAAACCTTCTCGAAGGAACTGCCGAGCAACGCGTTTCGTTTCAGAAGACGAAAGTCGTCGCCCGTCGCGGGCAACAGCTTTTCATGGTCGCGGCGGCGCTCGTCATCTATGTCATCGTCATAGGAATCGATCACCTGCTCACCAGCAACGCCTACGCTGATGCGAAGGGCCAGCTTGAAGTCGAGCAGACGGAATCGAAAAAGCTTGAGGCCGACATCAATCGCAAGAATCAACTAGAAGCCGAACTCAAGCAGGTCGAAGAGCGCATCAAGATCATCAAGCAACTGCGCGCCGAGCAGAAAGGGCCAGTGGCGATGCTTTCGGCCATCAACGAGCGACTGCCCGGCGGACAAAACGATTTCAAGCTTTCCGACGTGAGCCAGAAGGGCGCTGCGCTTCGCATAGCCGGAAGCACTTCGAATCAGCAGATCATCGCCGATTTCCTTCGCCAGTTGGAATTCTCCAACGGGTTGTTCACAGACCTCTCGCTTTCAATCGAAGGCAAGGATGTGAAGGAAGACGACAAGAAGAAGGAAGAAACCACTGAGGTTGCCCGCGTATTTCAGTTCACCATCACCTGCACTTACAACAAGCCGCGAGCCGAAGGTGATGAAAAACAGCAGCCGCCGGCTCCTGCCGCGCCAAATCAGGGAAAATGAAGGAGACAATTTATGTCAGCAGTCGTTACCACCAACGTCGCAGGCGATAAAATTGAATCGGGCAGCTTCCTGACTCGCATACCCTGGTACTACCAGATGGCAATTCTGGTGGCTCTGGTCGGGTTGCTCATCTATGTCACCGATATGTTGCTCTACAGCGACACCCGCAAGGAAACCGACAAGATGATCGAGCAGGTTCAGACGCTCAAGGCCAAAAACGCGCAGGGCAGCATCATCCGCCAGAACCTTCAGGCGACCGAAGAGGCCCTGGCGCTCAGGCGCGAAGAGATGGACAGACTGCGCGACCTTCTTCCCGATCAGGTCGAGATTTCGAAGGTCTATGACAATATCAAAGACCTCATGCGAAACAATCGCCTGGAACTCAAACAGTTCAATCAGGGCAAACCGGCAGAGGCGGAAATTTACACCGCGCAGCAGATTCTGGTTCAGGTCAGCGGAAGCTACGACGCGCTCGGCAAGTTTTTTTCCGAACTTGGATTCTACAAGCGCATACTGAGCGTGACTGATGTCGAGATCAAGGAAGCCGAGGACAATGCGCAGGAGAGCGGGCGAACCATCAACAGCGCATTCATGCTGACGGCTTATTACATCTCGCCCGCAAACCTTGAGAAGCTGACCAAGCCACAGCCAGCGGCCCCGCCGCCAGCGAACAAAGGTCCGGCCAGACCGCCAGCCAATCAACCCAAGTAGTGCGGAGTAGTGTTATGAAAACAAAGTCGATCAAAACACACACACGATTTTTTCTCGGCCTGATTATGGCTACGGCGCTCGTGCTTTCCGCGCCTACCCTTTCCTCAGGGCAACAAAACGGCTCCGGCAAAGAGTACGTGGGGCCGACCGCCGATTCCATCCGGCCCTACAAACCGGCAGGCAGGGATCCTTTCAAGCGCACGCCCAAACCTAAAGCGACCAGCAAAGGCGGCTCGAAAGTCGACCGGGTCGTTCAGATAGGGTTCCCTTCGCTCGAAGTGCGCCGCGCCCAGTACAGACAGGAACTCGATAAGGCGCGCGCCGAAAGCAGGCCCGACCCTCATCCGATGATGCAGTATCTGGTGGGCGAATTGAACGTGACCGGCATATTCCGCGATGCTCAGGGCTACGGCGCATTCGTGCAGGCGCAGCCGACGGGGTCTACCTTCTTCGTGCGCCGGGGACTCAAGTGCTTCAACGGCGAGGTGCTTCGCATAGAAGGCGATGAATCCGATATAGGCTCGGCGAAGGTAGTCTTTCGCCAGACCACCTATATCGAAGTCAATGGCAAACAGTCGCCGCAGGTGCAGGTGCTGGCAAAGCTGCCTACCACGCCGCAACGCACCGGCAGGTGAATAGAGAGGTTTCTGACGCCCGCAGGGGTGTAATTTCATTCGACGATCAAGTGCAAGAGGACGTTCGCATAAAAAAGAGTTTATCAACTTTCGCTTCCGGCATTACGGTGAGACTCGTGCCCTCACTTGCGTCCGCTTCACAGTTCAACTCAAATTGAGGGGGGGAAGTATGGTCATGTTTAACAGGAGAACTATCGCAGCGCTTGCGCTCGTTGCGCTCGTGAGCAATACCCTTGTGTTTGCAAAGCCCGCGATTTCCATATTCACGCCAGAGGGCCGCGCCTTCACGCTGGTCTCGCTCAGGACGGAACAGGTCGAAGGGCGCACGCGCATTTTTATAGAATCAAACGCGCCTCCTCTCTATACAGTATTCAGACCGACGGAGCGATTGATCCAGATAGAGATGCCCAGCGCGGAATCGAAACTCGCGCCTGAGTACGAGGTCAAGAGCGCGCTCGTCGAATCAGTCAGCGTGCGAGAAGGGAGAGCCAACAGCGGTCTGGGACGCGCGGCGACCCGCATAGATATCGCCGTGCGCCAGTCAGCCGAGGATCGCACCCGCGTGGAAGGCAACACGCTCGTGGTCGAAATTTCCCCCAACGTTTCAGCCAAAGCCGTTCCCGCCAAGTCGGACGCGAAAGATGATCTCGCCGCGCAGGCCAAGCAGGCCAGCCAGCCCGCAGCCACGCGCGCGGGCGTCGAGGTCACTCCTCCGCCTGCGGGCGCGAGGGCAGCCGCGACTGACACCGTTCGACCCAAGACCGCTCTCCGCCCGGCAACGCTTGTGCGCTCAGTGCGTCACGAGTCGGCAGGCAACGCCGTTCGCGTCATCGTCGATACGGACGGGGCGGCCCAGTTCAAGGACTTCGTGCTGTCTGATCCGTGGCGAGTGGTTGTCGATATAACCGGAGTCCGGCTCACGACCAGCAATCAGACGATCAACGTCGGCGCGGCTTCGGTTGATCGCTTCCGCGTGGGTCAGCCCGCGCCGGGGACGGTCAGAATCGTGCTGGACACGAAATCGAAAGTTCCCTACATCATAGAGCGCGACGGGACGCAACTCATAATCACCATCGGCAACCGCAGCGCGTTCGCGGGAAGCGAACCCTCCGGCATAGTCGCCCAGAATGAAACTCAACCTGAAGTCAAGGTTGCGGGCCAGCGAGTCGTCAACAGCGATCCCAAACAGCCCGCTGTCAAATCGAATCTCCCTGCCGATGCGGCTGCCAACCCCAACGCTCAATCGGGCAAACCTTCGGACAAGCCCGCGCAGCCGCAGCCCAGCGGGCCGCAGACGGGGCAGCAAGCAACCCAGCGCGCGCAGCCGCCTGCGTCTCAGCGCCCGGCCAATACAGTAAGAGAGACTCTCTCTCAGCCAGTAACACAACCGGCTTCGAATCGCACCCCGACTGATACAGCGCGTCAGACGACCTCGACTCCTCCGAGCGTTTCGGCTGCCAACACCCAGCAGAGAAAGAATGAAGTATCGCTTTGTGATCCGAATTATGTGGGCGGGCCGTTGAGCTTCGATCTGAGGGCGGGCGTCGATATTCGCGATATGCTGCGCTTCGTTTCCGAGCAGTACGGAATCAACTTTATAGTCGATAAATCCGTCCCGGCATCCGTCCCTGTGGATGTTCGAATAACGGAGTTGCCGTGGAATCAGATACTCATGTCGGTGCTTCGCGCGCAGCGATTAGGCTGGGTCTGCGAAGGCAGCGGCAAGCTCGTTCGAGTGGCCACGCTCGATGCCATCAAGGAAGAAGAGAAGGCGCAGCACGAGATAATCAAAGCGAAGATGGAGAGCGTGCCTCTCGAAACTAAAATCATTCACCTGCGCTATGCGCGGGCCGCAGGCTCGCTGCAAGGTCAGGGAGCGGGACGGTCGGGCGGCGGCAGGTCAAGCTCAGGCGGCGGCGCGCAGGGCGCGACGCTTGTTGCGATAGCCGAAAAGCGACTCAGCACTCGCGGGCGCATCGAGGCCGACGGGCGCACGAACAGCCTGATAGTTACAGACCTGCCGGATTATATCCAGGCGGTCGAAAGCATCATCTCTCAACTGGACCGCGCCGAGCCGCAGGTTGAAATCGAAGCGCGCATAGTCGTTGCCAATCGCGATTTCCTCCGCGACATCGGAAACGAACTGGCGGCGGCTGCCGTCAATAACGGCAGCGGCGCTGCCGGATTCCTGCAAACAGCCGCTACTCAGTTAAGCGGCGGTGGGGTCACAACTCCTACCGGACAGGGCGGCGGCAGCGGCAGCGGCGACACTGGCGGCGGCGACAGTGGCGGCGGCGGATCGTCCAACAAGGGCCAGATAGGGCCGAACCTCCTCGGCCCGTTCGCATCAAACGCGCTGAGAGTCGGAACAGCCAGCGGCGTGCTGAGTCTTACGACGGGGCTGATCGGCACGGGCATCATATCGCTCGCGCTTTCAGCGTCCGAGAGAAAAGGCCAGGTTCGCATAGTCGCCAGCCCGCGCGTCGCAGCGCAGAACAACACGACGGCTGAGATCATCAACGGCGTACAGATACCCGTTCAAACCGTATCGAACAACACCATCACCACGACGTTCATAACCGCTGCGCTCCGTCTTGAGATCACTCCGATCATAGTCGAAGAGACGGGCGAAGTGACCATGCACGTCGTTGCCGAAAACAACACCGTCAATGCCTCGCTCGCCTCGCAACTCAACGGAGGCACACCGGGCATCAACACTCAGTCTGCCGAATCAACCGTGCGAATTCAGGACGGCGGAACCTTCGTGATGGGCGGAGTCAACATCGACACCGAATCCCACTCGCAGAACCGTATGCCCGGAATCGCGCGCATACCCATACTCGGCGAACTCTTCAAGCGCCGCACCACGCAGCGGACGATGGATGAAATCCTCTTCTTCATCACCCCTCGCATAGTGCGACCCGAAGGAACCTACGGCCCGCGCACGCAGCGCAGCTCGACCGAAGGCGCGCCGTCGAATACTCAGCGCGCAGCCACGCCGACCAATCAGCCGACCAAGCAGCCCGCAACTCCTCCTGCGGCCAAGCAGCAGACCGGCGGCGGCAAAGGCGGCCAGTAGCGAAATGAAAGAGTGGATGATGAAGACTCAGTTGTGAGAGAATTCGTCATCCACTTTTCACACTTGGGAGGCGGCCTTGAGCTTCAAAGATAATCTCACCGAAATAGTTGATCGCATCGAAGGCAGCGCGGCTGCCGCGATACTGGGCATAGACGGACTTCTCATCGAGCGATACCTCAAAGACATGGACCCGTCGCTTGACCTTGAGTTGATAGCCATCGAATTCACTAACCTGTTGCGTCGTTCCATGCGCACAGCGTCGGACACCGAACTTGGCGATTTGCGCGAAATGGTTATAGCGACCGACCGATTGACATTCCTCCTGCGCCCGATCACGACCGAGTATTTCCTGCTGCTCGCTCTCAATCCCGGCGGCAACGTGGGCCGCGCCCGATTCGAATTGCGCAAGACTCAACTCGCGCTCGAACCGGAATTCGCTATCTAGTCTGGAGGTTACAGGGAACAGGTTACAGGGGACAGGCAGGAAATCTGCGGGTCTGTTCCCTGTTCCCTGTTCCCTGTTCCCTACACTGACCACCGACCCCTGCCAGTGGCGCGTTTGCGCTTCATCGTGTTACGATTTTTTTCCTCGCTGAAATTCTGCGAATGCCTACTAATGAAACGGAGTCGTTCATCTCATCTGCGATGACTCGTTGACAGATGAAAGCGACGGCACGTTGAAACCATGAAAAGTCGGACTCCAGACTCCAGACTCTGGACTCCAGACTTTCGAAGGAGTTCGTGACGTACAACAGGCTGCCAGCCTGTTGACGCCCTGAAAGTACGAAAAGTGGAGAACCAGCAGGCTGGCAGCCTACTGTACATTTTCGAAGGAGCTATGCAATGAAACCGATGCGCGCGATTGCCATACTTTTCCTCGTGCTTGCGCCCGTGACCGCAGGCCGAACGAGTAATGCTGACTGGCCTCAATGGAAAGGCCCTGACCGCACAGGCATCTCGAAAGAAACCGGACTTCTGAAATCATGGCCTGAAGCAGGCCCGTCCGTCGCCTGGTCTATATCGAATATAGGCGAAGGCTACGGCGCTGTGGCCATTCAAGGCGACCGCATATTCGTACAGGGCGTCCGCGAAGGTAAGAGCGTCGTCTACTGTCTGAATCGTGCGGATGGAAAAGAGGTGTGGGCGACCGCGCTCGGAGTGCGACTCGGACAGGATCGCGGCCCCGGCCCGCGCGGCACGCCCACTGTAGAAGGCGACCGCGTTTATGCGTTATCTGAAAATGGCGATCTCGCGTGTCTCAGAACTCGCGACGGGTCAGCCCTCTGGCAGCGCAACATCCTGAAAGATTTCGGCGGCAGCAATATCCGTTGGCTCATCAGCGAATCGCCGCTCATCGATGGCGCTCGTTTGATAGTGATGCCGGGAGGAAACGAAGCCGGGATAGTCGCGCTCGACAAGATGACGGGCAAGACCATCTGGACGTGCAAGGACCTGAACGAAGACGCCGGGTACTCATCGTGTCTCGCCGTAGATGTCGGCGGAGTGAGAACGATCATCGGATTTACCTCGCGCGCAGGCGTGGGAGTGCGAGCATCGGACGGCAAGCTGATGTGGAGGTACTCGCAGGTATCGAATCGCACGGCCAACTGCTCGACTCCGATTTTTCATGACAACAAAGTTTTCTACACCTCGGCTTATGACACAGGTTGCGCGCTGCTCTCGCTTAGGGCGCAGAGCGGGGAAGTCCGCGCAGAAGAAGTCTACTTCAACCGCGAGATGATGAATCATCACGGCGGCGTGGTGCTGGTGAACGGTTATCTTTACGGATTTTCAAACTCGATCCTCACGTGCATGGAATTCGCTACGGGCAAAGTGATGTGGAAAGATCGCAGCGTGGGGAAAGGCGCGCTCACTTATGCCGACGGGATGCTTTACCTGTTGAGCGAAAATCAGGTAGTGGGTTTGGCCGAAGCCTCGCCGCAGGGCTACGCGGAGAAGGGAAGATTTCGCATAACGGATCAGGGCTATCCGAGTTGGGCGCATCCGGTCGTGTGCGGCGGCAAGCTTTACATTCGCAATCAGGGCATGTTGACTTGTTATAACGTCAAATAGTTCTTCGATAGTCTGAAGTCTGGAGTCGAGAGTCTGGAGTCGGGAAATGCATGGCCGGACTCTCAACGATAGCGAATTGCGAATGGGTTTAACGATGTGCAGACTAATTTGGAGTGCTGCGACTTGTCGCAGCTTTTGTCTTCAAACAAAAGCGGTGACAAGTCACTGCACTCCAAAGGCCGTCAAAATTCCCAATGCATAAGAGAAATGGAAATCTGCTGAATTCATTCGATTTTCAGCGAAACCGCCTGCGCGCTATTGGCCGCGCAATCGTTCGAGCCACTGCCGAACAGTATTAGCGTTCGGCGATTCTATTTCCTCAAAAATCTTCAACGACTCTTCCATAAACTCAGTCGCCTTCCTCACTTCTCCCAAAGCCGAATACGCAAGGCCCAGGTTGCCGAGATGATTGCCCTCACCGCGACGGTCGCCAATCTCACGCGATATGACGAGAGCCTGCTCGTAATGCTCTATCGCCTTCCTCACTTCTC
>DLHY01000136.1 GCA_002483445.1 Blastocatellia bacterium UBA7656
GTAGTCGGTGTAGAGATCCAGCAATGATTTTTCCATATGTCAAGTCTACTACTACTGACCCTCACCGCGTAACATCAGTAATAAGTGAATGGACGGAGAAGAAAGATGACAGGCGAGATTGTTGAGACTCTGTTGATTATGGAGAACTTCACCGTTGAAGGCGCTGCGTGCGAGCCTGTCACGCTTCTCATCGAACGCGCAAAGGCGGGCGAGAGAGAAGCGTTCGATCAGCTAATGATCCGCTATCAGCGCAAAGTGGTATCGACTGCGTGGCGGGTGCTGGGCAATCAGGAAGATGCCCGCGACGCCGCGCAGGAAGCGTTCCTTCGAGTCTACAAATATCTTGATCACTTCCGCGCGGATGAAGATTTCGCGGCGTGGCTCTATCGAATAGTCATCAATGCCTGCCGCGACATCGCGCGAAAACGGGCCAGCACGAGCAGTTTCGTCTCTCTCGATGTGGAGATAGAGCGGATAGAAAAACTCGCCGCGTCGGATGATGTTGAACGAAGCGCGATTCTATCTCAGGAGCGAACATTGGTCGCTCACGCGCTCGACACGCTTACGAAGAAGGAGCGCGAGGCTCTCGTTCTGCGCGACCTCGAAGGGTTGACGACTGATGAAGTGGCGCGAGCGATGGGATCGACTCAGACAACCGTGCGGTCGCACGTAAGCTCGGCGCGGGCGAAGATAAGAGAATTTCGCAATCGCGTTTTGGAGAGGAGAAAGCTATGAATTGCAGGCGCATACAGGATTTGATTCCGCTTTATGTGGGAGGCGATCTGAAGGACGCTCGCGCGCTCGAAGTCTCGTCGCACCTCGACAGGTGCGACGAATGCAGGGGCGTGATGGATGAATTTTCCGAGAGCCAGCAATGGGCGCGCGCCGCGGCGGAGCCGGATTTCGATGAAGCGTTCTTTGACGAATTGAGAGAGAGCGTGTTTGCAAATATCGAAACAGTGAGAGCGCGTCCCTCTTTTTTTCAGCTTCTGAAGGAGCGCATATCCCTGAAGCCTGCGCTTGCGCTAACGGTCGCGCTGATGGTGATCGCCGCGGGGGTGGCCTTTTACATCTATTCAGGCAAAACAAAAAATGATTCAGGCAATGATCCTATAGCCAGAGAAAAACAGACTGAGGAAGAGGAGCAGACAGCCGCGCCTGTTGAGAAGAGAAAAGAAAGACCCAAAAAGCATCGCGTTCATCGTCCGCGACAACGACAGGCAAACACGACGATTGCGGAAGCGCCGCGGTCAATTCCGCCTTTGGAACAAAGTATTTCTGAAGACACAGACGCGGCGGTTACTGAATGGAAAATCGATGAGCGCGCGACTCTGCCGGAAGGGATGACACGAATAGAGTTTCATACGGCTGACCCGAACATTCGCATCATCTGGTTCGCGCTGAAAGAGACGGATTCGAAGCAGTCGAAACCAGTAAACAAGGAGTCAGAAGTCAGAAGTCAGAAGTCAGAAATAGGTTTAACCCTAATGTCAGCATTCTGATTTCTGAGTGTGAGCCGGGAGCGCAGGAAAGCATTCTGACACCTGACTTCTGACTCCTGACCACATTCCAGGGAGGTTATATGATTTCAATGAAGATGAGAGTTTTCACAGCCATAGTTTTAACAGTGTCCCTCGTAAGCATGGCCTTCGGGCAGCACGCGCCGACGCCGCGACCGCCTGATGACTTTGAAGTGAGCGAACGACAACCGCAGACGCCTGCGCCCAGGGCTGAAGCTCCTCCGCAGAGACCGCCGGAATATGTGGAGGAGAAGGGATTCAAGGGCCGGGTGTTCGAGATCAAACACCGCCAGCCAGCCGCGCTCTTACGCGCAATCTCGCCGCTCGGCAGCGGATTCAAAGGCGCTTCGATGCAGTACAGCGATGAATTCAACACGATAACCGTCCGCGATTTTCCCGAAAACATCGCGGCGATGGAAGAGGCTATCAATCGCCTTGATACGCCTGAAGCTCCGAGTCCCGACATCGAGTTTCACATTCACGTGCTGATCGCTTCAAACTCTGCGACTGTTTCCGGCGAGTTTCCGGCAGAGTTGGCCGATGTGGTAAAGCAGTTGAAGGCTACGCTCAGCTATAAAAATTATGGGTTGATGTCTTCTTCGATCCAACGCGGCAAAGAAGGCAGACGCAGGATGGAAGGATCGGGAATCGCTGAGTCGAAGCTTTTCGAGATAACCACTCCTGAAAGCAATCCGATCTTTTATAACTACCACCTTGTCAATTTAACGATGGACAAGACTGCTTCGGGAGCGATGGCGGTGCGGTTAGATGAGTTTTCCTTCGGTATGCGCGTCCCGATTAATGTTGGCTCCGCCGCTAAATCATCGATTCAATACCAGAACGTCGGGTTTAACACCCCGGTCAGCGTGCGCGATGGCGAGAAGGTCGTCGTCGGGACGACTGCGATTGCCGACAAAGGGCTGGTCGTCGTGCTGATCGCGAAGTTTTTGAAGTGAATTTCGACCCCGCGGATGGGAGCCTTTCAAGTGTTCTCATCCGCTTCTTTCTCCTCAATCACCTCGACCTCAACTTCATCCTGCACAGCCTGCTCCTTGAGGAAAATCATCTTGGCTATCTGAACGGCGGAAAAATTTCCTCGCGCGTAGGCAGGATGGGTGGTTGCATCGAATCGGCCCTCGAACAATTCATCACATAACTGATCGATCTTTTGCTGGAAGTCCGCATCAGTCGAGCGAAATCCGTCAGGCTCAAGTGCGTGAGTGATCGGCAATCGCACGAGCAGATCATAAGTATTCATCCATGCCATACAGTATGCGCGCAAGGCTTCGAAGACTTCGCTGTTATTGCCGAACCGACGCACGTAGTAGGCGAAGTTGTCCAGCACCGAGCGGTCACAAACCAGAACGTCTGCGCGGGGAGTCTTTTCTATTTCAAGCTGAATCTGTCGGGCGATGATCCATTGGTAAGCCTCGCGCGTGGCCTGTTCGTTTAGAGGGAACGGACATTCGCGAGCCGTCTCAGTGATAAGCTCAACGGTCTTGCCCGCGCGTTTAAGCACGCCCGCAAGCTCGTAAGCGATAGTGGTCTTGTTGACCCCGTGCGTACCTACCAGCGCGACTTTGAACAAAATATCCTCCTTCGAAAAGTCTGAAGTCAGAAGGTGACAGGGAACAGGTTACAGGTTACAGACCCGGAAATTTCCCGCCTGTCCCCTGTCCCCTGTAACCTGTTCCCTACTTCGCGCGCTTCAGTATCCAGTCCGATATGGCCTGAAGCGCGACGGGCGCTATGGTCTCTTCGATCTTCGCGTATTCGTCGGGCGTCCCTTTCTGAGAGGTCTGAAAAAGATGATTCAGATTCGGCAGACTGACTATAGTGTGATCTTTGTTCTTTGCCTCTTTCAAAGCCGCTTCTATGGCCGCGAGGTTTTCTTTGTAAGGCACTTGCAAGTCAAGCTCGCCGTTTATGGCAAGCACAGGGCAGCGCACCTGTTTGAGCGAGGGCCGGGGGTCAAAAGTGAGAAAGTAGCGGAACCACGCCGAGAGATAAAATCTGACCTGCGCCGATCCTGCTTTTTGCTGCTCAGGGGTGGTTGCGCCGTTTAGCTCCAGAATTTTCTTTTCCGCCACAGCATCGTCTTTTTCCTGTTTGATGACGGCGAATATCTTTTCCTGAATGACGCGATTTGCGGCTATCAACTCATCCTTTGCGCCATTGGCGCGAGCTATGAGCGCGCTTTGCAGATAGATGATTTCTTCGCCCGTAAGCCCCGGCCCTGCCATCAGGACTATGAATGCGATATCTTTTGATCTGATCGCGGCAATCGGCGCGATCAGTCCGCCCTCGCTGTGACCGATGAGTCCTATTTTTTTCGGATTGATTTCTTTGCGCGATTTCAGATACTCGACCCCCGCCAGCGCATCTCCTGCAAAGTCATCCGTGGTCGCCGCGGTTATATTGCCGGTCGAGCCTCCAACTCCGCGGTCATCTACGCGCAGCACTGCCACTCCGAGGCGGGTGAGGTGATCGGCCAGCACGAGAAAAGGCTTATGGCCGAGCAGCGATTCATTGCGATCCTGCGGGCCTGATCCAGTTATGAGAAGGACTGCCGCGAACGGGCCTTTCGCGCGGGGAAGCGTCAGGGTTCCGGCCAGTCGGACGCCGCCCTTCGTGTTTTCGTAGCTGACTTCTTCTTCAACGTAAGGGTAAGGCTTCTGCGGTTCCTGCGGGCGTTTGACTTGGGCTGGCTTCGTTTGCGCAACGCCGCTTTCGGATGTCTGCGCTTTTTTCGCGATCTTGCAGGGAAAGGTCTGGCCTCCCTGTGTGAAATCTCCCGCTATGGTCTTGCCGTCTTCGGACAGCTTGCCTTTGAACGTAGGATCGCCCGGCACGCCGGTTATAGTGAATGAAACGGCTGACGGGGTGACAGTGATAGAACCGAGAGCCAGCCCTTTCGCGCCCTGAGATGGAATATCTATCGTGCCTGCCCACAGGCCGTCTTCTTTGCGAGTGAGATCGATGAGGAAGGCGAGATCTCCGTTGGGGAGCGTGATCGCGCCTTCCCAGTGGCCTCGGACATCGGGCTGATTTTGGGCAAGCGCGGAGAGCGAGAGTTGAGGGACGAGCAGTATTGCGAGAGCGAGTGAGAAAAATCGGTTCTTCACAGTGTTTCTCCAGAGATTATTTTCATCGGCCTGAGCCTGTTGACGGTCAGCCGAAAAGTTTACAACGGAATCCTGTCGAAGCAAGTTCAAACTACCATCTGAAGTTTTGCGCAGACATTGAGCTTGTGAAAGACTGGGGGCGGTGAGTATAATTTTCGGTCACTCGCGGGTCTTCGGAGGCTGCCGGATAATCTGAGGAAAGGATAAGGAGTCCTGCCTGACGCTCGCCATTTAGTTTGCAAGGATTCGCGAAATTCGGCTTCTATAATGGTAGGAAAACAATCATCAGCAAATTCGATTTGCGTCAGCGAAGAGGGAAGAACGGAATGAGGAAAGTATTAGCAGTTTTGATCGCCACAGCGATGGTCGCGTGCTGGGCCATAGCCCCCACGGATCGCTTCGAGGTTTTGGCTCAGGAAGCCGCGCCGCGACTTGATCGCATACGCCCGTCTCGCATTACGTCGGGCGCTCCAACTTTCACAGTGCTGCTCGAAGGCAAGCGATTCGTTCAGGGCGCAACTGTCCGCCTCGATGGAGTCGATCTGGATTCTTCGAGAGTGACGAAAGACGGCAGGGCGATGCTGGCCGAAATCGATCCTTCGGTCGTAGCCGCGCCCGGAACTCACACCATTCAGGCCGTCAACCCCGATGGCATGACATCGGCTGCCGAGACTCTCACCGTAGTCGATCCTGATCCCGATCTCACTCTTCAGCTTGATGCCAGCAACGCCGCTGAAGAAGATCAACAGTTTCCGCTGCTGTTCCCTATCTCAGGACAAGGATTCAGCAAGAGATCGAAGGCTCTCATCTGGGGCAAGACTTCGCCGGAAACGACCTTCATCTCGGATACCGAGCTTAACGCCGTATTCGGGTCAGGGTTTACCGAGCATCCCGCGCGCGTGCCGATCATGATCGCCAACAAAGGCGGGAGACTCTCGAACGTGCAGATATTTTTCGTAGTTGCGCGACCGGCCAGCATAGATAGCATCGATCCCGAAAGCGTCGAAGTGGGGGACGAAGATCTTGAGATAGAGGTATTTGCGGGCAACCTCAGACCTGACGCCGAGCTTGTCGTCAACGGCCTTCCGGTCGAGATCACGCGGCGAAGGGACGCTCGCCTTGAAGCAACCATCCCCGCTGCGCTTCGCGCCCAGCCCGGTCTGATCTCGGTTCGCATCCAGCAGGATGGCATTCAATCGCGGGACTTCACCATAACGGTCACGCCTACGGAAGAGCCTTTCATTTACACCTCTGCGCCTGCTCTCATACGCCAGGGCGACACGCGAGAGACCATAGAGATTGTCGGCGCAAACTTCACCGGCAAGCATAAGGTGCTGCTTGACGGAGAAGAGGTGAATCCGAGAAATTCGACTCGCCGCCGCCTGACGATAGTCGTCAAGAAAGAGTTGCTCTCGACCATAGGCACTCACACGCTTCAGGTCAAAGACGAGGATGACAACCTTTCCAACGTCGTTTCATTTTCAGTCGTGCCGGATGTAACCGTCAGCACGCTTGTAGGCGAGCGCGGAGGATTCAACTTCGACGTCGACTGCGTCAGTTCTGAAGAGGCGCGATTCCGCCGCCCAAGACGAATGGCGTTCGGGCCTGACGGATTGATCTATCTGACCGATCAGCAGAATCACGCCATACGGACTATCAACCCCGCGACGGGCGAAGTATGCACTCTGGCAGGCGCGACAGGGATATTCGGTTATAACGACAGCGGAAATCCGAGAGACTTCGCTGTGTCCTTCTCATTCCCGAACGGAGTGGCTGTGGCATCGAACGGAGATGTCTTCGTGACCGAAAACGGCAACCACGTCATACGGCTCATTCAGGGAAGAGGCTCTGCGATGACCGTCTCCACATTCGCGGGACGAGTCAAAGAGGAAACCGATCGCGACCGTCAGAACCGGTTCAAGAGTACCCGCAACGGAAGAAGCGGCTACTTCGATGATGAAGTGAACAACTCGGCTTTCAATCTGCCTGACGATATCATCACTGCGCCTGACGGAACTATGTACCTGGCCGATGCCAACAACCATGCCATCCGTCGCATAAGGCTCGATGGAAGCCGGTTCATAGTCGAGACGGTCGCAGGCAATGGCGTTCCCGGATTTGCCGATGGCTTCGTGCCAAACGCCCGCTTCAATACCCCGACTGCCCTGGCGCTCTCGCTCGACGGGCGTTTTCTGTTCGTAGCCGATACGAATAACAATCGGGTGCGTCGCATAGAACTGGCGACCGGGCAGGTGACGACAGTCGCGGGAAGCGGGCTTGGAGGCACTTCGGACGGTCCGGCTATAGAGGCGACCTTCTTTCAGCCAATAGGGCTTGCGATAGATTCGGAAGGAATCCTTTACATAAGCGAAGTGACCGGAAACCGCATTCGCAGGCTCGACACTGAGGGCAATATCACGACGGTGGCGGGAGGCGACGGAGTAAAATTCAGAGACGGGCCGGGACTCGAAGCGAGGTTCAACAGCCCGCGAGGACTCTCGATAGACAGACAGCGGGGAATACTTTTCGTCGCAGACACCGAACACTTCAGCCTGCGAGCGATACAACTCCCCTGACCCAAAGCGAAAGAAGCTGACAGAAAGGGGCCGAGCAGTCGGCCCTTTTTTGTTTAGCTCCTGTGACGGTAGGTTATACGGCCCTTGGTCAGATCGTAAGGCGACAACTCGACCGTGACCCGGTCGCCCGGCAAGACCTTGATGAAGTTCTTTCGCATTTTGCCTGACAGATGCGCAAGTATCTGATGTCCTTCGGGTATCTGCACCTTGAACGTGGCATTGGGGAGCGACTCGGTGACGACTCCTTCAACAGGGATCATTTCATCTTTCGGAATAACTCGCACCTCCTTTCCAGTGATGCACGCTTGCCCCACCCTGGTTTTCAATCTCGATGGCGATTGACCCCTAAGAATACCTCAACATCAATCCGCGAGTAAATCGGAAGTCAGAAGCCCCGCTCGATTTTCATGCTGATTGACCGCAGCGCAAATCGTGACTAATATCCGTCCGTCGCTTTTCGATATCGAAAAACGATTCGGTGGATATTTCAGCGAATCCAGTTCCAGGAATATCAAGCCATGACATTTCTTCAAATAATCTTTGCAACCAGCGATCCTCCTGCTGTGATTCTGATTCGGATCATTGTCGGATCGGTTTTTATCTCAGAGGAGATCCAGACGAACAGGAGACAAATCAAATGTTAATGAAAAGCGGATTTCAACGAATGATCATCGCTCTGATGGTTTGCGCGCTCAACATAGAGATATTTGCCGCAAGCGGGCGCTTGCAGGAAACAGCGGCGAATCAAAGACGCCCGGTCAAACGCGCTGAGAGCCGGGATCAATGGTACAGGGACGGTCAGCGCGCTGTTGAAGAGGCGAAGCGGTTGAAGGCCAACATAGGTCGGGCGAAGAATATCATTCTGTTCGTCGGCGACGGTATGGGAGTCTCTACCGTTACGGCTGCGCGCATACTCGAAGGCCAACTGCGCGGTGAAAGCGGCGAAGAAAACCTTTTGAGCTTCGAGCGACTGCCCTTTCTGGCGCTTTCGAAAACCTACAGCGTCAATCAACAGACATCTGACTCCGCTCCGACCATGACGGCCATCGTCACTGGCGTCAAGACCGATGACGGGTTTATATCAGTCGATCAGGATGCGATACAGAGCGATCACAATACAGTGAAGGGGAACGAACTGCCGACCTTTCTTGAGATTGCGGAAGATGCGGGCCTCTCGACCGGAGTAGTCAGCACGGCCCGAATAACCCATGCCACGCCAGCCGCCTGCTATGCGCACAGCCCTAATCGCAACTGGGAGTGCGATGCTGATATGTCATCGGCAGCCCGTGATGGCGGATTCCCCGACATCGCCCGACAGTTGATCGAATTCCCTCACGGAAACGGTCTGGAGGTAGTCCTGGGCGGCGGTCGCAGTAAATTTCTGCCGCGCACGGCCTCAGACCCGGAGGAGGCAGGTCGGACGGGCGAGCGGATGGACGGACGCGATCTCATCAGCGAGTGGGTAAAGAAACGACCTCGCTCGGCTTACGCATGGAACAAGAGCCAGTTCGACGCGGTCGATCTCAGCACGACAGATCGTTTGATAGGACTCTTCGAACGCTCGCACATGGATTACGAGCATGATCGTCCCAAAGACACAGGAGGCGAGCCGTCGTTGAGCGAGATGACTTCCAAAGCAATCGATCTTTTAGCGAAGAATCGCAAAGGGTATTTCCTGATGGTGGAAGGCGGGCGAATCGATCACGCGCATCACGAAGGCAATGCTTATCGCGCGCTGACTGACGCGGTTGAACTTTCGAATGCGGTTAAAACTGCGCTGTCGAAAACGAACGCGAGAGATACGCTCATCATCGTCACAGCAGACCATAGCCACGTCTTCACGATAGCGGGCTACCCGACGCGCGGTAATGATATTCTGGGTCTGGCCGTCGGCAATGATGCGCGCGGCAATCCTGATAGCAGTTTTGAGAAGGACAGCCTGGGGCTGCCCTACACGACGCTCGGTTACGCCAATGGCCCCGGTTATACGGGCGCTTCCAGGCAGCAGCCCGAAGGCTCCAAACGCCGTCCTCATGCCGGAATCGGATATTCAGGAATCACCAAAGGGCGGCCTGACCTATCAGGCTTTACAACATCGAACCCTGATTATATGCAGGAGTCCGCGGTTCCATCCTCAAGCGAGACGCACGGCGGAGAGGATGTCGCTATTTACGCGGGCGGGCCGGGCGCTCATCTCTTTCACGGCGTGCAGGAACAGAATGTCATCTTTCACGTCATGCTCGAAGCATCGAGATTATCGCTGAGGAAGCCATCGAGATTGCCTGCCCGCGCTCGGAGGAAACGATAGCTCATCCTTCGAAAAGTCTGGAGCCGAGAGTCTGGAGTCCGGAGTCCGTTTTTTGGGGCCGTCACCTGTTTTTCATCCTGTCAGGAGCGCCGTCGCCCGCAACCTGGAAGACTCCTTCCTGAGCAGAAAATTAAGAAATTGACAAAGTTACACTCATATTTTATGCTTTGATCGTCGCAGATTTTGAAAATGAATTGTTGGAAGCGGGAAGGGTGAATGTCGGTTAAATTCAGAGACTATTACGAAATTCTCGGAGTGAAGCGAGATGCGACCGAGGATCAGATAAAGCAGGCTT
Source organism: Blastocatellia bacterium UBA7656 (assembly GCA_002483445.1). GTDB lineage: Bacteria > Acidobacteriota > Blastocatellia > UBA7656 > UBA7656 > UBA7656. The sequence continues at coordinate 9,825 of DLHY01000136.1, forward strand.
TCCGCAAGCTTGCGCGCAAGCACCACCCGGATGTGAACCCTGATAACAAGACGGCTGAAGACAAATTCAAGGAAATAAACGAAGCTTATGAAGTTCTCTCCGACTCGGAGAAGCGCAGACGGTATGACCGGCTCGGGGCGAACTGGAAAGATGGGGCGGAATTCACGCCGCCGTCCGGCTTCACTTTTTCGCAGGGTGATCCGGGCGACCTGTTCAGCGGCGGAGGCGTATTCAGTGATTTCTTCGAAATGCTTTTCGGCGAAAGCTCAGAGCCGCGCAAGGCGAGAGCGGCAAAAGGTGAAGACGCGCAGGCCGAGATGACCATATCGCTTGAGGATGCTCATCGCGGCGGGGTTCACCGAATATCGGTTCAGAGTGTGCGGAGATGTCCCGATTGCAATGGGGCTGGCTCTTCGAACAAAAGAATCTGCGTGACCTGTCGCGGGGCGGGGCGCGTCGTGACTCCTCGCTCGATAGATGTGAAGATTCCACCCGGAGCGCGTGATAAATCGGTCATCAAGCTTGTAGGTCAGGGTCAGCCCGGAGCGGGCGGCGGGCCGTCAGGTGATTTGTATGTGACGCTGAGGATCACGCCGCATCCACGATTCACGGTTTCAGGAGATGACGTGACGGTTGAATCGCCCATCACGCCGTGGGAAGCGGTTCTGGGAGCCAGAATCGAAGTCCCCACGCTCGATGGCAAGGCCGAGATGAAAGTGCCTGCCGGGTCTCAGGGAGGACAACGGCTGCGGCTGCGAGCGCAGGGACTCAACAAGCGAGGCGGCGGGCGCGGCGACGAGTATGTGAAACTCAAAATCGTCGTGCCGACTTCTCCGACCGAACGCGAGCGACAACTCTTTCGCGAACTGGCCGCAGACAGCAGCTTCAAACCGCGAAAGTGAATATGGGTGATGGGTGTTAGGTGATGGGTGATAGTCAGATGACAGGAAACAGATGATGAGGTGATGAGGGATGTGCGAGTTGCTTGTCCATTCCCCATCCCCTATCACCCATCACCCATCACCCATCAAAGGAGGTAAGCACTAATAATGGATATAAATCGTTTTACTGAAAAAGCGCAGGAGGCGGTGCGAGCCGCGCAGACGCTGGCCGTCCGCAACAATAATCAGCAACTCGATGTCGAACACCTGATGTTTGCCCTTCTCGAACAACAGGGCGGGCTTGTGCCTTCGATACTCACCAGAGCCGGAGTCAACGTCGAGCCGTTGCGCGAAGCCATTGGGCGCGACATTGATCGCATACCGAAAGTCACAGGCCCATCGGGGCCGGTCGATCAAATCTACATCACTGCCCGTCTCAATAAGGTTTTCGTCGCGGCTGAAGACGAAGCCCGCAAGCTCAAGGACGAATACGTAAGCGTCGAACATATTCTGCTCGCCGTCATAGACGAAGGGGGCGCGGCTTCGCGCTCGCTGAAAGCTGCGGGAGCCACGCGCGAGCGCATCGAGCAGGCTCTCCTCCAGGTGCGAGGCCATCAAAGGGTGACTTCGCAAAACCCCGAAGCGACTTATGAAGCCCTCGAACGCTACGGGCGCGATCTTACGAAGATGGCCGCGCAGGGCAAGCTCGACCCGGTAATCGGTCGCGACGACGAGATTCGCCGGGTCATTCAGGTTCTGTCGCGGCGAACCAAGAACAATCCTGTGTTGATAGGCGAGCCTGGTGTTGGGAAAACTGCCATTGTCGAAGGACTGGCGCAGCGAATCATTCGCGGCGATGTGCCTGAGAGTCTGAAGAACCGGCGCATAGTCGCGCTCGATATGGGCGCGCTGGTTGCGGGCGCGAAGTATCGCGGAGAATTCGAAGAGCGACTCAAGGCTGTGCTTAAAGAAATTCAGGCGGCTGAAGGCGAGGTCGTTTTGTTCATCGATGAGATGCACACCATCGTCGGCGCAGGCGCGGCTGAAGGATCGATGGACGCATCGAATCTGCTCAAACCTATGCTTTCCCGCGGCGAGCTTCACTGCATAGGCGCAACTACTTTGGATGAATATCGCAAGCACGTTGAAAAAGACGCCGCGCTTGAGCGAAGGTTTCAGCCTGTGCTGGTCGATCAGCCAACGGTTGAAGACACCATCTCGATTCTTCGCGGATTGAAGGAGCGATACGAAGTTCATCACGGAGTTCGCATCAAGGACGCCGCGCTCGTCTCTGCCGCCGTCCTTTCACAACGCTACATCTCGGATCGCTTTCTTCCTGATAAAGCCATCGATCTGGTGGACGAGGCGGCGGCCAAACTGCGAACTGAAATCGATTCGATGCCTGCCGAATTGGACGAGATTTTGCGCCGCGTGATGCAGCTTGAAATCGAGCGCGAGGCTTTGAAGAAGGAAACCGACACGGCTTCGCGCGAGCGGCTCGCGCGTCTGGAAAAAGATTTGGCCAATCTCAAGGCCGATGCCGACAGTCTCAAAGCGCAGTGGCAGGCCGAAAAGGAAGGGGTTCAGAAAATTCGCGCCATCCGCGAGCAGATCGAGCAGACGAAAGTCGATGTCGAAAAAGCCGAGCGCGAATACGATCTCAATCGCGCGGCGGAACTTCGCTACGGGACGCTCACTCAGCTTGAAAAACAGTTGCGCGATCACGAAGCGAGCCTCGATCAGCAGCACACGCGCGGGCGATTGCTCAAGGAAGAAGTCGATGAAGAAGACATCGCCGAAGTCGTCAGCCGCTGGACTAACATACCTGTATCGAAGCTGCTCGAAGGCGAGCTTCAAAAACTGCTCTCGCTCGAAGAGCATCTGCATCGCCGCGTAGTCGGTCAGGAGGAAGCCGTCAGCGCCGTGAGCGACGCCGTCATTCGCGCCCGCTCAGGAATCAAAGACCCCAATCGCCCGATAGGATCATTCATCTTTCTCGGCCCCACGGGAGTGGGCAAAACAGAGCTTGCGCGCGCATTGGCTCAGTTTCTCTTCGATGACGAACACGCGATGATCCGCATAGATATGAGTGAGTATCAGGAGAAGCACACCGTCGCGCGACTCATCGGCGCTCCACCGGGTTACATCGGCTATGAGGAAGGCGGGCAGTTGACGGAGGCGGTGCGGCGGCGGCCTTATTCGGTGGTGCTGTTTGACGAAGTTGAAAAGGCGCACCCGGATGTCTTCAACGTCCTGCTTCAGATACTCGACGACGGACGGTTGACGGACGGGCAGGGAAGAGTGGTGAATTTCAAAAACACCATAATCATTATGACCTCGAACGTCGGCAGCCAGTTGATACTTGAGTATCGCGGACGGGTGGAAGGCGAGCAGTACGAGAGGATGAAGGAGCAGGTGCTCACCGCTATGCGCAATCACTTCCGCCCGGAATTCCTCAACCGAGTGGATGAGACTATAGTCTTCCACTCGCTGACGGAAGAGGATTTGAAGAAGATCGCCGACATTCAGCTTGAGCGCCTCAGAGCGCGGCTTGCTGAAAGGAATATCCGTATAGAGTTGACCGACGCGGCCCGCTCGCACCTTGCGCGAGTCGGATACGATCCGGTCTACGGCGCCCGACCTTTGAAGCGCGCGATTCAGCGCGAGATAGAAACGCCGCTATCGCGTATGCTGCTCAAAGGGGATGTGACAGACAACTCGTCGGTTCGAATCGAAGAAGCGAATGGCGAGATAGCGTTTTCATCCGAGCCGATGGCGGCTGAAGTCGCGGGGTAGCATTGAAGAAAACCGGAGGCGCAGGAATCATAAACCCATGCAGCCTGCGCTCTGAGGTTGTGCTATCATGCGGACACCGCCCTTTGACATTAGAATAATGGAGGTTCCACTCGTATGAGCGAATACTTCGTGATGCGTCGGGCGAATGGCGACCTTTTCGCGCTCAGAATTGACGGTCACGTGCGCATTCCCGTCTGGTCGAGATGGGAAGAGACCGAGCGATACAAAGTGCATAATCCCGAATTGATGCTCTTTCTGCAAACGCGGCTCACTCGTTCGCTCGTCGAAAAAGCAAAGACCGGAGACGAGAAAATCCAGTTCTTCCTTCTTTCCGAAGACGCGCCGGACGCCCCTTTGGACAAAGGCAGGGAGATGACCTCGGAGGAAATTTTCTCTGAAGTCCAGTCCGCTGCTGCGGGCTGAGGAGAGACCTCACGGGGCAAAGGAGGATGGATATGATCTCTAATGATGAATTGCGCCAGTTGCAGGAGTATCCCTCTGGCCCCGACACTTCAGTGTTGAGTCTTTACGTCAACGTCGATCAGTCGAATGCTGCCAATCTCAATCGCGGCTTCCTTACGGCTGTAGAAAATCTTTTTCGCCGCATGTCGGACACAGGCGAGAACAACAAAGCGACGCTTGAAACCGAATGCCGCCGCGTTTTGGATTTCCTGCGCGACCACACGCCCCGCGGCAAAGGGCTTGTGGTGTTCAGCGATTCCCGGAGCGGTTTCTGGTGGCAGCGCGATCTTCAGGCTCCGCTCCCGACCGACGCGCGGTGGTCTCCAAGCCCATGGGTTCGCCCGCTGCTCGAAGTGATGGAAGAACACGACCGATTCGCTGTCGCCCTGGTTGACAATCACCGGGCAAAGATATTCGTCGGCGACGCCGCGGGTCTCCTTCTCACGAGCGAAATCATGTCCGATGTTCCTGGTCGCCACATGACTACGGGAACCGATCATATATGGTCGCAAAGCCACATGGATCGAGACCGGGCAAATCACATTCGCACGCACGCGCGTCGCGTGGCCGATGAACTCGGCGGAGTGGTCGAGCGAATGAGGCTTATGCGTGTGATCATCGGCGGGCCGGTCGAAGCGACCTCGATTTTTGAAGGCGAACTTCCCCGTCGAATTCAGCAGATGATAGTCGGAACCATTTCCGCTCCGCTCGATTCCTCTCAGGACAAACTGCTCGGCGAGGTTGAAAGAGTTCTCGAACGAGCCGAGCAGGAAGACGAAGCCCGCCTGGTCGAATCCATGATCACGGCGGCGATGAAGGGCGAGCGCGCGGTGCTTGGCATTAACGAGACGCTTGCGGCCATACATCAGGGAAGAGTTCATTGCCTCGTAGTGGCAAAGGGCTATCGCGCCGAGGGCCGTCAGTGCCGCTCGTGCAAAGTGCTGGTGACGGACGATGCACGAAAGTGCGCCTACTGCGGAGAAGAGCTTATGGCGGCTCCCGATCTGATAAACCGGGCCTCGCGCAAAGTGCTTGAGCAGTCAGGCCGCGTGCAGATAGTATCAGGAGCGGCTGCCGAAAAACTCAACCCTGCGGGCGTTGGAGCCGTTTTGAGATTTTAATTGTCATTCGTCCCTTGTCCTTTGTTTTCTTTCGTGATTGCAAAGGACAAAGGGCAAAGGACAAGGGACAAAGGACAAACGATGGCATTTATACCGACTGTTGTTGAATCTACAGCCAGAGGCGAGCGCCACTATGACATCTTTTCGAGGCTGCTCAAAGAACACATAATCTTTCTCGGCACGCCGATAAACGATGCGGTGGCGAATCTCATCGTGGCTGAGATGCTCTTCCTCGAATCGGAAGACCCCGACCGCGACATCTCGCTCTACATCAACAGCCCCGGCGGGGGCATAACATCAGGTCTTGCCATCTACGACACGATGCGATTCATCAAGCCCGATGTTATGACCATCTGTCTGGGAGAAGCGGCCTCGATGGCGGCCATTCTCCTGGCCGCCGGAGCCAAGGGTAAACGCTTCGCGCTGCCTCATGCGAGAATGGTCATTCATCAGCCCTCGATTCACGGGCTTGGCGGACAGGCGACCGACGTGAAGATTTACGCCGAAGAGATGCTGCGTCTCCGCGCGCTTCTGACCGAGATAGTAGCTGATTCGACGGGGCAGACTTTCGAGAAGGTCGATTCCGACATGGAGCGCGATTTCATAGTGACGCCCCTCCAGGCGGTCGAGTATGGAATCATCGATCAGGTTCTGACCTCGCGTGAGAAGGAGCCTGCGGACGAGTTGAAAGCAGGAGTGATGACATAATGGCGAAAAGCAAAAAAATAGTCATTGAGCGGTTGTCGGAAGAGTGGCCCTTCCGCCGGACGAGCGGCCCGCTGTGGCAACCGGCTGCGGATATCTACCGCTGCCCGTCGGGGTGGAAGGTCAAATTCGATCTGGCCGGAGTCTCTCCCGATGACATACAGATTTTCATATCCGGCGATCATCTCATCGTGCGGGGTGTGAGGCGCGACTCGGTCATCACTGAAGGATGGAGCTATCATCAGCTTGAAATCACCTATTCACGTTTCGAGCGCATCATCAGGATGCCGGTCGATTTGTCCCAGGCGGAAATCCGCAGCGAATCGAAAGACGGCTGGTTCATAATCCATATCGATTCGAATTGTTAAACCCTTGTCCTTTGTCATTGGTCATTTGTCCTTTGTCATTGGTCATTTGTTTGACGGATTCCAGCCCGGACGAAGGACAAAGGGCGAAGGACGAGGGACAACGGACAAATGAGGTATACGAATAATGACTGAAAACCAAACAATGGAACTCCCGATTCTGCCTTTGAGGAATACTGTTATATTTCCTTCAGGCATTTCCCCGCTTGCTGTTGGCCGCCCGTTGTCACTCGCCGCAGCCGAAGCCGCGCTTTCGACTGAAGAGAAACTCCTCGGAGTCGTGGCCCAGCGCGAAGATAACGACGCCGAGCCGAGCGCCTCGAATCTCTACGACATAGGAACGGTCGTCGTCATCAGCCGGATGATGCGCTCGCCCGGAAACGAGTCGATGCTTCACCTCATAGTTCAGGGGCAGGAACGATTCCGCGTACTTGGCTTCACCGAGCAATCGCCTTACCTCAAAGCGCGTGTCGAGATACTAGCCGACCCTCAGCGCGAAGACACCGTAGAGGTCGAAGCCCTCAAGCAGAACATCAACGCGCTGGTTCAAAAGGCGCTCAACCTTCTGCCCAACGTCCCGAACGAGGTTCGCCAGATAATCCTTTCTGCCGAAGACGCAGTGCGGCTCTCTTATTTCCTCGCTTCGGTACTCGACCTCGAATTGAGTCAGGAGCAGGCATTGCTTGCGGCGGACACCGAGGGAGAAGTGCTGAGACTGATGCATTCCTATCTCTCTCACGAAGTCGAGGTGCTGGAAGTCCGTAGCAAGATAGCCGAGCAGGCGCAGGAAGAGTTGGGCAAGTCTCAACGCGATTACATACTTCGCGAGCAGATGCGCCAGATTCAAAAAGAGCTTGGCGAAGCCGAATCCGAACAGGCCGAGATCTCCATGATCAAGGAGCGCATCGCCAAAGCCGACCTTCCCGACGATGTGCGCAAAGAAGCCGAGCGCGAACTGCGTCGGCTCGAAAGACTACCGGCAGCCGCGCCCGATTATCACGTCATCCGCACTTATCTTGAATGGATTCTCGATATGCCGTGGAGAGTGTCGACCGAGGACAACCTCGATCTGGCGAACGCCCGCGTGGTGCTGGATGAAGATCATTACGATCTGGACGACATCAAGGAGCGAATACTTGAGCATCTGGCGGTCATCAAGCTCAATCCTAAAACCAAAGCGCCGATACTTTGCTTCGTAGGCCCGCCCGGAGTTGGAAAGACGAGTCTTGGGCAATCGATAGGGCGGGCGATGGGGCGCAAGTTCGAGAGGATGTCGCTTGGCGGAATGCGCGATGAAGCAGAACTTCGCGGGCATCGCCGAACTTACATCGGCGCGATGCCCGGAAGAATAATTCAGGCGCTTCGTCGCGCGGGCGTGAACAATCCAGTGATGATGCTCGACGAAGTCGATAAACTCGGAATGGATTTTCGCGGCGATCCGGCTTCGGCTCTGCTCGAAGTTCTGGACCCGGCGCAGAATTTTTCATTCCGCGATCACTATCTGGATTTGCCGTTCGACCTGTCGAAGGTTTTCTTCATAGCGACGGCCAATTCGCTCGGCCCGATTCCGATGGCCTTGCGCGACCGAATGGAGGTCATACGTCTTGCGGGCTACAGCGAAGAAGAGAAACTGCACATCGCCCGCCGCTATCTCGCCCCTCGACAAATCGGCGAAGCGGGACTTACAGAGGAACAGATTCAGATATCGGACGAAGCGATGGCGGCGATCATCAGCCGCTACACTCGCGAAGCGGGCGTGCGCCAGCTTGAGCGAACGATAGGAAGGCTTGCGCGCAAGATCGCGCTGAAAGTCGCGCAGGGAAGCGGCGAGAAATTCGTCATCAAGCCCGAAGACATCGAGGAATATCTCGGAGTGGAAGCGTTCTTTCATGAATCAGCGCGCGAGCAACTTCCGCTCGGCGTCACTACAGGTTTGGCGGTTACGGATATGGGCGGAGAAGTGCTGTTCATCGAAGCGGCATTGCTTCCGGGGGCGAAGGGATTGACTCTTACAGGTCAACTCGGCAACGTGATGCAGGAGTCGGCCAAAGCGGCGCAGAGTTATCTCTGGTCGCACGGCGCGGAGCTTGGCGTCGATTGTCGGGACACGTTTGAGAACAACGGCATACACATTCATGTGCCTGCGGGATCGACTCCGAAGGACGGCCCTTCGGCGGGCGTGGCTATAGTCTCGGCGCTCGCGTCTTTGTGCGCGAAGCGGCCCGTGCGGGGAGATACGGCGATGACGGGCGAGATCACCCTGAGCGGGCTAGTGATGCCGATAGGCGGAGTGAAGGGCAAAGTGCTTGCGGCGCGTCGCGCGGGGATAAAGCGCGTGATACTCCCTAAGCGCAACGAGCCTGATTTGAAAGAAGTGCCTGAAGAATCTCTGGGCAATCTTGAGATAGTTTTAGTTGATAACATCGATGAGCTTCTCGATCAATCGCTCACGTCCGCGCCGGAAAAATCGGAATCAGATAAGCGTGAGACGGAACCCGAATCGGTGCCAGCGACGAACAAGCCCAGCTACGAAGGCCCGGAGGCGCGGGTGTGATCGGCAAATTGTGAATTGAGTATGTAGCAGAAGGGATGAGGAACTCTCATCCCTTTTTTATTTTTGTTTGTCGAGACGCGATTCAACCCGCTCGGCGACAGCAGCAATGAACTGCTCATCATCGAGCAGGCGCGAATGCTCGCGGTCTCGTTCCATAGCGAGGCGCAGCGCATTGTTTATTTCGGATTCGTAAGAAGAGCCTTCTGACTGCGCAGCTTTTTTCTTGAAGTGGTTGAGAACTTCAAGATCGAGATGGATGCGGATGCCTACTGTGGTTTCGATTTTCTGAGAGAGAAAATCTGGATGGCGTTCAAGAAAGCTGCCGCGACGGAAGACGTGACAACCGGGCTTGAGCAAAAATTCTTCTTCTACTCCGGCGGCTTTTTCTCGAAGGTAATCCTCTTCAGAAACCTCGATGACAACATTCTTGCCGTCGTCTTCTGCAACTGTGAATTTGAAGCCTTCATCTTTGCTCATACTCTTCTTGTTCCTGCTTCTCCGCTTTTCGCGCGGAGATTATTCGTATCACCTCGCCATATCGTTCAGTGTATACGACAAACAACAATCAGCGGCTTGAAAAGCCTATGATGATAAAACGGTCTTCGTCAATCGAGTGAATTTCATCATATCTTTCAACCGCATTCGGGTCGAAGAAAATCTCTTCGGCTTCGTTAAATCTGACATCGTGTTTCGCCTGATTCTCCGCCGCCTTTTCTTCGTCCTACTCAAGCTTCACGCGCCAGCCCCCATGCCAACACGAAAAAGATGATTTTTGAGAGAAGGGATTGAGTTTCAACGATTCACATAGTAGAACCGCATCGGGGACATTCTTCTTCCGTGTTATCCAAAGACCGGCTGAATCCGCACTCGCGGCAGCGGCGCTGGTTGATGCGTTTCTCTATCCACGAATAAGCTATCAGCGCCGCTGCTGCTACACCCAGCGCGATCAGAAATTTCAACGTCCCATCACCCATCACCTATGCCCCATCACCCATCATGCGTTCGCCGTCTGAGCCATGCGCAGATTTTCATTCAACTGCGTGTCACGGCGCACACGCCATATCTTGCTGTCGAGATAATAGTGAATGAAGGCTCCGCCCCAGATGAACGCCATCCAGAATCCTCCGGGCGCAACGATAGTATAGTGCGGTATGTGATAGGCCGCGCCGAAGAGGAGCGCGAAGAAAAAATATCGCCAGACGGTTTTATTTATCACCGAGGCTGCGCCGTAACTTTGAGCGCCCTCGCGAGCGTACTTGTTGCGATTATGGAACCACACGATTCGGTGGTACTGGATGTTGTGATAGATCGTCAGCGTGGCGACCGCCGTCGTCGCGCCGCCCGCTTCCATTGGCTCGATCATTCTCAGCACTATCCAGTGCATAGGCACCGCAGCCCCAAGCAGCAACAACTTCGGAACATTGACCCTCTGTCGCAGGTAGAGCCGCTGCGCCTGACGCGCTACGAGCAGCACGAGAAGTATGACGAATGCGAAGAAGACTATCGTTTCGATCCAACTGACCACGCCGGTCTGCAATGAAAAAGGAACGTGAGAAGAAGCGGCAGGGCTGTGAGTTAAAAAATGCAGGAACGGATAAGTCATCCCCGTGAGTATGAATGCCCGGTCGATGAAGTTATCGATTTCAGAAAGGTCGTCGTTTTTTTTCTTGTACAAAATCATGAAGCCGTAGTGCTGTTTGACGAGATGGTAGTACGCCCAGAATGACGCGAACATGAAAAATATCGGCCCCCATATATCGGTGCCGAAAACCTGCGCGCGTCCGGCCAGCACCATCGCAGGGCCGAGCAGAAACAAGGCGAAGCATCCGTAGTAAAGCCTCGCGCGTTTGCGTCGCTCTTCGTTGTCTGCGTAAGTCCTCGAAACAGTTCCGAACACGTGCGGGCCGTCAAATCCCAGCGCCCATATCCAGACGAGAATCGAAACGGACACTCCGAATGCCAGGTTCGCCGCAAGCAGCGCGTAGCTTGACACTACGCTTCCTATGAACCAGACGAGATCGTCTCGTCGATTGATGATCCAGCCCCAGGAAATCAATTCCCTGTTGGAAACTGCAACGGTCGCTGCCATAGTCATCTCCTCAGAAAAAAGTCTGGAGTCCGGAGTCTTGAGGGTCTTGAGAGTCCGAACCCTCGATTGTTTTTCATCACGTCAGGGCGTCGTCTCTGACAACTTCGATGACTCCTCGGAACAGGTACAGCGGGCTGCCAGCCTGTTCCACATCACGGACTCCTCCGAAATTGTGGCGCAAGCTGTCAGCTTGCGCAGTTTCAAATTTCTTACTTTCAGTTAGCACAATCTGTTAGATTGTGCTAACTGGTTTTTCTGCCAATATCTGGAAAAAGGCGACCCTTCAACTTTAAGGCTGCCTAGTTTATCACAACTCGCCGCTCCTTGAGCAAACTCGATTTTTCGGCGCGCGGCATTTGAATATCTCTGTGCTACCATTGACGGCGAGTGCAGCAAACAAAACTGATTTTGATGGAGGGAACGTGACGAAATCGATAGATGAATTCAATGAGTATCGCGCAAAGATGAACGAAAAAATTCTGGGGAGCGATCATTTGGGCATCAAGCGATTCTATGCGCTCGATCATCAGGCTTATGAGCAGGGCGCGCTCGACCAGAGAACGAAAGAGATGCTCGGCCTGGTCGCTTCGCTCGTGCTGAGGTGCGACGACTGCATCACCTATCACGTTTTGCAGTGCGCGGAGGAAGGCATCTCTAAAGAGGAATTTCTTGAGGTGTTCAACGTCGCCTTAGTCGTCGGCGGATCGATAACCATCCCGCACATGCGCCGCGCGTTCGAGCGAATGGAAGAAGCCCTTGAGTCCAGAGAGTCTATCGAGTCTTGAGAGTCTTGAGAGTCTTGAGAGTCCAGAGAGTCTTGAGAGCCGTCCTCTGACTCTCTGGACTCAATAGACTCTCAAGACTCAGGACTATTTTATGGGCGTTTCCTGATCGGTATTCTGATGCCGCCGCCCGGAGCTTTTACCGCATCAACCACCTTGCGCACCCCCTGGGGCAGATGGCGCTCGACGCGGTTTGATACGCCCGCTGCTGCAAGCGACCGCATCGCCACCCTCAAAGTCGGGTCATATTCTTTCGCTTCCGATTCGTATCCCTTGCCCGCTTTTTTGTACTCTTCCCCTTCCTTGCCGCCCACCTGCTCGCCCTTCTCGGCGTAAAGCGCCGACAACGCGAGATTGTTTCCGGCCATATCGCTCGAATCCGACTCGCTTCGATAACTCGACGCCACTTCATACTGACGAATGGCGTTATCGGTCTGCCCCAGCGCGTGATAGCAGTATGCAAGCTCGCGCTGCGCGTCGTAATAATCCGGGCGGAGGTCAATCGCCTTCCTGAGTTGTGGAACCGCCTGTTGATACTGAGTCATCAATCGATATGAGTAGCCTACGCCGTAATAACTTTCAGCGTCTTCAGGCGAGATGGTCGAGGCGCGCACGAATGATGTGAGAGCTTTCGACTGACTCTTCTCGTCAAGCAGCAGCGCATAGCCCATGGCCAGATGAGCGAGCGCGAGATCGGGGCCTTTCTGCACGGCAATCTCGGCTGACGCGAGCGCATCCCTGCTCGTGTTCTTAGTACTCGCTCCCTTGTCCTTATCTTTGCCCTTGTCCTTGCTCTTGCCTTTGTCCTTATCTTTGTCTTTATCTTTGCCGGATTTTTCTTTATCCGATTTGTCGTCGTCCTCTTCTTCCATCGCTCCTGCCCGCGCTATCGCGCTCAAGGCCATCGAGCGACGCGCGTGCAGGGCGGCGTTGTCGGGGAATTTCTGTGTTGCAGTGGCCAGCAACGCGGCGGCCTCGCTGTCCTGACCCGCTTTCATATAAGCGTTCGCCAGTCGCTCATAGGCGGAAACAAGGTTGGGATCTTCGCGCAAAGCCATCTCGTAAGAAACTATCGCCTGCGGCCAGAGTCCCTGACTCTCGAACTGCGCGCCTTTTTCATAACTCGGAGACGACGAGACAGGCTTGAGCGCGATCTCCACTTCCTGTTCGTATCCGGCGACCACGTTGACTTTCGTTTCGGTGGGTTGAAATCCGGGCAACTCGGCTTTGATGATGTACTGACTCGGCGCAAGTTCCTTATGCACCTGCCCGCGCCCTGCTGTCTGACCGTTGATCGAGATTGTGGCCCCTTCCGGCGCGAGCAGCGTCACCGTGCCGGTGCTGGGCGCAGCAGGCACGTTGTCGGAAAGTTGAGCCATACGCACCACGAACATCGGGCCTTTTACTTCGGTTGCAACCATAGAGGGAGTCTGCGCTATGGGGTACTTGACCTGCTGACCGTACTCCGAAGCCCACTTGCGCACATTGTCGCGCAGGTAAGCGGCGAGCATTCCAGCTTCGACGCGACCATCGGGGCGCGCGGCCAGATCGCTGATGCCGCGCAGTATGAAGTAAGTGAAGACTCCGTGCTTGAGTTCGGTGTTTTCGTAAGCGCGCTCTCCGATTTTGCACGAATAAAAAACTATCGCTGTCGGAGGCTCCGTCTGTTGCACCTGCGAGGGTGTGATGCGAAGTCCGCGTGCCATCACGTCGGTCAGCGTGTTGCCTTTTATGCCGCGCCCCGGAAACGGGTCTTCGCGGCAGGCATCGACGAAAACGGTAAACTGCGATGCTTTGAGCGCGCTCAGTTTGCGGGCAAGCTCCGCAAGATCGATGCCCGTTCGTTCGAGAGAATCCTTGTCCGTGGCATCGACATCGGCTGGCAGGAAATAACTTTTTGCCTGCGGCCCCAGACCGCGAGCTATACCGTGACCGGCGAGAAAGACTATCACCTCATCGCCCATCTGCACTCGCGGCACGAAGTAATTATCGATTGCGGCGAATATATTCTGCTTCGTGGCTTTCAACTCTCCCGCGCCTGTGTCCGTAAGCAGCCGGATATGATCATCGCGCACGCCTGCCGACGATACGAGCAGATCGCGTATCGCTTGCGCGTCATCGCGCGGGAAGAGGAGATCCTGAATCTGGCCGGGATAATCGCTTATGCCGACGATGAGCGCCCACTGTTTGTCGTTGGTTGCAGGTTGCGCGGGTTTGGGCGGCGCGGGTTTTTGAGTGCCGGACGCGGGCGCGGATGGCGCGGGCTGAGATTTTTTATTTTTCTGATCGGGCTTCTGCGCCGCGACCAGAGCCGCGATTGAAAGAATCACTGTCGTTAAAAGGATGAATCGACCGAACGTGCGTAATTTCATTTTGAATATCTCCTCAAAAGGGTAGCGCAGGCTCGAAGCCTGCGGATTCTCTGATTTTCATGCTTGGGAGCGTGAACGGGCTAACAGCCTGTTCTACATCTATGACTCCTCGGAAAAGCCCTGAGTCGGAATAAAACAACTGACCACCGACCACTGATTGATCGCTACAAGCCAGCCATCTTTGCAAGAATACTCCATTCCTGCTCGTTTACCGGCACGACTGAAAGACGAGGCAGTCGCGCAAGCTGAAAAGAGGAGAGCGCCGTCGTCTGTTTTATCTCTTCAAGCGTCGTCAAACGTTTTGCGCGCCTAAGAGGTGTCACATCGATGACGACATGTTTCGGATCGGTTGCTTTTGGATCCGTGTAAGGATCGCTCGCAGCCTCAGCCACTCCGACTATGCTCTTCTCCGCGCCCGTGTGATAGATCAAAAGCATGTCGCCTTTTTTGATCTTTCTGAGATTCTGCAAGGCCAGGTTGTTCGACACCCCGTCCCATACTGCTTTGCCTTCTCGTTCGAGATCGCTGTAGGTGTAATCTTCGGGATCGGTTTTCAACAGCCAGCAGTTTTTCATCACTCAGCGATTATACCTTGAGAGGGGGCTGAGAAAAAACTTGGATGAAAGTCAGTCGCTCGCCACCTGCATCTGACGCGAGTAGGCGGTGGGAAGTTTGATCGTGAAGTGCGCGCCTTCGCCCGGTCGACTCTCGACGAACATGCGCCCGCCATGCTCCTGAATTATTCCGTAGGAGATCGCAAGCCCCAGTCCCGTTCCGCGTCCGACTTCTTTCGTCGTGAAGAACGGGTCGTAGATGCGGGCGATGTTTTCCGGGTCGATGCCTGTTCCGGTGTCGCGGAAATCTACGACGAGCGACGTTTCCACCATGCGAGTCTGAATGGTGAGCCGTCCGCCGCCGGGCATGGCGTCGCGGGCATTGATGATCAGATTCATGAAGACTTGTTGCAGCTTCGACGGATTGGCGTAAGCGGGAGCGAGTTCCTGCGAGTAGTTGCGAACCATTTCGAGCCGCGCGCTGCGAAGCTGAGGCTCAAGCAGTTGGATAGTATCATCGATGACGCGATTGATATCGACTTCGCGGAACTGCGTGTCGCCCGTGCGCGAGAAGTTCAGCAGGTTGTTGACTATCTCCGAAGCGCGAAGAGTCTGAATGTGAATTTTTTCGAGCAGCTTGTGCTTCTGATCTGATTCGGGGATCTGTTGAAGCAACATCTGCGCGTAAGACGATATGCCTGCCAGCGGCGTGTTGACTTCGTGAGCGACGCCTGCGGCGAGCAGTCCGATGGAAGATAGTTTCTCTTTCTGCATCAACTGCTGTTCGAGTTGCGCGCGCTCGGTCGCGTTTTCGATCACTATCATCGCGCCCGTGACGACTCCGCGAGCGGCTTCAAACGGCGCAAGCGAGATATTGAGCGTGAGCTTTCGATCATCTTCGACAGAAGCGTGATATTTGTATATGTGATGTGATGTGTGAAGCGCCCAACCTTCCTGCCCGGTGGCGTTCTCTATGGTTTCCATCAAATCAGGGTCGAAGACTTCGCGCACATTTTTTCCGAGCGATAGCTCGCGACGGATAGAGAATATTTCTTCGAGCGCGCTGTTCCACGTCGTTATGCGCCCTTCGAAATCGACGACCAGTATGCCGACCTTTACGCTTTCGATTATGTTTTCGGAAAATTCTTTGAGGCGCGCAAGCTCGTCGGCCTTCTCCATCTCGGAGCGATAGAGCAGGCTGTTGTCAATCGCTATGGCGACGTACCCGGAGAGGGCTTTCAATAAATCTATATCGTCGGTCGTAAGCAAACCGCCCGCCTGCGACCGTCCCACGCTGATGATCGCCACCATGCGGTCGCGCACTACGCACGGCACGTAGTAGTAAAGCTCGTCTTCGGCGTGATCGGCGACGCTCAGATCGTCGTAATAGGATAATTGGCGAAGCCCTGCCGTATCGAGCGAAGCGTCAAGGTCTTCGGCTATCACATAGCCGCGACCCATCGAGCGCACGCGAATGATCTTTTTGATGTTGTGTGGCAACATCGCCTCTCGCTCCAGCCCGGTGGCGTAAGCGAGTTGAAAACCGGAATGGGATTTTTCGTCTTCGATGAAGATGGCGATTTTGTTGATCGGCAGAACTTCGGAAAGACGACGCACGAGCGAATCGAGCAGGCGGGGAAGAGCCGTCGTTTGAGCCAGCGTCCTGCCGAATTCCTGAAGCTGAGTGCGAAGGGTGTATCGCTCGCCGTAGAACAATCGGTCGGCCCATTCCTGAAGCTTGTTTTTGATCGGCGCGAAAACCATAGTCACCAGCAGCATCACCGCAACGACGACGATCTTCGTCCCCCAGTAATTCAAATCCGCTTCGGCCCAGATGAATTTGACCAGATCGACTGCGCCCAAAAGCACTGCCATATAAATCGCAGCCACGGCGATAATGGCCATCACATGCACGAAGCTGCGCCGCATGATGACATCGACATCCATCAGGCGATAACGGACTATCGAGTAACCGAACGAAAGCGGAATCAGCATGAGCGGCCCGTAGGCGAACGCTTCAACCATGGGAGAGGTTCTGATCTGCGACACGAACGGAAAGATGTAGAGCGCGGCAAAAGGCAATACGGAGAAGGCCAGTCCCCAGATGATCCATTTGAGTTGCTGGCGCAAGAGCGGCTTTTGCGAACGGAGAAAAGTGCGAATCAGAAGCGCGCTTCCCAGTATGAAGAAGATCGAATACTGAAAAAGCTCCAACTTTCCGAGCAGGTTGCGAACCGTAATCAGAGAAATATATTTCGGAGCCTCTTCAATCGCGTTTGAACTGGAGAAAAGGTCGTAGAAAAACTTCCAGGTGTCATATTCGAAGAAGCGCGAATTGGGAAAGTAGTGATAGAGAATCTCCACTGATATCAGCCCCAGAGCGGGCAGGTAGAGAGCAACCGCAAGGCGCGGACGCTGCACGAACACTCCTTTGCCCGATGGGAAGTTCGCGCAGAAGTGCAAAAAGAGCGGCGCAAGCAGAGCCAGTGCCGAGTGATCGATGACGCTCACTATTTTGTCCAAACGGGTGAACTCAAGCGTCGAACTGTAGAAATAAACTATGAATGAAACCAGAAACCAAGCATAAAAATGATAGGTGAACGCGGCGCGGCTTCGCTTGAGCAGCACGAACAGACCAATGGCGAGATAGACCAGCCCTATGAGCGCCATGTAAAGCTCGCGCTCGCGGTTCTGCTCGCGCTTCGTCACCTTGAAATCGAAATCGAAGAGCGGCACTTCGACGCCATAGATGCCCTGAAGCACAGGGTCGGGATGCTCTACAGTGTAGCGCGCATCGTTTCCCACCCCCTGACGATCCAGATAGACCGCCACGGTTTCAGCCTTCTTGATCTCTTCGTATTTGCCTTTATAGAAGATCGCGCGCAGATAATCGCCTTCTCTGACGACGTGATAAAGCGGAGACGCGGGGCTGATGGTTTTTGCTTTGACGCCCTGATCGGTATCGACCCAGAGTATGCCGTCGTCAGCGACGGGCGTGGCTCTCATTCGGTCGCGCAGGTTGAGGACTCCAATGACGACAAGCGCGGAGGTTATCGCCAGAACCGCGATAAACTTCAACTTGCTCATCATGTCTTTCATCCGTCTAACCCCGCGCTATGAATCACGCGAAAATCCCGTGCAATCGGCATCCCCCTTGAGTCAAACGTTGTCTGACGCGGGTGATCCCAATTTTTTCGAGCGGCACGCATAGGGCAGGGGGCAGCAAAGACAGGCTCCCGCGCGCCAGCAATTTCAGTTGCTCCTCAAAACCTGAGCGATATTCCGATTCGGATCAGGCGATGGAATCGACTCGCTACTACTTCCTGTCGCTCATCGGAAATCGATAGCTGTTGATCGAGCAGATTTCTCAGATCGACGACAGCCTGCCACTGGCCGGGAAGGAACCCGGAAGTGGGCAAATCCTGCGTAAGCGAAATGTTCAAATTCGGATCATAAGTGGCTATCTGCCCCTGGAACGGATCGATTGCGAAGATCGCCCGTTCGGGAGCCAGCCTCAAAACGGTCGACACCTTTGTTCCTGTGCTTATGAAGTTGGCGTCGACTCGCGCTGAAAAAACGTGAAAAGTATCGTTGCGGAACATCTCCGCCGGTTCGGTTACGCCTCGCGGGTCGAGACGCTGGCCCTCGCCGAAAGCGTATCCGACCGAACTTTCGAGAATGCGATTGATGCGATGATGATAAACCACACGGACTCCGCGAGTGCGACCCGACATCATTTCACTGCGCGAGGTTGCCTCATCGCCCTCGAAGGGAATCGCCAGCAGTCCGACTCCGTGTCCCGATACGGTGTCGAAGAAGGCCATCATTTCTATGGAAGACTTGTCCGAAAGCTGATGCTGGCCGCCGAACTGCAATCTGTAGCTACGGTCGGCTACGGGCTGACCGTCGGGCGCAAACGCGATGGGCCTGGGTTCTTCGAACACTATTTCGCCCGATTCAAAATCGACTTTCGATTGAGCATCGACACTGGAGCCGGGAATCATCGCGGCGAACAATCGGGTGCGCGCGCCCGCATCGACTGCTATCCCGAGTCTTGGAAGCACGCTCGTGCCTGAAGCTCCCTCGGTGAATCGCGCGGCCTCTATGCCGTAGACCAACAGCACCGGCCCTGAAACCTGCCATGTGTCTGTTGCCGAAACCGAAAACTGTCCTATCGCTTTGTTGCGACGCGAGAAAGTGAAGCGTCCATAGCCGAGCGCGACCGTCAAACGATGGCGATCCGTAGCATGGCCGGTTGCGATGGCCTGAAGTCTCTGCGGCGCTTGCGGCCCTTCGCCCACCTGCCCGTTGACGAGGATATCGGCCTTGCCTATCTGCTGGTTGACGGCGAAGTTCGCTCCGACGAATGAAGATGGCCCGACGGTTTGATCCCACGCCGTCTGAGTGAATGCGTGGACGAAGCCGTGAAATTCGCGGGCGCGGTCGGTCAGGGCTACTGACTCTTCAGAGTCGGCTTCAATCGATTTCGCGTCAGTTGGATTGTGCTGGAATATAGTGCTGTTCGCTTTGCGGGCGGAATATTTCGGATCGAGATTGAGCGAGGATTCTTCAGCTAGTGTATTGATCCGGCGAAGCAGAATGGAATCGAATATGGTGATTTTGTTTGGCTTCACATCGGCGGGGAACTCCATGGGGCGGAAGCCCGCCGCCTCCGCTTTCACGCGGTAGCGACCGGGCAGTATGCCCGCAGCGAGGAACTTTCCCTCCAAGTTCGTGTTTGCGCGCCTGATCACCTTGTCGGGCTTTTCGTTTTCAGAGACAGCCATCACGAGTACGGCTGCTCCGACCAGAGGATTGCCGCGCCTGTCCTTGATGAATCCCTGGATTGACCCGCGCGACGATGCAGCGTCGGCAGGCACACTTGCGCAGGCTATCACGCTTATTGCGATCAGCCCCAGAAATCTCATACCTGTTCTCATAGGTCACCCTTAATTTGTTGAGGCCGTAAATTGCCAGTTGAGTCTTCAATTCTATCACTCGACTCTGGGCTGTCAAGCAATGGGCTGCTCAAAAGCCACTCCTTCAGTCGGCGGAAAGCGCGGCCCCTGTGGCTCACTATTTCCTTCTCTTCACGGGTCAACTCGGCGAAGGTCTTGCCGAGCGGAGGGTAGAAAAAAATCGGATCGTATCCGAACCCTCCCGCGCCGCGAGTGTGATCGAGCAGAATCCCGCGCGCTTCATCCTCGAATACGCGCTCTCCTTTGTCCCACACAATCGCGGCGGCGCACACGAATCGCGCCCCGCGTTTCTCACCTGGCACACCGCGAATTTCTTCAAGCAGCTTGTTCGTCCGGTCGGCATCCGTCGGGCCGCCGTATCGGGCGGAATAAACTCCGGGCGCTCCGTCGAGCGCGTCGACTTCAAGCCCTGAATCATCAGCTATGGTCGTCATTCCAGTCATTCGGTGATAATACCGGGCCTTGAGCAAAGCGTTTTCTTCAAACGTAGTCCCGGTTTCTATATCTTCATCCACAGCGCGGTCGCCGAGTCCCACTATTTCCAGCCCACGGTCGCTCAACAGTTGTTTGAGTTCCTGAACCTTCCCCTCGTTAGTCGTGGCCAGCAGCAATTGCATAAGGCCAGTATAGCACTGTGAAATCGATCCGCTAATTGAACAGGAAGCGCAGAGGCTCTTGCGCGTTAAATTTTATTGCGCGCTGATGTTATGAGACTTGACTCGAAGCCCCGATAGCTCAAGAATCAGATTCGCGGCCTGTTGCAACCTAAGCTGACGCGGCGAATCGCCTCTGAAGACGAGCCATAAGAAAGCGAGGAGTATAATGACCCTGGAACAGATGGAACGCGCTATAGAGTTTTTGCTCAATCATCATGCCCAGATAAGCGCAAGCATGGAGCAACTCAAGGAAACCCAGGCGCAGACGAGCCGCGATGTGATGACTGTGGCCTCGGCTGTATCTGAACTTGCCAACACGGTGGCGCGGGTCGAAACGCAGATGGCCGAAGGGTTCGCTCGGATGGAAGCGCGAATGGATCGCTTCGAGGCTCAGGCCGAAAGTGACCGCGCAGAGGTAAGAGAAGCCATACAGAACCTCATCGTTGCAAACGAAATCACGCGCGATCTGGCCGAGAATGTCGCCAGACTCACTGTTCAAACCAGCCAGCGCGCGACCGATATCGAATCGAAACAGTCTTGATGACTGATCGCTCTCCTCCCGCCTCACATTCGTTCATCTGAGTGTGATCCATCAGACAGATTCATTAAGCGGCGGTCAGAGCCATAGCCGAAAGCTTTCGGCCTGTGGCGAAATGGGGAGTAAATCTTTCTGCCAATATATGTACTTTTTACACAGGAAGACGTTGACTGAGCGACCGAAAAGTCCGCCACCGGGCGAGAACTTCATTAAAACCGCGCACATCATAACCGGAATGAGTGCCGCTCTGCGTGTGGCACTGTGATTGCTCTTACTTCAATGGGGCAAGAGATACGGGTGATGACAACATCACTTCCTGTTCTCGATTCTCGGTCGCTGTGGTGAGGACAGTGACCGGAAACAAAAGGCGACACGGTAATCCCACACTGTGTCGCCTATTTTTTTGCTCCGCCCCGCAAAGTAATAATCGCCAGCTTGACACTCCTCTCTCGCGCCGATATCTTCAATGCTTCTGAAAATGATGGATACGGATGGAAGCGAGTATGTCGATTTCTCCAGCGCGTTGATGCGCGAATACTACCTCCATCATTCCGGCCAGAAAGAAGACCTCGAAGTCGCTCGCATATACGACCGCTATGGCGATCTCTTCTCTTGGGACGCAATCGAAAAGATCAGACGAGACCTCGAACAGACTCCCGATCACTTCGAGACTGAGCGCGCAGCCCTGCGAAGACGGCTCATGTTTGCGACCGAACATTTTCTGGAAAACTCCGCGCGCCATCTCACGGAAGAAATAAGCCAGTATGAAGGTCAGGCCAGCGTCGAATGGCTGGGCCGACGTATGACTTTTCAGGAATCGGTCGTAGCCGTGATGCGCGAGCGCGACCGGGAGACGCGGCGAGCGATTTATCAAAAACGCATCGCAGTTATCGAATCGTCGAATGATTTGAGAGCCGAGCGGCTGTCGAAACTTCACGAGTCAGCCCGCGCTCTGGGATATGAAAACTATCGCGCGATGTTCGAAGAACTCCGCGAGACGAATTACGAAGAGCTTGCGCGCGAGGCTGAGTTGCTGCTCGACGGCACCGAATCGGTCTATACCGCGCGACTCGACGAGGCGCTCCGTCGCAATCTCGGCATAAGCGTCGAAGAAGCCCAGCGGCCTGATGCTCACTACTTTCTCCACCTGACGGGCTACGACGACTGCTTTCCGGCAGACCGCCTTCTGCGCGTCTACGAAGAAACGATGTCCGGGCTTGGCATTCACATCCATCAGCAGAGCAACATAGAGATCGATAGCGAAGTCCGCCCGCGCAAAAGCCCGCGAGCTTTCTGCGCGCCCGTTTCCATACCCGATGATATCAAACTCGTCATTCGGCCCACGGGCGGGCAATCCGACTATCAGGCATTCTTTCACGAGTCGGGCCACGCCCAGCATTACGGATGGACATCGTCGCTCATCAGGCCGGAATTCAAATACATGGGCGATTACGCGCTGACTGAAACCTTTGCTTTCCTGTTCAATCATCTCGCGTCGGAAAGCGCGTGGCTCTCTCGATTGCTTGATTTCACGAACAACCGCGAGTTCGTCTCTTCGGCCCTGCTCGCCCGACTCGTCACAATACGTCGATATGCGGCAAAGTTTTTATACGAAGGCCATCTTCACGCGGGCGAAACTTTGAATGGCGCAAGCAACCTGTATGCCGATCTTCAGAGCCGTTCGACCGGGTTTAAGGCGGGGCAGGCGGAATTTCTCTTCGATCTCGATGATTCGTTTTATTCAGCCAACTACCTCCGAGCCTGGGCGTTTGAAGTCGCCCTGAGAGAACATCTGAAAGAGAAGTTCGGGCGACAGTGGTGGGCGTCGCGGCGGGCTGGAAATTTCCTCAAAGAGATGTGGGAGACCGGAGACCGCTACACCGCCGATGAGATGGCTTCGCAGTTGGGACTGGGAGCGATCAGTTTCGCCGCGCTCATCGAGGAATTCAATCGCGCGCTCAGATAGGAGGGGTCGGGGTTCAGGGGCCGGCAAGTAAATGCCGAGTTGTTATGAATCCCTGTTGCCTTATGGAGAAGGAATTCATGTCTATTGAAGGAAACACGAACAAGCAAAAATCTAATCCTGCCCCCGACCCCTGCTCAATACACGTCAAACTCAAAGAGCGCAGCTACCGCGTGGAAGTCGCCGCGGGGCTGCTGGATCAGACCGGAGAGCTTGCGCGCGAGGCGTTGGGAGAGCGGACGCGCTCTGTAGTCGTGGTGAGCAACCCGACGGTCGATGCGATCTATGGCCGACGCCTTGCCCGCTCGCTTCGTCGCGCAGGTTTTCGCGCGCACAGCTTTTTGACAGGCGATGGGGAGCGATTCAAAACTCTTCGCACCGCTGACTCTCTCTACACTTTTTTGATCGAGCAAGGCATCGAGCGACAGGACGGAATCATCGCGCTCGGCGGCGGCGTCGTGGGCGACATCGCCGGATTTGTCGCCTCTACCTTTTTGAGAGGCATCCGCTTCGTTCAGGTTCCGACCACGCTGCTCGCTCAAATCGATAGCTCCATAGGAGGCAAGACGGGAGTCAATCACCCTTTGGGCAAAAATCTGATCGGTTCGTTTCATCAGCCTTTGCTCGTCATCATCGATCCTGAAACTCTCCGCTCGCTTCCGCCGCGAGAGATGAGAGCCGGTCTTTGCGAAGCCATCAAGTACGGCGTCATCCGCGACCGCAGATTGTTCGACCGTATCGCCCGCGATATCGGAAAGATGAAACGGTTCGATGACGACGCTCTGACTTATCTGATCGCGCGCTCCTGTCGCATCAAAGCTGATGTCGTAGAGCGCGACGAGCGCGAGGGAGGACTTCGCCGCATACTCAACTTCGGCCACACCATAGGACACGCGCTTGAAGCCGTCACGCGCTACCGAAGATTTCTGCACGGCGAGGCCGTCGGGCATGGTATGCGCGCGGCTTCGCGCATAGCCGAGCGGATGAATATGCTCGACCCGGAGCAGCGCGCAGCGATTGATGAAGTAATTCGAAACGCGGGAAATATGCCAACAGCAAATAACCTTGCGCTCGATGATATAATGTTCGCGATAGGTCGCGACAAGAAAGCGGAAGGCGGACGGGTCGCCTTCGTGCTTCCGGTCGAGATCGGACGGGTCGTGATAAGATCAGACGTGCCATTGAAGGTAGTGCGTTCAGCCCTCAAGGAAACTCTCTCATGACAAACTATTTGACTCGGAGATCGAACTATGAAAAGTCCAACTGATATGCGCGCAAGCGAGCGCGGCGCAGTAAGAATCCAGACAGTCCTGACGTTCGTGGCGATCGGCATAATTGCCTTCGCGCTTATCAAAGTCGTGCCGGTCTATATCGAACAGCGAGGCATTCAGACAAAGGTCGACGAACTGGCTCGCATATCAGCCGCGCGCAACTACAAGCAGGATCGGATCAACACGGAAATTCAGAGTATTCTTGCCGACGACAGCCTGCCAGCCGGAAGCGTCACCATAGTTACGCTGGCCGAGAACAAGGTACACCTCAAGCTTGAGTACCGCAGAACGATTGATTTCATCGTGACTCAGTGGGATTGGGCAGTGAGCTACACGGCGGAGGGCAAGGCGCTCTAAGAAAGTCTTGAGAGTCCAGCGAGTCTGGAGTCGGAAAGGGTGATTGGTATTCTAACTTTCTGGACTCTTTGGATTGTTTTTATTTTTGGCTTCTTCCTTGAGGGCCGACACCCAAAAGGTTCTGCAATGCATAATCCCGGTTGAATTATCCTGAGCGCGTTGACTCCCGACTCGCGCGGCTTCTATGATTTTTGTACCCGTGCCGAAAAAGGAGCAACGCAGTGCATCAGGTCAAATCAATAATCGCAGTTCTCTCGATAATAAGTTTCATTTCATCTTTCTCCCTCGTCTCGGCGCAAAGCGGGAGGAGTCGTCCAAGAATCCCCACGCGCGAACCGGCAGCGCCTCCGCCCCCGCCTCCCAAAGTTCTCGAAACCGTCGCGGTCGTCAATCAGGAACGGGCGGCCAATATATCGCGCTTCGTTCTCAAAAACGGAATGACCGTCATCATCGCCGAACAGCACGCCGCCCCCATAGCGGCTGCTGTAGCCTGTTTCAAGGCGGGCGCATCCGTCGAGTCTGATACCACGAGAGGCTTTGCGCATCTGCTCCAGCGCATGATTTTTCGAGGCACCGAGGCGCGGCCCGCAGATCAGGCGTTGAAACAGTTGCACGGGCTTGGAGCCATCGCTGATGCTGACACTTCCTTCGACGCGGCTTGTTACTCGCTCATCGCGTCGCCCGAAAAACTGGGAAACGCGCTCTCCATCCTTTCCGACCTGATGCGCAACCCTTCGCTTGATCCGGCAGATATAAGCCGTGAAGTCGCGCTTCTCGTCGAAGAAGAAAAATTGAAGGCGGCCAGCCGCGCGTCCTCGTCGCCGGGAATTTCGAAGCTCGTGGAATCCTGTCTGCCTGAAATTCGCCCCGCTCCCGGCGAGGCCGTGCTGCGCTCGATCACGAAAGATCAGCTTGCGGAATTTCATCGCGCTCATTATCGCCCCGAAAACCTCATCATCAGCATCGCAGGCGACGTGACGACTTTCAACGCGCTGGTCGCGGTTCAACAAATCTTCGGGGACTTCGTCACCGTTCAACTTCCTCCTCCGCCTGCCGCGGCTCACCCCGCGCAGCAGAAAACGAGCGCGCCCGCTCAACCTTCTGTCACCGCGCCGCCCCCGAAAACGGAAACGCCCTCGGCGCAGGAGCAAACAGCTTTGCGCTACAGCGCGGATCGCGTTGATGCAGGCGAGACGGTTGTCAGTCTGGGCTACCGCGTGCCGGGGCTGAAATCGAAAGAGAGCGCGGCTATAGAAATGCTTGCGGCGATAGCCGCCGAGGGAAGAGGCTCGCGCTTCCATCGCGTTTTGGTCGATGAGCAACAGTTGGCCACGAGCATCGAGGCCGATTATGTCGCTCTTTCCGACGCGGGGCTTCTCACCTTGCAGATGTGGCCAGCCGCAAGCCTGATCGATAAAGCGGAGTCGACTCTCTTCAAAGAGATTGAGCGATTACGGCGCGAGATTCCGGGCGAAGGCGAGATGGCGCGCGCACGCTCGCTGCTAGAAAAACGATTTGTTGATCGCACGGGAAACTACCTCGGTCGCGCGCTCTCGCTCGCCCGCGCTGAAGCGGCAGGCGGAGGGTATCGGGCTGCGGTCATCGATTACCGTAAACTCATCCGCGCAGTGACAGCGGAAGATGTGCAGCGCGCCGCCGCAAAATATCTCATTCTCTCAAACACGACTGTGCATGAAATGGAGCCTCCCGCCGCCGCGCCGCGCACATTCGATTCCGCGTCGTTTGCGACGACTGCCGTGGCCTGGGCTGACGGAATAAATAAATCTGTCGAGCCGAAAAGCGTTCGTCCGGCTGACAACGCTCCCTCAGTAGTCGCTCAGGTGGCTCCGGTCGCCGACGCAGACCTTGCCGCGCTCGAATCGCTTCAGCCCCTCGCCATCAGAGACTTTTCCACTCTCAACGGAACCAGGTCTTTCGTGCGCGAAGACCGCTCTTTGCCTGTCGTGACAATCGCGCTCCTGTTTATGGGCGGGCGAGTCGCGGAAAGCGATGCGACGACGGGGCTGACCGAGTTGATGCTGCGGGCGATGCTTTACGGCGCTGCGCGACGCTCTCGCGCTCAGGTCGCTCAGGAATTCGAGCAACTCGGCGCGGATGTCGAAGTGATCGATGAAGCGGATTTTTTCGGACTCAGCATAAGCGCGCTGTCGCGCAACGCCGAGCGCGCGCTTCGAGTGGCCCGCGATCTCATCGAAGAGCCTGCATTCAGAGATGACGACATCGAGCGCGCCCGCCGCGATCAGACGGAAGCGATCAGGCGCGAGCGGTATTCGGCAGCGGCGCGCTCGCGCGAGTTGATGTTTCAATCGCTTTATCCCACGCATCCCTACGCGTTCCCCGCGCACGGTCGCGAAGAAGTGGTGGCGAAACTAACTGCCGATCAGGTGCGCGAGTGGCACGCGCGCACCATCAAGCGTCAGCTTCCCATCGCGGTCGTGGTGGGCGACACGCAGGGGTCGGCTCTCATATCGGGGGTCATCGCCGAAGGCTTTCGCCGTCGCGACGTTGATAAAACGATTCAACTCAGAGTGCCGCAACCGGCGACGCCTTCTGAAAAAATCGAGCAGCGTCGCGGCCCTCTTTCTGCTGCCTCAATCGGATTCGTCGGGCCTAAGAGGGACACGACTGATCTGGTCGCGCTCGAACTGATCGAAGCGTTGATGAATGGCGCGGGCGGTCGTTTGCAGTCGGAAATGCGGGCGAGCGGAATTTTTGCGCGCGAGGCGAGAATGAAAACGGAATCGCTGCTCACGGCAGGCGCGATTTATTTTTCGCTCGCGGTGTCGGCTGAAAACGAGCGGCGCGCAAGAGAAAGACTGCTCGCGCAGACGGATCTCGCGCGCATCAGCGATGAAGAATTGAGCGCGGCCCTATCGATGGCCGCGACATCGAAAATCGTCGAGTTGCAATCGCAGAAGGCGCGAGCCATCGCTTACGCGAGAGAAGTTTTTTATCAGCGCGATCCGAAAGCAGTCGATACGTTCTTCGACCTCGCCTCGAAGGTGACGGCGGAAGAGATAAAGCGCGTCGCCGCGACTTATTTCAACCCCAAGATGATTTATTCGGGCGTGGTTCGAGGCGCGGCTCAATAATCGCCGGTCGTTTGCGTTTGTGCCGCGAGATGAAACTGCATAAACGCCAGTATCCGCCTGATTATCTCGCGAGAGGCTTCGCTCGAATCGAACAGGTCGAATGCGTGCGGGGCTGTTTGGTGATTCACGAATGTGACAGGCAGATTGGCTGATAAGGCTTTGACCATAAAACGGTCAATCGTTTCGTTGATCCGAGGCATTTCGTCCTGACCTGCTCTCACGATGAACAGAGGCACGTCCTGCGAAAGGTCATCGACTGATTTCTCCGCGCACGAATTGACGAACCCGAATTTTCTGGCCGTCTCAGCTACGATGTCGGACTCTTCGATGTCCAGCATGTACCCATAGCAAAGGACAGCGCACCTGATATAGCCGTTGCCTTCCAGCATCAGAACCGACAAGGCGTTCGGAACATTGCCGGAGCAGGCCCACACGCCGATTTGGTTCTCATCAATTCCCAAGTGGGCGGAGTTTTGCCGGACGTATTGAAGCACTGCATGAATATCTGGGGCCGGTTCTTGATTCGTGTAGGTGATCGCCGCCATCCCTGATGCCGCCGTCAGTCGCCCCCACGAGGTGTAGGCTCCCATATCTTTGAACTTGCAGCCGACAATCTTTTCAAATCCCGGATCAGGATACCCGGACACAAAGACGACGGCAGGTATCCGCGCCCCGATCTTTGATACAGGCGGATAGTAGATATCC
Source organism: Blastocatellia bacterium UBA7656 (assembly GCA_002483445.1). Taxonomy (GTDB): domain Bacteria; phylum Acidobacteriota; class Blastocatellia; order UBA7656; family UBA7656; genus UBA7656. Next base: position 38,088 of record DLHY01000136.1, read on the forward strand.
ATCGTCAGAGCGCCTGCATCAGTCATTCGATACTCCACATCCCGCCGAACCGTTACGGCATCCGTGCCGGGTATCTGGCAGACCACAGTTTTCTTCGTAATATCATCTGTGCGAACTTCTTCGCTCATGTGTGTTTCTCCTTTGGCGGCTAACGGTTATTGTGTTGCGCCAAATGAAAAGCGGGGTGAAATAGCCCCGCTTTTTGGCGTTGGTGTGCCGGTAAATAAGCGAATGCGCAATGATCGAGGACGGCATCAATCGGCGACGGGTTCGGCTTTGAACGGAGACGGACGCTTTCGGCCTTCTGAAAGCGAAAGCGCGCCGCCCCGTCGCCGCAGTTTGATTATCTCGGCCATTATCGCCACCGCGATTTCGTCAGGCGTTTCGGCTCCGATATCGATTCCAATCGGAGCGTAAACTCTTTCGATCAATTCCTGAGCGACGCCCTGCCGTCGCAAATAATCGAAGACTGCGCCGACGCGCCGACGGCTTCCAATCATGCCGATGTAAGCGGCGCGCGACGAGATGACTTTGAGCAATGCCAACTGATCCATCTGATGACCGCGTGTGACAAGGACGATGTGAGTCGCAGGGCCTATGGGAATTTCGCTGACAGATTTCTCGATGTCATCGACTATGATCCGGTCGGCTTCCGCAAATCGTGAGCGATTGGCGAAGTTCGAGCGATCATCGATCACGGTCACTTCGAAATCCATAATCTTCGCGATGCGACTTAGCGGCTGCGCGATGTGACCCGCGCCTACGATGACTATCTCAGCGGGCGGCGCTATCACTTCAAAAAACAAATCGAGTTTTTCATCTTTCAACTTCATCCGCTTGCTTCGCCCTGATTGAATGACTGAAAGCGCGTTCCCGGCGATTGAATCGATCACTGCCTGATCTTCACCACCGCCTGTCACCTCGCCGTTTTCCTGTACGATGAATTTGCAGCCGCTCGCCACGCGGTCGTCTTCAGATTCGAGGACTGTCACCAGCGCGGCGCAATCACGTCGGTTGTAGATATCGAGAACGCTACGGATTATTTCTTCCGCTGAGATGCCTGCCGACCGCAGAGGATCGATGAAGACATCCATGATACCTCCGCAGTTGGTCTCAGTGTTTTCATTTATCTCGCCCGTCAGATCGACGCAGGAAAAACGCGGGCGACCTTCTTTCATAACGCGAAGCGCGTCCTGAAAAACCTGATTCTCGCCGCACCCGCCGCCTACGGTGCCGGTTATCTCGCCGCGTTCGTGAATGATCATCTTCGCGCCGACTTCGCGCGGCGTCGAACCCCGCGATTCAACTATCGTCGCCAGTGCGAGCGCGCTGCCCTGCCGCAAAAACTCATGCACTTTTTCGTAAAGCTGTTTCATCGCTCGTCAAAGTCTAAAAGCGCGAGTTGCAAGAATCAATGCCCGCCGACGGATGCCTGATCGACGAAGCGATTGGTGAAGGTCTTCGACAAATCAATCTTCGCTCCTGCAACTGCGTCATCGAACAAAGCCAGCACTTCAGCCGCCTTCTTCGCCGCGTCTTCCGAAAAACGACCATCAGGAGAAAACAGTTCGAGTGAACTGTCGAGCGCCTTCAGGTATATCTCGCGGCCTCCGGCAAAGTAAGTCTCCGGGACTCGGCTGGCGATTTCCTCGGCGCTCTTGCCGTGTATCCATCTGAGTCCTTTCACTATGGCGTTGACGAGAGCCTGCGCCGTTCGCGGATAGCGATCAACAAAATCCCGCGTAGTATAGAGCGACGAACCCGGATACGGGCCGCCGTATATTTCCATCGTTCCTTTTTCAGTCCGCGTGTCGGCCAGAATTTTTATCAGCCCGCGAGTGTCGAGCGCGGTGATCATCGGATCGAGATTCACAAGAGCATCTACCTGTTTTTGTTCGACCGCAGCAATGGCAGCCGGACTCGCTCCTATGCCGATGACAGAAACCTCCGTGGGTTTGTACCCTTGACGGCTGAGAAGATAGTTGATGAAAAAATGCGTTGAAGAACCCGGAGCCGTCGCTCCCACTTTCATTCCTTTCAACTGAGCAGCGTTTTCCACCCGGCCCGCAAGATCAGTTCGCACGCCAAGCACGAAGCCGGGATAACGTCCTATCAGAGTTATCCCCGTGATGTCTTTGTTTATGGCCTGCATCTGTACGGTATGATCGAAGTAGCCAATCACTACATCAGCCGAGCCGCCCACCATCGCCTGCAATGCTTTTGCGCCGCCCTGCAAATCCTGAATCTCTACTTCGAGTCCTTCTTCTTTGAAGAACCCAAGTTGTTCAGCAAGCGTCAGAGGCAGATAAGCAATGCCTGTCTTGCCTCCGACGGCAAGCACGACCTTTTGCTTTTCCAGTCCCGCAGAGTTTTCAGGCGCGCGGCTGCACGCTGCGAAAACTATCAGCATCATCGATAGCCAGACTATTTTTTTTCGGCTCATATCATTTCTTCTCCCGCGCTCGCCGCCGGACGCCATGCGAGTATGCGTCGTTCGACTCGGCTCACCGTCCAGTCGAGTATTAGCACGAAGACTAGCATGGTCGTCATACCGGCAAAAACTCCCGTCGTGTCGAACACGCCTTCGGCCTGAGCTATCAGATAACCGAGTCCCGCCGCTGAACCGAGATATTCGCCAACAACTGCGCCGACGACCGCAAATCCTATCGCTGACCTCAAGCTCGATATGATCCAGCCCGCTGCCGAGGGGAGATAAACGTGCCTGAGAAGATGTCCCCGTCCGGCTCCAAGCATTCGCGCGTTGGCCAGCACTACGGGGTTTACTTCGCGCACGCCCTGCCATGTATTGAAGAAAGTTAGAAAGAAGACAAGAGTGACTCCCAGAGCCACTTTCGAGGCAATGCCTAGCCCGAACCAGAGCGTGAAAATCGGAGCAAGCACGACTCGCGGAATCGCATTGAAGGCTTTGATGTACGGGGTCAGAACCTTGAGGGCCATCGGAGCCAGAGCCAGCCATAGCCCCGCCCCTATGCCAAGCGCCGTGCCTATGATGAATGCCAGAAGCGTTTCGGTGAACGTGATCGAAAGATGCCGATAAGTGTCTGCGGTTGCCAGCAACTCGAACAGGCGAGAAAGAATGGAGAGAGGTCTTGAGAAAAAGAACTGATCGAGCAATTCATATCGCGCCATCGCTTCCCAAAGCGTGAGACTTCCCACAAGCAGGCCGATCTGATAGAGACGAACTTTATGTTTATCGAGCATAGCTCTTCATCACCTCCCCGCGCAGGATGCCCCATATCCGGCGATAGATTTCGAGGAATGCTTCGGTCAGCCGAATCTCCATCACATCGCGAGGGCGGGCGAGCGGAACCTCGAAATCGCCGATGACCGAAGCGCGCGGCCCTGCCGAAAGCACTACGACCCGATCAGCCAGGGCGATAGCTTCTTCGAGATCGTGCGTGACGAACAGCACTGTTTTTCTGTCCTCCTGCCAGAGCCTCAACAATTCGTTTTCCATGAGATTTCTGGTCTGTATATCGAGAGCCGAAAAAGGCTCGTCCATCAGCAATATGTTCGGATCGAGTATGAGAATCTGCGCAAGCCCGACTCGCTTCTTCATCCCTCCTGAAAGTTGATGCGGGTAATGATTCTCGAATCCCTTGAGATGAACTTTGTCTATCCACACCTGAGCCTTGAGGCGGGCTTCTTTGATATCCTCTCCGCGAAAGATCAGTCCGGCGGCAACATTGTCGAGAGCCGTCTTCCAGGGCAACAAAGCGTCCTGTTGAAAAAGATATCCGGTTCTGCGATCAGGGCCTTTCATCGTCTCGCCGAGCAAGTGAACATCGCCTGACGAGGGCAGGGCGAGACCCGCTACAACATTGAGAAGCGTCGATTTGCCGCAGCCCGTAGGCCCGACCAGCGCGACAAACTCGCCCTCGCACACATCAATATCGACGCCCTCTAAAGCCGTGTGACTCCCGAACCGCGCGCTGATACCTCGCAGCCGCACAGCCGCGTTGCCGTCTTCTATCATTCGATTTCTCCTGTAATGCTAAGATCAGGCCAGAGATTATAGTCTGTCCGAGCGTGCAACTCACAGGGTTTTTCCGAAAAGCTAAGTCGCATCATTCCTACATTTAATTTCATTCAAGGAAACATGACTTTTTTAATCAGGAATAAACTTGACTTTTTTAGTCAGGTATCTAAAATGAAGGTGACGTTTCAAGCCGGAGGGGTTATGCAGATATCGACTAAAGGGAAATATGCAGTGCGAGCGATTCTCAACATCGCACATCATCCAAAAGAGACTCCGGTATCGCTGGCGGCAATATCTAAAGAAGAAGGCATATCGCTGCTCTTCCTTGAGCAGATATTTCAAAGCCTGCGCAAGGGAGAGATAGTCCGAAGCTTGAGAGGCGCGCATGGAGGATATGTGCTTGCGCGCGATCCGTCGGATATAACGATAGGCGAGATAGTCCGACTGCTCGAACCTCCGCTTTACACAAGTTCCTGTTTCAGCAAGCACGAGGCGGTCGATGATTGTCGCATAGCAGATTCGTGTCTGGGATTCGTTTTGTGGAAGCAACTGGCTGAACTCGTCGATGGGTTCCTCGATTCGATCACCATCGCCGATATGGTCACTCAGGCCAGACCTGAAGTGGTCTACTCGCTCCGTGTCAAATCGAATCGTATGCTGCCGGAGAAAGCCAGGAAAGAAACTTCGCCTGAGCCGTTAGAGGTCGTTTAGAGAGGAGTCATTCAAGTCGTTTTCAAGGACGCCCTGAAATGATGAAAACTGGAAACTGAAAACTGAAAACTGTTTGCCAGAGGAGAAATAAAAATGTCGGTCAAGCTCCCGATTTACATGGACAATCACGCGACGACGCCCTGCGATCCGCGAGTCTTCGAAGCGATGGCTCCATACTTCACTGAAATTTTCGGCAACGCCGCAAGCCGCAATCATGAATTCGGATGGAAGGGCGAAGAGGCAGTTGAAAACGCCCGCAAGCAGGTTGCTGACCTGATAGGCGCTTCCGCGAAAGAAATAGTATTCACCAGCGGCGCGACCGAATCCGACAACCTCGCCGTCAAAGGCGTGGCCGAGATGTATTACGAGCGCGGCGATCACATCATAACGGTCGTCACCGAGCATAAAGCTATACTCGACACCTGCAAGAAGCTTGAAAAGCGCGGCTTCAAAGTGACCTACCTGCCTGTCGGCAGCGATGGTTTGATTTCGCCCGATGATGTGAAAAACGCAATCACCGATAAAACTATTCTCGTTTCGGTGATGCACGTGAACAACGAGATCGGCGTCATTCAGCCCATAGCCGAAATCGGAAAAGTCTGCAAAGAGCGAGGCATCATCTTTCACACAGACGCCACGCAGGGCGTGGGCAAACTGCCTTTCAACGTGAATGAATTTAATGTCGATCTGGTTTCGATTTCGGCGCACAAAATTTACGGGCCAAAGGGCGCGGGCGCGCTTTACGTTCGCCGCAAGAATCCGCGCGTGCAACTCACTTCGCAGATGGATGGCGGAGGCCACGAGCGCGGAATGCGCAGCGGAACCCTGAACGTCACCGGCATAGTCGGACTGGGCAAGGCGTGCGAGATAGCGAAGACCGATCTGCAAGAAGAAACCGAGCGATTGCTCCGCCTGCGCGAGAAACTGCGCAAGGGTATTATGGACGAGATTCCTGATGTCTACATCAACGGCCACGCGACCCATCGCGTGCCTGGAAATCTCAACATATCGTTCGCTTATGTCGAAGGCGAATCATTGCTGATGGGCATAAACGATATAGCCGTGTCGTCGGGTTCGGCCTGCACGTCGGCGAGTCTTGAGCCGAGCTACGTGTTGAAAGCATTGGGCGTGGGCGAAGAGCTTGCGCACAGTTCCATCCGCTTCGGGCTTGGTCGCTTCAACACCGAAGAAGAAGTTGATTACACGATTGGCCGGGTCAACGAAGCGGTCAATCGATTGAGAGAGCTTTCGCCGCTCTGGGAGATGGTTCAGGAAGGCGTAGACCTGAGCAAAGTTCAGTGGGCTGGCGAGTAGTTTTTTTTGGCGCAGGATGCGAGCTTGCGCTTTTGAAATCAGAAACCATAGGAGAGACAAAATGTCTTACAGTGATAAAGTGCTTGAGCACTACAACAATCCGCGCAACGTCGGAAGCCTTGATAAAAAGGCTCCCAACGTCGGCACGGGTCTTGTTGGCGCACCGGAGTGCGGAGATGTCATGAAACTTCAGATTCAGGTCAATCCTGAAACGAACGTCATCGAAGATGCCAGGTTCAAGACGTTCGGCTGTGGCTCGGCCATCGCAAGCTCAAGCCTTGCGACCGAGTGGCTCAAGGGCAGAAGTGTCGATGAAGCCCTTGAGATAAAAAACACCGAAATCGTCAAGGAGTTGAATCTGCCTCCAGTCAAGATTCACTGCTCGGTTCTGGCCGAAGACGCAATCAAGGCTGCCGTTCGCGACTATCAGCAGAAGCAGTCCGAAACCGAGCAGACTGAAGAGGCGGCGGTCAACGCCTGAAGAGAGGAATATGTCAACCACTGTTGAGCAGAATATCGCGCTGACTCCGGAGGCGGCTGAGAAAATCCGCGAGATCATGCGAGAGCAGGGCATCAAGGAAGGCGGTCTGCGAATAGGCGTTCAGGGCGGAGGCTGTTCGGGTTTGAGCTATAACCTCGCCATCGACACCGAGTCTCGACCTGGCGACAAGGTGTTCGAGATGGACGGCTTCAAGATATTCGTCGATATGAAGAGCTATCTCTATCTGCACGGCTCGGTGCTTGATTACAAGAACGAAGGATTGATGCAGAGAGGATTCACCTTCATCAATCCGAATTCGAGCGGCAATTGCGGATGCGGCGAATCGTTCGCTGTCTGATTCAGACAAGGGATTTTTCTATACATCTGATGGTTGGGTGGAGCCGCTCAACCATCATTTTTTTGCCATGATGACCAGCGATTCAAAAACGACCTGCGTTTACTGTAACGCTCAATCGAGCGACCCTCACCTATGCTCTGAGTGCGGAAGAGTGCAGCCCGTGGCGGACGCGGATTATTTTTCGTTCCTCGGTCTTTCGCGAAGGCTGAAGATCGACAACGCAGAGCTTGAAAAAACTTTTTACTCGCTCAGCCGCCGTCTTCATCCCGACTACTTCATGAATGCAAGCGAGCAGGAGCGGCAATCGAGCATTGATCGCTCTTCGCTGCTCAATGATGCATACCGCGCGCTGCGCAATCCCGTAAAGCGAGCGCAATACCTGCTCTCGCTCGAAGGCTACAAAGAAGCTGAGAAGAAAGCGCCGTCTGAATTGCTCGAAGAAGTTTTTGAATTGAACATGCAGATCGAAGAGATGCGAATGGCGAAAAAGATGGGCGACACAGACGAGATGGCCGAGGCGCGCGCCGAACTTGAAGACGCGCTCGCAAGCCTCGATAAAAAACTGAATGAAATCGATAGCCGACTCTTCGCGCTATTCGATCAGTGGGATGAGTCTCTTGATAACGGGGCTGGAGCGGAAGAAAGAAAGACGGTTCTTGATCGCATGAGCGAGTTGCTGTCGCATCGTTCTTACATCAGAAATCTTGTTCGAGACATCAGGGAAGAGGTGTCAGATGTTAGATAATAGATGTCAGATGTTAGTAAATGCCCAAGCGGCAGACGGGATGATATCTCCTCTAACATCTAATATCTAACCTCTAACATCTTTTTAGGGGAGGAAATTTAGGGAATGCCTATCATAGAACTCAGCCTCAGCGGTCGCCCCAAATCAGGCCGCGTCGTGGGCATCGATCTTGGAACGACCAACAGCCTCGTGGCCTACACGTCTGAAAGCGGCCCGCAGGTTTTATGCGATGAAGAGGCGCGTGCGCTCGTGCCTTCGATAGTGTATTACGACGCGGAGCAAAAGCGATTGCTCGTCGGCGAAGAAGCGCGCAACAGGCTCATCACCGAGCCGCGCAAGGCGATCTATTCGGTCAAGCGATTCATGGGCAAAGGAATCCTCGACGTTCGGGAAGACCTCGCGCTCGTTCCCTTCAAAATCGCCGAAGGAAGCGAACAGGTCATACGTTTTCAGATGGGAGATCGTCAGTTCACTCCACCTGAGATTTCAGCATTCATACTTCGTGAGTTGAAAGAGCGAGCTTCAAAATTTTTCGGCGAGGAAATCACGCAGGCAGTCATAACCGTTCCGGCATATTTCAATGACGCTCAACGTCAGGCCACGAAAGACGCGGGCCATCTGGCGGGGCTTGAAGTGCTTCGCATAGTGAACGAGCCGACGGCGGCTTCGCTCGCCTACGGCATAGACAAACGCGAAGAAGCTATCGTGGCGGTTTATGATCTCGGCGGAGGGACTTTCGATATTTCGATTCTCAAACTCCGCGAAGGCATCTTCGAAGTCCTCGCGACGAACGGCGACACTCATCTCGGCGGCGACGACATCGATAATCACCTGATCACGCTTCTGCTCGATGAAGTTGAAAAGCGCGTCGGGCATCGTTTGAGTGACGATCCGTCCGCGTTTCAGGCTGTGCGCAAGGCCGCGATTCAGGCCAAGCATGAGCTTTCAGAAAATGAAGGCGCGGTTATAACTATCGCTCTTGAAGAAGGTGACTACAGACGCGAAATCACCCGCGCCGAATTCGAAGCGTTGATAGCCGATCTCGTCGAGAGAACCATTCTTCCGTGCAAACAGGCGCTCAAAGATACGGGGCTTGATGCGGACAGAATCGATGAAGTCGTTATGGTCGGCGGCTCGACTCGAATACCTTTGGTTCGCCGCAGAGTCGAAGAGCTTTTTGGTCGCAAGCCTCACACTGAACTCAATCCTGATGAAGTGGTCGCCCTCGGCGCGGCGATTCAGGCCGACATACTGGCGGGCGGGCGAAGAGATTTATTATTGCTCGATGTGACGCCTCTGAGCCTCGGCATCGAGACTATGGGCGGAGTAGTTGCGAAGATAATCAATCGCAACTCAACCATCCCGGCATCGGCTTCGGAGATGTTCACCACCTGGGTCGACAATCAGACTGGGATCGATGTCCATGTCCTTCAGGGCGAGCGCGAGATGGCCGAAGATTGTCGAAGCCTTGCGAAGTTCACACTCAAGGGCATACCGCCTCAGATGGCAGGAATGCCGCGCATCGAAGTGAAATTCCTGATCGATGCCAACGGCATACTGACTGTGAGCGCGCGAGACCTCAGATCGGGTCAGGAGCAATCAATCGAAGTCAAGCCTTCGTATGGCCTCAAGGATGAGCAGATAGAACGAATGCTCATGGAGTCGATGGAATTTGCGGAAGAAGATTTTCGCAAACGTCTGGTGATAGAAGCGCGCAACGAAGCCGAGTTGGTTTTGAAAGCGGCGGAAAAAGCCGTTGCGAGCGAAGCGCACACTTTGATCAGCGAAGAGGAGCGCGCAGCGATCACCACAGCGATGAGCGAACTGAAAGAGGCGATGCGCGGCGAGGATCATCGCGCGATTCGAGAAAAGATCACCCTGCTCGATGATGCGACGCATCATCTGGCGGAATTGATGATGGACAAAGCATTGCTTGCGGCTCTCAAGGATCGCAAGCTGACTGATGTATTGGAAGGATAGACGTGGAAGCAAAAACAGGAAGCCCAACACTGGACGCTGTGGAAACAGAGCGAAAACTTTACAAGATCACATTCCTGCGCAAGGGCGAAGAGCCGGTGACTGTTGAGTATGAGCCGGGCGTGACTCCGTACCACGAACACGGGCTTGAAGGCTCGATACTCGATGTCGCACTCAACTGCGGCATCCATCTTGAGCACGCCTGCGGGGGCAACTGCGCCTGCACCACTTGTCATATAATCGTCAAAGCGGGCGAAGAGAATCTTTCCGACATGGAAGAAGACGAAGAAGACCGGCTCTATATGGCCGATGGCCTGACGCTTCACTCACGGTTGGGCTGTCAGTCCATAGTGCGCGGCGATGTGACCGTTGAGATACCCGACTGATCGAAATGACGAAATCAAGCGATCCGAGGGCGATCATAATCGGCGGCGGAATAGGAGGACTTGCCGCAGCGATTGCGCTCGGTCAGCGCGGAATCGGGTTTCATGTTTACGAGCGCGCAGCGGTGCTTGGAGAAGTTGGAGCGGGACTTTCGCTGTGGGCCAATGCCATCAAGGCGATGGCGAAGCTCGGACTCACTGACGAGTTGAAATCTCTCAGCGTGCCGCAGATAAGCGGCGGCATTCGCTCGTGGCGCGGCGAGTTGATTTCCGCCGCTCCGCCTCGCGATATCGAGCAACGCCTCGGCACGTCCCTCGTCATCGTCGTGCATCGCGCAGAGTTGCACGCGGCTATGAGCGATAAGGCTGGCCGCGATTCTATAACGCTTGGCGCTCAGTGCGTGGGATTCGAGCAAAGCGATGAAGGGGTAAAGGCGCGGTTTGCTGATGGCAGCGAAGCGCGAGGAGACTTTCTGATCGGCGCTGATGGCATCAACTCGGCGATTCGCGCTCAGATGTTCGGCAAATCGAAGCTGCGGTATTCGGGCTATGCTGCATGGCGAGCCGTCGTTCGATTCCCTCACAATCGGCTTCCTTACAAGGATGCGTCCGAGACGTGGGGGCGCGGAGCGCGATTCGGTATGATACCGATGATCGGGGATAGAATTTACTGGTTCGCCACGAAGAACGCGCCCGAAGGGGAAAAGGACGCGCCGAGCGGTCGCAAGCATGAACTTTTGTATTTACTTCGCGACTGGCATGAACCTGTCGAAACAATAATCGAAACCACGGATGATGACGCGATTCTCAGAAACGACATCTACGACCGCGAGCCGCTTGCCCGCTGGAGCGAAGGACGAGTCACGCTTCTGGGAGATGCGGCGCATCCGATGACGCCGAATCTGGGGCAGGGAGCTTGTCAGGCGATAGAAGACGCGGTTGCGCTCGGTCAGTGCTTCGATGACAACAATGACGTGGAATCGGCTCTGGGAGCCTATGAGAAGCGGCGGCTGGAAAGGACGACAGAGATAGTGAAGCAGTCGTGGCGGATTGGCCGCATCGCTCAATGGCAGAATCCCTTTGCCTGCGCGCTGCGCAACAGCGCGTTGAAGATGATTCCCGGTTCGACTCAGATGAAGCAACTGGAATGGATCATCGGATACGAAGTTTGAATCAGGCGGCGAGCGATCAAGCGTGATGGAGGACTTATGACTGAATTCAGTTGGACCGACATTGAAGAGATAGGAATACGTCTGTTGGAAGCGCACCCGGAAGTTGATCCGCTGACAGTGCGATTTACTGATTTGCATCGCTGGGTGACGGAGCTTGAGGGCTTCACGGGCGAGCCTAAAGATTCAAACGAAAAGAAACTCGAAGCCATTCAGATGGCCTGGTATGAAGAATGGAAGGAAGAGCAAGGAGCGTGATCCGGCTCGATGTGTTATTCAGATTTGCGTTGAAGTGATCGCAGTGGGAACGAGCATTTGAGAATCGCGTTTAACTTCACGCCCTCCCCCCCTGTCTCAGCCCTTGTCGCGAAGAGAGCGTTTGCGTTATACAGGAAGCCGCATCGTTGGCGGAAAGTTTCAGGGGAAAAGCGATGAGATATTTTGTCACGGGAGCGACAGGGTTCATCGGCGGCAGTGTTGCGCGGCAACTCGTTGAAGCAGGGCATGAGGTAGTAGCTCTGGCGCGCGACGCATCGAAGGCCGCTGAACTTCGCAGGCTCGGCGTCGTCGTATGCGAAGGCGACATCACTGAAAAAGAAAGTATGCGCAAAGGGATGAGAGGGAGTGATGGAGTCTTTCATCTGGCCGCGTGGTACAAGATCGGCGCGAGAGATAAAAAGGCGGCTGAAGAGATCAACGTGCGAGGCACGCGCAATGTGCTTGAGTTGATGCGAGAGCTTTCTGTCCCAAAGGGCGTTTACACTTCCACGCTTGCGGTTTTTTCTGATACTCAAGGAAGGCTCCCTGATGAAACATATCGGCACGATGGCCCGTGGTTGAGCGAGTATGACAGGACGAAATGGATAGCTCATTATCAGGTGGCAGAACCGATGATGAAGGAAGGTTTGCCGCTTGTGATCGTGCAGCCCGGTCTGGTGTATGGCCCCGGAGACACAAGCTCAGTGCGCGCGGCGCTGATCGATTATCTTCGCGGGCGGTTGCCGGTCACGCCTGACAAAACGGCTTTCTGCTGGGCGCACGTTGACGACACTGCGCGTGGGCATTTGCTTGCGGTGGAGAAGGGAAAAACGGGAGAGACATATATAATAGCCGGACCGGCTCACACTTTTCGAGAGGCATTCGAGATAGCTGAAAGCATTACAGGGATCAAGTCTCCTCGATTTCACCCTGGTCCCGGATTGATGAAAGCGATGTCGAAAATCATGGGAGTAGTCGGCGCTATAGCGCCTTTGCCTGAGAATTACACTGCTGAAGGATTGCGAGTCGTCGCGGGCGTGACTTACCTCGGAAGTAATGAAAAGGCTCGACGCGAGATTGGATTTGGTCCGCGTCCGCTTGAGGAAGGACTGAGAGAAACTCTGCTTCACGAGATGAGCTTGCTGGGAATGGCAACGGCTCAAATTCAAGCCTGAATAAAAGGAGGAGAGAAGTGAAAGCGCGAACTTTGATTTTGATACTTGCGATGATCTTTTCAATAGCGTGCGGCAACAAAGCGTCGAATCAGAACCAGTCTGCCCAGACGCCCGCGCAGCCCGATGTAAACACTCCTGACTATGAAGGGCTTACTCCTCTGATGCGCGCCGTGCAAAGCGGCAACACAGGTGAAGCGCAGAGGCTCATCGAAAGCGGCGCTGATGTGAATGCAAAAACAAATACGGGAGTGACTGCTTTGATGAACGCCGCGGGAATGGGACAGATCGAAATTGTGAAGTCGCTCATTGCAAAAGGCGCTGATGCGAATGCGCGGACGCCGAGCAATTATACGGCTTTGATGACAGCGGCTCTCAACGGGCAGGCAGAGATTATAAAAGTGCTTCTCGAAGCTGGCGCTGATCCAGCGATCAAGGACGCCAGCGGAAGGACGGCAGAGACTTATGCGAAAGAGAAAAATCACGACGATATCATTCGGCTGCTGAAAGAAAAACCGTCTTCGCAGGGTGGCAGGAAATGAATCAATGTATGAAAAAGTCTCGTGATAACTTTGCGCAGTGTAGTGATGCGCAGCGAAGACGGAAATAATTCCGCACACAGACAGAGATTTTTCGGGATATGGGATTGACAAAATCGGAAACAGGCTTATAATCGAGTTTTGCCTCAAGAGACCAAAATCAGGCAATAAGCGATCTTTGAAAACTAGATAGTGTGCGAACGTCTGTAATTTGAGCGTTTCAGCAGAAGAGGCCAAGAGTAGAAGGTCATCTGCGATGACCAGGATTTTGACTGAGAGTTTGATCCTGGCTCAGAATCAACGCTGGCGGCGTGCCTAACACATGCAAGTCGAACGCGAAAGCCCCTTCGGGGGCAAGTAGAGTGGCGTCCGGGTGAGTAACACGTGGGTAATCTACCTCCGGGTGGGGAATAACTCGCCGAAAGGCGGGCTAATACCGCATAATGCAGCGGCACCGAATGGTGATTAGTTGTTAAAGCGGGGGACCTTAGGGCCTCGCGTCTGGAGAGGAGCCTGCGGCAGATTAGCTTGTTGGTAGGGTAATGGCCTACCAAGGCTGCGATCTGTAGCTGGTCTGAGAGGACGGCCAGCCACACTGGCACTGACACACGGGCCAGACTCCTACGGGAGGC
>DLHY01000035.1 GCA_002483445.1 Blastocatellia bacterium UBA7656
TCGCGGTCATCCCGCCAGCGACGGATGGAATGTGAATGCTGCTGTTTCTTCGCGCTGTGTTTCATGCAATCCGTTCTGACGCTCTCTGTGTTTTCCGAAACCATGACATCTGACTGCGCAACTTTTGTCCCAGTCGCCCTGCCGATTCTAAATCGAACTGCGCGAGATTGGAACACACGGATGAGCATTGACTGGGCGGGGTCTGCACGGATCAGAAAAAGAATCAGTGGGGTGCGATTCAAAGTGCGACATGTAGACGGGCGACTTGAAAATAATTGCGCCCTGTTGCAAAAAAATTTCAGGGATTTTTCAATGCGACCGATTGAAGGGTGAAAAAAAATTTTGAGGCGGGCTGTCAGCGAGATGTTTTTCGAGGCAAGACCGGGGCAGGCACCGCGGATTCGCTCTTTATCGCCTGAGCGATTACGCGGCGGCAAATCCGGCACTCAACAAGATGCGCTTCCATCTGCTCTCTGGTTTTCTGCGACACGTTGTTTTCCAGATATGCCGCAAGTAACTCTATATTCGGACACGCGCTTCCCATTTTTCTTCTCCAGGCTGAACTTTATGATACTGATGGCCTTCCGTCTGATCCCCTCAATCATATAGACGGATTAAGCCGGGGAGATTGACCCTGGGATTGCAATGATACTCCTTATCCATCGCCGCAGGCAATCGGCGATCCCTTCCGATTCTGAGCCAGGAAGAGCAGCGCGGCTGTTCAGCCTGTTTTCAGCAATTCCAGCAGCGAGTATTCCGGGTTTTCCACAATGTCAGCCAAACACTCTTTGATCGCTTCCTCACAGAGTCGATGCTTCCCGGTCAGTATCGCAACCGCTTCCTGATATATCTTCCCGTGTATCCGTCGAATCTGCCGTGATAGCCTCGAAGGATGAACGCCGAGGAGTCGCGCGACTTCTTTTGCCTGGAGTGATTCGCCATAGATCATCACCAGAATGTATCGCTCGCGGGTTGTGAGACTTTCACCTGCTCTCTCCAGCGCATCGAGGATCATCCGCTTGTACCGGCCTGCCCTTGCTGCGATTTCGATCCTCTCCATCCCTTCGAGGTCTGTTATGTCGGGGAGGTCGTCTAATCTTTCAACCGAGTTCCACCTCAACTCACGCTCGTCCGCGGCGCGGTGCGAGACGACGACTCTCAGCCATCTTGCCACAGAAGACTGGCCGTCATAAGAAGCTATACGTGGCCGGTTCGACCTGTCGGGCGCGAACAAATCCGCGATCAGGTTGTTTGCCAGTTCGCAAGCAACAGTCTCGTTCGAACAGGCGTGGTTTGCGAGCCTCATAACGAAACTGCGATAAAGCCTGACAAACTGCTCCCACGCCGATTCGCTTCCCTGGGCGCAGGCGATAGCGAGATAAAGATCGAGGGTGTGAGTCTTGCCGAGAAAACCCATAGCATCCGGTTCATCGGGATCATAGCTCAGATACTTCCGGATGATCGAAACAAGATGAGCGAGGTAAGTATCCGTGGCAAGATCGAGATTGCCGTAAAGAGCCTGATCTTCCTGGTATGCCTGCACAAGAAACTCCTCGCAGCCGAACCTGGGGAAGTTCGTCATCAGCCGCTCTCCTTCTTTCAAGGCTTGCTGCTTACTCAACATCAAGGGTTGATACTGGGCGCTCTAATTTGTTTTCCTGAAGCATGGGATTCAGGCACTGCTGACTGCTTGGCAGTACATATAGGGTGCATAACTTTGTAAAGGACGTCGCGCGACCTTTTCATTAACACCGCGATTGATCGCGGTGTTAATGAAAGATATCCCTGTTTACCCATCTGAATGCCGCTATAAGGAGAAGGCCGCGCTCCGACTGCATTCGACCTGTTCATCAATCTGCATACCGCTATAACACACGGCCTGAGCATATCGGGCCGCGCCAGGGTGTGCTATTTTAATTCGTCTATGAAAGTAATTCCGCTTGGTACAAGTTCCGGCAAGCCTACTCTTCATCGCAACGTCAGCGCGCTGGCCGTCGTGCGCGAAGGCGAGTGGCTGCTCTTCGATTGCGGCGAGGCCACTCAAACTCAGGTCATGCGCGCGGGGCTTTCGCCTAATCGATTGGCCGCGATTTTTATAACCCATTTCCACGGAGATCATTTCAACGGCCTTCCGGGGTTTCTTTCCACCATGGGGCTTGATCGAAGAGAGCGGCCCCTTACACTCACAGGCCCGCGCGGCATACGGCAGTATCTCGATGTGCTTGCGCGTTTGAAAATACTTTATCTGAATTATCCGCTCGATGTGCATGAGTTCGCCCCGTCGGATTTCAGAGAGTCGGATTCGAAAAGCATACTGGTTTATGAAACTCCGGCTTACGAGGTGATTGCCGCGCCGCTCGATCACAGAATCTTCGCCATCGGTTACAGAGTCGAAGAGCGGCCGCGACCGGGCAAATTCGATATCGAGCGCGCCCGTCAACTAGGCATCCCCGCAGGGCCGCTTTACGGACGATTGCAGTCGGGCCACGCCATCCAACTCGAAGACGGTCGCCTGATCACGCCGAGCGAAGTCGTAGGCCCGCCGCGCCCCGGAAAAGCTGTTGCTTACTGCACAGACACTCGCCCCTGCGACACGGCGGTCACGCTCGGTCATAAGGTCGACCTGTTGATTCACGAAGCGACCTATACCGAAGACCTCATCACTGAAGCCGAGGACTTCGGTCACTCGACAGCAGCGCAGGCCGCGCGCATCGCCGAACGAGCAGACGCGCGAAGGTTGCTCATAACTCATTTCAGCACTCGCTACCCGGACGCTTCGCCGTTGCTTGAAGAAGCTCGCGCAGTTTTCGCTGACACCGTGATGGCGAGAGACCTGGCGGAATTCGAAGTATGATCGTCTCGACAGGAATCGATCTGGTGGAAATTTCGCGCATTGAAGAAATCTTCATCAGGCGCGGCAATCGATTTCGCGACCGCGTGTTCACGCCTGACGAAATCGCTTATTGCGAAAGCGTGGCCTCTCGCTTTGCAAGCTATGCCGCGCGCTTTGCCGCGAAAGAAGCGGCGATGAAAGCTTTAGGCACAGGCTGGGCGGAAGGCGTAGCGTGGCGCGAAATCGAAGTCACGCGAGGCGAACGAGGAGCGCCGAAATTAAGATTGAGCGGGCGCGCGCTTGAAAGAATGAAAGAAATCGGAGCCAGCCGCGCCCACCTCTCGCTCACTCATTCGCGCGATCTGGCCGCAGCGCAGGTCTTACTTGAAGATGGGTGATGGGTGATAGGTGATGGGTTATAGGGAAGAGGGGATAGGTAACAGATGCGGATTCCGAGCCGCAGGCGATGGGCTGTCGCAAAACGATGCAAGCGATTTCGCCTATCACCTATCACCCATCACCCATCACCCATTACCCATCACCCATTACCCATTACCCATCACCCATCACCCATCACCCCTCACGCGACAGTAAGATACTCCTGCAGGTAAAGTTCCGCTTCCATCTCCCGCAGTTTGGCGAAAGCTCCGGCTTCGATCTGTCGCACTCGCTCGCGGGTGACGGAAAGCCCCTGACCGATTTCTTCGAGCGTCTGCGGGTCACCGCTTCCGTCGAGGCCGAAATGCAGACGAAGTATCCGCGCCTCGCGGGGCGTGAGCGCAGCCAGCGCCCGCTGAATCGCATCGCGTCGCGAACGCTCGACAGCGGCCATGAAAGGATTCGCTGCGTCTTTGTCATCGATGAAACTCACAGCCGTTTCCCCATTGTCGTTGGCCGCCGCGTCGAGGGTGATCGTATGTTGAGCGAATATGATCGCTTCGTTGACTCGATCCGTCTCGATCTCCAATCGCTCGGCTATCTCGCTGGCTGATGCTCCCATAGTCGTGTCGCCGCTGATCGATCTCGCAGCCCGCGATACTTTGCTTATGAGGCTCAATTCCGACGCGGGCAATCGAACCACGCGGCTTTGGGTGTCGAGCGCGCGAGCCATCGATTGCCTGATCCACCACATCGCATAAGTCGAAAAACGGAAGCCTCGCCGCCAGTCGAATTTTTCAACCGCCCGCATCAATCCGATGTTGCCTTCCTGAATCAGATCGAGAAACGTCAATCCCCGACCCGTGAAATGCCTGGCGACCGAAATGACCAGCCGGAGATTCGCTTCCGTCATCCATTGCTTCGCAGCAGCCAACTCCGCAGCCGCCGCGACCGTCCTCTGCGACAGATCGATCAGAAATGACGGCCTGATGAATTCGCTCCCAAGAGCGCGCGACAACATGAATTCAACGCTCGGCCGTTCGTCAGTCGAAGCTGCGAGACTGGCCTCCATCACTTTGTTTGAAAGCGACCGGCGGCGGGAACTGGCCTTCAACAACGAGATGGATTCTTCGGCCATCCTCACCAGACGACGCTCGACCATGGGCGTGAAAACCATCTGCCTGATGGCGCGTGAAAGACGCACCGCCATGCGCGCGCGCTTCGCTCGATCACGTCTTTGTTTTTTTATGCTCGGCGTTTTGCTGCGCGCCGCGGGCGCGAGAAACTCATCGTACAATCGCTCGACTTCCCCAAGCACAGGCTCGACCGCGCGGGCAAGCGTGGCTGAATCCGTCGCGTGGCGAATGCCCGGAGCCGATTCCACTATGTCTGTCAGCGTTTCATCGCCGCGGGCGATAGCCCCTCGCAGGCGGATGCAATACTCGATTGTCAGGGGTGAGCGCGAGAGCAGTTTCATCAAACGATTTCTCGCGCGCTCGATTCGCTTTGCCGCTTCGCGCTCTCCCGCGGCGTCGAGCATCGCAGCGCGGCTGGCTTCCCTCATATAAAGCTTCAAAAGGTCTGTCCGGTCGAGGTCGCCTCCCTCGAATTCAACTTCCTCGCCTTCCGCCTCACTTGATAGTTCGATCAATTCTTCGCTCTCGTATTCCGTTTCGTCAATCATAGTCTACTCTCCTTTGTCTGCGCGTAGACCAATCCCTCTTTGTAGTACCCGTTTTTCGAATCGTCAGTTTCGCTATAAACCGTTTTGATTCTAGCAACCTCATGAAACGAAGAAAAATTAAAAAAAATTAAGCGCATTATGCGTTTTTCTAATAGCCGATGGTCGCCTTTCAGCGATTCATTTCATTGAGCCGTCCCCGTGCAATCGTTAATATAAGGGTATGAAGATGGCCAGGAGATTGAAGCTCCTTGCGCGACGGATTTTCGTCGTGTGGACGCTTATGAGTTTCGCCCTCTACGTCTATCTCGATTCCAAAGGCTGGATCAATCGAAACAGCCTTCAGCGCGAATCTCGTTTGAAGAGGCAGGCCGTAAGGCTTCGCCAGCGATTGATTCGACTCGGCCCGACCTTCATCAAGATGGGACAGATGCTTGCGACTCGCGCAGACCTGCTGCCGCTTGAATACATCATCGAGTTGAGCGCGCTTCAGGATAATGTGCCGCCTTTTGCGAACCATCGGGCGATGCAGGAAATCGAATCCGAACTCGGTCGCCCGGTGAAAGAAGTTTTCAGCCAGATCAGCCCTGAGCCGATTGCATCGGCCAGCCTCGGACAGGTCTATCGAGCGGTTTTGACGAGCGGCGAAGAGGTGGCTGTGAAAGTTCAGCGCCCGCTACTCGAAGAGCGAATCGCTTCAGACCTCGACGTGCTTCGCAGTATAGCCCGCACGCTTGATCGCTATCCTAAGCTTTTTCCCGGCGCGGAGTGGCTCGGCGCGATTGATGAATTTGATCGCGTGATTCACGAAGAGATGGATTATCGCCGCGAGGCCGCGAGCGCCGAAGAGTTCAGCCGGAATTTCAAAGAGTGGCGCGGAATCCATGTACCGCGCGTCTTCAAACACTGCTCGACCTCTCGCGTGCTGGTTCTCGAATACATCTCAGGCACTAAGGTGACAGACCTCGAAGAACTAAGCGAAAAGGGACACAGTCCGCGACGGGTGAATGAACTGCTCTACCGGGCATACTTCAAACAGCTTCTCGAAGACGGTTTCTTTCATGCCGATCCGCATCCGGGAAATCTCTTAGTGATGGAAGACGGACGACTGGCCATATTCGATTTCGGAATGATGGGGCGCGTAAGCCACGAGTTGCAGCGACAGATAATCGAAGCTTTCTTTCACCTCTACAATCGGGATACTCACGGGATAGTCGATGACCTGATCGGATTGGGATTTCTGGCTCCTGAAGCTGATTTGGAGGCGATACGCGAAGTGGTTGCGGAAGTCTTCGACCGCAAGTTGAATCTGAAGCTCGGCGAAGTGCGATTCAAGGAGTTGACTTACGATCTTGCGCCGGTAGTTTACCAGCACCCCATTCGGACGCCCGCGCGATTCACTTATCTGATGCGCGCTCTGATGACGCTCGAAGGCATCAGCATAATAATGAACCCGGAGTTTAATTTCTTCGAGGTCGCTCGCCCGTTCGTGCGCGATTATCTGTTCCGGCAGAATGCGTCGCAGTTAAAAAGGCTTGCGATGGATTCTCTTCGCGATGCGCGCACAGGTCAGTTCGAGTGGGGCCGACTGTGGACGATGGCCAAGATGGCCTACGCGCTTTATTTCGGCAGGGCGTGATCGCGGACAAGTCTGGCTATTTCTTCCCAGGCTTTTTCATGTAGTGTCCTGATATCCAACATTTCTGACCTATTGCCCCCCTGCTCTTTTGAGATATACTGTTCGGTCTGCGAAAGGAAGGTGCTAGTAGTGAGATTACAAGAACTATTGAAGTCTATAATTGAGTCTGATCCGAACGATTGGTACACCATCTCTAGCCCGACTTTTCGGGACAGATTAATCGGTGTTAGCAGTAGTACGGAAGGCCATTGGCTAGAGATTAATTCCCATCATACCACGGCAGTCTATAAGCCGGACGTATCTATTACGCTTGCTTGGGGACTGGATTGGAAAGAGGATTTTGATGAGCCGTGGGCAAAGTCCTGCCCTGATCCGAGCGCGTCAGGCGATTATGTGGATGTGTACTACAATGGGAGCCTTGTTTTCCGCACTGTGTACATAACTGTTGACTGCGGGCGAGCAAAGCTGCCGATGCCGATGAGCCGAACGGATCTTAATGTAGCTCGAAACTATTACCATTTCGTTCAGTTGATTGACTCCATAGGCGGGTATGTGTCGCAGTACGACAGCTATTTTCGGCGAGTCGGTCTGCAGATAGACGAGGGTAGGGAGTGGCCAGAGTTCTAATTGGTACATCCGACTCTCTTGCCAATTCGCTTTCGAGCCAGTCAATCATCGGTGATTTGAAATTTGAGATTTATCTCTTCGCGAAATTCCTCTCCACCCAAACCGCCCAAGATAGTGGTTATGGGTGGAGAGGAATTTCGCGTCGTCGTCGAGCAGACGGCGACTATTCGTCGTGTTTGTTCGATGGATCCTTTGATGACTTCTCCTGGCGCTCCTCCTGCGGGATCGATACGATAGCACCGATGCCAGAACACCGGCTTCCAGGAGACTTCGCTCATTATTATCTTCAAACCCTGTCTCGCGTGAAGAAACAGTGAAAGCCTACAAGTACAAATTGAAGCCGTCAGCGAAGATAGTCGCTATTTTCGAGATATGGCTTCGTCTGCTCTGTGAATTGTACAACGCAGCCATTCAGGAGCGTCGAGACGCGCATCGAAGGTGCGGCGTCTCTATTGGCAAGAAAGAGCAATCGGCTCAACTGCCTGACATCAAAAAGGATCGCCCAGACGTTGCGAGAATCTACTCGCAAGTCCTTCAAGAGACCTTGAATCGTGTCTCGCTCGCCTTTCAACACTTCTTTCGTCGGGTGAAAGAGAAGAAAGAAAAGGCTGGCTTTCCTCGATTTCGTTCTCATCGTCGTTACGATTCGTTCACCTATCCTCAAAGCGGCTTCAAGCTCGACCAGAAGAGGAAGAAGCTTCATTTGTCGAAGATAGGTAGTGTAAAAGTCCACCTGTCTCGCCCGATAGAAGGCGTCATTAAGACCTGCACTATCAAGCGGGAAGCGGATGGCTGGTATGTCGTCTTCGCCGTCGAAGAGGCCGCACACAAAATCACTGTTGCGCCAGATCAAACCCTAGGCATTGATGTCGGTATCAAGGTGTTTGCATCTCTTTCGACCGGTGAACAGATTGATAATCCTCAGTTTCTTCGCCATGGCGAAGTCGAGTTGAAGAAAGCACAACGACGAGTTTCGAGGCGAGTCAAAAGAAGCAATCGGCGAAAGAAAGCCGTTAAGCTGTTGGCGAAGAAGCATCAACAGGTCAGGCGTCAACGCCGCGATTTTCATTTCAAGGAAGCGAAGAAACTCGTTGTACGCTTTCGCGTGATCAAATTCGAGGACATTCAAATCAAGAATATGGTGAGAAATCACCATTTGGCGAAAAGCATCAGTGATGCCGGCTGGAGGCAATTCATTTCCATCGTCGCCCACAAAGCGGAAGAAGCTGGCGGACGGGTCGAGGAAGTGAAGGCAGCCGGGACATCAACCAAGTGTTCGCGTTGTGGTCAACATCGAAAAATGCCGCTTCATATTCGAACCTATCGCTGTGGCGCATGCGGTCTAATCATTGACCGTGATCACAACGCCGCGATCAATATCAAAGAAAGAAAAGGGCGGACAGTCCTTTCGTCGAGGCGGTCGGTTGCGACTGTCGAAGAAGCGAGAACCTACCGGGCGACTGACCCGGAATCCCCCACTATAAAGCGTCCTCGCGCTTAGTGGAGGGAGGATGTCAATTTTTCATCCACTCTGCAACAAGCGATTCTTCGCGGATGATCGTTTCATTGCGATCCGGCCCCGTCGATATCATCGCCACCGGAGCATTTATGAGTTCCTCTATGCGGCGAATGTAATCTTTCGCCTTCGCGGGCAAATCGTCAAATCGCGTTATCGCGCTCGTATTCGTCTTCCATCCCGGCAGAGTTTCATATACGGGCGCGCATTCGGCAAGCAGGTTTGCCCCATAAGGCATATCTTCGATCACCTCGCCGCGACACCTATACCCGGTGCAGATTTTTATCTCATCGAATTCATCCAGCACGTCGAGCTTCGTCAGCACGAACGCATCGATGCCGCTTATCATCGTCGAATATCGCACGACGACCGAATCGAACCAGCCTGTCCTTCTCGGTCTTCCCGTAACTGCCCCATATTCGTTCCCGCGCTTTTGCAGATACTCGCCCGCTTCGTCTTTCAATTCTGTCGGAAAAGGCCCGCCGCCCACGCGAGTCGTGTAGGCTTTGGCTATGCCGAGGACGCCGCTTATGCGCTTGGGCGCAAGCCCAGTTCCGGTTGCTGCGCCGCCCGCCGTCGGATTCGATGAGGTCACGAATGGATAAGTGCCGTGATCGACATCGAGCATAGTTCCCTGCGCGCCTTCGAGCAGCACGGCTTGGCCATCGCGAACAGCAGTATTGAGCAGATTGGCAGTGTCGCGGACGAATGGCGCGACGCGCAACGCTTCTTTGATGAATTCGTCAGTCGCTTTTTCGGTTTCGATAGGCTCCGCGCCCATCGAAACAAGTTCGTGGTTTGCGTATTCAATATTTCGTCTCACCTTCTCGCGAAGCAGATCAGGATAGATCAGATCGCCCGCGCGAAGCCCCGTGCGCGCGGCTTTGTCTTCATAAGCCGGGCCGATGCCGCGAAGCGTCGTCCCCACTCCTTCTGCGCCCAGAGCCGTTTCGCGGGCGCGGTCGAGCGCAGCGTGCGAAGGGAGTATCAGGTGCGAGCGACTGGATACGAAAAGGCGTCCGTCGCAGTTTATGCCCATGACTCGAAGCTCTTCAATTTCTGCGCTGAATGCCTGCGGATCGACGACGACCCCGTTGCCTATGACGCAGAGGCATTCTTCGTGAAGTATGCCTGAAGGTATCAATCGCAATATGAATTTGCGTTCGCCTATTCGGACGGTGTGGCCCGCGTTATGCCCGCCCTGATAACGAGCCACGATATCGAAATGCGGCGCGAGGATATCTACGACCTTGCCTTTGCCCTCGTCGCCCCATTGAGCGCCGATCACAACTATGTTTTTCATAAGCTTGATCCCGGAAGGCCGCAAACCGGCTCCACGAGCCGTTTTCGTGTTCCGTCCGGTCGGCGGCCATCCACTTCATCCGAACACAATTAAAGGCGCACACACGTCGGCGTGCGCCTCGGTTTTCATTATCGCTTGAGTTTAAGCCTTCACCGCGCCTAAAACCCGGTCGAGCATTTCGACGATCTTGTTCTTAGGCTGATTGCCCACCGCCCGGTCGACTTCGCCGCCGCCGTTGAAGACCAGAAGCGTAGGTATGCCGCGAACGTTGTAGCGCACAGGAGTCTGGTTGCTGGCTTCGATGTCGAGCTTGACGAATTTCACCTTGCCGTCAAACTCCTGCGCCACTGCTTCGACCGTCGGCGCGAGCATCTTGCACGGCCCGCACCACTCGGCCCAGAAATCGACTACAACAGGTCTATCCGATTGTAGAACTTCCTGTTCAAAATCCTGATCCGTAACTGCCTTTATGTGTTCACTCATGATTTTCTCCTGACATAATAATGAGCGACGGGCGACGGGCGATGAGTCAAGAGCCTTCTGCTCATCACTCATCACTCATTACTCATCACTTTATCAAACAGCGACTGCCGCGCCGCGCCGCAACAGCATTTCATAAAGCTCCACGTATCGCCGCGCTGACGATTCCCATGAATTATCGGCGCGCATTCCGTTTGATATGAGTGTGCGCCAGAGATCGCGGTCAGCGTACACCAGCAAAGCTTCGTAAATCTTTTCGAGCAGACGCGACGCCGCGAACGGATAGAATTTGAATCCGTTGCCGCTTCGCGTCGTGCGGTCGAAATCCTGCACCGTGTCGTCAAGCCCTCCCGTGGCGTGAACTATCGGGATGGTGCCGTAACGCAGAGAGTACATCTGATTAAGCCCGCACGGCTCGAACCGCGAAGGCATCAAAAACATATCCGATCCCGCTTCGATCTTATGAGCAAGATCGTCATTGAAATCGAAATACACTCCGACCTGATTCGGTCGGCGGTCGCGAAGGCGTTGAAACTCGCGCTCGTAGACCTGCGCGCCTGACCCTAGGAGAATGAAAACCGCTCCGCGATCCAGAACGAAGTCTATCACTTCAAGTATCAGATCAAAGCCCTTCTGATCCGAAAGCCGCGACACGCAGCCGATCACGGGCCGGTCCGCGTCTTGGGGCAGATGGAAAGATCGGAGCAGATCGCGTTTGCATTCGAGCTTGCCGCTTAAATCCCCGACGGAGAAATTCGCGGCTATGCGCCTGTCTTTTTCGGGACTCCATTCGTCGTAGTCCACGCCGTTGAGTATGCCGAACAGATCGTGACGTCGGGCGCGAAGCAGGTCGTCGAATTTTCCCCCGAACTCCGGCATCTGAATTTCAAGGCTGTAGCGCGGGCTAACGGTCGAGAGCGCGTCCGAAAAAATAAGCCCCCCTTTGAGCGCGCTCGCCGCGCCGTGAAACTCCAGTCCGTCCGCGCGATAAAGCCACGCGGGAAGCCCGAACCGCGACATATCGCTTTTGTCGAAGAGTCCCTGAAAGGCCATGTTGTGAATCGTAAAGAGCGTCCGCGTTCGCGCGAAAGCGGGGTCGCCTGCGTAAACGGTTTTTAGAAAGACGGACACAAGCCCGGTCATCCAGTCGTTGAGGTGAATGATGTCGAACGGCTCGCCCATCGCTTTTGCCAGTTCCAGACAAGCGCGGCTGAAGTAAGCGAACCGCTCAACATCGTCGTATTCGCCATAGAGCCTGCCGCGCGAAAAGTATTCGGGCGCGTCTATGAAGTAGACCGGCGCTTCGCCTGAACGATCAATGTAGACATTCGAGCGGCGCGTGTGAGAATCGAATGGAACGGCGATGTCACCGGGCAGTTGTTCCGAGCGAGAGTAAATCAGATCGATATTATAGCGAGGCATCACGACGCGGACATGATGGCCGAGTCGCGCGAGAGCTTTTGGCAGCGCGCCCGCCACATCGGCAAGCCCGCCTGTTTTCGCGTAAGGGACGACTTCCGAAGCCGCCAGCAGAATATTCAAAAACTCTCTCCCATAGCGAGAAATCTGCGCCGCATCAGGACAAAAAATAGTAAGTGAGGGAAAACAGCATTGTCAAGAAAGGGTAGGTTCGCGGCCCTAGCGATGATGAGAGCCTGCTGATGGAGCAAGCACATATCGATTTTCTCCGTCAGGATGCCTGATAGGTGGAAACACTTACAACGCATGGGTAGTCGCACGGATGTTATCGACAACTGTATGGCCTATACTTGAAGTCATACAACAATAAACGGAACGGTAAACCGTTTCGCAGATGACAACAAACAATCAGAAAAGGAACGATTTTTCCAACAAGGACGACAAGGTTTTGCTCACAGAAGTTGGAAAGGCTGAGGATTACGTCATAACGATATATGAGAACGCCCTGAAGACGGCCCTTCCGGCCAGTGTTCGACCAATCATCGAGCAGCAGTTGGGCATTATCAGGGAAACTCACGCTTACCTCACTCAGATGTTGAGCGCGAAAGCTGTAGCTGGAAAAGTATAAAAGCCTTTCCGTTCATGACTACTCCAGCGATTCGGGCGGGGATTGTCCCCGCCCTTTCCTTAATGTTTCGTTCGGCCCCTCAGTAAAAGTCTATAGAGTTCGAAAGAGTCTTGAGAGTCCGAACCCTCGATTGTTTCTCATCCTGTCAGCGCGTCGTCGCCCGCGACATGGAAGACTCCTAAGAAAATGTATTGCAGGCTGGCAGCCTGTTCTACGTCAACTACTCCTTCGAAAAAGTCCGACAAGCTGCCAGCTTGTCGTTGGCTGTCGGATGGCAACGACAAGCTAGCAGCTTGTCGGACATCGGACTCAGCCCTTTTCATCCTGTCAGCGCGTCGTATCTGACGACATCAAGGACTCCTCTATCTCGCGTTAAGGTATAATCGAAAGCTCCGGCACAGTGCGCAAACCTCTTCTGCCATTTCTCAACGAAGACGGAGGCGATCAGGCGTGAAGTTCAGGATTGAAACCGATACGATGGGCGAAATCGAAGTCCCCGAAGACAGTTATTACGGCGCGCAGACGGCTCGCTCGCTGGCGAATTTCAAAATAGGCAAAGAGCGATTCCCTCGCGAATTGATACGCGCGCTCGGAGTGGTAAAAAAAGCGGCGGCGCTCGCCAACCTCAAACTCGGACAGTTCCCGGAAGAAAAAGTCCGTCTTATAGTTCAGGCTGCCGACGAAGTCATCCAGGGCAAACTCGACGAACATTTTCCTCTCCTTGTGTGGCAGACCGGAAGCGGAACTCAGACGAATATGAATGCCAACGAAGTCATCGCCAATCGAGCCATCGAACTTGGGGGAGGATCGCTCGGAAGCAAAAGCCCCATTCACCCCAACGATGATGTCAATCGAAGCCAGTCTTCGAATGACGCTTTTCCGACCGCCATGCATATCGCCGCAGTCGAGCAGATTCATCATCGTCTCATTCCCGCGATGACCAGATTGCGCGACGAAATCCTGCGCAAGTCCCAACAGTTTCGAGGCATCATAAAGATCGGGCGCACACACCTGATGGACGCTGTTCCACTGAGCCTCGAACAGGAATTTTCGGGCTATGCCCATCAGATGCAGGCCGGACTTGAACGCATCAACAGCGCGTTGCCTCGACTTTACGAACTCGCGCTTGGCGGCACGGCAGTCGGCACCGGATTGAATGCTCATCCCGAATTCGCCTTCACAGCGACGGCCCATATCGCCGAGATAACAGGCCTTCCGTTCATCACTGCAAGGAACAGATTTGAAGCCCTGGCCGCTCACGATGCTCTGGTGGAAATGAGCGGGGTACTCAAAACCATCGCTGCGTCTCTTATGAAAATCGCCAACGACATTCGCTGGCTCGGCTCAGGCCCGCGCGGCGGTATAGGCGAGTTGCAACTGCCCGCTAACGAGCCGGGCAGTTCCATCATGCCGGGAAAGGTCAATCCGACTCAGTGCGAGGCGATGATGATGGTGTGCGCTCAGGTCTTCGGCAACGACGTTGCCATCAGTTTCGGCGGGGCGAGCGGAAACTTCGAGTTGAACACTTTCAAGCCGCTGATCATTCACAACCTCCTGCAATCGATTCGCCTTCTTGCGGACGCCTGCGAAAGTTTCGCGGATAATTGCGTAGCGGGTCTCGTCCCTGATCGACAGAATATCGAAAAGCATC
Source organism: Blastocatellia bacterium UBA7656 (assembly GCA_002483445.1). Lineage (GTDB taxonomy): Bacteria > Acidobacteriota > Blastocatellia > UBA7656 > UBA7656 > UBA7656. The sequence continues at coordinate 14,156 of DLHY01000035.1, forward strand.
TGTCCGATTCGCTGATGCTGGTAACTGCCCTCAACCCGCGCATCGGCTATGACAACGCCGCCAAAATAGCGAAGAAAGCCTTTGACGAAAACATAACATTGAAAGCAGCAGCGATGGCTCTTGGGCTTCTGAGCGAAGAAGAGTTTGACGAGACCGTAAGACCTGAAAACATGATCGGCCCGTCCATCGAGCCATAGCCTTCATTGAGGCTTTATTTTCGTCCGCAACTGCGTCGAGCCATGCGATTTCAAAGTCAGCCGAAATGCGCCGCGGGGGATTCGGGCCGAATCCCCCGCAACTCGTCATCAAGCGAATCGGCTGAGATTTCAACATTCATTTGCCGATGCGCGATCCTGATGGCAGCATGTAGGCGATAGGTACACAGATGTCTAAACGCCTGCTTATCGTGGACGACGAGCCGCGCCTGATTCGCTCGATAGCCGGATGCCTGCGCAAGGAGAAAAGAATGGAAAAAGATATCATCTACAAGCCCAAAACGTTCGACCTGAGCGGACTCAACGGCATATCAGATCAAACCATGGAGATGCACTTCAAACTTTATGAAGGCTATGTGAAAGAAACCAATCGACTCAGAGAGAGGATTTCGGGAATTCTCAAAGACGGAAAAGTCGATTACGAAGAGTTGCCCGCCTACTCCGAGTTGACCCGACGACTGGGCTTCGAATACAACGGCATGATTTTACATGAGTATTACTTCAGCAACCTGAAGAAGGGCGGATCGGACGAGCCGAAACCGAACTCTGCCTTTCACAAATCGGCTGAAAGCAGCTTCGGCAGCTACAACACCTGGAAGACGGGCTTCATGAGCGTCGGCAAGATGCGCGGAGTGGGATGGGCTATTTGCTATCAGGATCCGACCACAGGCGCGCTGTCGAATCACTGGATCACCCTCCACCAGACAGGCAACATCGCAGGCTTCAATCCTGTGCTTGTCATGGATGTGTGGGAACATGCTTATCTGCTCGATTATAAAACAGACCGCCCGAAATATATCGAGGCATTCTTCTCGAATATAAATTGGAGCGCGGTCGAAGAACGCCTGCAATAGCCAGCGATGGCGCAACCACAGATTATGCGCGGATAGTTTCAAACGATTCAGAACTTCTCTATATCCGTCCGCGAACCTTGCCTGCCCCCTGATGGCGCGAGGCGATATCGAACCCGATGATATCGCCTGCCTCCCTTTTGCCATCGTCTTTCGCGGCGAAAAGAGATTTCGAAAAGCCTGCTGACACCACAGGCTGCTCTCTGGTAAACTAGCCCTGCACTTAAAATCACAGCGAGCTTGCGGAGGATCAGTTTATGAATTCGATCAGGAAGGTTCTGGCGCTGGCGATCATCATATTTGCTGCAATCACCGCTCCGGCGCACCAGAAGAAACCAGGGCCTAAAGTCGCAGTCGAGTCGTTCACTCACGACTTCGGCTCAATCGAGGCGGGCGCATCCCTCAAGTTCACTTTCAAGGTCAAGAATATCGGCACAGCCGATCTTCTCATTCAGAGCGTCGCCCCTGCCTGAGGATGCACGGCAAGCGACTTTGATAAAGTCGTGCCTCCTGGTAAGGAGGGGAGCATCACGCTGGCGATTCCACAGACCGCCGGTTATACAGGCGAGGTATCCAAGTCGGCCACCGTCACAACGAACGATCCCGTTCTCGGCACTTTTTACTTGACCCTGCGCGCGCATTTCAAACCGACGGAGACTGCCGCGGGCGCGATCAACAAAGTTGCCGGATACGGAAAGATATCGGGCGCATTTTCGGTCTCGCCCAATGATCGCTGGATTACGAGCGCGATCACAGGAACGGCCCCGGCGACGAAACTCTATCTCTTCAACAACGAGAAAGACCCGGTTCACATCAAGCAGGTCGAAGCCGGAGGATCGAGTTTCAAGGTCACGGTCACGCCGATAGAAGACGGCAAGCGATACGAAGTTTCGGTTTCGACCGACCCGGCGCTCAAACCAGGCCAGTATTCGCAGAAGGTCAGAATCGTCACCGATCATCCGACCAGGCAGGATGTCATCCTTCATCTCGACGTCACTGTGTTCGCCAAGGTGTTTGCCACTCCCAATGCGGTCACGCTGGGGCAGCTATCGCTCAACAGCGATCTGGCGAACATAAACCTGCCGCTGATCTATGTGCGCAAAGTGCGCGAGGCGGGGCTTCAGTTGAAGTCCGTCAACTCGACGCTTCCATTTATCAAAGTCGAAGTCAAAACTGAAGTGGAAGGCCAGTTCTACACGCTTCGAATCACGTTCGATAAATCGAAGATAACGGAGGCTGGCAGTTACAAGGGAGAAATCGAAGTCTCTACCAACGACGCCGAAGTGCCGGTCATAAAAATTCCGGTGCAGGGGTCTTTCACTCAGAACTGAAACGGATAAGCTCACAGGAGCGCGCAACCGGCGCGTCTCCTGTGACACTACTCCTCAGAAAAAAGTCTGGGGTCGAGAGTCTGGAGTCTGGAGTCCGTTATGAAGACTCCTCAAAACAGGTACAGCGGGCTGCCAGCCTGCTGTATTTCAAATTTTCATACTTTCAGGGCGTGAACAGGCTGGCAGCCTGTTCTACATCACCGACTCCTCA
>DLHY01000105.1 GCA_002483445.1 Blastocatellia bacterium UBA7656
AACATGAAAAGATCGAGCCGGGCGATATGCGATTCTGGCAGACACGCCTCTTCACGCCCGATAAACTGGGCAAACACACGCTGGCTGAACTCAGAATACTTCGCGCCGAGATCGAAGCCATTCACGGCAAACGATTCGACGATGAGCCGGGGCTTCAAACTTATTTCGAAGAGCGTTACTGGTATAAGCCCGCCGTGAAGTATCAGCCTTCCGTACTTTCGGAAACAGAGCGAGGCAACATCGCGGTTATAGCATCGGTCGAAAAACAGCAGCGCAACCTCAAGCTTCAACCGGGCGACATGATCGCTTTTCAAGGACGCCTCCTCACAGAAGATTTGCTAGCGGGGTTGGGATTGTATGAACTGCGCATTTTGAGAAATGAAATTTACGCTTTGCGCGGCAGGCAGTTTCGCACGCCCTGGATCGCGGAGTATTTCTACAATCAATCCTGGTATGATCCGCTTCCAGATTTTCGCGAGCCTCGACTCACGGAGATCGAAACCAGAAACATCGCTACTATCATCAGAGTTGAAAACAAGATTCACGAACGACTGAGCGCCGAAGAAATCTCGCCTGCTCTGCTCGCAGGGCTTTTCCTCGAAGACGCCGCGAAGCTGCGCAATGAAATCTATGCCCGTCGCGGCAGAGTGTTTCAGAATCGCTGGCTTCAAAGGTATTTCGAGAGCTTCCCCTGGTACAAAGCCAATCCCGCCTTTTCGGAAAAGCTGCTCACCGAAATAGAAAGAAAAAACATCGCCACGATTCGCGAGTATGAAAAGACGGCTGAAAGCTCTCTTCGTCAGGTCGAAGGCTGATAAGCGAATGAGTCCCGCGTGACGGGACCACGAAGACACACGAAGATTTCTTTGATCCTCGAAGAGATGCGAATCCTTCGTGGGTCGGCATTCCTTGTTCCTCCATTGATGATTAGTTAAACTTTTCAACTGAAACCTGAGAGCGCGCCTTCATCGTACATCTTGATTGGTTTCAAAGCCGGGAGTCTTCATGAAAAAACTTGTTCTCATTGCCTTGCTTCTTGCCGCTGCGCCAGTGCTGGCGCTTCAGGGCGCGCGACGCGAAAGCGCGATAGAGGCGCGACGCGAAGCATTCGACGTAGTCTGGCGCACGGTCAAAGAGAAACATTTCGATCCGACTCTGGGCGGTCTCGATTGGGATCGAGTCCGCGAGCGTTATGCCCCGCAAGTCGAAACTGTCAAAAGCGACAGCGAACTATACGCTCTGCTTCAGCAGATGCTCGGAGAGCTTCGCCAGTCGCACTTCAGTATCATCCCGCCTGAAGCTGTTATCGAAGACGCTGCTTCCGATCCTTCAAACGGCGGCATAGGCATAGACCTTCGCATAATCGATGACCTTGCCGTCATCACGCGAGTAGACCCCGCGTCGGCTGCCCACCGCGCAGGGCTTCGCGCAGGATTCGTCATCAAGCAGATCGATCAAACGATTGCGGAAAAATTCACCAGCCGCGTGAGTCAGGCCGCACAGTCTCAATCGATGATCCGCCTTCTTGCGACTCGCGCTCTGATGTCGCGCGTGGAAGGAAAAACAGACTCGACGGTGCGACTCGTTTACCTCGACGGAAATAATCGACAGCGCGAAGCTGTGATCAAGCGCGAGCCTCTGGGCGGGGAGATGTCCGAGCCGTTCGGAAATTTTCCGGCGCAGCGGACATTTTTCGAAGCGCGCAGGCTTGAAGGCGGAGTGGGCTACATCCGATTCAACATTTTCGTGATGATTCAGTTGAACAAGATTCGCGCCGCGATTCGCTCTATGAGTGATGCGCCGGGAATTATAATCGATCTGCGCGGCAATCCCGGCGGAATAGGCGCGATGGCAAACGCGATAGCTGCGATGACGGAAACTCGTCAGACTTCGCTCGGCACGATGAAGATGCGAGCGGGCCACATCAACTTCGCGGTCTTTCCGCAGAAAGACCCGTTTATGGGCAAGGTGGCTATACTGATCGACGGCGGCAGCGCATCGACGAGCGAAGTGATGGCCGCAGGTATGCAGGAGATAGGACGCGCAATCGTTGTGGGCGAGCGAAGCGCCGGAGCCGCGCTGCCTTCGATCTTCACCAAGCTTCCGACCGGCGCATTGTTTCAATTCGCGATAGGCGATTTCAGAACTCCTAAAGGAACACTCGTAGAAGGGCGAGGAGTCACGCCCGATCTGGAAGTGAAACTCTCTCGCCGCGAGCTTCTTCGTGGCCGGGACTCTCAACTCGACGCGGCCATAGAACATATTCGAAAACAGATCGCTCTCAAGTGAGGGCGTCAGGAAAACGGTCAGGCTTTCGCCGAGTGCGCGCCTGAAAACGGGTCGAGCAAACGACCGCAAATAAAGAAAGGATCACTTATGAAAAGAACTCTGACAGTAATACTCTTCGGTTTCATGTTAGCTATCCCTGCGCTGGCGCAGACGCCCGCAAAGCCTGAGCCTCTGCCCTCGGCAGACCAGATAATCGAGAAATACATTCAGGCTCTTGGCGGCAAGGCGGCTATCGAGAAGATAACGAGCCGCGTCGTCAAGGGGACTATTGACATTCCTGTGGCGGGAGCGAGCGGCACCGTCGAGGTTTACGTAAAGGCTCCGGGCAAAAGCAGCAGCCTCGCATCGCTCTCAGGACTTGGCGAGTTCCGACAGGGGTGCGACGGCAAAACCGCATGGAGTTCCGATCCGTTTCAGGGGATGCGCGATCTGAGCGGAATCGAACTGGCAGCGGCCAAACGCGAATCGGATCTTCATGACGACCTCAAGCTCAAACAGACATTTTCGAAAATGACGGTTACAGGCAAAGAGAAGGTCGGCGACCGCGAAGCTTATGTCATCGATGCGGTGCCTGTGGAAGGCAATCCTGAAAAGCTCTTCTTCGACGCGCAGACGGGACTGCTCCTCCGCCGCGACCTTGAGATAGAAAGCCCTCAGGGCAAGGTTCCTTCTGAAAACTACCTCGAAGATTACAAAGAGGTCGACGGCGTCAAGATACCTCACAAGACGCGACAGGTCACGTCAGCTTACGAACTGACGATCAAAATTCTGGAGATCAAGCACAACGTTCCCATCGACGATGCGAAGTTCAACAAACCCGCTGCGAAGTAAAAGTATCGGGCGCGCGGCAGGTACGAAGGCAAAAGTAAAAAGGCAAAATGAAAAATCGGGAAGGCCGCCGGAAGGAATCGCCCGCATTGCGTGTCTTCTCTTTTTGCCTTTTACCCTTTGCCTTTTGCCTTCAAAAATATCCCGGCCATTAACAATTTAATTGAGTTATGAATTCTTTGAGCGGGCAGGCGGTACCGGCCTCTGATTTCAACATAAAGCAGGCCGCGCCTCGTGACCGCGAGCGCGTCATCGCGCTCGTATCGAAGATGTGGGGCGATGACATATCCGCCCGCTACGAGTGGATGTACGCGACCAACCCTCATGGTCGGGCGCTCACCTGGCTCGCAATCGAAACTTCATCCGACCTGGCCGTAGGCTGCACTTCGATCTTTCCCCGAAAAATCATAGTCGATGGTCGCCAGCGGGTGGGGTCGATAGGCGGGGACTGCTACATCGAGCCGCGAGTCCGTCGCCGCGGGCTTGCCACCCGTTTGCATAGCGCGTCGCTCGCTGGTATGCGAAGCGAAGATGTGGATTTCATGTATGGCCCTCCCAATCCGAACAACCTGGCCGCGCTGGTCAAGGCCGGTTCTCATCTCGTGTCCGCTTTCCGCCGATGGGTGCGCCCGCTCGATGGGCGAGTGGTTTATCGCGCCGCGTTCGGAAGCGAACCGTCGAAGATCAGCAAGCGCATAGCCTCGCTTCCCGTGAAGATGCTCAACCGGCTGACGCGCGCCGACGCGACGGGGCTGAGGCTCGAAGCAGTCGCGGAGTTCGGCGAAGAGTTCGATTTGTTATTCCATCGCGTGGCCGCAACGAGACCTGTTTGCTGCGCGAGAGATAGCTCTTATCTCAATTGGCGATATCTTGCGGGGCCGACCCGTCGCCAGATTCCGTTTGCGGTAAGGCGCGAGACTGAGCTTGTGGGATTTGTCGCGCTCGAATTCGAAGGCGATCAGGTAGCCATAATCGATCTCTTCACCAATGCAGACGCCCGCCTCATCGATGCGACCCTTCAACTTCTGCTCGACCACGCGGCAAAGGCCGGGTGCGCAAGCCTTGAAATAAGCTCGACGCCCGACGCGATAGTCACGCCTCGTCTTCGCCGTCTGGGATTCCTGTGCCGCTCCGAGCGCGGGTTTCAAGTCGCTGTCGAAAAGGATGATCCACAGATTAAAACTCTGCTCGCGCCGGAAAACTGGTTCTTCACCGCGGCGGATCAGGACATGGACACTTTCTTTTCAAGCCCTCCCGAATGACGCCTTCGTTTTGAAAAAACTCTGCTTAGACGCTACCATCATTGCCTAAGAGGCAGCTTTCAATGATCGATTGCCCACATTGCAGACAACCTCTCGCAGATAACGCCCGATTCTGTCACGGCTGCGGCGCGGCTCTTTCGCGCAACACCTCGCCTCGCGATGCTTCGACCACTCCGACAATCGTCAGCGCCGAATCGATTGATCCGCTCATCGGTCACACACTCGAAGGCAAATACAAAATCCTTTCGCGACTGGGCGCAGGCGGAATGGGATCGGTCTATCGCGCGCACCGCGTCCACATAGGCGATGAAGTTGCAGTCAAAGTTCTGCTTCAGGAGTTCGTAAAAAACACTTCCGCGCTCGAACGATTCCGCCGCGAAGCGCGCGCAGCAGCCATGCTTCAGCATCCGAACATCGTAACGATTCACGACTACGGCGAAACGACTGAAGCCGCCGCGCCCGCCTTCATCGTGATGGAATTAGTCCGGGGAACTTCGCTTCGAGATATCATCGAAGGCGAGAAGCGGCTTCCGCCTCAAAGAGCGGTCGCGCTGATGAAGAGCATCTGCGCCGGAGTGGGCGCGGCTCATCGCAGCGAGATAGTGCATCGCGATATCAAGCCCGACAACATAATCGCGCTCCCGCCCGAACCGGATACGGAAGGCGAAAGAGTCAAGGTGCTGGATTTCGGCATAGCCAAACTTCGCGATATGGTCGGGACGACCGCGCTCACGCAGACCGGGACAGTCATCGGCACGCCGTATTATATGTCGCCTGAGCAGTGCAAGGCCGAGCATCTCGACGCTCGTTCGGATGTCTACAGCCTGGGAGCGATGATGTACGAGATGCTTGCCGGAGGCCCGCCCTTCACGGCGGCGACCGCGACCGGAATAGTGGCGAAGCATCTGACCCAGCCGCCCCCGCCTCTGCCGCCGGAGTTGAGAGTACCATCTGACCTTGAAGCGGTGATAATGCGCGCTCTCTCAAAAGACCCGAAAGACAGGCAGGCGGACGCGACGGAATTTTCGCGTGAGCTACAATCGGCGATGCTCGGACAAACAGCCCCGTCGCGCTCGCCCGCCTCAACACGTCAGGCCGATGTTTCAGAGAAGCCTCCTGCGAGACAGGAATCGCGCGAGCAGTTCACGCCTCCACCCATAGAGAAATCATCTCGCGCAGGTTTGATCGCCGCCGTTTCAATAGCAGCGGTCATCGTGCTTGCTGTCATAGTCGGACTCGTGTGGATGAGAAATCGCGGCGGCGAAAGCGAGAATAAAAACGCGATCATTGCCTCTTCGAATACCAATCAATCGCCGATGCCGCCGAAAGGCGCGCTCACCATCGAGCCTCCGCCCGCGGTTGCGCCGCTTCCCTCCCCGCAGAGCAACACGGATTCGAATTCAAATACAAACAGTCAAACCTCGCCGACAGATTCAAATCCGGGAGGAGTCGGCTCTGCGGTTGAGGCACGGAGTCGGGCGGAGTCGAAGATACTTGCAGGTCAGCGTCTCTCGCCTGCTGACCTCGAAGGGCTGTCGCAACTCGAATTGAGACGGCTTCGCAACACGGTCTATGCGCGTCACGGTCGCATATTCGAGAGACCTGAAATGCGTCGCTATTTCAACGCCCGCCCGTGGTACAACCCGCGCCCGGACTACACAGACGCGGAATTGACGGCGGCGGATCAGGCGAACGTCCAGTTGATTCTTCAGACGGAGAAAACGCGGTAGCAGTTTTCAGTTTTCAGTTTTCAGTTTTCAGCCGGGAATAGTTTTAAGTTGTTTTATTCTGACTTCTGACTCCTGACTTCTGACTTCTTGAAGGGAGACTTCAATGTTTTCGATCCAAATTTCCATGCTTTCTCTGACGCTCGCTTTTCCATCGATGGCAATGCTGTCGTGCGCGCAGACACAGTTTTTGAATCGCTCAGTGGCGGCGGGCGAGGCGACTTATCGCTATAAGGTTTTTCTGCCCGCAGGATGGAAGCGCGAAGAGCCCGTGCCGGTCATTTTGTTTCTGCACGGAGCGGGCGAACGGGGAGAGGACAACGAAGCGCAGGCCAGCGTCGGGCTTGGCCCCACCGTCTCAAGGCAGAAGAATTTTCCGTTCATCGTCGTGCTTCCTCAATGCCCGCGCGGTCGCTGGTGGCCCGAACCTCAAATGCAGGCTCAGGCGCTCAAGGCTCTCGAACAAACTATAGAAGAATTCAACGGTGACAAAACGCGAATTTATCTGACAGGGCTTTCTATGGGCGGATACGGACTATGGGCTATCGCTGCGGCCAATCCGGGAATGTTCGCCGCGATTGCGCCCGTCTGCGGAGGCATACGCCCGCCTCGCGGTCTCCCTAATCCTCCCGGCACAATCGATACGAACGCCGTTGCCGACCCTTACACTGAAGCGGCGAAAAAAATCGGCAAGACCCCGGTGTGGGTTTTTCACGGATCGGCTGACAGCGTGGTTCCCGTGACTGAATCTCAGAAGATGGTCGAAGCGCTCAAAGCCGCGGGCGGCAGAGTTCGCTACACGGAATATGCGGGAGTCGGTCATAACTCATGGGATCGCGCTTATTCTGAAGCGGAACTTTTTACGTGGCTGCTTTCTTATCGACTCGACAGGTAGATGTCAGATGTTAGTGGCTA
>DLHY01000121.1 GCA_002483445.1 Blastocatellia bacterium UBA7656
GTAGTCGGTGTAGAGATCCAGCAATGATTTTTCCATATGTCAAGTCTACTACTACTGACCCTCACCGCGTAACATCAGTTATTAAAGCAGAAGCCAGTAGCCAGAAGTCAGGAGTCAGAAGTCAGAAGTCAGAAGGCTTGGAGCAGTTTGCGATTGCATTCAGCCTGCGGCGAGACACCTTTTCACGACGAAGGACGTGAAGGATGGCAAAGAGATTCTCTCTGCGTAGCCTCCGCGCCCTTTGTGGTAAATCAGGTGAATCATTTGAAAACTGCTCCCGTGTGCTACTCTCCGCTTCTGACTCCTGACTCCTGACTTCTGACTTCTTCCCCTAAAACATATCTCCCGGAAGGCCAAGTCCTCTGAGGTTCGCTCCGAGTTTGCTTTTGGCCGCTTCATCGACTTTTCGTCCGGCTTCGTTGATGGCAGCTATGATCAAATCCTGAAGCATTTCGACATCGCCGCCTTTGACAGCTTCGGGATCGATTCGGATGTCGAGAAGCTCTTTCGTGCCGTTCATAGTGACGGTGACTATACCGCCGCCCGCTCCGGCCTCGACGCGAATCCGTTGGATTTCGCGCTGCATATCTTCCTGCATCTGTTTAGCCTGACGCATCATTTCTCCGATATCCATATCTCCCGGTAACTTCATCTCGCGTTCCTCCTCAAAAAAATGTCCAGCAAGCTGCCAGCTTGCTGATGCCTCGATTTTCATACATTCCGTGCGTGCGCAACCTGGCAGGTCGCGCTACATCTTAGACTAATAATCTCTCACGCGCCGCTGGGGGGCGCAAAATGGAAGACATTCATTCACTGGTCGGGTTTGATTATTTCGATCTTCCCATGAAACTTGTCAGCGATGGCGCGAACGGTGGAATGTTCTTCCACAGCCGGTTTGACGGCAGCAGTCTGTTGCTTAGGCAGAGCCTCACTACGCGATGGAGCTTCCGCGCCGACTGTGACGACGAGCGACAACGCTCGGCCGGCGACTTCGCGGCAAACTTCATCCAGCAGTTTGCGATTGTCTTTCGATTCGACATCCTTTTTGAACTTCACCGCCCCGGCGGGAAAACGTATTCGAAGAGAATCGCCTTCGATCTGTATGCTCTCAGCATGATCGAGTATGGAAAGAAAAAGCCTCTTGCCCTTCGCTTCAATCGCGCCCTTGATTCTGTCTGCATCGCTCTGCGTTGAGTTTGCCGCAGGCGCAGGACGCGCTTTCATCAATGGCAAATCGGACGCGGAGTCGAATCTCTCTGCAAAATCGGGCGGCTCCGGCGGCAACGAGAAGTCAGGCTGTGGCGCGCTGTAGACGACAGGCGGAGTCTCTTTGATTTCAGGCGGCTGCGCTTTGATCGGCTGACTGCTAGAAGGCGCTTCATCGCGAATGGCGGGCTTCGTCTCGGCGACAGGCTCACCCGTTGAAACTGATTTCGCAGGCGGAGGGATTCTGACTTTCTCGGCCACGGGGCGAAGGCTGCTCGTCCTGGCAGGCGGGGCGGGAGATTTCGAAGAAGGAGCGATTGGCGCGAGTCCTCCGGGCAATCGCGATTGAAGCTCTTCGAATTGATGAATGAGGTCTTCGAGCATATAGAGCCTGCCCGCCTGAATCATCTTGATCAAACCTATTTCGAGTTGAAAGCGCGGTTGCGACGAAACGCGGATGTCCTGCTCTGTTTTTGTGAGTATCGAAAAAAATCGAACGAGGTCCTGTTCTGAAAACGAATTGACCAGGCGCGAGAGTCGCTCTCCCTCGCCCTGCGGGAGTTGAACCAGTTCAGGGTCGAAGCCCGCGACCTTGATGACCAGAAGCGCGCGGATGTGAGTCATCATCTCGCGGCAGAAATTTCTCAGGTCGTATCCGCGCGAGACTATTTCCTCGACTATCTGAATCACGCGCTCCGAATCGTGTTCGGCGATGGCCTGAATCGTGGTGTTGAGCGTTTCGATATCGACGAGGCCCAAAGCGACCGATACATCTTCATCCGTGATGGTGTTGCCGGCGAAACTTATAACCTGATCGAGCGCGGATTCAGCATCGCGCATCGAGCCTTCGCCCGCGCGAGCTATGGCCATAAGCGCAGAGTCAGGGATCGCGACTCCAAGCTCATCGCTGATACTGCGCAACTGCTCGGTGATTTTTTTGAGCGTGATGGTTTTGAACTCGAAGACCTGGCAACGCGAAAGAATCGTCTCCGGCACTTTCTGCAATTCTGTGGTGGCCAGTATGAATACGACTCGCGGCGGCGGCTCTTCTACGGTTTTGAGCAGCGCGTTGAATGCCTGGAGGCTGAGCATGTGAACTTCATCGATGATGAAAATTTTATACCGGTCGCGCGCCGGAGAGATCGCTACTGTGTTGATTATGGCGTTTCGGACGTTTTCGACTCCGGTGTTCGAGGCGGCATCGATTTCCAGCACATCGATTGAGCGCGAGGCGGCTATGTCCTGACAGGAGTGGCACTGCCCACAGGGGTCAGTCGTGACGCCCTCGGCGCAGTTGAGCGATTTCGCGAATATGCGGGCGGTCGTGGTTTTGCCAACTCCGCGCGCTCCTGTAAAGAGGTAAGCATGATGAATGCGGCCGCTGCGAATTGAATTGATCAGGGTGCGGGTGATGGTTTCCTGGCCGATGACCTGACTGTATGCCTGCGGGCGGAATCTTCTGGCTATCACCTGAGAGTCGGACATTAGATTATCTTTCGTCGTTTGATGCGCGAGGCCGCGAGCCTCAGCGGGAGTAGTCTAAGTCGGGACAAAGCGCGTTGCAAGAAGAGTTGGGTCAGGCTCCGGATTGGCCGCGGCACACCAGCTAACTGCTACCGTTGCTCCGTTCCCGGTCTGGCGGGGTTCACAGTCGCGTGATTGCACGACGTCCGAAGCCTGATAATTCTGAAATTTCAAATTTGAAATCTCAGAAGGTCGATTCCTGATAATTCTGAAATCTCAGATTTCAAATCTGAAATTTCAGAGTGGCGGAGAGGGTGGGATTCGAACCCACG
>DLHY01000147.1:0-1930 GCA_002483445.1 Blastocatellia bacterium UBA7656
ATCGCGGTGTTAATGAGAAGCCGCACTCCTGATGTATTCGACCTGTTCATCCAAGCGCATACCGCTATAGGTCCCGTTTCCGGCTCATTCGGTTTGGCACAACCCAATCTACATTATCCCTTGCCCAGTTTGGACTGGATAATGCTGCTTCATTAAATCATGATTGCAAACCATTTCTGCGAATGATTGATCTTCAAGCGCCTTCCAAAGTAAAGCACGAACGCACTTCCAAAGAAGTTCTGAGGTGGCTAATTGGTCTTCAGTCATTCCTTGCGCTTCATGTTTCAAGGCATTATGAAGATCATATATAGCCTTAGCCTGTTGCTCTGTTACCTCCGACAAAATGCCTGGTAGTCGCTTTCGAATTTGAGCACTATTCTCCTTCCCTCCAAAATAGATAAGGGATTCTAAGACAGAATGTAAGATTGGATGACGGTGGTTCGCATAGTAAATTGAGTGCGCCAATGCAAAAGATTTAATGGATCGAACTAACCGCCGGAATCTTGGCTCATTAGCATCATCTAAAATGTAAGTGTAGAAGTCCCACACAGTAGACATCCGTGTAACGTCTGCATCTGTCAATGTGTTGTTTTGTTCATCTCGCGCGACATAGGTGACACTGTGGCTATTAATCACAAACTCGCTCAAATGGCGGGTTTCACCTGAATCAAGCTTGTATGTTCTAACCCAAACATTGTCGTAGGGTATAGGGGTTGGTTTAACAATCCAAGAAAGTACAGTGGCCCGAAGAATAGGCTGCGCCTCTTCTTCCGTAGAATTGTCTGTCCGGTATGCTGCATCGACTAGAGGGCAGACGAATCTGTGCGTATAGTGCGGCACTTGTTCTAGCATTTCCCGCGCTTTCACCTTGGGGCATTGTTCTTTGACTTGGTTTATCCAATCATCACTAAGTCGTTCTATTCTTACACCGCTTCCTATCAAAGCATTTTCAACAGGCCGTTCTGAGCCGCCGAGATGAAAGAGAGTAGATAATTCTGCTCGCATTTTGATCAATCCTTTCGTTTTGGCTTCTTAAACAAGCCGTTCTGTATACCCAACAGCTTTGGCTAGTAATGCGCAGCCGTTCGCTCATTGCTGTTCGATGCCGCGCATCACCTCTTCACTCCCACACTCCCATACTCCCACACTCCCCTTCACCTCTTCATCCCCTCACGGGCAGAGGGGTTTCCAGAATCTCCAAAAGAAGCTCAAGACGCGAGGGGCGCGAGAGCATCGGAATCAGATTCGGAAGCGAATAGTAATCGCCCGTGAATGTGAAAGTGTCTACCTGCACCTGCTTCTCGCGCGCCTTCACTTCGATCCACTGGCTCGCCTGACCTACCTTCACAATCAATACCGAAGGCGCTACCTGAAGCTCACGACGATACGCATCATAAACCTCAGCGAAGTACGGCGCAGTGTTTTCGCCCTCATCAGTGACAAGGATTATCTGCTCGACTGCTCGCCGCTTGAGTCGCATAGCTTCGAGCGCACAGCCGATGCTCGTTCCGCCTTCCGCTTTCATGTGCTTGAAGGCGCGCTCCCAGTCGCTCAGTTCCCTGCCCTTAGCCTCGATTGGATAAGGCATCGTGTCGAATGCGTAAACCACAAGCTCCGCATCCGCTATGCCTGAAATCATCGCGGCTATTCGCTTGCCGACCTCAATCGCGTTTTCCATCGAACCCGATTTGTCGACAAACAACGCAGTCGGACGAGTGATGCGACCGCGCTTGCGAACCTGTTCGTCTGTGACCTGCTCAAGACGAGCGACCGTCTCGGCGTCAAGCTCCGCTGCGTTTGCGGCAACCTGAGCCTTGAACGCAGACACCCGCTCGTCGCCCTGCGCAGCGCGGAGTTTCTCATCGATGAGAGCCTTTACTTCCTTGTGATCCATCGCGCCGCGCGCATTGAGCGACTTGAGGTTGTTTAT
>DLHY01000147.1:1947-112062 GCA_002483445.1 Blastocatellia bacterium UBA7656
CGCGCCGACCGCGATGGTGTAAGGAATTTTATGCTCGACGATGAGCCGCGCCTGATCTGCCGCCGAATCAGCCTTCGCCAATTCCTTGAGCATCAAGGCGAGGCTTCCCTGTGGCGGCGCGTCTTTGAACAGCACGGCATCAGCGCGCGCGTCGGGCTTGATGTGAAGCGTAGCGTAAAGATGCTTCATCGCCTTTCGCGCTCTGAGTGCCGAGCGATCAAAGAAAACTGGATCAGCCTCGCGTCGGCGCAGGTAATGAACTACTGCCGTGCGAGTCGAGCGAGGCAGCTTGCCGCGCTCGCGCTTCATGAAATCAATTACGCGAGCGACCTGATAAGGAGGAAACTCCTGCAACAAGACAAAGCCCGCGTCGCGATGCTCACTGATATCGGAAGCGAGCAGGTTGCCTATGAAGACTTCCTTGTGATCGCGCACCTCGCCGTTTCGCTGATACCAGACCGAGAGGTGTCCGTAAAATATCGGATCGCGCTCGACCATAGTTTTATGAAGTTGGGAGACCTGATCCAACTGACGGTGGGGCGTAGTCAGCAGGCTGTTGAGTATGTCCAGTCTTATGTCGCGTTCTGCCTGTTGCATGATTTCACCTCTTGGGGAAGAGGTTAGATGTCAGATGCTAGATGTTAGTGGAGCGAGCCTTCTAACATCTGACATCTAACCTCTAACATCTATCCGAATGTCTCGCGCAAGTCGAGAAAGCTGTGCGTCACGCAGGAATCGAACCTGCAACCTTCGGGTTTATGGCCCGATGCTCTAACCAATTGAGCTAGTATGTATGCTCTCTCAGTCCGGGCGCGAGACAAACTCAAAGATGCTCCGCGCAAGTTTGAAAAGCTCTTCACTGAACAACGGCTATCGCTCGCTGCCCTCTTATGTGTGTACGCTTTTCGTGTCGGGGCGCGGAGGATACGAAAACCTAATCGAGCCGCAAGCCATCTATCATCTGACATCTAACCTCTAACATCTATCTGAATGCCCCGCGCAAGTTTGAAAAGCAGTTTTCACTGGCGCTCTACCTCCTTCGAAGTGATGAGTGATGAGTGATGAGTAATGAGTGTGGGCGGCGAGGCAAAACTCATCACTCATTACTCATCACTCATCACTTCCATTTCATCCGTATACCGCTTCAGGTCGGACTACAAGATCGCCCGTAGAAGCGCGGTCGATGGCATAGCTTCGGAAGCGATCAAGTGAGACATCGAAGTGAGCGGCCAATCGCTCCTGTATCTCACGGTCGCTCATCGATGCGGTCAGCCCAAGCTCGCGCTCTTTCAAATCATAAGAACGGCCCTCGAAACGAACGTGTATCATGATGCTCACCTCCTGAAAAAAATGTCCTGAAATGCAGAACGCCCGCCTCTGTGTTGCGCAGAGGCGGGCGTCAAAACCCAAAAGGATGGCTGTATCGTTCAGCCTGCCTCCCTCTGCGCGCGGAGCAATTCCGTCGCTACCGGTGTAGTGAAGCCGGTTATATCTGATGGACGCTTTGTTATCTGATATAGTGTCACTCGAATTTTTCCTCGAACCTTCACTAAATGTTCAATGCTCGCTGTCATCCAGCAAAAAAAGGAATGCACATTTTCCACATCCTTGCGCTTCAAGTCAAGAACTTTTTTTTCGAAGCGACAGCAATCACACATTGCGATGAGCGAATTGTGCCGACGCCGCGCAGATATGGTTGCGCCCCGTCGAGGAATATTAGAGTATTACTCCTGCGCCCGACGAGCGATCCCTGGCAAACGGATCATTCGGGTCTTTGTCAGCACAATGCCTGTATTGAGGTGGGGAGCATGACGCGGGCAAAGGCTGACAGAGGGCAACGCTTTCGCGCTTGTCTTGTTGTTCGCAACGCCTTTACCAACTTTGACCGAAAATCTTCCGAGAAGGAGAAACCTCATGCAAAGCAAGGTTCGCGGGTTTGCATTCGTTCTCGTATTATCGCTCACTCTCAGGATCGACTCTCCGGCGCAGGACTCTCTGGCAGGAGTCGCAAAGCAGCGCAAATCTTCCACCACGACCATAGCTCTGAAAATCACAAAGAAAGACCAGAATGCGATGGCGCGGGCCCTTTCCTCTCTCATACCCATAGACCCCAACGCGCACGCCACGGGGTTTTTCGTCGGAGAAGGACTCGTGATGACCAGCCATCACGTCGTCTCCGGCAAGCTCAGTCCTCACAAGAAACGTATGCTGGGATTCAAGGCCGAGGACGAACTTCGCGTTCAGGCTTATGTCAATGGGTGCGAAGCGAAAGTAGTCAAAGTGGATAAAGAGGCGGACCTCGCTCTGCTGAGGGTATGCTCGTCAAAGCCCGCTCAAAGGCCGACATTTCAATCCGCCCCGAACAAGGATGAGCGAATGCTCCTGATCGCGCAGCCCGGTGATCAGAAAATGGTGCGCCTTGGAAATTTCAAAGGGCTTTACAATTTCAGAGGAAATGAATACTGGTCGGTAAAGATCGAAGGACAGGACGGCTTTTCCGGCAGTCCGGTTTATAACAGCAACGGCGATGTCGTCGGAGTATTCTGCCTCTATGACTGGTCGCAGGGAATCGCTCTGCTCAGTCCCGGAGCCAAAGCGCAACAGTTTCTTGCAGATTATGACGCAAGCCTTCAAGCTCAGCCGTAGGTAAAAGTAAAAAGGCAAAAGAGGAATATACACAGAGCCGTCTGGTTGCGATGGCGTTCCCACTTTTTACTTTTGCCTTTTTACTTCTTAATCGTCATCCGACCGTTTGCGAGTTTGCGCGAACGCGGTCTCGATAAAGGATGCACGCTTCCAGCACACGCCGATACTCATCGATTTCAACATCGCGCTCGCAGCAAAGCAGCATCAGGCATCCGTCATCGCGGAACTCGCCGTCCCACTTCATAACTTCTTCATCAGTCCATGAGGGGCGATACTGGCGCATCTTTTCATCCGCCATACGGTCGAAGTATGCGCGCAGGTTTACTGATGTTTCGTCGGGCAGTTCATCCCACGGTTCCTGCTCGAAATTCCATAAGGGTTGTTGCATATCAAACCTCATCTCGAATGTTAAGAGCCGAATACAACCTTCTGTCCGGCACAACGAGATTCAAAAGTCCATATAGCCTGCCGTCGCATTATCGACAGCAGGCGCGCCAAATCGCGCAGACGCGAAGAGGAGCGCCGACTTCACGCTCCCCTTCGATGTCCTTGAATGATTGGCAAAGTTTATTTCGCCGCTTCGACTTTGCTGAACACCGCGTTGCCCAATCTGACGAAAGGTCCGCCGTCTTCTGATAGCTCTTCAGTCACGGTGAACGAGTGCGCCGCGACCACACTTATCGTCCGCCTCAGTTGAAGCGACTGCCCCTTGACCTTGAACGGCGGTATCGTGAAGCGAATCGATATGGGCGAGCGCCAGTCGCCCTGAGTCACAAGCTCGACGCCGCTCATCAATCGTTCGCGGAAGGTGAGCGTCTTCGTTGCTTCATCGAAAGTGATCGAGGCCGTCTCGCGATAATTCCCCGCGTCAGTTTTCCCCGCGGTCGCGGCCTGAAGCGATTTGCCGTCTGAACTGAGAGTGAAAGTAATCGTCCCTTCCTTGAGCGACGGGCCGAGCGCGCTTTCGCGTCCCGTCCATTTGAAGTTCCACGACCCGACGAAGTATTCAAGCCCCTGCTTCTGCTGCGGCTGCGGCACGCCGGTTCTCGCTCTCTGCCCTCCGCCCGGAGCGCCCGCCGGAGCGCCGCCAGCGGCGGCTCGCTTGAGATCGAAGGTGAAGTTGATCTTGTTGCCGCTGAATTCGAGTTCACCTCCGCCCTTGAGCGTTTCGCCTTCGAGCGTGAAGTTGTAAGAGACGGGAATATCGCCCTGCGGAGATTGAATCATGCTCTGACCCGTCACCTTGTCGCCTTCGAGTTTGAAATCCTTGAACTCGATGGGCTGATCGGGGCGCACGCCCTCGATAGTGCCGCTGTAGGTCTCCCCCGTCTTTTTGAAATTCACAATAGCCTGTCGCTCTCCCTGAAAAGACACGACCTTCCCTTCCCACCGGCCTTCGAGCTTGTCCCTTTGAGCAAGCCCAACTGCCATCACCGACTGTGCAAGTAAAATTGCAGAAAAAATAATCAACAATCGCCGCATACTCTCTCCCTCCTTAGAAAACAGTTTTCAGTTTTCAGTTTTCAGTTTTCAGTTTCCCATCATTTCGGGGTGTTGTTGAAAACGACCTGAATGACTTCTCAGAAAAGTGGCGCAAGCTGTTAGCTTGCGCGGCTCCAAATTCTCGCACTTTCAGGGCGCGCAACCTGCTAGATTGCGATATCAGACTCCCGTTAAAATTGATGTCAGATGTTAGTTCTCGCTCCAACTTCTGACTCCTGACTTCTGACTTCTGACTCCTGACTCCTGACTTCACTCCTTTCGAGCGTGGCCCTCGACAAGCTCAATATTGATTTTGTCAGGGCCTTCGATGAATGCGAATTTGATACGGCCTATCGAGCGAATCTCCTGCGTCACCTTCACTCCATCCTTGCGCATCTGTTCAAGAGCCTCCGACAGATTATCGAAGCTGAACCCGATATGATCTACGACGCGCCCCTTAGTCGGGGTCATCCCTGTCTGCCCTTTCCAGTGATCCGGGTAAACCTGCTTCGAATACTGAACGGGATAGATGATCAGGTTGACGTTATCGATCATCAGCGACATGCTCGGCCCCACCTGAATTCCGTTGCGAAAGCGCGGCTCGCGCGAAGGCGGCGTTGTCGCATTCCCGCGCCGCGTGGCTCCGAAATATTTCATATACCATTCGCCCGCGCTCACGGGGTCTTCGCTGAACAGATGCAGATGCCCGAACTGATGATGGTTGGCTGTATTGAGTTCTATAAGCGCGCGATCCGGGCCTTCGACATAAGCGTACCAGAAGGTCGGAGCGAGTTGAGTGATGGGCGTGAAGAACTTCGTTCCCATATCAAGATGCTTTTTGTAAGTGGCCTGCATATCTTCAGCGCCCCAGCCGAAGTGCCAGACGGCTGAAGTCAACTCCCACGCGGGCGCGGTCGAGACCTTGCTGAAGAGCATCCACGATTTCTGCGCCCATACTCCTTCGAGCAGACCTGCAAAACGAGCTTTTTCAGAATCGAACTTCGAAGTGTAAAAATCAATTGCCGCACGAGGGTCGGTCGCGTTGAGGTGCAGGTGATGAAAGTGCGATTCGTTTTTGACCTGAGCCGCGCCGCTCTCCCCGACAAGCGAACAGGCCGCGAGAGCTATCGCGATGAAAAAGAGCCACGTCAGATTTCTCTGATGAAAGATGAGCCGCCGTGAACGCTGCAAAAAAGATATGCCTGAAATCTTTTGAGTCGAAATCGCTCTGCGCGAAACATTCACGGCAGCCATCCTCCTTGATCGGTAATCACGACATCATCGCTCGTCCGCTGATCAGTCATGCAAAGGACAACGGACGAAGGACAAAGGACAAATCAATCATCCGCTCTCACCCAGCCGTAAGCGCCGTTGGTGCGCTGACCGCCCCTTTCGAGATAAGCGGTCTTGAGTTTCGACAGCGCGTCCGCAGGCAACGCCTTGCGCTTCTCCTTCACGTTGACCTTGTAGAGTTTCGCCGCGTTGAGGCCGAATATGTTGGCCTTGTCCTGCTTGGTCAGTTTCTTGTAGCCGAACTTTTCGCACATCTCGTCGCTGATCTGGAAACGCTTGAAGGCATCGATGACCCACTGAGGCGATCCCCACCAGAGGCAGTCCGTTCCCCAGATGACATGATCCGAGCCGTAGTGCTTGATGTTTTTTCCGATGCCGTGCATACACATCACGGGATCGACGATGGCCAGCGGCCCGAAGAAGCTTCCTATCTCGCAGTACACGTTGTTGATTTTGGGATTGCGCTTCTTGATGTCCATCAAAACGGAGTGCCATTCGAAGTCGCCCGTCGTCGGATCGTACTTGTTGGACTCTTTCCAGTTCGGTTCGTTCGAGCCGTGCTTGATCGCCGAGTGATAGACGATGAAGTTGAAATCGGGATTGTTGAGCGCGGCCTTCTCGACATCTTTCGGGTTGGCCAGATGTCCGAGCGTGCGCGACTGATAGGAATAGCCCTTATGCACGCTGATGAGTTTCAGTCCTCGCTTGCGGGATTCTTCGTAGAACCACTGCGAGTTTTCATCATCAAGCTGGAAGCCGCCTCCCGACCGACCGGGATCGGTGTGGCAGTACCACTTCCACGAATCGATCTTGTAAAGGGAAAGCTCTCGCTCGATCTGCTCGATGGTCGCGGCCTTATCGATTTTGTTGGCGGCTTTGTCCCAGTAGTGATTAGGCGCGAGGTTGCCCTGCGCCAGAGCGCGCTTCGATCCGGCCATCTGGTTTATTTGATTCCGGCTCTCGGCCATCAGCCAGCTTGGCAGAATGCCGTTGCTGCGCGCTTTGCCTTCGAGAACATTTCCGTCCGGCCCGCGCTGATTTTCGCGCGTAGGCACGCCCGAGATGACGACCATTTCCGTCTCGGAGTCGAAGTACATCTCTTTGACGAAATTGTGGAAGCCATAGGAATCCTTGTCGTTTTTAAGCTCGAATCCCATGTTTTTGACGAATTCCATGTTTCGGAAATTGAGCGCGATTCCGTTCGTGAAGTGCGCCTGCACATCGATGATAAAGTATTCGCCCTTGGGCCACTTTTCGTCGTAAGCGGCCGCCTCCCAGGTTTCCGACTCATCGACGTCCCAGCATTTGCCGAATACTTTGTTCTGGGCGAGAAAACATGTTGCAAGCCCCATGGTCGAGGCCATAAAAGTCCGCCGGTTCATACCGAGCTTTTTGGCGCGCTCTTCACTCATCTCGCCGATGAGGTTCTCGACTCTCTTCTGCGGTTCCGACTGAGGGCGGGGAATGAATTCTTCGTTAGAAACTATCTGCGTGGGCATTGGTGAATCCACGCCCTTTTTCATATCGCGCACTGCTTTCCTTACCCACATAACTTCGCTCCTTTCATCCTTTCAAAAGCGGCAACACGTTGGCCCGGTATTGCCGACCGCTTGTCTGCCTTGTTGACTTGAGGAATTGATCCACCGGATTATACGCAAGCCTGATAGATTGCGTTACAACTTCGCGGCGCGCTGGCGGTGACGCGCACACGCATCAATTATCATCAAAAAGATGTAAACTGCAACCCGCAAGTGAGCATTTACTCACTTCTGCCGTCGCCATCTCTTGAGCGTCACAATCCACGACAGCGCAAGATACGCCATCGGATAAATGAATGAGATGAGCGTGAGCGTCTTCGTGTGAGAAGTCGCCCGCAAGAGTATCAGCGCAAGCAGCACAGCCCAGACCACCCCGCCGACTATCATCACTCTCACGAACGGCCCACCAGTCGAAGCGTACAGGTAACGCGCTGGCACGAAGGTCATCAGCGCGAGAAAAATTATCCCCGACATCGAAAGCCACAGGGGCGGCTGAAGATAGTAAAGATAAAGCGCCACCACATTCCAGTAAGAAGGAAAGCCGAGAAAAAATCCGTCATCGGTCTTCGCCTCCGCTTGAGAAAATCCATACGCGCTCGCAAGAAGCGGCACTATCAGCCACCAGGCAAGATGGTCAGGCACTATCCCAGAACGCCAGATAAAAAGCAGCGGCAATGATGTGTATGTGTGAAAGTCTATGAGGTCATCGAGCCTGCGCCCGTCGAATTGGGGAAGCGTCTCTTTGACTCTCGCTTTTCGCGCAAGATATCCGTCGCTCGAATCAATGATCGTGGCAGCAAACATCAGAGCAAGCGCCCATCGAAAAGACTCATCGCCGCCGCGTACAATCAGCGCAGCCATGCCTGCGGCTGCCACAAGCCCAAGCGCGGTGTAGAGGTGAACTGACCAGGCGAGAAATTTCTCCATGACGGGCAAGCGTAAAACGTAAAACGCAAAACGTAAAGCGAGATTCGCTCGACTCGCAGGGCGATTAATTTTTCAGCAGAGAGAAAAGAACCACAGATGAACACAGATAAACACGGATAAGGGTGGAAAAGAAAAGCCATAAGAATCTTCGGTTTTTCTCTATCTGTGTCCATCGGTGTTCATCTGTGGTTTATCTTTTCGACTTCTCTTTCGAAGAACTAAAATGGTCTTACTCAACTCGATTCAGCAGGATTATGCAGAAGTCGCGGAGGATCCATTCTCGCAGTGAGCCGCGACACCACAGGAAGCAGAATGATACCCGTGAGCGCCGAGAGAGTCTTGAACGGAAAGAGCATCGCTCCCGCGTCGTACCAGCTTGAGGGTTCGCCCGGAAGAAAAGCGGAGAAAATTTCCGGGTAAGGAATGAACGAAGGCAGCCCAAGCAATGGCTCGCCTCCGCCCAGCCGCAAAATGAGCGAAACCACGAACGCTACGATTGATCCTGTCCGATTCACTCTTTTGTCGAAGAGCGCGAAAAGGAGTTGAGGGAAAAGCAGAACGAAAACAAGATCGCTTGAGAAAAACCATAGCGCCTGTACGCTTTGAACCTTCAGCGCCATTACCGCCGCGACCAGGCCGAGAAGAAGTATCGAGCCGCGAATCACCCGCTTCATATCCGTGACGGAAAGGCTCGGCCAGACGAGTCGCTTCATGCAGTTCCAACTGAACATCGAACCGGCTGAAAGAATCGATGAACTGAAGCTCGATGTCACCGCGCCGATGATCGCGGCAAGCCCCAGAATGCCGACCGCAGGCGGAACGACGTGACGCAGAATAAAAGGCAGCGTTTCGGCAGGATTCGCCTGAAGCCGTGAAAGTAGCTCCTGCGGCCAGTTGTAGCCGAATGCGGCTATCCCTAAAAGCAGCGGCGGAATGGTGAAACCTATCGTCAGCAATCCGGCAAGAATGGAATGCCATTGAGCTTTTCGCGGAGTCTGACACGACAGCACTCTTTGAAAATAGCAGTTCCATGGGATGCCACCGAATACGAGCATCAGCGAGACATCCCACCATCCGATGATCGATTGCGTAGTCCAGAAACTTCCGTTCGCTTGAAGCGGCGGGAGCAGTCCTCCTCGATCAGGTCGGGCGGCGATGTAATTCGTCCAGCTTTGAGAGAGTCCGCCCGCTTCCCCAATCGCATAAGGCAAAGCGAAGGCAAGGCCGACGGCGACAAGGCCGAGTTGAAAGACATCGGTGTAAGCCACTGACCACATGCCGCCGAGCATAGTGTAGAGGGTGACGACTATGGCCGAGAGCAGAATGGCTGTGCTGAGTTCCATGCCCAGGATTACGCCGAACGTCGAGCCTATGGCCACAAGCAGTTCTGCGCTCCAGAAAATTTCGCCAGCAAGGGCGGGAAGAAACAACACGGCGGCCCACGTCCTGCCGAACCTCGCTTCGAATGGATCGATCAGCGTAGTGAATCCGTAGCGGCGCATCACTCCGGCGAAGAAGATGCCGCCGAGGATGAGGCTTATACCGAAGCAGAGTCCGCCCTGAAGACCTGACGCGAGGCTTGATTTGTAGACGCCTTCGGCAGTGCCTAGAAGATAGCCTCCATCGACCCATGTCGCAGTCATCGTGAGCATAGCTATCCACATAGGCATAGAGCGACCGGCGACTATGAGTTCAGCCGCCGTGCCTTCCTTGACCTTGCGCGACGCGGCCCAGCCCACGAAGAGAAACGAGCCGTACATCGCGATGACCGCTGCCAAGCTCAGTGTCATATCGCGTTCCAGTTTACCTTCGCTGAGGCGCAGTGAATAGTTTGATTCGGTGTTTTCTTTTTTATGTGGAATTCGAGGCTTGACAAAATAAAACCGCCAGCGAGTCGTCATCACCGGCGGTCATTGGATTTCAGACCATTGAGCTTACCGAGAAAGCAAAAATACATCCCAAGCCCATCGGCCAAGTTGCGCGCCGCGCGTATCTCTGACTTTTGCGCGATATCGGAAGGCGTTGCCATACTGATCAGTCCGCTTTGACTCTTTGTAATCGAGGTCTATGGCAGCAAGACCGAGCGAGAGCAATCCATGCAACTCGCTTGTTTCCGATACTGCGTTGTGATTGCTGTCCTGCCAGAGTCGCAATGACGAAAAGATCGCGTCTTGAGAGTTAATCCTGCCATCGTTGTTGCCGCCGCTTTCAGGTTTATCGAACTCGGCAAGCGCAAGGAACCCGTTAGGAGTTGTTGATGGAGGCTGCGGCGTTAGGTTGCCAAATAATTCCTGGCCACTGTCGATCAAGCTATTATTGTTGCGGTCTAAAACTAACCAGGCATCATCTGATCCTAACGCAGTCCAGGCAAGACGTTTAATAGTTCCATTGCCCTGGAAATCGAAATCAACTCCTCCATTTACATCAGTGAGGTTGAATCCGTTGCCCTGAATATCTACAAGAATAGGGGTATCCACATAGCAGCAACAACTAGAATAATCCCACCATCCATTACAAGCAGCACAGGCGAATTGCCCCTCGCAATTACCACACCCTCCGCAAACTTCAGGGCAGTCATATGTTGACTCCCAAATTATTTCAAGCACCGATGGTTGTTGGCAACCGTCGAATTTAAACCGATCAGGACAAGGCCAGGAGCAGTTTACTGTACTTGCCATGCATAAACTTGCCTCTGTGCGTTGTCTGAAGAGCCCTTCCCCAACAAAGGGAGGGTGAAACAGGGGCCAGCATTCCTCGGCATAATAGGTGCCGCAACAAGAATTTTGAAGACTAGCATTTCGCTCGCCCACATTGGATGCAAAAAATCCAAGCGTCTCGTGTCCATCAGGCCAATAGATATCGTAGGTGTCTGTCTTGTAAAGCACACCATTATTTATATTGTGATAAGATGAAACCCAATCATAAGATGGTACACAGCCTTCACCATTGACACTGGTCAAGCTAGAGTACAGGAAAAGACAAAGTGAGAGTAAGCAGAGAAGGCGGAACATTTTCATCTTGTATTCCTCCTAACCAATAGTTCGATTAACTCATGAAGGCCAGTATCTATAAGTTTTGAGGTTCTTATAGATTGCTTATTCACAGGATCAGAAATACTGAAATTCAGTCAACCACTACAACCTATTCACAGAGATCGTATAGGATTGAATAAGCGTGTTGAGTTGCCTTTGTAGGCGTAATTCTGCATCTTGAGAATTTTTTGCAGCAATAGACGGTTCGAGGGTTTGTCTAAGTTCTTTAATTCGCCGAAGGGTACGCTCCCTTTCATCCCCCAGTCCAAAACGTACTTGTCTTGGAAGCAGTTTCTCTTTGCCTTCTGACATGGGAAGCAGGTCAGCCTCCTGAATGTTTGCCAGATAGGTCTGTAAGTCGGAAGACGGCAAAGCCAACGCTTTTTGCAATAAGTGCAAAACATGTTTTCGCTGCATCTTCGTGCCAAGCCTATATTCTTGCATCTCTCGAACATGTTGCGGGTCGCCATCAGCAGTCTTATCGTCTAAAATCACAGCGAGTATTTTTATGCCGTGTATCTCTATACCAGGTTGCAAAGGATAAATATCTTGATTTACCTGTCCCGGAAGAAAAAACTCTGGCTCTCCTATTCCTGCCAGGTATGGCTTATGCATTGTCCCAACCCCTATAGAGACTTTGTAACTCGTGATGGCTTTAGAGTAATCGTTTCTTAGGGTAACTTTAACCTGATGTGGTACTTTCTCAAGCCCTATGATCGTTAAGCCTTTGGTCTTGTTTTCAACCTTCAATTCTTCTACGGTAAGCTTATCTCTTTCCTCCAGTGTCAGGGACTTTTTCTGTTGGTCTTTGGAAGACCAAGCTGTGCCACCCATAATTGCCAGAAGGAGAATTGCTGTAGCAATAATGGTCAGGCGGATCGAGCTTTTCCTAAGAATCGGTTTGGCCATATGTCAGCACCTCTTCAAGAAAATCAAGTGATTGGCTTTACAATACAACAATTGATACCGAAATAGGAAATACCCGATGCTTTGGCAGCATGAATTATGATTCTTCAGCCTTCAACGGAAAGTATCTCTAAACCGAACGCCAGCGACTATATCACAAAACCAAACTTGTTATACGAGACCTTCCGCGTTAAATGTAACATCTGTCCCCCCCTCCCTCCCTGTGAAAACAGTGGTTTCTCTTCCCGGCGATCCAGGCACAGGGTAAAAGTTGTCCCACGCATGGCTTTTTAAAGAGCCGATGAGCAGTGTAATCTGGCATTGATCATAAGGGGGAAATCATGGCCCGATTCTTTTC
Organism: Blastocatellia bacterium UBA7656; assembly: GCA_002483445.1. Classification (GTDB taxonomy): domain Bacteria; phylum Acidobacteriota; class Blastocatellia; order UBA7656; family UBA7656; genus UBA7656. The sequence continues at coordinate 14,130 of DLHY01000147.1, forward strand.
GTTTCTTCTGACGCTTTCGCTCGTGGCATTCCAATATTCGAAGCTCATAGAGGGAGCGATGCGGAGTGATGAATGATGAGTGAGAAAATTTACTCACCCCATCACCTCTTCACCTCTTCACCTCTTCACCTCTTCACCTCTTCACGTTTCCTGTTCGCCCACAGGTTCCTGGCCGGTTTCTAGCGATAGGCGTTTCGCTGCATCGTCCCAGAAAACGCGAATGGGTTTTTCGTATCGCAGCATATCGAGTATGGCATTGATTTCATCAATCGCCATGTGGCCTTCGGGTCGGCCACGCGCGTCGACTGAGTCCTGTTTCGACTCGGCTATGTCCGACGAGTAGAAAGAAATTCTCGCCACTACTGGCCCGATGGGCGGTTCTTCATTGCCTATAAAAAATATCGCCGCTTTCTTGTACTTATCGCTCGTCATCTGGCTGCGGCCATAGAAGTGAACCCGGTATGCGATCACGTTGTAAGAGAGGTTTGGCATGATTCCTCCGTGTCTTCGGATCTGATCGCTCAGGATTATTTCAGATCGAGTGAACGGCAACAAGAGTTAAAGCATTTTCCGCAAAAACGTCGATCAGAGCGCCTCATCAAGTCCGTTTTTCTTCAATCGGCGCGCAAGCCCTTTTCGGCTCACCTCAGCCTGCGGCGCTCGCTCTTGCAGACGGGCGAGCAGTTCGCGCATCGGCTCGGTTTCGCCGAGAGAGGCGTGCATCTGGCGCAAAGTCATCCGGGGAGTGACGACCAGATCGACATTCGAGAAAGCTATCTCGGAAAAATCGCTTTTGATTCTGATGCTCGCTCCGGCGGGAAAAGTCGAGGCGACTTCGATTTCTCTCACGCCCGCCCACGGTATGAATGACCGCTCGCGTCCGTCGCGTTTTTCCCTGATGCCTTCGCTGTTTATTTCGACCACCTGCCGCGCCTCGCGTCCGAACACCCATAGGGCCGCGCGATACGCTGTCAGGATGGAACTGACAACCAGCAGAGTCAACGACCCGATTATGATTGCGATGAGCGGGCTGTCGAATCGGCTGAGGACGAAATAGGCTGCGCCCGCGCCCGCCACTGCGCAGACAAACGCGAGGAGGAAGACAGGATTGCGCCAGGCTTTGGCATAAAGGAAGCTGCCCTGACGCTGTATCGCTATCTGGCGCAATTGTGATTTTAGTCCTCCGCAGGAAAGCCTAGCCGAAGCGATTCACTTTATCCAGCCTGACCTTACGCCCGACTCCCGGCTCTGTTATCATGCTCGTTTCATTTTTGCAGCTTGTGGAGGACATGTGAGAGACGATATTCGAAACCTTGCCATCATCGCCCACGTCGATCACGGCAAGACCACTCTTGTCGACTCGATGCTGAAACAGTCCGGTCTGTTTCGATCCAACGAAGCAGTCGTAGAGCGCATGATGGATTCGCTCGATCTTGAGCGTGAGCGCGGCATAACCATAATGGCCAAGAACGCTTCAGTCCATTATCACAACGTCAAGATCAACATCGTAGACACTCCGGGGCATTCGGACTTCGGCGGCGAGGTCGAGCGCGTGCTGAAAATGGTCGACGGCGTGATGCTGCTCGTAGACGCCAGTGAAGGCCCGCTGCCGCAAACCCGATACGTGTTGTCGAAAGCTCTGGCTCAAAATCTTCCGGCGATAGTCGTCATCAACAAAATAGACCGGCAGGACGCGCGAGCCGAAGAAGTGGTGAGCGAAGTATTCGATCTCTTCATCGATCTGGACGCGACCGAAGAGCAGATCGATTTTCCGGTCATCTACACCGTAGCGCGCGACGGAGTGGCCAAGCGCGATCTCGCGGACGAGGGCCGCGACCTGCAACCGCTGTTCGATGAAATACTCAAAACCATTCCGCCGCCCGCTGCATCAAGCGGCGTGTTGCAACTGCTTGTGGCCAATCTCGATTACAACGAATATGTCGGGCGACTTGGGATAGGCAGAATCTTTTCGGGCGCGGTAGCGGTCGGCGATATGATTTCGATATGCAAGCTCGACGGGCGCATAGAAAAAACCAAGGTGACGAAGCTCTACGCTTTCGAAGGATTGAAGCAGCAGCCCATCGATAAAGCCGACGCCGGAGAGATAGTCGCGCTCGCTGGCATTGATGACATCTACATCGGAGAGACTGTTTCTGCGGCGGACGACCCGCGACCGCTGCCGCGCATCACCGTAGATGAGCCGACCATTGCAATGATCTTCGCAGTCAACACCTCGCCCTTCGCGGGTCGCGAAGGCAAGTTCGTCACTTCGAGAAAACTGCGCGAGCGATTGGATAAAGAAACTCTCGGCAATGTGGCGATCCGGGTCGAGTCTACGGATTCGATGGACAGCTTCAAGGTATCGGGTCGCGGAGAGCTTCAGCTTGCGATTTTGATCGAGATGATGCGACGCGAAGGATTCGAGATGCAGGTGTCTAAACCTGAAGTCATCACCCGCGAAGAAAACGGGCGACGGCTTGAGCCGATAGAGCTTACCGTCATCGATTGTCCTGAGACTTTCATCGGCGTTGTAACGGAAGCTCTGGGACGGCGACGGGGGCGAATGACGAAGATGGTCAATCACGGCACGGGAAGGGTGAGGATGGAATTCGAGATACCTTCGCGGGGATTGATAGGATTTCGAAGCGAGTTCCTGACGGACACGAAAGGCACGGGGCTTTTGAACACGATTTTTCTCAGATGGGACGAATGGCAGGGCGTCATCTCGCAGCGCATCACTGGGGCGCTCGTCGCGGACCGTTCGGGAAAGGCGACGACTTATGCGCTTTACAATCTTCAGGAGCGGGGAGAGCTTTTCGTCCGTCCCAACACAGACGTTTATGAAGGGATGCTGATCGGCGAAAATGCGCGCGATGTTGATCTGGATGTGAACGTAGTGAAGGAAAAGAAGCTGACCAACATGCGAGCATCGACGGCTGACGAAGCGATGCGACTCGTCCCCTTTCGAGAGCTTTCGTTGGAGCAGGCTCTGGAATTCATCCGCGAAGATGAGCTTGTCGAAGTCACGCCCGAAGCGATCAGAATGAGGAAGAAAATTCTGGCAGCCAATCAACGACCCAAAGGGCGACAGACGGAGTGATGCTTTTCCTGATCCGACGGTAAGGGTTTCATTGCTGATCCGTTGTTTGTTGGGCGCGGCGTGTTTACACCCCCCCCATCCTGCTCTATCTCCAATCACCCATCAATTCGATTCCGTTACAAAGTCCGATACGATTCATTCTCGTCACCGTCCGTGGTTTTACCGTCTGCGATGTCAAACCAGCGATACAAACCTGCCGAAAACCCCACCCAGGATTCGCGCCCGCCGACTTGCATTATGTTTTCTTTAATCCGGCGGCGATTGACTAAACCTTTCTGGCGCAATAAAAAAACAGCGTCTTCCTGGTCTTTGAAGCGTCCGGCAATGTGCTTCAAGATGACCAACCATTCCGGCGTGATAATCGGAATGCCATCCAATTCGATAGCTTCGGCCAACGCCGACTGGAAAAACTTCACTGCATAGTCGTTGCGCGTTATCCAATCCACCGATACGGTTTGGTTGCCGACCTTGATTTCGTAGCGTTGGCCGCCTTGTTTGAGCCGCCCAATCGCAGGAAGCGACAGCGAGCGCGAAGCAATCACATCAACATCTCTGGTAAAACGCGGACTGCCATAAAGATACATAGCAAAGCCGCCGATCAACGCCCATTCGATTCCCGCATCTTTTGCCATAGCGCTCAACACTTGGGCTGCCTGCAAGCCGGTCTTTTCGTCAATCATCGAATTTTTTCGGCGATTGCGACGCACAAGCTTATTAAGCTCTTCGTCCGTCATTATTTGTCCCCTTCCGGTTTGATTATCCTCTCCATCGACGCGTGAGCGACAGCGATTGCAGTCTGAAAGGGTCTTTGAGAACACTGAGACAGGCAAGCGGGATATATCACATCTCATAGACAGGTTGCAACGGGCAATTACAATCCGTTGCGGGAATCCTGAGCCTGGAGGAGGCCAATCAAAGGCCCAAAGGACGGCAGACGGAGTGACGACCGTACAATTTCAGTTTGTCCGCGCTTCACGCCTCTGGTTTATGGATACGCTTTAAGCCCTGCTTTCATTGCTCCTTCTATCGTTCCGTTTATATGCTCGGAGCCGGGGAAGAACCATTCATCAGAGTCATATCGCATGTCGCTGTACTTGAATATGGCAAAACCCCAATTGTTCATCTCTCCTGTGTATTCAAGGCGGCAAGTCTGCCCTACTCTTCCATAGTCAAACCTGTCGAGGTACAGGAATTTACCCTTGTAGCGGGTAAGATAATAGTAGTTCGGATCCTCAAGAACAGTTCGGTTGAATTCTTCAACGATATGCTCAACCTGTTCCTTAACTTCATCAGGGATAGTTTTCTTGCCCATTCTCAGAACCCTCCGTTGCGTTATCGCTTCTTCGACGTTTACCTGATATATCGTTTCACCTCTCGGCTGAGAGGGTAACATATTTTCCTGTCATCATGAGCGACAGGTGAAGCGATGCAGGGCTGTTGCAAAGTCCTGGGTTAGCCGATCTTCGTTGTCAAGCTACTTTGCAACAGCCCTGTGAAGCGATGCGACTCGCGCCTTTCCGCGAGCTTTCAATTCAATACTGTCTGTCTCCGCGCTTCCCTAACGACCTATCGCGCCGCTCGTGATCGCAAATTCTCCGCTTGCGAGCACGCGACCTGAACTGACAACCTCGACGCGGCGGATGTTGACAGCGGGCCTCGCTTCAGGCGGAATCCTCACTCCCTCCGAGCCATCGCTTGTCAGCACTGCCTTGAGAAATCCCTGCTCCGCCGCGAACACGCCAAGTCTGCGACCATCGGCGAAAAGCTCATACACTCCATCCGCCAGCCGCTCAACTTCTATCGTCACCCTTACAAGATTGCTCGCGGCTTCGACTCGCGCCGCGCCGAAGGCATTGAAAGAAGCCGTTGATTCTATGCGCGCTTCTTTCTGGAAAAATTCTCCCGTCGGCGCGAACTCCGTGACCGGAGCGAATTCATTTCGCAAAATAATTCGGTCTTCCGAGTCCCGCAACTCGACGCTGCGAATCCTCGTGACAGGCCAAAGCCCGTCAGGCAGGCGATGTTCGTCCCCCGAAGGGTCAGTCGAAAAAACTATACGGATTCCGCCAAACTCATTCGCAGTCAAATCGTCTCTCAACTCCGTAGACGAAAGCCGCTCTCCATTGACAACCAATCGATAACCGCGAGACGGGTCAAGCCCGCTCGCATCGAGCGCGAAATACTGACTGTTGCCGTAAATGAAAACTGAAGCTTCGCCCTGCGCAAGAGAGTCATCGCTGCGGCTCAGGGCGACCGCTGCAAACAGATCGAGGACGGCCCCGGCATTGACGGCCTGAAGCGCCGAGAGCGGATCGATTCGCCCTTTGCCCAGCCTTCCTTCATAACCCGGATTCGCGCCGTCGATACTCATCGCGCTCTCTTCCATGATCGATCTCGTTCTGCTCGTGTCCGGGTCCGCGGAGATGATGAGCGCGGCCTGGGCTGCGGCAAGCGGCGCGGCGAAAGATGTCCCGCTCCACTCAGCATAGCCTCCATCGAGGAAAGGCGCGAAGAGATGAAAGCCCGGAGCCGACACGCTCACTCCCCGACCATAGTTTGAGAAATAAATCCTGCGGTCGTCCTCATCCGTCGCCGCGACTCCTATGACCTCTTCCTGATTGGCCGGATACTGAGGCTCCGCGTCTGTGCCTTCATTTCCAAACGCCGCTACGACTATGACTCCCTGCTCGCGCGCATGATGAATCGCATCCCTCAGAACCGATGCGTCTTCACTCGTGCCGCAACTGAGGCTGATTATCTGCGCGCCCTGATAAACTGCATAATTGATCGCCGAGGCGACAAGAAACTCGCTGCCGTTGCCATCCTGATTGAAAGCGCGAATCGGAAGTATGCGACAGTCAGGAGCCATCAGCGCGATCAATCCGGCGATGAACGTCCCATGCCCCGCAACTGAATTTTCAGAGCCGCCCGGCTCGTCCGTCGGATCGTTGTCGTTGTCGTAAAAATCCCAGCCTCGCGTTTCATCGATGAAGCCGTCTTCGTCATCGTCTATTCGGTTGTCGGGAATTTCATAAGGGTCTTCGTAGAGATGCCCTTCCAACGCCGGATGATCTGAAGCTACGCCTGTATCGATGACTGCCACGACGACGCCTTCTCCGCGCGAGCGGCGATGGGATTGATCGAGGCGGAGCTTTTCAACGAGCTGTCGCTGCGCGCGATAGTCCGATTCGGTGTGGCCCGCTTCGGGGCGGGAATCGGGAAAGCTCATGATCGAGCGCGCAAAAACCGTTGCGACCAGATGATTGATCGACGCGCTTATGACATCTCGGTCTCGATTGAGTCGCTTGCGAGTTTTTTTGACGCTCCTGCCTTGAGGCGCGTAAAGCTCGTAAAAATTCGTTCCGAGAATCTGCTGTCTGGTCGTCGTCCCGTGACGAGAGTTGATGTCATCTATCGAAGCGCCTTCGCGGATATTGACTATCAGATCGCCCGGTCGCGAAGGCGATGCCTGCGCCTGACGGCTCGAAGGAGAGAGGAAACAGGTCGAGAGAAAAATCAGAAAAATTATCGAGGATGTTATTCTTCGTTTCATACAATAACCTTCATCAATTCGGATTGCCCATCAAAACGAAAGGCGCCCAGTAGTACGGATGCGGGTAAAGCTCGCGGACTTCGAGTTGCGCCGCGCGCAGGGCTGCGCGCTTCGTCTCGCCCGCGCTGATCCGTTTGTACATCTCCGTCATAAGCAGAGCGGTCGAGCGATCAGAAACCATCCACAAACTGACGACCAGCGATGGCGCTCCCGCATACAGGAATCCGCGCATAAGACCATGCAGTTCGTCTCCCGGAAAAATCGCGCTCACTCCGGTCTGACACGCCGAGAGCGTGACCATCTCTGCGCGAAGACGCAGATCGAGCAGCCCGTAAAAATTCAGATGCGAGTCAGCCAGCTTCAGCGATGAGAACATAGGATTGTCCTGGCGGAAACGCCCGTGCGATGCGATGTGCAGATACCGCGCCGAAGGGGCAAGGCTGAGAAGATTTTTCCGCGTGGCCTCGCCGCCCGTGAGCGTCACCGCATCGGCGAATATCTCGCACAATCCCTTGATCTCATCTTCAACGTGAGGAAGATCAGGCGTGGAGACGCCCAAAGCGAGCATTGTTTTGCCGCGTTTTGACGGGCTGCGGCGGGCAGCCTCGCGGCACAGCTTCAACACCGCCGCGCTCGGAGCGCGCGAGATTTCGAATTGATCCACGAGATATTCAAGCCCGTCCGAGAGCGCGTGAAACGGAACGTAGTGAAGCGGCCCGTGAGGGATGATTATGATTCGATCCGTTTCGATCATCATTTCCAGCGGCTCGAAAACGGCTTCATAAATTCGAGTCAGAATATCGTTAGTTCCCTGCCTGAGATGCTCCCAGTGTTTTTCGACATAGGCGCGGCCATAGGCGAATTTCTCCATTTGAAATCGGAGCGCGGCAAGCAGGTCTTCCACTCCGCCGAGCGAAGCGAAGTTGCGCGCTGTTTCTACCCTTGCGCGAGAGACGACGAAAGCCGAAAGCTCATTGCCGGTGGCGAAGTACTCAATGGCTGTTTCGCCTTCTTCGAGCGCATCGATGAGATCGACTGCATTAGTCGAATGCCGTGAATGGAGGCGAGTGAAGTCGCTGTTTTCTGCTTCGAGGCGCTGGAATAGTTCGGTTACCTCTCTTTCGCAGCGCGCGATTTTTCGGCGGGAGGCGGCTGACAGTTGCGCGCCGCGGCGGCCTGACTCGTCTCCTTTTTTCGCCTGCGAGCCCAGCCAGTTGATCTCTTCTATCAGCTTCAGGAGCCTCTTTCGTGCCATAGACTCTCCGCGCCGACGCGACGGCAGGTCGTTGATATATCGCGCGAGCAGTTCGGCCAATGCCTGCGACTTCGAGGATTCGACCAGACGGAAAGCCTCGTCAAACGACTCGTCACTGCCCTCATCGAGACAGCTTCTTATGGCGTCTTCGTAGACTACGACCTTGCCGCGCAGTAAATAAGTTTTCAACTCGTCCGCCGCGATGCCGCTGCGCATCTTTTCTATTTCATAGATTGCTTGAAGAAACTCGCGTCGGGCTTCATCCGCGCGCCCCTCGTCGCGGAGCGCGCAGCCAATCAGATGATGGCAGCGATAAGCGATGTTCGGAGCATAGAGACCATCGAGCGAGCGGAGCGCCCGTTTAGCCCCGCGCAAAGCCTGTGCGCCGCGTCCCATTTCATAAGCCGCTCGCGCCGCAAGCAGTCTCGCATAAGCCGACCTCATCGCGAGTTTCTGCCGGGAAAAGATGCGCAGCGATGAAGAGGCCCGGCTGAGGGATTCGGCCTTCGCGCCTGAGATCAAACTGAGCTCGGCGAGGTATGAATCCGTCAGCGCGACGAAAGTGGAGTTGCGACTCGCGGCGAAAACCTTGCGCGCGAGGATGAGGCATTTGCGCGATTCAGTCGTTTGCCCCAGCCCCATCAAAGCCAGTCCGCGAGCGAGCAGCGATTTGGCCGCATCGTAAGACATGCCGAGTTGACGGAAGATGGAATGGGCTGTGGAAGCCTTTTCTGCGGCGTTTTCGAATGCGTTGAGAGAGAGCATTATTTCAGCGATGTCGAGATCGCACCACGCGACGAGGTCGCGGCTGCCCAGTTCACTCAATCGGTCGCGCACTTTGTAAAAGAGAGCGAGCGCGGCGTTGTAATTGCCCTGAAGAAAACGTATATAAGCGATATGAAATTCGGACTGGCCCGCAAGGAGATGTCGTCTCGTTCGCCTGAAAATCTTTGCGGCTTCGCCGAGCAAAGCGAGAGCTTCGTCAGGGCGATCCATTTCAACCAGAATGTTGGCTCGACCGAAGGCGACAACCGCGCGCATCGCGTCATCGCCCGCGCGAGAGAAAATCGCGCGAGCGCGATCATAATGCCTGAGCGCCGTCGGGTAGCGGTCGAGGCGATAATAAATCGCGCCGATGTTGGTTTCGAGTTGCGCAAGCTCAAGCTCATCAGTCTTCGACAATGCGCGGCGGGCTGATTGCGCCGTTTGAAGCGCCTCGCGGTAGCGGCCCAGCAGGACCAGACAGCGCAACTGTTCTTTCTCGATGACGGCGGCTTCTTTTTTCAGCCCGGCCGCTTTGAGAGATTTCACCGACGACCGATACAATCGATTCGCTTCGCGGTGGTCGCCTTCATAAGCAAGCACCATGGCGCGAGACGCTCGCGCATAAGCTCTCATCGCCGGGGTGCGTGATATTTGAGAAAGCTGCTCGATTGAGTGGGCAAGGCGCGAGGCTTTTTTGAGATCGCAGCGGGCAAGCCGGTTCACTTCCTGTTTGAGCGCAGCGATATCGAGGCGTCCTTCATGTTTTTGCGCGAAGGACTTGAGGTTTCGGGCGCGAAGGAGATTTTCGGCAAGCTTCATTAGCTCGTTCTCACGATGATGGCGAGACAGGGAGGCTCACAACATTTATCGTCATGTTGCGGGCCTGTATCTGCAAATCGTACTCGCCGCAACTGAGCTTTTTGATGACGAAGATGCCTATGTCATCGGTCACGGCTGACTGAACTCGTTTGCCGCGTCGGGCCATCTCGACCGGTATTCCCGCCACTGAGTCGAACCCCGGCTCGGCAGCATTGAGAATCTGCCCCACCACCGTCGCACTCTTTTCTCCCGTCACTGCTATGTGCAGGTCTATGCTGTAATCCCAGACCGTGTAGACCAGTTGTCTGGTCGGTGAAATTCCTGTCTGCCTCACTCCCGCCGGGGCCGCCTGTTTGAACGAATCGAATATCAGGCGCACGATTCCGCGAGCCGCGCCGCGCAGGCTGGGGCGCGACCCGGTTTCGAACAATCGGACGGCTCGGCGCAGAACCCAGGGCGGCGGCTCAACCGTGTGGTCGTTTCGTCCTATGGATTTGAAGCTTTCATACCACCGCCGGTCAGCTTCGCAGCGAGCGCACCCCGCAGCGAGATGTTTTTCAACGCGCTCCGACTGGCGGCCCTCAAGCCGACCGTCGAGGAAATCTATCAACAGATTGAAACCGACACACTTCATGACTTGCTCCTGGGATCAACCTTTTTCGGCCCTGCATCAGACACGAGCGTTCTGTCGAGAAAAAAAATACACATGGATCATATTTTTCCGTCGAGAGCCTTTCTGAGTTTTTCGAGGCACCGCGCCCGCGTCGGCCCTATCGAAGCTATGGGCATCTGCATCTGGCGGGCGACCTCTTCATAGCTCGGTTCTTCCTGAGTGAGAAAGAGCAGCGTGATGAGTCTGCGGCAACGCTCGTTCAGGGCTTCGACCGATTCGCGCACACGTTGCTGGCGCTCGATGGTTTCCTGCTCCTCGTCGGGCAGAGGCAGCGCGGCGGCTATGTCTGAAAGATCGTAAGGGTTTTCCGCATCCGGGGGCGGCGCGCTGAAGTGGTCGTTTTTTCGACGGCGCGCGAGCCGCCAGCTTTCGCGCGAGGTAGTGGTGATGATCCATTTGGCGAGCCTCGTTTGATCACGCAGGGTCGAGAGTTTCCTGAGCAGTTTTATGCAGACGGTTTGAAAGACCTCTGCGGCATCGGCCCTCGACAGACCGGCCTGAATGGGTATCGAATAGATGAGCCTCTGATAGCGTTCGAGCAGAATTTCCCACGCCCGCCCGTCGCCGCTTATGCAGGCCTCGACAAGCTCGGATGTATTCATTTGCGCCGTATCGCCTGTGATTTTTGTCGAGTCCTGTTTTGTCATAACAGCCTTGATGAAAAACAAGAGCGCAGGGTGGCCGGTCAGATTCGGGGCGCAGCCAATCTTAACAGATCGAAAAAAGCGCATGAAGAGATATGTATTTTTCCGGCCTGTGTCCGCCTCTTGTTTGAATGAGAGGGTTGATTATCAGAGGTGTTTATGAAGAAGGCAGTATTGCTACTATTGCTGGGAGTGAGTGTGGCGGCTTTGATGGAAAACTATCTCAAGGTCGATTCGTCGAGCATAATATCGAAGACTGGCATTCCGACTCTGATGAAAGATCACACCCTTTACAGTTGGACCAAAAAGGGCGAATGGCATTTCGCTCTTATCACGAAAGGCGAGCGGGCAAGATCGATTGAAGAGATCAAATCATCTTCCATCCCGGTCAAAGGGATTAACGGCCTGAAAGACAGACTCGACCTTTTGATGAGGCATCAGCGAATCGTCTGGATCGCTCAGGGCGAAGGGCTTTCTCTTCCTCCCGAATCCATATTCAGTCAGATCAAACGCTATTGCGACAATTCCGGCCTGACACTTCAAATAGATCGCAGCCGGTAAAATGACGGGCTGCGATCTTCCCTGTAATTTTTCCCTGCGCTGAACAGGTACGACGGGCTGCCAGACTGTCGCAGGGTTTCATCATTTCAGCCTTTGAACAGACTGGCAGCCTGTTCTACATCAACGACTCCTCTGACTTTTTGCTGAGAGCGCGCTGCTTTTCTTCAAAGCTTTTCCCGCTCCGTTCATCACCCATCACGACGCATGTATTTTCTCCTTCGAGCCGGGTCTCTTGTCCCCCAGCAAAGGGAAGAGCCGAACCACCGGACGGCGTTTCCCTTCTCAGTCTGAAGGAGGAGATATGGATCGTGCACATGCTATTCACTTGCTGAGTCGCACAAGCTTCTATGCGCATACAGATCGTGTCGATCAGATAGCAGCGATGGATGCGGAAGAAGCCCTCACCGAGTTGGTCGATAACGCCGCCGCGCCTGAAATCGAAGAGATCAATTTCAGAAACGTCTATCAGCGCAGTGAGTATGAAGACTTCAATGATATGCTCACGCGCGAAATGCGGCGATTGCTTTCTCCCGCGTCAGGACTGCGTGACCGAATGCTCTGGTTCTGGCACGGGCTGCTCACATCGGCCTTTTCCAAAGCAGAGCTACCGGCGCTCGTCTGGCGTCAACACCGGCTCATCGCCCGTCACGCGATGGGCAACTTCCGAACCCTTATCGAAGAATTCACCATCGATCCGGCGATACTGATCTACCTCGATGGGAATTACTCCATCGCTTCTGATCCCAATGAGAACTACTCGCGCGAAGTCAAAGAGCTTTTCACGCTCGGTCGAGGCCATTACACCGAGCAGGATGTGAAAAACGGCGCGAAGGCGCTGGCTGGCTGGTACGTCGATGGATTCCCTGAGCGGGAAGGTCAGCGATTCGATCCCAACCGAATCAAAGCCGAGTTCCTCGAAGAATGGGCGTTCAAAGGATCGCTCGAATACCTCGGAGAAACTTTGGAGTTCGACGGATCGCGCGAGCAGCACAAAAAAATCATCGACCGCATACTGGCTCTCGAACCCAAACCGGGATTCTTTCCCTCAGCCGAGTATATCGTCACAAAGCTTTATCAATACTTCATCCATCCTGTCGTTGACGAAGCCAGCGTGGCGCGGCTTGCGGCTCTGTTCAAAGCCGAACAGTACGAAATCAAACCTGTTCTGAAGGCGCTCTTCCGCAATCGGAATTTCTTCGCGTCGAGACATTCAAGAGTGCGTTTTCCGCTTGAGAATCTTCTCTCCATCGCATCATCTCTTTCGGCGCGGCTTACCGATTTTGATTTCGAAACTTATTTTCACGAAACGGGGCAGGTGCCTTTCGATCCGCCCAACGTCGCAGGCTGGCCCGTAACGAGACCTGCGAACCAGCGATGGGCGTCCTCGTCGCATACGCTCTCTCGCGCAAGGCTGGGACTTGTCGCTTACGATCTTTCGACGCGCAATGCGGTCATACGAGCAATCTCGCAGTCGAGCGACCCGGTTTTGGAAACATTGCGCTGGACTTTGCTCACTGACGTTTCCGAAAAAACCATGACCGAATTGCGCAATGCGGCAAATCGAATTCGCGAACGAAGATTCCGCGCGAGGACTCTTCTCGCGCTCGCCATAGCAAGCCCGGAGTTCGCTCTCGCTTAGAAAGGAGTCCATCATGAAAGATTCGAAATCAAAAACTATCAGCCGTCGCAGCTTCATCAAAATCGGAGGCTTCTCGGTCGCTTTGGTCGTAGCGAGCAACCCGCTGATGAAAGCCTTTGCAAGACCTGACCCGTCAGGCCCGCGCCGCCTGCTCATACTCGAACAAAACGGCGGCAACGACGGAATCAACACAGTCATTCCTTATTCATCAGAGGGCTACAGAATCTATGAAGAGATTCGCAGGCAGATGGCCCTTCCTTACGGCGATCTGTTGAACCTCGAAAACGGATGGGCATTTCATCCATCGCTTCAACAACTGGCCTTGAGGTTCAAGGCCGAAGAAGTGGCGGTCATTCGCAACATCGGTCTGAAAGACCCGCATCGGTCGAACCTTTCACATTTCGACATGATGGAAAAATGGCGCGCGGGCAATCCCAACGGATTCAGCCAAACGTTCGGTAAAGGATGGGCCGGAAGGATCGTAGAATCGCTCGCCACGACTTCGCCGATAGCCGCATTGAGCCTCTCGACAGGCGTCTCGCCCATGCTGCTCGACACAGAGCAGGCAGCATCGGCTACGTCTTCGGCTACAGGAATGCTCGACATCCCTGAAGAAATCCATGACGCATTCCGCGAAGCTATGCGACGAATGGCCGAAGACGAATCAGGGCTGCCAGCGGCTCTTGCTGCCGCGCGTCGCGGACTGAGAGGCGCGAGCAATCTTTCAGATTTTCTGCTCAACGTTCCTGACGGGACTTCAGAGGAGAGCGAGACTGCGCGCCTCGGTCAGTACGCGGCAAATATTTTCAACTTCAACGACTGGGTGCGGGTCATTCACCTTCCGCTTTCTCTCGAACATGACACGCACATTCGTCATCTGCCGACTCAGGCCTACAACCTTTCGGAACTCGACAAAGGCATCACGGCTTTCTTTGACACGCTCAAGCCTGAAGTGGCCGCAGACACGATCGTTGCCACGATGTCGGAATTCGGTCGAAGAGTCGAACCCAACGGCGAGGGTGGAGAAGACCCCAATCAGATGGGAACTGATCACGGCACAGCCAACACATTGTTCTTTGTCGGCAGGCGAGTCAAGGGCGGACTCTACGGCGAAGACCCTGATCTCAAAGGTCTGGACCCGGACGGAAACCTGAAAGCTTCGGATAACTTCATGCGAGTGGAAGCCTCGATTGCCGCTTTTATGGGAATCGATCCCGAAGAAATCGGGCTGGGCAGCGAAACCTTCGACGCTTTCCGCCCTTCGACATAACAAAAAGATTCGACAACGCGAGACAGTGACTTATCAAGGTCGCGCTACTCCTGCTCCGCTCTCATCACCCTTCTCCAATCAGCGGCGCGTGACCGGCGAGATGTTCCGGTGGTATATTCCCCTCTCCGGCCACGCCCGCTGACTATCTTTTTCATCTTCGTTGAAACTTCCATTCATCTATTGCCGTAAGTCAATTACGCGAACAGACGTAAGGAGGTAATCAGACAATGAATGAAAGAGATGAATCATCAGGCGATGTGATCATAGAAGAGAAAGAGGCTGGGAGTGACGAGATAATCGTCAAGCGAATGGAGAACACTGAAAAGAGTTCGGATTTCGATCTGGGTTCGACTGTCAAAGAGATGGCCCAGAAGACTGGCGAGGTTATCAAGGGAGCGACCGAATCAATCGGCAAAGCCATAGAGTCGGCGCTTTCGGCAAGAGACCACGTCGTTATGGTGCGGGTCAATGACGATTCGCTCCATAAGCTCGACGCGCTCGTTCAATCGGGCATCTTCAAGAGTCGCTCGGAAGCCGCAGCGTTTCTCATCAGCGAGGGAGTCAAAGCGCAGGAGCCGCTATTTGATCGGATCGAAGAAAAAATCCGCGAGATCACGCGACTTCGATCCGAATTGAAAGACAGCATCAAAGACGTGAAAGGTTGAGGCAGGACGAAAGATTATCCCTCCAGCGCGCAGGTTTCGGCTTGCGCGCTTTTGTTTTTTCGAATGCAGACAGCTTGCAGTGCGATAGTTGTTTTGATATACCGTAGCTTTCCAAAATCAGCGGATATCAAAATCAAGTATGGAATCACAACCGAACGTTCAACAGAAAATTCATCGTTACGCCTGCCCCGGCTGCGCGGCTGATCTGGCTTTCGAACCAAAGGACGGAACTTTGACCTGTCCCTACTGCGGGCGGAGCGAGGCCATTGCTCAGAGCGAGGAGCAGGTCGAAGAGCGATCTTATGAACAGTATCTTCATGCGCAGTCTTCGCAGATGACTACGCTCGCGCCATCGGCTATCGAAGTTAAATGCGAAGGCTGCGGGGCGACGACCTCTTTCGCTCCGCCTGAAGTCGCGGGCGATTGTCCCTTCTGTGGCAGAACGATAGTCGCGCAGCCGCGCTCGGCAAATCCGCTGGTCGCGCCCGAAGGCGTGCTGCCATTTCAGGTGGCGCAGGATCAGGCGCGCGACGGAATCAAGAAATGGATCGCCTCGCGATGGTTCGCTCCCAACGCGCTCAAGCGGCTCGCATATCAACAGCCTATCGGCGGCGTATACATTCCCTACTGGACTTATGACACGCACACGACGACGCCTTATCGCGGACAGCGCGGCGAGCATTACTATGTTACGGAAACTTATACGGAAACCGACGCGCAGGGAAAACAGGTGACGAAGACCCGGCAGGTAAGAAAAACCCGATGGTATCCCTGTTCAGGGACAGTTTCGCGATGGTTCGATGATGTGCTGGTTCCCGCCACGAAGTCTGTAGCGATAAATCGTTTGAACGCGCTTGAGCCGTGGGATTTGAATCTGCTCAAGCCTTACGAACCGGCATATCTGGCGGGTCATAAGGCGCAGCGTTATGAAGTCGACCTTGCTGGCGGGTTCGAGACGGCAAAGACCATCATGGATCCGAAAATTCAGTCGGACATCCGCAGCGACATCGGCGGCGATGAACAAAGAATCGATAGCTACAAGACGGCTTATTCAGGCATAACCTTCAAACACATTCTGCTGCCGGTCTACATCGGGGCTTATCGTTTCCGCGAGAAGGTCTATCAGGTGATGGTCAACGCGCGCACGGGTGAAGTCACTGGCGACCGGCCTTATAGCTTCTGGAAGATATTCCTGTTCATTCTGACGATCATCGTCGTGATAGGGTTGATCGTGTACTTCACGAACAAGTGAGGTAAGAGCGAAGAAGGATTCTATTTGATTGTAAGGAGCCAGATATCGGCTTCTGTCGAGGCGAGGCTGACATAAATGAAGCGATTGTCTTTCGAGATGTCCAGGCCGGTCAGTCTGTCCGGCGCGAAAGAAAAGATTTCGCGCGGCTTTTTCGACAGCCTGTCTGTCAGAAAAATTTTATCCTCAGAAATGAATATCAATCTCCTGCTGTCGCTCAACCACCTCGGAACAAAGCCGGATTCTGAAATCATTTCGTAGCTTCGCTTTTCAATCCAGTAGGCGAATATCCCTGCATAAATATTATTCTCAAAGGCTCTCCCGACAAGGTATTTGCCATCGGGCGACCAGGAACTAGCGACGAAATGAGACCTATTGACAGTGACGGCGGGAGTCTCGACGGGTGTTTGTTCTCTCCATGGTTTGTTCAAGTTCATGATAAAAGATTTGCCGCCGAATAGACTGTAAGCCATTCGTAATCCATCAGGCGACCATACCGGAAGAACAGCGCCGGGCGCATCAGCGTCAGTGATCTGTCGAGCGCCACTGCCATCAGGATCGATCAGGTAAATCTGATATGCGCCATTCTTGTTCGAGTAATAGGCGATGCGCCTGCCATTCGGCGACCAGACAGGAAGCATCTCGTTGGTCTCTTCATCTGTAAGCTGATTGATTGCCGGGTTGCCAACCTTGACCGAGAAAACGTCTAATTGAGTGCCTGCCGATTGGCACACAATCACTTGTCCGTCAGGCGATATTGAAGGAAATGTCAACTGGCTGGAAGATTTGGTTATCTCGACAGGGTTTCCGACCGCCTTCCCGGACGCTGGATCAAAACTGATTTTTTCAATGTTCTCCGTATAGTTGGCCTGCACATAAGCAAGATGTCTCCCATCGCTTGAGAGCGTCATAAATCGCGTGTTTGACGAAGGAACGGGAACCAGTTCAGGCTCGCTCATGGCTCTGCCGCTGGACTCGTCAACAGCTACCCGCCAGAGATTCATAACGCCTTTGCGATTGCTGATGAAGTACAAATAATTTCCATCCGGCGACCAGACCGGATTCCAGTCACTGAACGCATCATCGGTGACCTGCACCGGCTCGCCGCCATTTACGCCTACGGTCCAGATGTCGCGCTGCGCTCCGTTGTGAACGCCCCAGTAAGCGATCCTTTGTCCGTCGGGCGACCAGTTTGGCTGCACAGCATCACTCACTCGCAGTTCGCGACTCTCGCCGGTCGCCGAGTTTACTATCCACATACGACTCGGTATCAACCCTCTGTTTGCGCTCTCAACGCTGTTTTCCGCGCAGGCGATCTCCTTTCCATCGGGCGACCACGCAGGGTTGTATCCGAACTTCGTCAGTTGTTTGACCGATTCGCCAGTCTCGGTCATCACGAATATTCCGCCGCCATCGCTATCAGTGCGACGAAAAGCTATACGTTTGCCGTCGCTGGAAAAAGCGGGCTGAGTATCCTGCGCCTCATCGCCCTCTGTCAGATTGGCAGGCTTTCTCGATCCGATTCTCTTCAAATAGATGTCGTCATTACCGGCGGCCCGACTGACATAGACGAGCGACTTGCCGTCGGGTGAAAGACTGGGAAACATCTCGGCTCCCTGCTGATCGGTGATTTTCAGCGCCGCAGCATTCTGCCATCTGATGCCATTGATTCTTTCGTCTCGACGTGGAAGAAAAAGCCACGCGCTCGCAACCAGGAGAGCCAGAACGATTGAAGCTATCGCGGCTTTCATCCACCAATGGCTGACGAAATGTTTCGTCGCGGCAAGGCTCGATGTCGATACTGCGCCTGCCGATGCAGTGATGCCTGAGTCCAGATTCCTCTGAAGTCGCTTCAATACAGCGCGAAGATCAGAGGCAGTTTGATAGCGAATGTCCCGGTCTTTTTCCATCGCCCGACTGATGATTCGCTCCAGTTCCGCCGACAGGTCAGGATTGGAACTCGTGATCGGCGCGGGCGATTTGTTCAATATCGCGTCGAATGTGGAGGCGATGGTCGCTCCCTTGAAGGGCTGCTGTCCCGTCACCATTTCGTATAACACGACTCCCAGGCTGAAGATGTCAGTGCGGCTGTCCATCTCCTGACCGCGCGCCTGCTCCGGCGACATATAATTGACGGTTCCAAGCACCGTGCCGGATTCTGTGGCCTGATCGAACTGATTCGGGTCGCTGTCTGTGATATCGATGAGCTTCGCCAGCCCGAAGTCGAGCGTCTTAACATACCCGTCGCCGCGTATCATTATGTTTTCAGGTTTGATGTCTCGATGAACTATGCCTGCGGAGTGAGCGACCTCAAGCGCCGAAGCGACCTGAATGGCTATCTCGACCGATTCTTTCATGCTGAGTTTGCCGCGTTGGATTCTTCGCCTCAGCGTATCGCCTTCGATGTATTCCGATGCGATGAAGTTGATGCCGCGATCCTGGCCTATCTCATAAATCGTGATGATGTTCGGATGATTGAGCGCCGAAGCGGCGCGCGATTCTCTCTGAAACCGAATCACACGATCAGGCAACCTGGTGAAATGCTGCGGCAGCAGTTTGAGAGCGACGTTGCGATTCATTTGCGGGTCGCGGGCGAGATAGACTTCGCCCATTCCGCCTGCCCCGATCAGAGAGATGATTTCGTAGCGCCCGATTGTTTTGCCTGACAATGAGAGATCGCTATCGGCGGCAAGCGAGCGAGCGGCTATTTCCATAGCAGGCGTTTCGATGAATTCTTGAGCTTTGTGATAGGCGTCGAGCAGGGATTCGACCTCGCGGCGGAGTTCGGCGTCGCTCTCGCAGGCATGGTCGAGGAAAGAAGCGCGCTCGTCGGCTTGCAATTCGAGCGCGGCGTCGAACAACTCATCAATCTTCAGGTAGCGATCAGCGTTCATTGAGCAGTTTTCAGTTTTCAGTTTTCAGTTTTCAGTTCTTGGCTCAGTGTGCTTAAAACTGAAAACTGAAAACTATTCGCTCATCTCGCGATAGAGCCATGCCTTCGCCTTATTCCACTCTCTCATCACAGTGACCGGAGAAACTTTCAACACTTCTGCCGTCTCTTCGACGCTGAGGCCGCCGAAGAATCGCATCTCGACGATCCGGCTCTTGCGCTCGTCGAGTTTCGCAAGCTCTTTGAGAGCCTCATCTAGCGCGACGATATCGGCGCTCCGGGTGTTGCTGGAGGCAAGAGCTTCATCTATCGGGACGTGGCGGGCAGCGCCCTGACTCGTGCGTGGGCGCTTGCGCGCAAAATCCACCAGTATTCGCCGCATCAATTGAGCGGACACACCGAAGAAGTGAGCGCGATTTTGCCATCGAGCATTCTTCCAATCGATCAATCTGAGGAAAGCTTCGTTGACAAGAGCGGTCGGCTGCAAAGGGTGATCCGGGCTTTGGCGGCCCATATAACGTTTCGCCAGACGATAAAGCTCTGCATGAATTAGAGGCACGAGTTTTTCCAGAGCCGACTCATCTCCGTTGCTCCAGGCAATAAGCAATCCGGTCACCTCGTGCGAGGAAGTTTCCGCCATAAGTCCCTTCTGACGAAACAATAGGCGGAGAACATAGCATAGACTCCAGGTTTTCTCCATCGAATGATATTGAGAATGATACTGAAAAAAATTTTCCGGCAGTGATAGTTTTTGCCGCTGCTTTGCGTATTAAGAGGGTGCCAGAGACAGAATTCTCGATGGCCTCTCTGATTCAGAGAAGAAGAACTATCGTCAACGGCTCAGCTTCAGGGAAAAGCGGCAATCCTGCCGCTTTCCAACTGAGCGATAACAACTGACTACGAGATAAATTCAGAAATGGAGATAACTATGAAAAACATGATCTTTAGATTAAGTCTGGCGCTCGTCGCCCTGACGCTTTGCGCACAAAGTCTGCTTCCCACAACGCAGGCGCGGCAGATCAAAGCAGTTCCGCCATTCAATTTCGACAAGGCCGCTTATGAAAAGCGACTGCGTCAAGCCTTCGATGGTCAGGTGATGGGTTATGCCACCGTACTCATCAAGCATGGCCAGGTCGTCTCGGAAGTGTCCGACGGACTGGCGCGCAACGCAGCGGATGGAAACGTAAAGATGACGACTACGATCCCGGCTTTGATCGGCAGTACGATCAAGTTTACAGGCGGGGTCACGCTGCTGCACCTGTTTGAAAGCAAAGACAAGGCGATCAATCCGAAAGGGCTTTCGATGGATCAGTGGCTCAGTACGCCGATCTATAACTACTTCCCCACAATCTGGCAGACCGGCATGGATAAGAGCATCAAACAAATCACCTTCCGACATCTGCTCCAGCACAAATCCGGTTTTCGCAATTTGCCCGCCGAGGATTTCGGCGATGATGGCGTCAAGCGCATGTTTGATTATCTGGCCAAAGGCATCACTGAAGAAACCTTCGAGAAACGCGTTTATGCCAATGCTAACATCTCGCTCGTCACCTACCTGATCCCCGTGATCGCTGACCCCGCACTGCTCGGAAAAGTCAACAAGGCTGTCGCCGACAAGAAGCTGAAAGCCGATAGCCTTGAATTGCACAAGCTGATCGCCGATGCGTGGGAAGAGTATATGCACAGTCAAATCTACAGCAAAATCACTCCGGCAGTCGCGCCGAGTTGCAACCCGACGGTCGAGCTAGTCAATAAAAAGAAGGCCTGGGCCTACGACTACACTTCAGTCAACGACACAGACAAAGGTTCAACACGCGATTCCAGGAAGACTCAAGGTTATTGCCAGGCACAGGGAGGGTGGTACATCACGGCGCGCGAACTGGCCGCGTTCGTCGCCAACTTCGAAGCCACCAGTACACTGGTTTCGACTCAGACGCGAGACCTTATGTTCGATGATGACAAAGCCGATGAAATGTTGGTCTGGTCATTCACCATCTCCGACACGGTTATACAGCAGAAGTTCAATCTCAGTCGACTGCCTTACATGGGGGGCGATCAGGGCGGCGCGCACGCTACGATTCTGAAGCTGCCGAATTCGTATTACGCTGTTGGGATTATCAACTCCAGCGATTTCGGCTCCAGTGGTGTGACCAGAAGATTGTTGCGCGCCTTCAAGACCGGCATCGGTGTGCCTGAAGACGCCAAATGCGCCCAACTGGCAAAGGACATCAAAGCGGCTGAAGCCGCTCCGCCCACTGCTGAAATGGTTTCGTTGCAGTCTGAAATCAAGGCATTGCAAGCCGATTTGAAAGAGGCTGGCCCCAGTGAAAAACCATTTATCGCCAAGCAGATCAAAGCGGCTCAGGCGAAGCTGGATAAGCTCAAGGCGGCACAGGCGGCGAAGGTCAAGGCGCTGAAAGACGAAGCCGAACTGCGCGTCTGCATTTTGTAAACAACCTGCTCGCGCAAACCAAAACCAACACAGGTCAATAGCCATAGAACATCTGTTCGAGCAGAGTGGAGAAGGGCAGATGGCTGAAGAAGTCATCCGCCCTTCACTGTTTATTTGCTTCCCTGCCAATACAGTTTGCGCGCCGCCAACGCCAGCGCACCGGCAAGAAACAATAATATGATTCCGATCCTGTCCCAGATCGTCATCAGAGATTGAGCCTCCCAATATGAAAACTCAACCTCCTGCTGACTGCTTATGTAGAAGCTCACGACTGCTCCAAACGCCAGCAGCGACGCGATGGTGATAAGGATTTTGACGGCTTTGCTCATCGAGTCAACCGGTTCTTGTCGGGCATCCTGCTCACGACTTCATATCGCCTAGACACTGGAAGCTCAAAGTTGTTCCGACCGACTGAGCTTTGTCGCGCGTCGAAAGCCCGCTATAATTCCGACTGAATGATCATAAAGCGGCGGAGAAAAACATGGCGACGCGAGAACTCACAAACATTGCTGAAAAGGTGGAACGCGGCGAGAGGCTTTCATTCGAAGACGGCATTCGACTCTTCGAATCTCATGATTTGATTTCAGTAGGCGCGATGGCCAACCTGGTTCGAGAGCGCATAAACGGCGACATCACTTACTACAACGTCAACCGGCACATGAACTACACCAACGTGTGCATATCCGATTGCGCCTTCTGCGGCTTTTACAAAAGAGTCCGCGACCCTGAAGCTTACGAATGGTCTGTCGAGGAATGCATTGAAATCGCGCGCAAGGCTTACCAGGAGGGAGCGCGCGAGCTTCATATCGTAGGCGGCCTGCACCCCAGGCTTCAGTTCGATTACTACTCCGAGCTTCTCAGTCAACTCAAGCGCAATTTTCCTGATATGCATCTCAAGGCGTTCACGATGGTCGAACTCGATCACCTCACGCGGATATGCCGCATGACGGATGAAGAAGTAATCGATGGCTTGATCGAGGCCGGAATGGACAGTTGTCCGGGCGGCGGGGCTGAGATATTTCGAGAACCCACGCGCAGCCGCATCTGCGCGCACAAAACATCGGGCGAAAGATGGATCGAGCTTGCCGAAAAAGTTCACCGCCGCGGTATCCACACAAACGCCACGATGCTCTACGGCCATATCGAATCCTACGAAGACCGCATCGATCATCTCATCAGACTCCGGGAGCTTCAGGATCGAACCTCCGGGTTTATGTGTTTCATCCCGCTTGCGTTTCATCCCGAAAACACTGACCTCGCTCATCTGCCCGGCCCGTCAGGCATAGATTCGTTGAAGACGATAGCCGTGTCGCGACTGATGCTCGATAACATTCCGCACATAAAAGCCTACTGGGTTATGCTGGGCAAACACATTGCTCAGGTCGCGCTCCGATTCGGCGCGGATGATTTGGACGGGACGATCAATCACGGCGGGTCGCTGATGGAATCTTATCTGGCCGACGGACACAGGAATTTTCTCACGAGCGGCGAAATCGAAGAGATGATCCGAGGGGCGGGTCGCGCGGCGGTCGAGAGAGACACGCTCTACAATCCTGTCAATCGAAGAAAAGAGGAAACGCCGCAGCGCCGCGATCTTCACGTCATCCAGACGAAAAATGTCGCCGACACTTCAGACACCGCGCTCGGATGACAGCCTCACCAACAGAGAATAGAGCGACCACACATCGATATCGATACGATCCGATCAGCGCAACACTTTCGAGAATGTGTTGAAATCAGACTCGTTTTGTTTAGAATGGTTTTGAACACGGTGGGGCAGATTGCTATAATGCGCCGTTCATGAAAAGGGGCGCAGATTGCCCCATGGAGGAGTGATGGGAGATTCGATACCTATCGGCACAGTGACAGTTCCCAAGCAGGCCCGCAGCAAACAAACCAGAGAAAATATTATTCAGGCGGCAATGCGGCTCTTCGAAGAGCTTGGATACGAAAAGACCACCTCGAATGAAATAGCCTCGGCAGCAGGCGTGAGCGTCGGCTCGTTTTACGTTTACTTCACAGACAAGCGACAGGTGTTGCTCGAAGTCTTCGACCGAGTGGCCGATGAGCTTTTCAAAAATGTCTTCGAGAGCCTCAAGCCCGAAGACCTCTTCGGGCCGGAACTGAGACCCCGCATCCATCAGGCCATCACCAAAGCGATCACAGATAAGCAGAAGCAGGCCGGTCTTCACCGCGTGATATGGGAACTTGTTTTGAAAGACGAGGAATTCGCGGCCCGTTCTCGCGCGCTGATGGATAGATCAAGGGCCAAGCTTCACGAGATTCTATCTCTGGCTTCGAAAGCGAATCTGACGTGGGAACTCGACGTTGAAGCTGCGACCTTCATGGTTCATCGCGTCGTGTTCGACATCTCGCAGGATTACATAACGGGCTGCGTCAAATTCGATCAGGAGCGAGCCATCGATTCGCTGACCGACATGATATGTCGCTTCCTCTTCAAGCCGAAAGACTGAAACCGTCACTGAAGATCGCACTTCAAACAATCGCTCAGTCGGGTGATGACGAGTCCCGGCTCGACGTACATACGGCAGGCCAGCGCGCTTTTCGTTTCGCCCGCGTCCGTCTTGTACCACACGCGACAATTTGCGCATTCGCCGTTCCAGCAATAATCGCCGAGCGAGACGGTTTCCGCGCGGATGAATTGAAAACAGCGAAGCAGCTTGTTGTTTTCAGGAACTTCAGCCGTCGCCTCGCAGATCGATATCTGCACAAGTCCGTCGAACTTTTCGAAAAGCCCTTCCCTCCACGTATTATCCACGTGTCCCCTCCGGTCAGGATTCGATTGTTTGGAGGCTTTTACCTAAGAAGCGGGCTGTGATTTTACAAAATTATTCTAAAAATTCAAAGCTTTTTTTCGCCGTCACAGGGAGGGCCGTTCTCTGACATCTGTGCGATCATCGAAGGCGACTATGAGCGTATCGGCTATCTGGATGAAGAGTCCGCATTCGACAAGACCGGGCATCAGCTTTATTTCCTTTTCCAGAGAAGCGGGATCAGAGATGGGGCCGAACTCGCAGTCGAGAATGTAGTTCCCGTTGTCAGTCACAAAGACAGATTGAGCAGTCCGGCGAAGTTGCGGTTTGCCGCCCATATCGGTTATGAGTCGCGCTGACATGCTCCACGCAAAGGGCAGCACTTCGATGGGAAGCGAGTGGGTCGAGCCGAGATGAGAGACGAGTTTCGGTTCATCAACGATGATGATGCGTCGGAGGGAAGCAAGAGCGACCAATTTTTCGCGCGTCAAAGCGCCGCCGCCGCCTTTGATCATATCGAATTGCGGATCGATTTCATCCGCTCCATCGATGCAGACATCGATGCGCTCGACTTCGTTGAGATCGGCAAGACTGATGCCGAGGTTGCGAGCCAGCTCGGCGGTGGCAAGAGATGTAGGAACACCTGTGACCGTAAGGCCCTCGCTGACTCGTCGCCCGATGGCTTCGATGGCAAAGCGCGTGGTCGAGCCTGTGCCGAGACCGACTATCTGATTGTCGCTTACAAACTCGACAGCACGTTCGGCGGCGCGTCGTTTGGCGTCATCTCGCATATCGAAGAGTCCTTTCCTGTTAAGCGCGAGGCCAAAGATAGCACCTCAAGTTTTCATCTTCAACCTTGAGAGGCAGTGGTGATGCAGGGAACAGGTTACAGGGAACAGGGGACAGGGGGGAAATCTCCGGGCCTGTTCCCTGTAACCTGTTCCCTGTAACCTTCTGACTTCTGACTTCTGACTTCTGACTTCTGATTACTTCTGAGGCGCATCCATCGCGCAGCGAAATCCCAGTTCAAAGGATTTGAAACTGGCAACCTCGAACCAGCGATTAACGGTCAGGAGTTCATCCTTCGAATTTCGGAATGACCCGCCGCGATAGATCATGCGGAGCGGATCGGGCTTGCCTCCCGATCCCTGATAAGGCTTGAAGGAGTCTGCAACCCACTCGAAGACGTTTCCCACCATATCGTTCGCTTTGCACCAGCTTCGGCTTTCGGGGTAAGACCCGACCGCCATATACGAGCCTACATCCGTCTCTTTCAGATTCGCCGCGCCTTTCGTCCACTCTTCCGGCCAGAGAAATAATTTTTCATTCTTGCCGCGGGCCGCATATTCCCACTCAGCTTCCGAAGGCAGTCGTTTGTTCGCCCATTTCGCATAAGCTGCGGCGTCCTCCCACGAAACGTTGACCGCAGGGAAAAGGGCCATGCTCAACGGGTACTTGCCATTCTCCCAGTGTGAAGGCGGGCGATATCGTGTGGCTTTCACGAATTCGGCGTACTGCTGATTGGTCACTTCATTGATATCGAGATAGAAGTCATTAACCTTTACCGGGTGTCGGGGCTGCGCGTTGGCGTAGGTTCCGGGGGCGTCGCTGCCCATCAGGAACACGCCGCCTTTGACCAGTATCATCCCTTCAGGCGGATTGATGGTCGAAGTCGGGCCGTCGGCTGAAGGCTTGGGATTGTTTGACAGAATGAATCTCATGAAAATCACAACGGCGACCGTTATAAGGATAGCGACAGCAGCGACCACGAATTTTTTCCGGCTCTCGCCTATTGCCCTGTCGAGCGTCGCTCGACCAAATGAAAAAGTCCTCTCATTTTCCGAATAAGCATCAGGAGTCTTTGCTTTGAAGGAATCGCTTGCGATGATGCTTTCAGTCTTCTTGCCGATCTCGATTGTCGGCGTCTGATCGGCGGCCTGAGGCTGACCGGGCGTTTTATAAATCGCTCTTGCCGCTCCTGACGAGGGCGGGTCAGCGGCTATCGTGTCGGATGAGGTGCGAACGAAAGGAGATGGTGAAGGCACGCCCTGCGGCGTTCTTATGTGAAGCAGGCTGAGATGCTGCCCTCCCGACTGGTAAGCCTTTTCAAGCTCGTGGGCCAGTTGCGCGGCGGACGACTGGCGATCCTCGCTTCGCTTCCTCAAAGCGCGCAGCACCACTTCTTCAACCGATTCAGGAATGTCGGGCCGCGACAGATACATAGGCGGAGGCACTTCGTTGACGTGCTTGAGCAGCACTCCGATAGGCGTGGAGGATTGAAACGGCACGTTGCCCGTCAACATTTCGTAAAGAATGACGCCGAGGCTGTAGAGGTCGGAACCGATGTCGAGTTCTTCGCCGCGACACTGTTCGGGCGACATGTAGTAAGGCGTGCCGATGAGCATTCCCTGCTTGGTCAACTGGCTCAGCTCAGCCGAGGCGCGAAGCTTTGCTATGCCGAAATCTATGACGCGGACTCGCGGGATGCCGTCTTCCGAAGGAAGCAGCCAGATGTTATCAGGCTTGAGGTCGCGGTGAATGATGCCGCGAGCGTGCGCGGCTTCAAGCGCCGCGCAGGTCTGCTGCGCGATGTAGAATACTTCTTCGAAAGTGAGCTTCTTGTCGTTATATAACTTTTGTCTTAACTCGACGCCTTCGAGAAACTCCATGACGAGATAAGCCATGCCGGTTTCCTGAGTCACTCCGAAATCGGTCACGGCAATCGCGTTGGGGTGATGAATCTGGGCGGCGGCGCGAGCCTCGCGGCGGAACCGCTCAAGGGCGACTTCGTCCGAAGAGAGATGAGGATGCAGGACTTTCACGGCTACCGTCTGGTTGAGATAAACGTGAGTGGCGCGATAGACCTTGCCCATTCCTCCTTCGCCCACTTTTTCATCGAGCCGGAATTTGTGATCGAGCGTCGTGCCGAGAAGTTTGTCAGGCTCGCGGCTCGTGACGAGCAAAGCCCCATCGAACGGACAATAGAGAACTTCGTCCTTGAACTCTTTATTGCAGGTGAGACATTGCTTCATGGGCCGATCCGTCAGCGTGAGATCTAAGCGTTGGCAGCCCTATGCTACAAGACAACCCAAAGGGTGTCAATTGACGTTTTTTTGTCCAATAATTCAGGGTTCCTGATTCGGTTCAATATCATAATGTAGTTCAAACCGAACCGCAGGAAGATCTCTTATGAAATATAACCCTGCTGACTTCTCTTTCGAGTGCAAAACCGAGCCGTTTATCTTTGATCTCGATAGTCTCTTCTATCATCTCGTTTGCCTCACAGATGGTCGCAAACCAAGGGCGTGCGCTACCCTCTTGTCGGGAGGGTGTCCGCGATTTTGTGTAAACCGGGTCGCCAGCGATCTGATGAAAAAATGATATGTGTGTGTAAACCCACTCCTGGCGGGCTTTGCGGACAGCCAGTTGCTCGACAGCCGAACCGGGAAAAATGGGTTTACACAAAAAATCTGACGCCTCCGGCAGAGAGGAGGAGCTAAATCTGATTTTGCGCCGATAATCTTACTTTGCAGGAACCCTGCCGACGCGGCTAGACTTTATACAACAGTCTGAGTATAAGTTTATAGCCCCAAGCTGATCATCCACGCATCTGTCAGGGGATTCGGATAATGAAAGACTTCATAGACAAATTGATGGAAAACTCCACGTGGCAGATAATAGCTGCTGCTGTCGGAGTCATCTTCATCGGCATCATCGCGTTCATAATCATTCGCCTGCTGCGACGGCGAAGAGAAAACCGGGAGCAGCTTCGCGAGGAGCTTATAGTGATGGAGCGCGAAGCTCAACTTCAGACTGCCGTCGAACAGGCTGAGTATCAAAAGACAGGCGATGACGCCGCGCGCCAGATGGCGGCCATCTTCAGAGACTATCTCGGAATGCCTGTTGTAGCCATCTATGTCGGGCGCGAAGGCCAGCCTCAGATTGACAGCATTTTTTTCGAGCCGCCAAGCACCGCCCAGCTTTTCGGCTCGCAGGCGGCTTCGATGCCTCAATCGCTCCCCGCGTCATTCATAATGAATTTCACGAGGCCGCAGATTACGACGCCCGCCGCCCTTTTCGGCGCGAGACAGATTCAGCAACCCGCTCTTCAAACAGCAGGCCGCGCAGAAGGCCAGACGGTCGGGCCAGCCACGACCGCCGATGCCTATCCTGTCGCGGTCATCTCGTGGCGCGCTGCCTTCGGATGGCGCGGAGTCACAATCGCCCGCACTCAGGGGGAGATCAACAACGAACACCTCGCGCAGTTTCACGAATCAATCTCCCGACTCGGAAACAAAATCGCCATCGCGCTTGAGCTTGATCGTTTGAGCGCGAGCGACAATCGCTCCGAACGCGCTGCTCAACTCGCTCGCGCCCTTCTTTCAGCCGACCGCGCGACCCTTAATGAAACGATAGCCCGCGAAGTGGCTGCCCTCGTTCAGTCCGACAGCGCCGCGCTCTGGATAGTCGACCGTCAGGCATCGATAGTCAGGATGGTCGCGCAGCACGGACTTCAGGCTTCGGAGTTTCTTCCTCTTCCCATCGGCCAGGGCTTTGCAGGCACTATAGTTCAACAGGGCGAAATCCTCGCCATCGACAACGCGCCGGAAGATGCGCGATGTCTGTTTCCCCGCGAGGCCGTCGAGAGCGGCATTTATTCTTATCTCGGAGCGCCTGTCATCGCCGACGGCCAAGCCATCGGAGCCATCGAAGTTCATTCGCGGAATCCGCGCGAGTGGACTGAACAGGACGCAGATGCTCTTGAGACAGCCGCCGCGATGATCGCGCAATCGCTCAAGACGCCTCAACCGCAGGGCGCGCGCCTCAAGGCCGAAAACGCTTACCTCGGACTTTCAGAATCATTGCAGCGACTTCGATCACGCGACGAACTGCTCGAAGCTGCGGTCGAAGTGCTGGGCCACGCGCTGGGCGTCTCTCGCGCCGCTGCCATAACGCTGACCGACGCGGGACAGGCCGAGCCGGTGAGGATCGAATATCGCGATGAAGGCACAAGATCGGCTGTGGGAGCCGTTTTCGCCAATGAGGCGATATTAAAACTGCTGTCAGCCACTCAGAGCGGCGATCCCGTATCCATATCGGAATCGCGCGCAGGGTCGCTGATGAGCGCGGACATGGTGAGCGCATTGCACGTCGTATCCGAGATGGTCATCCCCCTGAAAGTCGAGGGCCAGACTCGCGCATTCATCTATCTTCATCAATGCGACCGCGAGAAGCAGTGGGGAGAGGATGAAACGGAATTCGCCGCGAGAGTCGGTCGACAGTTATCGCTCTCGCTCACGAATCTTCGCGCGCTGATGCGCGCTTCGGGCGAATCGCAGGCGGCGCGCGAGGAAATTCGCAGGGCGCATGAATCGATAGCCCAGTCGCAGGGCATCATCAACAATATGCCCGAAGCCGTGTTGTGTCTCGACGCGGAAGGAAGGATGACTTTTTACAACGCCGCTGCGCGCGAATGGCTCGGATTGAAAAATGAAGACCTGGGAAAACGCCCGCAGGCGTGCGAGGCTTTGCAATCAGCCGACCCTGCGCTCTGGACTCAGGTCAGCGCGGCTCGCTCGGTAGCGCGGCTGGAAGGACAACTTACGAGAGCAGTCGGGAGTGAAGCACAGGGCGCGACCGCCGCACAGGGCGCGACCGCCGCGCAGGGCGCTTCGCTGATTCCAGTTCATCTGGCAGTAGCTCCGATTCGCACGGGCAAGACCGAAGCAGCGGGACATGTCGTCGTCCTCCGCGATGCCCGCCATATCAAAGCCGCTCAGGACGCTGCCCCTGTGATTGCCGCGCTCGAAAAGAAAAGGTCGGAGCTTGAACACGCGATCACCCAGTCGCGGGACGAGCAGATCAGATTGCGCGATATGCTCGACAAAACGCAGAAAGCTTATGAAGAAGCGCGCGCAGCCGTATCTGCAGGAAGCGATGCGGGGCTGAAGGAATCCTACGAGCGATTGAGCGCCGACGCCGCCCGCTTGCGCAACTCTTCTCAACACCTTTTGGAAATCAACCGCCTCAAGAGCGAGTTCATAGTCAACGCGGGCCGCGAGCTTGAATCGAGCCTGCAATCGCTGATGGGTTTCGTGGCCCTGCTCGAACAGGGTTCCTACGGCCCGCTGACCCGCGAGCAGAGCGAGGCCGTATCGAGTATGCAGGCATGGGCCAAACGGATGAAGATCGATGTCGATGCGCTCATTGACTACGGCTCAACGCGAGCGCGCAGGCTCGACGCAATCCCGGAGTGACGGAAGATTCAATTTCATTTTGTGGACGCGCCCGCAGGCTTTGGGGTAAATTCCCTCAGCGATGTTGATGCTGTGTCCAATCTGCGCCAGTGAGTTCGACTCTCCCGTTAAGCTATGCCCCGCCTGCGGGTGCGAGCTTTTTCCCTTCACCCTCAATCCGATATCGGATGTGACGACGAGGCAGGAAAAGCGAAGCATAGAATTTGTAGAACTGTGTCGCCCGCGCGCCTACCCTGTGGCTATGCTGATAAAGCAGATGCTCGAACAAAACGGGGTGGCGGCAATCGTGCAGGGCGGACATGCTCTTTCAGTGCTGCCGCAACTCGTCTTCGGCGGCGAACTTCGCGTGCTTGTAGATAGCGAGGAGATAGAATACGCGCGTGAGCTTTACAAGGCTTATTTCGAAAGCGATGACGATACGGATTTCATAGAAGAGAGTTGACCGTTTATCGCTCAGTCTTTTCTTCCGCTCTGCCCGCAAGACCGAACCCGATCCCTATGGCTATCGCCAAAAGCAGTTCAACGAGACCCACGATCATCGAAGCCTTCGCGGACAATTGAATGCGCTTGACGAAAAAGGCGGCGAGCAAAAGCGCGACGCTGATAGCGAGCAGGAGTCGTATTCTCTTCGTCATAAGGCAAGCAGAGCATTAGACAGTATTAGTCAAAAAGAAATCATGTAAATCCTGATCATTCTGTTAATCCTGTCTGATTTTTCCCTGTTATTTCTGCACTGTCATAGAAGGCGTCTGACCGGGCGCTGACACGATGCCGGGGCTGCCTGATGGCGCATACTGAACGGGCGCGGGGCCGCCATAGAAAGTGATTATCTTCTTCATCGTCTCGTCCTGCGCGGCGCGGAATCCATTGGCCGACCTGCCACGATTGTAGATGACAAACAGCAGCGGCCCTTTCGAGCGAGTGTAAGCAACACCGGCAAGCGCGCTCACACCGCTGAGGGTTCCGGTCTTGGCGACGACTGATCCGCGAAATGCGTCTGTGAATCGTCTCTGCAAGGTTCCCGCATCGATGCCGGCAATGGGAAGGAGTTCTTCGATCTGAAGCCCTTTGCTGTTGAGATATTTGATCAGCTTGCGGAAAATCTGAACCGTCCCGCGAGGCGAAATATAATTGGCGCCAAGCCCTGAAGTCGTGGCTATGTTTATTTCCTCGCCGCTCAATCCCACTTCGCTTTCGAGGAATCGCTGAACGGCGTCTGATCCGCCGACGAGGTTTCCTATGACGTGCGCCATCCAGTTATTCGAAAAATCGTTGAGAGCTTTCAACACCCGGACGAGCGGAAGCGAGGTATGAACGGCAAGCTGTTTGAGAGGAGCAGTATTTACCGCCTGATCAGTTATGGTCGTCCCTGTGATTTTGATCGAAGGGGGACTGTCGGGCATATATCCAATCGGAAGATTGGTCTTCTCTTCGGCAGCGCGCATACCGAGAAAACGCGGCCAGGCGATCTTCAAGGCGGGCGTCCACTTCTCTGCTGTTATCGAATTGCGAAAGGCTTTTGCGGACGCTTCGCGGCTGGCTGAAAAGTTGAAATAGAACTGGCCCAGCACATAGAGATTTCCCGTAATGGTTCTGATGCCTGTCCGATTGAGCTTGTCGACTATCAGCAGCGCGTTTTCGTGAAGGAAGGCCGGGTCGCCGCTTCCGATGACATAAAGTGAGCCGTCGAGAGTTGCGGTCGCAGGATCGAAAGTTCCGTCGGTGTAGAGCGTTGTGCGAAACTGAAAATCGGGACCGAGTTTCGATATGGCTGTAAGCGACGTTGCGACTTTGATGACCGATGCCGGATTGAATTTGCCGTCGGCGTTGTTTTCGGCGAGCACCTCGCCGTTCATCGTGGCCACGATGAAGCCCTGATGTTCATAGTCGTATCCGCGAACGGCGAGGCTGTCGGCGAAAGCCGCGACCAGCGGATTCATCGGTATCGTGCCGTCAGGCAATTCTCCCACAGGCATGGAGGTTGTCGGAGCAGCGGGCGTCGCGGTTTTCTCGGCCATCGCCGAAGAGGCGGGCGCAGTCGCGCTGTCGGCGACTTCCTGCGGGCCGCGAGATATCTGCGGCTGACCGTTCGACCAGGCTTGAGTCAGGTAGTTATGTATTGCGCTGTTGTTATTATTTGACGGAGTGGAGCGGGCATAGCGGCTGCGCCATTTCCCTTTTCGCCCTCGCCCGTAGCGGCCACGACCGCGCGAGCGTCGCGCGCTCACTTTTTTATTTGATTTCGATTTCGCGGATCGGGCGCGAGGTTTCGATTTGCTCTTCGATTTCTGCGCGGCGCGCGGTTTCTTTCGCGCGGGAGAGGCGAAGGAAGGAGTCGCCAGCGCGAGAGAACAAATCATTGTCAAAACGATCAGAAGCTTTGCTCTTTTAATTCCAGAAGGCATTGCCGGATTCATAATCTGTTCAGTTCCCCTCATCTGCTGCCAGCCGATGCACATCGCTGTTATCAATCCTGCCCCGCCGGACGTTCAGAAGCCCGACTCTCAAACCTGCTTCAGTTTGTACATCCTTTCGATACTCGGTAGGGGCCTGTCATTAACTTGCCTTCAAACGATAACACAGCTTGCAACCCAACGCTACAGAACAATAAAGATGCAACATTTTCGTCCTCCGGTCTTCGCCTTGCCAGTTTTCATATTCGAAGTGCAAACTTGTTGACTACTCAATCAAGGAGGAAGAATGAGCGCAAAGATTGTTTGGATTTATGGCAAGGAAGGCTGACCATACACCTCAGCCGCCCGTGAGGATTACGGCCAGAGAGGTTACGCAGTCGAATACTTCGACGTTAAAAAAGAAACGGAGCGACTCAACGAAATGCTCGCTCGCAACGGCAATGATCGAAAAGTCCCGACCATCGTGGAAAACGGTCGCGTGACCATTGGATTCGGCGGATCGTGAGGAGTGTGAAGGTCGACAGTTCGTCGGCTCACTCTTTGTAAAAAATTGTAAAACCTCTTTGAAGAGCCGACCGCGCGGTTGGTCTCTTCGTTGCGCCTCGAAAGGCGGATGTGATACTTTATCCGCCTAACTTTCTGACATAACAACCTGCGAGCAACTCGTTCAGTGGAAGTTTGTTCAACGCTCGCGCACCCTGCTTCGAGAGCAGATTGAATGAAGTTTTCGGGAAACGACTGATGAGATTTTCAACGATCCCGCTGGCTCTGGTCTTAATCGCTCTTATGTCAATCGCTGCTCGCGCTCAAGACCGAGCCATTACGGTTCGCGGACACATAATATGTTTCGATGTGTCAAACCATCGCCTCGATTGCGAGAAGGCATCAGCCATTCGTTTCGCTTTTCAGGCAACAGATGAAAAGCTCTACCGATTCCTGCCGACCGATGTGCTGACAGCGATGTTTGCGGATCAGCAAGTCCGTCAGATGGAACTTCAGATCCTGGGTCTGCTTCGCGAGAAGGATCAACTTGAGATAGTCAAGGTTCAGGCATTCAAGGAAGAGACGCTGCACGATGTTTATTATTACTGCTACGTATGCAGCATCACGTCCTACGCGCCTGGCCCTTGCGTGTGTTGCGGAAAAGATGTGGAACTCATAGTGACGCCGACGCCCATCAATTAGCGGCGGCGAGAACTGAAGAGTCTGGTAGCGCGACCTGTTGGATTGCGCCACTTTTTCGGAGGAGTCTTCCGGGTCGTCAGAGACGACGCCCTGACGTGATGAAAAACAATCGAGGGTTCGGACTCTCAAGACTCTCCAGACTCCCAAGACTCTATAGACTTTTACTGAGGAGGCTACCTGATGAGTGATGAAAAGAAACCCGATAAACAAGGGCTGTCGCGGCGCGGATTCCTCAAAGCCAGCGGCATCTCCTTGTCTGTCCCGCTCGTCCTGAATTATCGAATGGTCAAAGCAGCCGGGGCGGAAGTCAAAGTCCTCGGCCCCGGCAAAGCTCCCATTCAGCTTACGATCAACAGCAAACCCTTCACGGCGGAAGTCGAGCCGCGAGTCACCCTGCTCGAAGCTCTCAGAAACGATCTCGACCTGACGGGAGCCAAACGTGTGTGCGACCGCGCCACCTGCGGAGCCTGCACGGTAATCATGGACGGCAAGCCCGTTTATTCCTGCTCGGTGCTGGCCATCGAAGCTCAGGGCAAAAAGATCACAACGGTCGAAGGCTTGATGCAGGGCGAGCGACTCCATCCCGTCCAGCAGGCTTTCGTAGATAACGACGCGCAGCAATGCGGCTACTGCACACCCGGATTCGTGGTCGCCTGCAAAGCGTTTCTGGACAAGAACCCCAACCCGACGCCTGAAGAGGTGAAAAGAGGTCTGGGCGGCAATCTCTGCCGATGCGGAACCTACGTCGGCGTGCGAGCCGCCGTGTTGCAGGCTTCGCGAGGGAGAAAAGGAGGGCAACGTGGCTGAATACAAATGGCCTGATGCAGACAAGAGGACGCTCATAGGCAAACGCATCTCTCGCACAGACGGCCCACACAAAGTTTCGGGTCACGCGAGATATAACTCCGACCTCAATCGTCCGGGGATGCTTCACGGCAGACTGCTTTGCTCCCCTCACGCTCACGCGAAGATCACAAGCATTGACACCAGCGCCGCTGAAGCTATGCCCGGAGTCAAAGCCGTTTACATCATTCCCGACCCCGATAGAGAGATCAAATGGGCAGGCGAAGAAATAGTCGCCGTCGCCGCAGTCGATGAGCCGACAGCCCGCGACGCGATCCGCGCAATCAAGGTCGTCTACGAAGTGCTGCCGCACTCGGTCCTAGACACCGATCCTAAAGCGGTGGGCAGTCTGGCGCGTCCGGCTCAGGCGCAGAAGGTCGGCGACCCCGATAAAGGTTTCGCCGAAGCCGAAGTCACTGCCGAAGGACTCTACGGAATGCCGGTCATCACGCACTGCTGTCTGGAGCCTCACGGGTCAGTGATAGAGTGGGAGGACGATAAGAACCTGCTCGTTCATCTTTCGACTCAGGCCGTAAGTTCTATCGCAGCGGCGATGGCCCCTGTGCTGGAAATCCCCGCAGCCAATATCCGCGTCAAACAGGATCACATCGGCGGCGGGTTCGGCAGCAAGTTCGGCCCTGACCGCTGGGATTTCGCGGCGGCGCAGCTATCGAAGAAAGCGGGCGGCAAGCCCGTCAAGATTTTCCTCGATCGCGATTCTGAACTGATGGTCGCGGGAGCGCGCCCGTCGGCTTATGCAAAAGTTAAAGTCGGGGCGAAGAAAGACGGAACCATAACAGCGTGGCAATCGGAATCGTGGGCAAGCGGGGGACAAGGCGGGGGCGGATCGCCGCCGATGCCATATATCTTCAACATCCCGAATCAGAGCAAGCAGCACACGGCGATTCAAACCAACATCGGCCCTCAAAGAGCGTGGCGCGCGCCTAATCACCCGCAGGCATGTCTGATCACGATGTCGGCGCTCGAAGACCTCGCGGCTGCCATCGGAATGGACCCTCTGGAGTTCTTCCTCAAGAACATCGAACTGACAGGGCCGCGCGCCGAAATTTATCGAGAAGAATTTCAAATCGCCGCCGACCTGATCGGATGGAAAAAGAACTGGCATCAGCGCGGCGACAAGACCGCAGGCCCTATCAAACGAGGGCTTGGCCTTTCGCTTCACACCTGGGGCGGCGGAGGTCATCCGTCGGATTGCGATATCACGATTCAACCCGATGGGTCGGTTGAATTGAAGATGGGCACGCAGGACCTCGGCACAGGCACGCGCACGACGGTTGAAATAGTCGCAGCCGATACATTCGGACTTCCCATGGGCGTAGTCAAAGTGCTGATAGGCGATAATCGCTTCCCGACTTCAGGCGGTTCGGGCGGAAGCACGACCATCGCCGGAGTGAGTGGCGCGACTCGACGCGCCGCGCTCGACGCTTTGGATCAGATATTCGCCAAAGCCGCGCCCGCGCTCGGCGCAAAGCCTGAAGACCTCGAAGCCGTCGCAGGAACCATTCTCGTGAAGAGCAATCCCGCGAAGCGGCTGACCTGGAAACAGGCTTGCTCGAAGATCGGCCAGGTGCCGATAACCGTCAGAGGCAAGAACCCCGGCCCCGGCAAACTGGGCGACAGCGGAGTGGGCGGAGTTCAGATGGCCGACGTTTCCGTAGACATCGAAACGGGCGTGGTTCGAGTCAACAAAATCGTGGCCGTGCAGGATTGCGGTCTCGTCATCGATATAAAGACCGCTGAAAGTCAGGTCTACGGCGCTCTGATTATGGGCGTTTGCTCCGCGCTCTATGAAGAAAAGATCATGGACGCGAAGACCGGAAAAATGCTCAACCCGAACATGGAGTTTTACAAGCTTGCGGGCATAGGCGACATCGGCGATTTAGTCGTCCACATGATGACCGGCAAGGGCTACGACGAGCGCGGAGTCATAGGGCTTGGCGAACCGCCTGCCGTATCGCCTTATGCAGCCCTGTCGAATGCTGTCGCCAATGCAATTGGCGTGAGAGTGCCAACTCTGCCGCTCACGCCTGACCGCGTGCTTGCGGCTCTTGCAAAGAAGGGAGGAAGCAATGCGAGGATTTGAATATGCCAGCCCCACGACGAAAGAACAGGCCGTGAGTCTACTGGGATCGTCCGATGATGATGCGATGGCGCTTGCGGGCGGGACTGACCTGCTTTCTCTCATGAAAGATGATATCGTCGCTCCCCGTCGCCTGGTCAACCTCAAGGACGTAGCAGAACTTCGCGGCATCCGTCTTCTGCCTGACGGGAGCCTGCGCATAGGCGCGCTCGTCACCGTGCAGGAGTTACTCGACAACGCGATAGTCAAACGCGGTTATGCTTCGCTCATTCACGCAGCCGATGGAATAACCAGCCCGCAGATTCGCGCTATGGGAACCGTAGGCGGCGATCTGTGCCAGCGACCCCGTTGCTGGTACTATCGCGCGGGCTTCGGCCTGCTCGCAAAAGACAAAGATGGAGCCGCGCTTGTGCCTGAAGGCGATAATCGTTATCACGCGATACTAGGCAACACGGGGCCAGCCTACTTCGTCAATCCTTCGAGCCTCGCGCCTGCGCTCATAGCTTTGGGAGCGAAGCTTCACATATTCGGATCGGGCGGACAGGT
Organism: Blastocatellia bacterium UBA7656; assembly: GCA_002483445.1. GTDB lineage: Bacteria > Acidobacteriota > Blastocatellia > UBA7656 > UBA7656 > UBA7656. The sequence continues at coordinate 51,785 of DLHY01000147.1, forward strand.
GGAGATGAATCTTGAAAACTTCTTCGCCGCTCCGACTTCAGCAAACGAGAAGGAGTATCGCCTCAAGCCGAATGAAATCGTCACCGAGATAATCGTCCCGTCTGCCGGAGGCTGGAAGAACGCTACTTATGAAGTGCGTCAGAAAGAATCTCTCGACTGGCCGCTTGCAGCCGCGTCAGTCGCATTGAAGATGAGCGGCAAGACAATTGAATCGGCGCGAGTCGTTTTAGGTCATGTCGCGCCCGTCCCTTGGAGATCAGGCGAAGCGCAGGCGTATCTCGCGGGCAAAACCATAAGCGAGCAGGTGGCCGAGACAGCCGGAACGCTGGCCGTCGCTCGTGCCAGCGCGATGAGCCACAACGGGTACAAGATTCAACTGGCGCGAGTCGCGGTCAAGCGCGCGATTATGAAGGCCGCACAAGGAGGTCAAAGATGATCACGGAAGCCGAACGTTTCAATGTCAATCATCCAGACCTGTGTCCGCACCTGAGATGGAAAGGTCAGTTCATTCAGGTCGAGTGGGACCCGACTGTTCCGGCGTGCAACGATGGAGCTTTCTGGTGCCTTTACTCACAAACCTGCATAGGGCCGGACGGCGGGCTTGCCGAGCCGGGCGAATGCACATCGACGGGGCGCGCCTGCTACGGCACGGGAAAAGTCTAGCGAGTGCGGAGTGCGGAGTGCGGAATATGGAGTTTCCATTCCGCATTCCGCACTCGTCATTCCGCATTCGAAAGACTCTCTGGACTCTCAAGACTTGTTAAGCGAGAATCAGTTTGGAGGCAAAGTGATGAAGAAGATTTTGTTGATGTCGGCATTATTGACGCTGGCGCTTGCGTCAACCGCGAGCGCGCAGCAGATTTCGGGCGACTACATTGAAACCCGCAGCGCGGATGTCTACACGGGGCCGTGCTTCGCTAACGGCGAAGTCAACCTTGTTGGCGATCAGGCAATTCTTGCGTGGCGCGTAAACAAGGGCGAGTGGAACGGCGTCGCGCTCGATGGACTGAGCGTCGTTGGAGTGGTCAAGGCCGGGGCGACTCTCGGCGATCAATACAACGATCCGTATCCGGCGAAGTCGGTGATGATCGTAGACGCGCGGGCGACTTCCGAGCAGCAGAAGGCGCTTCTGGGATTTGCGCGTGAGATGGGCGGAAGGCTCTTTGAAAACATCATCCGCGTGGAAGTCGCGCCTATAATTATGGAAATAAGCCATGCAGGCGGACACTACAGCAACGCGCGAGTGCGCGCGGGCGAGTTTGCAGGCATAGAGACTCGCGCCATCACGCCTAAGGATCATCTCTGCGGAAACGAAGAGACATTCTATCCGCCGCTCGCCTCGACTTCCCATGCGATGCCAGCGGTTGCCGAAACTGACGAGTTTCAGGGAAAAGGACTCGGCGTCGTGTGGACGATTCACGGCAAGCGCAGCGCGTTCGTCGGGAGCTTCAGCCGGTAGCAAACTGCACAGCTACCATCCGCTTAGACAAAGGCACAACGGCCACCACTCGCGGGCGGCTTTTGTGCCTTTGTCTTGAAGCAGCGTGGCGCAAACTGTCAGGTTGCGACCTGAAGCCTCGCAAGCCGTCAACTTGCGCCACATCAGACCGCTCTTGATTTCAACGAGGATTATCTGATGCGAAAAGCAGTTTTATTCTTTTTGCTCCTTTCACTCATAATTCCATTTTCAGCTTCAGCCGCCGCCGCAAAACTCGAATCCATAGGCCCGTTTGCCGATACAGCCGCGTCTGAATCCGTGCGGGGCGCGATGGAAGACAAAGGCTATCGGGTTTTGATGGAAGACGGCTCGGTTATTTGCGAGTTGTGGTTGAGAAAGAGTCTTCCCACATCAGCCAAAAAAGATGTCAGCGGAGCTATCTACACACAAATTCCCGATTCAGCATTGATCGGCGTGATTTCGTTTCCGAAGGGCGGAGGCGACTTTCGCGGTCAGGCCGTAAAAGCCGGAGCATACACGCTTCGATACAGTCTGCATCCGATAGACGGCAATCATCTGGGCATTTCTCCTGTGCGCGATTTTCTCGTCATGGTTCCTGTCGCCGATGATAAAGATGTTGACGCTCAATACAAGTTCGAAGACCTGATGAAATTGAGTGCGAAGGCAGGCGGGACGACTCATGCCGCGCCGCTGAGTCTGGTGACGTATGAGGGCAAGGCCGAGCCTGCGATCTCAGAAAATGAATACGAACATGTCACTTTTTCGGCAAAGATGAAAACCTCATCAGGCGGAGAGATGCCAATATCATTCATCGTCAAGGGCAAGGCTGAACAATAATGAGAGTATGTACAGTCAGAAGTTGCGCAGTTGAACCTGAGACCGGCAAATAACGCGAGACCCGGAACCAGTCCTGAGAAGAAGATATGCTGCCGCGATCAATTTCGCCTCTCCTTTTCGCCTGTATGATTGAAAGGAGGAGATCATGAAAAGCAGACGATTCGTAATTACCCTTTTATTGCTCGCGCTGGCTTCTTCGGCAAGCGCGCAGCACACAGGGCATTCATCCCCGGCGACGAAGTCGGGCGCGATCATGCCGGGATTCGGAGAGCATTATCATCCTGTCACGACCAGCAGCGCCGCAGCGCAGAAACTCTTCAATCAGGGAATGGCTTTGCTTTACGGCTTCAACCACGACGAAGCATATCGATCTTTCAAACGCGCTTCGGAGACTGACCCGCAGATGGCGATGGCTTTCTGGGGAATGGCCCTTGTGCTTGGAGCCAACATCAATCTTCCTTCCATCCCTGACCGCGAAAAAGCAGCTTATGAACATATTCAAAAGGCGATGTCGCTTGCATCCGGCGCGAGCCAGCATGAGCGCGATTACATCCAGGCGCTGGCGAAAAGATATTCGAATGACAAGAACGCCGATTTGAACAAACTGGCGGTTGATTATAAAAACGCGATGGGCCAGCTTGCGCGAAAGTATCCCGACGATATGGACGCGGCGACTCTTTACGCCGAAAGCATGATGAACCTGCGCCCGTGGCGATTGTGGACGAAAGACGGCAAGCCCGCCGAGGGTACTGAAGAAATACTCGCCGTTCTGGAATCAGTCCTCAAACACGACCCCTATCATATCGGCGCGAACCATTACTACATCCATGCAGTCGAAGCCTCGCCTAATCCTGAGCGCGCATTGCCAAGCGCATCGAGACTCGAAAAGCTCGCGCCTGCATCGGGCCATCTGGTTCACATGCCCGCGCACATCTACATCCAGACCGGCGATTTCGACCGATCGGCGAAGAGCAACACCGAGGCCGCCCTCGCAGACGAGGCATATATCCGAAAGACCGGCGCTAAGGGCATTTATCCGGCGATGTACTATTCGCATAATCTTCATTTCCTGCTCGAATCGCACAACAGAGCGGGCAGATTTCTTGACGCCCGCCGAGCAGCCGCGCGGCTCGAAGCGAACGTCAAACGGCACATCGGCGAGATGGAGATGCTCGAAGCGTTTCTTCCTTCATCAGTTTTCGTGCTGGCTTATTTCAACAAGTGGGATGACCTGCTTCGAATGCCTGCGCCTGCTGCTCGCTTTATGACGACGAAAGCATTCTGGCATTACGGGCGAGGTCTTGCCTTCGCAGCTAAGGGCAAACTCGACGATGCAGACAAAGAGCGGCGCGCGCTTATCGAATTGAAAAATAAAATTCCTGAAGACGTGGCCTGGGGAGTCAACAACTCTGCGCGCGGAGTCTTGAATCTCGCGGTGATCGTACTCGACGCGAGAATGGCTCAGTCCAGGCGCGATTTCGCTGCTGCGGTTGATGGGTGGAAGAGAGCGGTCGAGGAGGAAGACGCGCTCGGCTACGATGAGCCGCCCGCGTGGTATTACCCTGTGAGACAATCTCTCGGCGCGGCGCTCCTTCAGGCGGGCAAAGCCGAAGAAGCCGAAAAAGTTTTTCGCGCAGCCCTGGAGCGCGCCCCGCGAAATGGACGCCTGCTCTTTGGATTGATGGAGAGCCTCAAAGCGCAGGGCAGAGGCGAGGCGGCATCGCTCGTTCAAAAGCAATTCGAACAAGCGTGGAAGAATGCAGACACGAAGTTGAAGATCGAAGACCTGTGAGGATGCGCTATGGCAAAATCGCTCAAGTCACTGATCGTCGCAGCATTCGCGCTTGCGGTTTCATTGACGGTTCATGCGGACAGCGCGAATCTTGCGGAAGCTTTTCGCGTCAATCTGCCGGTCGGCATACCTTCGGAGTTGTGGTCATATTTCGTACCGAAAGACAATCCGCTTACCAGCGCGAAGGTCGAGCTTGGCAGGCAGTTGTTTTTCGACAAGAGGCTTTCTGCGGACGGCTCGATCAGTTGCGCGTCGTGTCACGATCCGCAAAAAGCTTTCGCGGACGGAAGGAAAGTCTCTGAAGGCGTGGGCGGAAGAACAGGGGAGAGGAATTCGCCTTCGATACTAAACGCGATGTTCAACTCCGGCCAGTTCTGGGACGGGCGCGCGGAGACGCTCGAAGATCAGGCGATTCTTCCTCTCATCAACCCCGCAGAGATGGGCGATCAAACACACAGCCAGGTCATCGAGCGACTGGAAAAAATTCCTGAGTATACGACGGCCTTTCGCGAAGCCTTCGGCTCGCGGGTGACGATTGAATCGATAGGCAAAGCCATCGCCGCATTCGAGCGCACGCTGGTTTCGGCCAACTCGCCTTTTGATCGCTACATGGCGGGCGACCGCTCGGCGATGAGCGAAGCGGCGATCAGGGGATCGATTGTTTTCCGCACCAGAGGCCGCTGCACCCAGTGTCACTCGATCAATCAGGCGTATCCGTTTTTTTCGGATCAGATTTATCGCAACACAGGCGTAGCCGCAGGCCACAGCGAATTCAACAACCTCACCGCGAAGGCTATGAGCCTGGGCAAAGCAGACGCTTCTTCGCCAAAGTTTGCGGAGCTATCCAGACTCGATGGAGCATCGGAGTTAGGAAGATTTCTCGTCACAGGCAACGCGCTCGATCTTGGGGCCTTTCGCACGCCGTCGCTTCGCAATGTAGAATTGACCGCGCCTTATTTTCACAATGGGAGCGCGGCGACGCTCGCGGATGTCGTGAAGTTTTACGTGCAGGGCGGGAATGACAATCCGATGCGGGCGTGGGAACTGATGGCGGTCGATCTCACGGACGAAGAGCAAAGCGATCTCGTGGAGTTCTTGAAATCGCTGACGAGCGACGACGCGCGGCGCAACGATTCGCGGTGAGAGTTGATTGATCTGTAATCGCGCAAAACTTATAATCACGCCATGCCTGCAAAGGATGTCATTCACGACGCAGTTAAAAACGCGCTCATCAAGGACGGGTGGACAGTTACCCATGATCCTTACTCAATCAAATACAAGAAGGTAAGTCTTTTAATTGACCTTGCGGCGGAACGAGCTTTTGCGGCGGAACGAAACGGCGTCAAGATCGCGGTTGAAGTCAAAAGCTTTCTAAACCCATCCTTGCTCAATGATTTGAAAACAGCCATTGGGCAATATGAAATTTATCTGAGCTATTTGGAAATCATCGAGCCTGATCGAAAGCTTTATATCGCTATCGACCAGGAAACTTACGAGGCTTTAACGTCGGTAGAAGGCTTGGAAGTTGTTTTTCAAAAGCATACAATCCCTTTCATCGTGGTGAAGATCGAAACAGAGGAGATCGCGCAATGGATAAACTAGATCGTTACCGCGCGCTGATTAAAAATATCATCAATCGCTATGTAGAAATTTTCAATCGCGATGCAGACCCGGATGTTAGCGAACTGGCTATCTTCGATGACGAGCGTGGTCATTATCAATGGCTGTCGCTTGGATGGAAAGATAATAAGCGAGCTTTTTATATTCATCTTTACGTCCGCATTCACAACGAAAAAATTTACGTCGAACAAGACTGGACGGAAGACGGCATAGCGACTGCGCTCGTGCGCGAAGGCGTGCCGCATTCGGATATCGTGCTCGCTTTCCATTCTCCAAAGATGCGACAGTTCACGGACTTCGCCGCTGCGTGAAATCAGCACATCGCCTGTAAGATGAAGAGCAAAGCGATCTTGTTGAGTTTTTGAAATCTCTAACGAGCGACGACGCGCAGCAAGGATTCTCAACACATCCATGAGATGGTATTTCTCAGGCGCAAGCCGAAAGCGCGCAACGCTCTTATCCCAACAACTCTCTCATCCGCGGCTCAAGCAATTTGCGAATCTCCTTATCGTCGAGCGCGTATTCGATGAGCGTCTTGAGATAATTTATCGGATCGCCGATTGTCAGCCAGCGACCGTCAATCACCGGTTGAGCCACGACGCGCCCGCCCCGACGGATGTATTCGCGCACAGCGTCCGTAAGCCATAGCTCGTTCGATTTTCCGAGCGGAGTTTCAGAGAGTATATCGATTATCTCAGTCGACAGCAGAAACCTTCCGAACACAGCAAGATTTGATCGCGCAGCTTCGCGGGCAGGTTTTTCAACAACGTCGGAAAGCTCGCGCTCTTCGCTTCCCTCTTTTATCTCGGCGATGCCGTAGCGCATTACATCTTCCCACGCGACCTCCTGCACTCCGACGACGAGTGCGCCCGCGCTTTCGTGCTTGTCGATGAGTTGTCGCGTGAAAGGGATTTTCGATTTGATGATGTCGTCGCCATAAGAATAGATGAATCCTTCGCCAGTCTGAAGGTGCGGGCGCGCGACTATCAAAGGCGTCCCGTTGCCGTAAGGCCCGCGCTGCGGCTCGAAGATCAAATCAACATTTGAAAGCTTATCGACGAAGTCATCCAGAACGCTATGCTTTCCGCGCGGAGGCAGATCGCTGAAATCATATTGTCGGTGGATAGGCTTCGCGTTCGACCCCGTGACGACGATGATCTTTTTCAACCCTGATTCGATGTATTCATCGATGATGAGTTGAATGGCCGGTTTGTTGATTATCGGCAAAAGCTCTTTCGGATAGCCCAGCGAAACGGGCAGCATCCTTGTACCCGCGCCCGCCGCTGCAATCACTCCGGTTTCAACCTTCATCCCATTCTCTCCTTCAGCCTCGCACAAGGCGGACGGACAAATAAAGCACTGCTATCGATAGCAACGTCGCCAGCGCCGCAGCCAGTGAGCCGCTCCTGCGGCCTGGCGCAGAGCCGGGGGACGGATGCTCACGTGCCGCGCGAATGCTCGTGATGTCGTGATAGAGCATCAACACTATGATCAATAAAACCAGCGCGAGTTTCCACCCCAGCCACTCGGCGATGAATGGATCGACCTTTTGCGCATCGAACGCTTCGCCGCTAAACAACTGCGCCGGGCTTATCGGCGCGGGTCTGAGCCACAGATTGCCCAAGCCCGTAAGGATGAGAATAACCATCGCGCTCCAGCCCAATCGACGAAAGCGGCGCGCAAGTCCGCGAAGTATCTGCTGCCGCTCATCAGGCGCGTGCGTGAGCGCAAAAGGCACGGCGACCGCAGCCGTATATATCAACCCTCCAACCCAAAGAGCCGCCATCGCGACGTGAATAAAAACATTCAACTGGTACATGGATTTCCTACGTGCCTTCTCCGCTTCGCTCTTCCATCACTGCTCCCGTTTCAACTACATCAACGGGCGCGCTGAGAGTCGCGGCAATGGCGAGCGCAACGAGCATGATAGCCGCGCTCGTCCAGTAAGGCGTTCGCCCGTAAAGCGGATCAGGGTCGCGGCTCAAAAGAAAGCCGCCCATCGCTGGCCCGATTATTCTTGCAAGGCTGGCCGAGGATGCCATCACGCCAAGCACACTTCCCTGATGCGCGGCATCGACGCTCTTCGACGCGATGCCGTTGAGCGTCGGCGTGGCAAGGCTGTTGCCTACGGCGATAGCCGTGTTGACCAATATGAGAGTTGTGAGTGTCTCGCTCGATGGCATAAAGAACATGCCTGCGGCGAGCAGCGCGATGCCTGATATGGCAAGCGCCTTATCGCCGAAAACTTTTACCAGTCGACCCATAAGGCCGCCCTGAATGATCGCTCCGAGCAGTCCCAGATAGGCGAAAAGATATCCGTTATGCGTCGCGTCAAAGCCGAACTTGTGATTGGTGAAAAGGGCAAAGGTCGCCGTCAGCATGGCGAAAGCGATTGTAGCGAAAAAGTATGTCGCCATCACTGCGCGCAGTTGCCATCCGCCGGTCTCTGAAATCATTCGCAAAACAGACGGGCGTTGATGCCCGTGGCCGCGTCTTTCGGCTGTCAGGCTTTCAGGCAGAAGGAAATAAAGCGCCGTGGCGTTTGCTGCGGCAAGAACCGCCGCAAAATAAAATGGCGCGGCGGGCGTGATCTGACTCATCACGCCGCCAATCGCAGGCCCGACGATGAAACCCAGTCCGAAGGCCGCGCCTATCAGCCCCATACCGCGCGAACGCTCGTCGGGCGGAGTCACGTCGGCGATGTAAGCCTGCGCGGTCGAGATGTTCCCGCCGCTTATTCCATCGATGATGCGCCCCAGAAACAGCAGCCAGAGCGCGTTTCCAAGCCCCATGATCAGAAAGCCTATCGAAGTCCCTATCAGACTGAAGAGCAGCACCGGCCTTCGACCCACACGATCCGAAAGCTTTCCAAGAATGGGAGCGCATAAGAACTGCATCGCGGAGAAGGCTCCGAGCAGCAGCCCTATGACTGTCTCCGAAGCCTGAAACTCTTTGGCGTAAAGAGGCAGCACAGGGATGACGATGCCGAACCCGACGAGGTCGATGAAGATGGTTATGAATATAATTACCAGCGGGGAACGTTTTCTGGCCGTATGATTACGAGTGTCGTTATGGTTCTGCATCGAGGTTTATCAAATGATCTGCCAGGCTCGACGCAACAAATCGCGTTTGAGCGTGACGTAGCTCTGCTCGCCCATCAAAGCATCGACTAAAGTTTTGCGCACGCCGCGGTGAAATCGCGCGAGGCGAATCATCGCGTCGGTGATGAGATGGCCTAAGAAAGTGCCGTGATAAAACTGGGGCAGGCGATATGATGCCTGCTCAAGCTCGCGCCCGAACGATGCCCGCCACATTCGCTCATAAGCCGACTCAGCCGCGCCGCCCGTCGCGTGGTGACTGATCGCTTCCGCCAGAACATCGGCGGATTTGAAAGCGAAGTAGATTCCCTCGCCCGTGATCGGATCGGCGAAACCCGCGGCATCGCCCACAAGCGCCCAGCCTTCGCCGCTTGCGCGCAACTCGCTCCAGCTTCTTCGATCAAGCGTCGGAATCTTCGCCCCGAAAAAATCCATTCGTTCCGACGCGGGCATAAGTCCGCCGTAGTAATCGCGAACGAAATCTGAAAGCAGTTGTCGCAGTTCATCCGATGTTCGCTCGCCGAGCTTCGAAGCCACGCCGAAATTCATCACGCCCGGTCGCGGAAAGGCCCACAGGTAGCCCGTGAAGTTTTTCGGAAATCGGATCAATACTTCATCCTCTTTTTTTTCACTCTGAAAGTCAGTCCCATCCATCGCGACGTTATAACCGAATGCGAGCGCAAGATCGCTTTGCGGAAAGATGCCTATCAATCGACGACGTGCGAAGCTTGCCGCGCCATCCGCGCCGACTAAAAACCGCGCCCGCCACTCCTGCCCGTCCGCAGTCTTCAAAGACCATCCGTCGCTCGTGCGGCTGAAATCTTTCACGCCTGATCGTATGAATCGCGCGCCCGCCGAAATGGCGCGGTCGAGTATGAGACCATTGAGAACCTTGCGCGAAAAGACAGCGAACGGAGTTTTGAAGTTGACGGTGATTCGTCTTTCAAACGGCGAGATCATAGTTATTCGGTTGATGAGCTTGCGCGGGTACCCTGAGCTTTCAAGCAGGAAGGCGAACTCTCTCAACGCGCGAGTGGGGACGCCGCCGCCGCAGGGTTTTTCCCACGCTCCGCGCGGGTCGAAGAGAATCGTGTCGCGACCGCTTTCGGCAAGACGGGTGGCCAGATGCGCGCCCGCAGGTCCCGCGCCGATGACGGCGATCTCAGCAAAGTTCTCGCTCATACGCGGACAGTCTAGCGGCGAAACCGAGAGCTTATCAAGTGAAGCGCAAGGTCGCTTATCCTGTGGCTTCTTCCGCTCGCTTTCTAACAACGCGCAAAGCAATACGCCGAATCAATCCGCTGAAAGGTCTTACGCCGAACCAGTAAATGCGAAATCGCTTTCGGCTTTTTGCATCAAGACACAGTATCCGCGTTTCTGTCGCGAGCAGCGTCGAATTGTCTCCTTCGGATGAAAGGGAAAAATTCCAGACCGCTTTCGCATAAGAAGGCTTATCGAACTGCCTGAATCCGTCGGCATCGAGTTTCTGAACGCCGCCTGATGGTGTCCAGAAACGGCCAACTATGCCTATCAGCATTTCTTCAGGATGATTTTCGCCAAGCAGGATGAAGCCGTTGTCGAGGATGGTTTGCATATTTATCGCTGGCCTGACCGTTTTGCGTCGAGAAGAAATCATTTGTGTAATCCCGCGCACTCCAAACAACGCACGAACGATCAGGGAGTCGCTCAGGTCAAGATTGCGAGTTTCCTTATAGACCCGATCAATCGGCGCGCCGATCCTTATCCGGTGCCGTTCAACAAAGTCGAACCGAGGCAGGTAATCGTCAATGAGCATCGATGTCTCTTTCTCCAAAACGCATCAAAACGGCGTGTCGGGAAACCGTATCGCTGATTTTTTTCCGCGCTCGAAATCATAGAGCCTCAGCATCAGCATCCCCATGCCTGACGCGCCCTGCATGAGTCCCGTCTGCGCGACGAGCAGTTCGGGCCTGACGCGATGTTCTGCCTGAATCCATCGCGCGCCTTTATCATCGCGAGCGGCGCGCGAAAGAGTCTGAGCCGCGACTCGCTTGCAAAAACCGAGATACTCTCTGTCGCCTGTCGCCTGATAGAGGTCGAGAAAGAAATCTGCGACCCCCGCAGAGCCGCAACACCGGCTCACATTGTTCCAGAACCCGGCGGTCTGCTTTTCGGGAATGCCGCTCTCGATCACTGCCCGCGCGCTCCTTTTCACCCACTCCATCCACTGACCATCGCCGGTCGCTTTATAGAGGCGATAAAACAATCGCGCAGTTCCCACAGGCCCGTGACACCATCCCAGATAGAAAAGCTCTCGGCCTTGAGGCTCGTTATGAAAAACCATGCAGACATCGCCATCCGTCTTTGCGACCGACAGCAGATACTTCGCGCCCCCAAGCGCGGCGTCGAGAAACGTTTTCTCTTTGGTCTCCTCGTAGAGCGTGGCGAGGAAATAAGCGATGCCTGCCGTCCCGTGCGAAAAGTTCGGCATCAGTCTCGGAAACCGCGGCGTCATCGCCCACTTCAGCCCTGTTGCTTCTTCACGCGCAAGCTCGATGAGTCGAAGTCCCGCGAGTCTTGCGGTTTCTCGAAACTCAGTTTTTTTGAATTCCTTCGCGGCATAGAGCAGAAACAACGCGGTGCCTGCGCTGCCGCTGATTATGTCTGTCGTGTCGCTCCATTCCACACCGCTGCCTGCTTTCACGGCGCGGCTTCGAATCAACTCGGCGCAACGAAGCGCGCCCGCGCGATACCGCGCGTCGCCCGTCGCTCTATATACTTCGCAGAGCGTGAAACCTATCCCCGCAAGACCTGTGTACAATCCGTTTTCTTTTTCATCCGTAATCGAAGCCATCAGATAATCAGCGCCCGCGCGGGCATCCGTGAGAAACGAACGGTCGGCGGTCGCGCGAGAGACTTCTATGAAAAACAACATAACGCCGGGAGTGCCGCTGTAGAGAGTGGTATTGACGGATTTCGGATCAGCGGGATCAGAGGGCCAGGCCAATCCCTTCTCTGTTTTGACAGCAGACGAGCGAATCCACTTTGCCGTCTCCCTGGCAGTCTGGAGATAGAGGTTATCACTTGCGCTTGCGACCGGTTGCAGCGCCGCCAGCAACAACAACGCGGCTGTCAGTTGTTTCATGCTTTCCTTCTCCTTGAATGGATTGCTGCGCTCGCTGTCGTGTCTGGAGGAAAGAAACGAATGAGTAGCAAAAAAGTGTCGTCCCTGTTATTTCAAGGCTTTCTTCTATGAACCCCTCGACATCTTTCGACATCGATATGCCGAGCGAGTTTGTTTCGCTCCATTCGGCGAGCAGCGCCAGCACCCAGCAGGCAATGGCCGCCAGAGTCAGGATGAGCGGTTTCTTTTCTCTGGCGAGCATCACAGAAAAAAAGAATATCATTCCTACGATCAGCGCCACGATCAAGGGCAGGAGCATCGGGACCCAGGCTCCCGGCCCCAGCGATACGTCCAGACCCTTCGACTTCAGATAGGAAGGGATGTTCTCATGAATCTGCCCGATTTCATCAGCAGAAATCGCGAAGAAAAAAACTCCCGCCGCAAGCCATCCGAATTTGATCAATCGGGGGAATCTGTAAATTGAAAATTCGATCTTACTGATCATCCAGGCAAGCGATCCAGCCAGAAAGAGCAGCATACTCGAATACCACGTGGCAACGACGCCCTCTCTTTGCAGATCGAGTTCGAACTTTATGAAATCGATGAGCGAATCGCTCTGTATGCCGCGTTCGAACGAGAGTTGAGAAACCAGAAAAGGGCAGTTCATCACTATCAACAACAGGTTGATTCCGACTATAAGGATAAAAAGATTGCGAAGCTGACGCTCAGTCAGTCGTATCTGCAACAAATTTTTGGTCCCACCTTCAGAGCCAGGATTGGCCGACCGGGGCTGAACGAATCAGGCAAAATGTCGACCGGCAGGTGAAAAGTTTTATAACAGATTTTTCTGAAATGCCAGTTGGCGGGTGAATTTCGCGCGGCAGGATGAAAAGAAAAGTCAGAGGCAGGCGCATCTCAGAGGTGCGCCTGCCTCTGTACTCACGCGACTCGATAGACCTTGCCTTTGTAGATGACGACTACTTTCTGTCCGAGCGAGAAGTATTCAGCGAGCTTAGGCTCTTTCACGAGCAGATTGAAAAACTCATCGCTGCCGAATTTCAACTCCACCCTTGGCAGGGCCGAGCCTTCCTTGAATTCAGTATCGACCCACACGCCGTCTTTGAGAGTGAAGGTCTTGCTGTCGACCGTGCGAACAGTCGTGAGATAAGAGTCGAGCGATATGGCCTGATCAGCCTGAGCCATATCCTTGTCGGCGCGGCTTCGGGCCACTCCCGCCTGTCCTTCAGCGACCCCCGGAGCCATCTGGGCGGAATTAAGCGCTCGCTTCGATTCGTCAGTCATTCGTCGCTCTCTGGGTGATCCCGGAGGCTGGCGCATCGCCACTTTCACATCCTCAGTGACGAGATATGATGTGTAAGGCGTAACTATGCCATAGCGCGTGCCGAGCGCGACCACTTCATCTATCAGCTCGCGGTTTTCGCCGTTGAGTCGAATCTGTTCCATCAGAAATCCGACTCTTCTCGTCGCCCAGAGTCGCGGAAGAAAATCATTGTCGCTTCTTTCGTTTGCAAAACTCTGACCTGCGAAGGTGAAGGTTTCCGTCCGTCCGCCCACTCTACCGGTCAGTCGAATGGCGGCATTCGAAACGGAATTCTTGTACCTGCCGATGATAGTCAGTTGAGAGCCTTTGAACAAATCGGGCAGGTTTCGCGGATACATATAATCGGCTTCGACTCCGCCCAGATCGAGGCGGAGATCGGAAAGCACCGGATAATTCACTTTGGCGAAAAAGTTCGAGACTTTAACTTCAAGGTCTTCGCCCGGTTCGACGTAATCGTTCGCGCCGCGATTTTCGGAAGCGAGTTTGTCGAGTAAGCTTGCGTTGAGATCGTGGCCCACGCCGAAGGAAAACAGTCTCACTCCCGCGCGGTTCGCTTCCTGAACGTTTTTGGAAATCTGTTTTATGTCGGTCGGGCCGACTGTAGGCTTGCCGTCGGTGACGAAGACGATCATCGCCGGTCGTTCAGAGTTTTGAAACTGGCGCATCGCGGCCACGAGCGCGTCGTTGATGTTCGTTCCGCCTTCGGCATTCAAACGCTCGATGAAAGCGCGGGCCTCGCTTTTGGATTCGCGGGTCGCCTGCACCAAACTGCCTTTCATCAAATGCTCTTCGCCCGAAAACGAAATGATGTTGAATCGGTCGCGCTCCGAAAGCGAGTCTACGCCGAAACGAAGCGACGCTTTCGCCTGCTGGATTTTTTCTCCGCTCATCGAACCTGAAGTGTCGAAGACGAAAACGACATCCTTCGCGGCTCGCTCTGACTCACTGATGTTTACTTTGGGCGAGATCAACATCATGAAGAACCCGTCTTTTGCAGGCTCGCGATGGGTGACGAGCGAAAGTCCGAACTCTTTTTCCGAAAGCGAGTAGTAGAGTTGAAAATCTCTCTGCGCCTCCTCGCCCGATCCTTCGAAGCTCAGTCGCGCCCGCCGCTCGCCATCTCTTGAGACTGAAATCTTGTGCGTAGGCGAGTAGATATTTTTCAGATCGATTGGCGAATTGATTTCTACGCTTGCGGCAATCTGTCCGACGGGCTGTTGAAGAATCCGTCGCCCTGATCCGAGTTCATAGCGATAGGCTACGGTTCCGCTTTCGTTTTTAAGTGATTGAGAATAAGCCAGTTCGATCTTCTTCGTGCTTCGCGGCTCGATGGGAAATACGCTCGCTTGAAAGAGGTCTTTGCCGACATATTCGAGTAAGCCGGGATCGATCTGGCGGCGGACGATTTCGTTATAAATCTGTCGCGCTCTACCTCGCTCCATCACTTCGCCTGAAAGACGTTTTTCTCCATCATAGATGGCGAAGTCCTGAACCGCCGCGCTCTCAGGAAGCGGGAAGAAGTATTGCCCTTCCAGTCGATAGGGCGTGTCATTTTCAAAGACCTGCTCCACGCGAGTCGTCGAGACCTGAGCGTCGATTCGAGTTGTGATTTTTACGGATTTGACTTTGAGCACTCGCGGAAGAGGCTGAGGTCTTGGCAGGGGAGGACGCGGGCAACGATGGCAATCGTCAGGTACTATTATTCCCTGAGCGAATGCGACTCCCGAAAGGCACACTGTTGCCGCAAGGATTCGAAACATTTTGGCAATCATCTTTAGAATCTCTCTTTTTTTGGAATTACTTCCATCGTCAGCATCACCAACCTGCGTTTTCGATGGCGAGCAGGTGAAGCTACATGGTCTGGTCAAACACATACACGGGCATCGTGTTTGCAAATTCTGTCCTAATTATTATTTTACCGGCCCATCCACAATCCTTCCGCAGGCCGCAAAGACACCTGTAATTGTTCCTCTCCATCTTCCCGAAATTTTTCTATATTCATAGATAGGCCCGCTGACAGATGTGAGACTCGTAGGCTCGCCGAAATTAACAATCACCTTTTTACCTGCGATCTCGAATCCTTCGAAACTGCCATAAGAAAAAGAGGCGTCCGATTTCACTCTTGAATCAATCTCTTGCTCACTGAGTAATATCAACCTGATATCGGAAAATGAGGCAAACCATTCTCGCCTTATGTACTCATTAATCTTAAGCACGAAACTGTCATTCTTGCGCAGATTCCTACACGATATCTGGTCACGAAGGATAGATATTGCAATCGAAGCTCTATCCTGATCAGTCAGTTCATGGCGTGCAATAGCATAGCCGGGTTCCGCACATCTCATGAGAATAGCGATGAAAATTATTACAATGGCAGATAGTCTATTCCCTCTTGATACCAGTTTCGCTATGCACATGAAAACCTCCAAGTGGATGAATCCCAGCGACACAGGCACAACTACGAAGATAGAAGACGGAGGGTTCTCAAGTTAAACTCGCTAACGCTCCAGCCCGTGCTCTGGCTTGAGAACCTCCGTCACTCTATTGAACGCCACAAAAAAAAATGCTTGCCAATTTTTTGAACGATTCTCTCACTGCCCTTGCACAGCGGCGGAATCAGTCCATGCGGTGTACCAGAGATTGGCGAGCATCTGCGCTCCGGCGGCGAGTCGCGCGGTGACGAATTGCTTCGACTGAGCATTGCGATTGTTCTGATCCCACCTTGCAGTTTTTTCCAGTCTGTAAAGCTCAGCGACCTGACTGTTGGAATCGAAGAGAAACTTCATCGTGTCGGCAAACACATCGTTGAGTTTTCGCGCCGGTTTGACCTGCGGGCTGAAGTCTTCAGGCTTGATTTGAGACCTGACGTATTCGCTCTCGAAGCGCGAGTGCAGATGTTCGCGCGTGAAAAGATCAGGATTAGTGCTTGAACTCCATCCGTCGAAATGAATCGTGGTGTGAAGAGGCTGCGCGCCGTCAGCGACGTAGTGGCCAAGCACCCCCGCATAATAGATGATGTTCTGCTCTATCTGATCGCGCTCCGAAGAATTTCTCGGATCGCGCCACATTCGAAACAACACCTGAATACGTTGATAGCCTTCGAGAATCGAATAAGGCAGGAATCCGATATCCTTAGGGTCTTTGCCCGAAGCGCGAAGCCATTCACTGTAGAGATATCGATTATCAGGGAGGGACTGAAAGTTCTCCGGTTTATCGATATCGATGAAGTGATCGGGCGACTGCGCCTCGTTGAGCGCGCGATAAAGCTCTATCCGATCGCGCCAGCGATCAGGCTCCGGGCCGAGGAATGAAAGGCGGGCCGAAGCCAGTTTGAAAAACGCAGGCATATCGTCGGGCATTTTCTCGGCTGCCGCGCGATTTATCCATCGGTGGCCCTCATCGCCCCACGCATTGGTCGGAGAAGGCGCGATGATGAAGGAAAGAATCAGCAGAAAAAACAAAACGGCTATGGCTCGTCTATTCTTCACAGAGATAATGTCCCTCCTGATTGAGTTCAGTCTTCGGTATGTTCATTGCCGTCGTAGTGAAGCACCATCGGCTCTTCATCGACTACAGTTTCGAGATGCACCATACGGCCCCAGAGTTTGTGAACGTATTCAAGAGTCTTGCGCGCGTACTTGATGTCCATCTCGACGCCTTCGTAACGGTGCATCAGGAAGAGTTCGCTGTTTCCTTCGTAGTCGCCGTCCGCGACTTCGATGTAAGGGAATCCGAAGTTGGTCATATTGGCGACAAGCTGATCGCGCACTCTCTCCCATCGCTTTTCCGTCACCGTCCACTCTTCGTCATCGACCAGCTCATAAACGAAGAGATCAAGCTCTTCGCAGAGTTCTTCGGTGAGATAATTGCGAAGGAAGGAGATGTCGTTATCGACCTCGCGGACTTCGAATATTTTCTCTCGCCCTTCTCCGCCCTTGCGCCCGAATTTTTCTCGCTCTTCATCCGTCGGGTTGTCCCATCGTTTTTCGATGTCTTCGAAGATTTTATATCCGAGGTAGTAAGGATTGAGTTGTCCTTTGTGCGGAGAAACGACGCCTGAGTGAAGCTCGGCGAATTCTATATGCTCGCTGTCGCTGAGTTCCATCTCGCGCATGATGCGCGAATGCCAGTAAGACGCGAATCCTTCATTCATGATCTTGGTCTGCATCTGCGGGACGAAGTATTCCATCTCTTCATGCAGCATCGACATAACGTCCCGCTGCCAGTCTTCAAGCGCAGGAGAGTTCTTCATCAAAAAATAAACGATGTCTTTTTCAGGCAAACGGACTTTCGACCTTCGCGCTCTCTCTTCGGAAGCAGTAGGCGGAGACTCATCTTCGCCAAGCTCGGATTTCGTGAGCAGATCGTCGTAGCGGCCTTCTTTCTTCCGCTTATCGGTCTTTTTGTCCTGATCGTCTGATTCCTTGCGGATGAAAAAATGCGGATCGATATGCTCTTCGATTGAAAGCACCGCGTCGAGGAATTCTTCGACCACCTTGCGACCGTGGGTGAATTCGTACTCTTCCATCCGTCGGGCGTGGCGCGCAGTTTGATCGACCATTCGCCGGTTGGTATTCGAGAACCAGTGATTGTTCTTGAAGAAATCCACATGGCCCAGGACGTGCGCGATCACGAGCTTGTTTTGCAGAGGCGAGTTGGTTTCGAGCAGAAACGCATAAGACGGATTCGAATTGATGACGACCTCATAAATGCGCGACAGTCCGAAGTCATACATCATCTTCATGCGGTGATACGCCTTGCCGAAAGTCCAGTGCGAATAGCGACCGGGCAGCGCGTAAGAGCCGACTTCATACATCACCGTCGCAGGCACGATTTCGAAATTGACCGGAAATGGATCAAGCCCCATTTTCACAGTCGCTATCTCCCATATCTGCTCTACGGCTTTTTCGAGTTCCCTGACTTCCCTATCGATCATAATTCCCTTGAAGTCTATCGAGTCTTGAGAGTCTATCGAGTCTTGAGGGTCTTGAGAGTCTGAATGCTCAACTCGTTCCTCCCGCTCCTTACTCTCCGGACTCGCTAGACTCTCTCGACTCGCCAGACTTTCTGGACTCGCTAGACTCTCTCGACTATCTAAGTCAGACATGTTCTCCGCGCACGCCGAAGAATTCCTTGAGCGCGGGATAAACGTCTTCCTTATCGTCTATGCGCACGCCGACGAAGCGATCCTGAAGTTTGAGCCTGTCTTTGAAAATGGAAAGCAGCGCGCCCGATGATCTTCGATAGCTCGACGCGCCTTCTTCGCCGATTTCGCCATAGCCGAACAGATTGCACGTCGCTATAAGCTCGTCGGCCAGTCGCACCGCCTCGTCATTGTCTGAGTAGTAGTTATCTCCGTCCGAAAAATGAAACGGATAGATGTTCCAGTCGCCCGGCGGAAAGCGTTCCTGAATTACGTCGAGCGCCAATCGATAAGCCGAAGACACGACCGTGCCGCCCGACTCGCCCTGAGTGAAAAACTGCTCTTCTGTCACTTCCTTCGCTTCGGTGTGATGGCTGATGAAGACAATCTTCACATTGTCATACTTCGTTCTCAGAAATCTCACCATCCAGAAATAAAACGAGCGGGCGATATATTTCTTGAATTCGCCCATGCTCCCCGACACGTCCATGATGGGGATTACGACGGCGTTCGATTCATACTTGATTTCTTCTTCCCACGTTTTATATCTGAGATCGTCTTTCTTGAACCGACCCAATCTCGCCTCGCCTGTTTCGCGCGCCTGACGTTTGATGTTTTCCAGTATCGAGCGTCGCTTATCGAGATTCGAAAGTATTCCCGAACGGCGAATCTCCGTAAAGCGGGTGGTCTTCGATTGCACGGCCTGCTTCGCTTTGTCTTCGAGGTAAGGCAGGTGCAGGTCTTCGAATATGAGCTTTGCTATCTCATCTATGTCGACTTCAGCTTCGTAGTAATCCTGTCCGGCCTGATCGCCCCCCTGAGGCCCGCGCCCCTGTCCGGGTTGTCCCTCGCGAGCGATCACATCGCCCACCTGAGTGTTGCCGTCGCCCGTTCCGACGTGTTTTTTCTTGCGATAGTCGTAACGGAATTTATACTCGTCGAGCGAGCGGATAGGCACTTTGACTTTTCGCTTGCCGTCGGAAAGTATGATCGATTCATTCGAAACTATAGAGCCGAGATTTTTCTTTATGGCATCGCGCACGCGCTCTTTGTGGCGCTCCTGATCGATCAATCCCTTGCGCTGAAGCGACCAGTCATTTCTCTGGATCGACATAGATTACTTCTCCGCAATATGGTTAAGCCCGCGCCTCCCTGATGAGGGCTGCGCGGGCGTCCTGAAACATCACGTTGCGCCCACACCTTTATCGCGCCATGAGCGAGCCTACGTAAGAGAGCAGTTCGTTCGCGCAAACGGTGCAGTAGCCGTGCTGTGTGACGAGCCGGTCGATGACTTCGTTAATGCGGCGCAACTGATCCGAGTCTGGCGTCTTGGCTGAAGTGGTTATCTTTACGAGGTCTTTCACATCCGAGAATATCTTCTTCTCGATTGCTTCCTTCAACCGTTCGTGCGAGCGATACTCGAATGCCTTGCCCTTGCGGGCGTAGGTCGAGATTCGAATCAATATCTCCTGACGGAAAGTGTTCTTGGCATTCTCGCTGACCCCGATCTGCTCCTCGATTGATCGCATCAGCTTCTCGTCAGGCTCTATCTCATCCTCGGTGATCGGGTCTTTGATCTTCTCCTTGTTGCAGTAGGCTTCGACGTTATCGAGGTAATTGTCGCAAAGACCCTTTGCCATTTCCTCGAACGAATAGACGAAAGCTCGTTGAATTTCATTCTTCGCTATCTGGTCATACTCGCGGCGGGCGACGGAGACCAGATTCATGTATCGCTCGCGCTGTTCAGCCGATATGCCCGAATGCTGCTCGAATCCGTCCTTGATCGCAAGAAGCGCGTCGTAAGGATTGATGCAGGTGATGTTGTCGCGAACCAGTGCGCCCGACAGACGGTTGATGATATAACGCGGGCTGATTCCGTCCATACCCTCGCGCACGGTTTCTTTCTGAAGTTCGCGCACATCTTTCGATTTGAACCCTTCGACATCCTCGCCGTCATAGAGCTTCATCTTCTTGACTATATCGATGTTGGCCTTGCGAGGTTCTTCAAGCCTGGTCATCACGGCGAACATCGCGGCGACTTTGAGAGTGTTCGGCGCGATGTGAATATTGCGCAGCACCTCGGACTGGTTGAGCAGTTTGTCATAGATGCGCTCTTCCTGCGAGACCTTCAGGTTGTACGGGACTCTGATCATGATGATGCGATCCTGAAGCGCCTCGCTCTTCCGGTTGGCGACGAAGGCGGCGTATTCGTTTTCGTTCGTGTGCGAGAGAATAGTCTCGTCAGCGTAGATCATCGCGAACCTTCCGGTCTTGATGCTCTGTTCCTGACTGAGAGTGAGCAGACTGTAGAGGAATTTCTCATCAACTTTGAGCATTTCGATAAATTCCATCAGTCCGCGATTGGCGATGTTCAACTCGCCGTCGAAGCGATAAGCGCGCGGGTCTGATTCGACTCCTATTTCGCCGATTGTCGAAAGATCGATTGAGCCTGTGAGTTCCGTGAGGTCCTGAGATTTCGGGTCTGAAGGCGCGAATGTGCCTATGCCTATGCGCTCTTTTTCGGAAAAGATTATGCGATGAACCAGCACATCCTCGTGTCGCCCGTGATAGACGTGTTCAAGGTTGTATCGGCACTGCGGGCAAAGCTCGCCTTCGATGTAAAGGCCGTAGTGCTTTTCGATTTCAGGCCTAAGCTCAGGCGGGATCAGATGCAATGGCTCTTCATGCATCGGGCAATCTTTTATGGCATAGACCGCGCCGTTGTCCGTCCGGGTATATTTCTCAAGTCCGCGCTTGAGCATGGTGACGATGGTCGATTTGCCTCCGCCAACAGGCCCCATCAACAGCATTATGCGCTTGCGGACTTCAAGCCGCTGTCCGGCTGATTTGAAGTATTCGACGATTTTGGCTATCGGCCCTTCGATGCCATACAGTTCATCGCTGAAAAAGTTGTAGCGTATGATTTCATCGCGAGAGCCTTCATTGATCTTCTCAAGACCAGATGCAAGCACCATGTCGCAGACGCGGGCGTGTGAGAGTTTTGATATGTTCGGGTTCTGGAGAACCAGTTCGAAGTAATCGCGAAAAGAGCCTTCCCATGCCAACTGCTCGCGTTCGCGGCGATGCGTTTCGAGGAGATCGCTGATATTAAGCTTGTTATCCTCCATCGGTCACCTCCGATTCTCACCCGACGGGTGAGAGTTCGATCTAAAAGCCGATACCTGTGTCCTGCTCAGGTCACGGCAAGTCCGGGCTTACTGCGAGATTCGGGACTACACTCAGTCTACGCCCTCGCGGGCGGACAGTCGGAGGTACGAGTCCGGCTGCTCATGGCTCGACCTTGTGCTCAACCTCGATAGCTCATAAGCGCATTCAAACTCAAGGATCCGTTTTTTCTTCCAGCATTATAACACAGGCCGCAAGCGCAAAGAGTAAAGCCTTGTCCTACGCCGCTTCAGTCAGCACGACGCGAGGTTTTATCACTCGCCGCGCGGGGTCTGTCTCGCCCACTGCAAGAAGATTGCCTTCCTCATCAAGAAGCCTGATCACCATGCCTTCAATCTCTTCCCTCGATTCGACGGCCCGACCGTTGGCAACAAGCCGCGCATCGTCGGGACTGAGGCGAGTGGCCGGAAGATGGCCTATCGTTTCAGCGGGGCTTATAATCGCTTCGCTGAGTCGATTTTCCAGCCGAAGAGCGTCAAGCCTTTCAAGCGTGAGCGCCCGCGAGATTTCAAAATGCCCCACCGCCGTTCTTCTGAGCGCCGCAAGGTGCGCGCCCACTTTGAGCCTCTCGCCTAAATCGTGCGCCAGTGTTCTTATGTACGTGCCTGATGAGCAACGAACGCTTATCACAAAATCCCGGCTCCCGTCTTCATTCTCCCTGAACCAGTCGCCCCCGTCTGTTTCCAGATTGATCGAATAAATTTCGATCTCGGCGGGTCTGCGCTCGACTTCTCGCCCTTCTCTTGCGGCCTTATACAAACGTTCGCCGCCGACCTTCTTTGCTGAATACATCGGCGGCGTTTGTAACTGACGGCCAACGAATTGATTCAGATTGCTGATAACCTCTTCGAGACTCAATCCCTTTGATGTGCGAAGAGGAGCTATCTGTTTCCCAGTCACGTCCTGAGTGTCAGTCGCAAAGCCAAGTCTCACCCTTGCGAGGTATTCTTTATCGAGACCGACGAGAAATTGCATCAACCTCGTAGCCTGATTGAGACAAACTACAAGCGCGCCCGTAGCGAATGGATCGAGAGTGCCAGCATGTCCGACCCGACGTGTGCGCGCCGCTCGGCGAACGCGAGAGACGACATCGTGCGAGGTTATGCCTTCAGGCTTGTCTATGATCAGTGCGCCGTTCACCTGGATAGGTTACAGGTTACAGGGAATAGGGAACAGGGGATTTTTGACAGCCAATGATGAGCAAACAAGATTCGCCCTATCTGCCCTGTAACCTGTCACCTGTTCCCTGTAACCTATTAAAGGATCGGGCGTTTGCCCGCAACGCCGAGCGACACGACTAGCATACAGTTTTTGCCCGCCGCGTGCGGCGAGAAGAACTCAGTCACTTCGTCATCGTAGAAAGTCAGCCCCGTGGCTCCGCGCCTGAGCGTGTAAGCCGCAAGGTACATCCTGCCGCCGATGATGCCCGCTTCCATCTGAGCCATTCGATATCCGCGATTGCCGAAGCGTTCGAGCAGAGCATTGAGATCGGCCATAAAAAAGACGGTCGCGCTTGCGTCCCCGGCGAGTTCCTGTTCGAGCGTGAGATAAGCAGCCCGCTCGCGGAAGTCGCCCGTCCTGAGCAGTTCGAGAGCGCGCTCTTCTCTTCGATAAAAATAAGCTCCCGGATCAAGACCATCGACCGCGTTAATGATCAAATAAATGTCGTTCAACTGCTCGGCTGCAAAATCAAATTCGATGCCGCGTGTGGCTCGGTCGAGGATGATCGACAGATGCTCGAACGAAATGGCTTTTCGCGCAAACCTGCGAGTCGAGCCTCGTCGGACGATCACATCTTCAATCCCGTCTCCCGGCAGGGTGTCGGGCGAGGGAATTCGAAGAGGGATGACAGGGCTTGCGGCCTGCGATTCTTTTCGAGTGAATTCACTGCTGCGCCATCGGGCAACTTCGTCTGCGTTCTGGAGAGAAGACGCGCGGTGCATCTCCTGAATCGAAGGATAATCGACCTGCGATTTGGATAGCGGCACTGTTTCAAGATTCAATCTTTCAGGCGTCGAAGCTTTTTCAATCTCAGTGTCGCGACCGATGGCTAAAAGGCTCAAGGCAAGCTCGCGCTCGCCATCGATATCGAGCAACGGGTTTACATCTTCTTCGACAAAGCCCATCACGACTCTTGCGTGAAGGTGATGAGACGCAGCCATCGCAAGCGCGTTTGCCGCAATCATCCCGTCATCCCAGAAATGATATCGGTAGGCGCGGTCGCGATACTTCCACGTACTGCGCCAGGTGATCGCAGTATGAACGAGAATGACCGGAGCGTGAGCGATGCTTTCTTCCGACCCGGTGGCCGCGACTATCGCGCCGCGATGGTCGCCCGTGCGCAAACGCCGGAGGGCGAAATCTCCAGCATTGAAGTGATACACGCCTGCCCCGAGGCCTTCGATAGCGCCGCAGACGAGGTAGGTTTCAACCGGGTAGAGCGCGCCCGCGCAGGCGGCAGCGCGAAAGTAGATTTCCCCGCCGGGAAAAGTTTTTTTCTTCGTCACGCCAGATGAGTAATAAAGAATCGCTGTTAGCTGATCGAGCGTCGGTTTGCTTTGAGCCGCATCAATGGTTGTCGCCGCGACTGCCGCCAGCGCAGGCACGCCGGTTTGCGCGAGTTCCGGCGAAAGCTTCAGAGCTTCTATAGCGGGATAGACCTTGAACGGATAGGGCCGATTATCCCAGTCGAGATAATGCGCCTGTGTGCGAACGCTCCAGTAAGAGTGCTTCGTCAGGTCGTGATATTTCCAGGCTGATTCAGTTTGTTTGTTCAAAGTCTCTCAATCAGGGATTCTCTGGCATTATTCACCATCAATCACCAGTTTCACTGCGTCAACGGGGCAAAAATCGGCAGCCATTTTCAGTTGCTCAAAATGGCTTTCAAAATATCGTTCAGCGCCTTTTCGAACGCGAGGGACGCCACTTTTGGTGTTGCCTTCCAGCACCTCCGGACATTGGACGACGCAGGCTTGCGAACACATGCAAACATCTGGATCAATATAGATCGACAACACTCTTGCAGTCGTCTTTCTCCGATGTCCAAACAATCGCTTGAACAGGCTGCTCATTTACCCCCCTTCGCTCGGCTTTCTTTCTGCAACTGATCGCGATAATTCTTTTCTGCTCGCTCTACATAATCACGATAGCCCTGCGGATCGATGAACGGATTTTTCTTTTCGCCCTTCTCAAGCCGCGCCATCTTTTCCTTCATAGAGAAAAACGAGCCGTGAGGACCGAGGAAGACATCGCACTTCAACCCTTTCAGCACCTCGAATGTGTGCGCGTAATCTTCAGAGATGTTTGTATACTTCGCATTACCCAAGAGCTTATAACCGGGAATGCTGGCGCTGCCCACGAAAACAACATCAAGCTGACGGCCTCCTTCTTCGACCTTCATCGTCCAGGTCGTGCATCCTTTCGTATGCCCCGGCGTAAGGCGTGCCGTCATCACTACTCCGCCAAGCTCTACCGTGTCTCGGTCGCGAAGCTTGCGATCAACCGTCACAGGCTTGTAAGCGAACGTATCGCCCCATTGAAAATCGCCTTTGCCTCCGTTCGCTAAAAGCGCGGCATCGGCTTCGCTCGCTGCGAGTTTCGCTCCCGTCAACTCCTTCAAGTCGGCAAGTCCTCCGCAGTGATCGTAGTGAGCGTGGCTGTTGATGAGAACTTTTATGTCTTCAAGTTTGAATCCGAGTTTGTTGATGTTGTCTCGGATAAGCGGGACTGTTTCTTCAAAGCCGCTGTCTAAGAGTATGTGACCCTGCGGCGTGGTGATTAGAAAGGATGACACTTCCGTCGCGCCGACATAGTAGATATTGCCGATCACCCGGTAAGGCTTGACCGGCTGATTCCACGCCCTGCTCGTAGCCGAATCAGACTGTGCGAACGCGAGAGCCGGTATCAACAGAAGCAACGCGAGCAATCTTTTACTAAAGGTGTATAAACCGCAGAGACGCAGAGACGCAGAGGCGGCGCAGAGAAGATTTCGATTATCTCTAATCATGGTTTTTTCAGTTTGTCTTCCAGCCCGTTGAGCGAGCCGTTGAGTTTTTTATAAAGCGATTCGATCTGCGCTTTTCTCGATGACGAAGTGGGCGTTTCAGGATCGTAACTCGCTATGTAGAGGTCGAGCGCGCGTTGTTGATCGCCCCCTTCTTCCATCGCGACCGCCAGTCGCCACATCGCGCCTTTGCGCTCCGGGTTGTCAGGATAAATATCCACTGACTTCGTGAGATTCGAAATCGCGCCGCGAATCTCGCCCTTTTTGAACAACGCCCAGCCCAGCGCGTCATAAGCCCGACCTAAAAACACTGCTCGCCTTCCCTGCCTGTCCAGAAGCGGCGCGTCTCTCATCGATCCGTCCGGCTCTGTGGCCGAATCCGCAAGCGCGATCGCTCTACGCGCCAGTTGCGCCGCAGCATCGAGCGCGATGCTGCTCTCGGTCAGTTTGCGCGCCGCCCATACCATCCTGAACGGCTGCCGCCCGTCATCGAGAGTGGTGAACGTAGTTATGGCCTGCATCAACTCCTGAGCGCCCGCAAGTCCCGCATCGCTTCCCGCTGAAAGCTCTCCCTCGACGGGGGGAGCTACACGCCGGGGCCGCGATGTCGATTGAGATTCATCTGCTCCGGCGCGGCGGGATTTCTTCGCCAAAGCGACGCGCTCGCCAGCAGCCACTTTCAAATAATGCTCGATCCGTCCCAGAGATTCGGCCAGTCGATACTGCAACGCCGTCGTCGGATGCTCGTTCAAAAACAAGGATGCCTGCCTTTCGCGCTCCAGCAACAAATCCATACGCGGAGAGCGCGCAGGCAACACCCCGCCGAGCAGTGTCGAAAACTCGCCCTCTTCAGTTATCGCGAAGGCGTTTCCCATCACCTCCAACGCCTGATCGTAACCATCGACGAGCATCAGGGCTTTGACCAATTCGAAGTTGAGCGTCGGGAAAGAGCCAAGCGTTTGAGCCGTGATGATAGTCGAAAGCGCATCGCCGTATTTGCCTTCGAGCGCGTCGATGTTCGCTTTGACTATATGCGCCCAGGCATAGCGCGGAGCTATTCGGGCGGCGCGCTCGACAAGCGGTCGCGCAAGCTGAAGTTTTTTGCGAGTGGTGTAGTAATAAGCCAGTTGCGTCGGAAAGCGATAATCTTCGGGCGCAAGTTCGAAGGCGCGCTTCATCTCTTCTTCGGCCTCTTCGTCGCGACCGAGAGCGAGGAGCGAAATGACCAACCCTGCGCGCGCTTCCGCATCCTCGCGTTTGGCGGCGAGTTGCTGTCTATAAAAACGAACGGCTCGCTGATGATCGCCGACCGAGCGCGCGAGGTTGGCCAGATTGAGATTGGCGAATTCATCGCGCGGGTTTATCTCGATGGCGCGCTCGAATTCCAAAGCCGCTTCATCCAGTCGAAGGTTTATCAGGTACGCGGTGCCGAGCGCGTTATGGGCGCGATGATCGTCCGGCGCGGATTTGACGACTCCTTCAAGCACGCGGACGGCTTCGAGAGGCGCTTCGATCTGAATATAGAAAAATCCTATTTGAATAAGCCGGTTCGCGTCCCCCGCGAAGCGGCCTTCGAATGAACGCATCAGCGCGGCTGATTCCGGACGGAAGCCGAAAGCGTTCATCGCCACAGGCATCGGAAAAATAAACTGACCGAACCAGCGATCAGTGATCGGGGCGGGGATGAATCGAAAAGCCGCTTTGAAATCTCTCGTCGCCCGCTGCGGATTCCCCTCGCGCAGATACTGCTCTCCACGAAGAGCGTAATCGCGAATGAGCATCTCTCGCGCTTCAGCTTCTTCGGCTGAGTTGCGATGCGCGACGAGAAATTTTTCAAGCAGAGCTATTCGCTCATTTTGCGCAGCGGCATTGCGGGCGCGCTCAAGCGCAGCGGCAGGCGTCTCTTTAGGAGTTGCAGCCGCGGGCCTGGCGGTAGTTTTCGCGGTCTTTTTCGGCGGAGTTTTCTTTGGTGGAGATTTCTTCTGAGCTTTCGATCTGCTCTGAGGCAGAGCAGTCGCCAGTGCGCGGCGATAGGCCGAAGTGGGAAGAAGGCGATCCCAGCGGATGTTGAAGTATTGGTCGGGGCGCTGCGCGGAGTTGAATTTTTTGACCCACGAGGGAAGCTCTTTCGAGTAATAGTCGCTCGTGACGAATTCGCCAGCGTCGCTGTTGAACCAGTAAGCCCCGTTGGGGCGATGGCCTCCGGGGAGGATTGCCGAACGGTCTTTGTAAGAGATTGCCACGACCTTCGATTGAAAATTATTCGAGAGTCTTATCTGATCGCTGATCGTCGTGCCTATCAGCGAGCGAGGGCTTGGCGCTTCCCTGTCGTTTACAGGTCCTCGGCTCGTGACAAGCCTCGCTTCGGTGTCTGAAACCATGGTTCGAGCTTTGCCAGCAGCGCGGTCATACCACAGGTTGCCGACTATGCCATTGAGCGCGGGGACTGATCCGGTGAATATGCTGGCGTGGCCGGGAGCGGTGAAGGTGGGAACATAATCGTAGTTGGCGTCGGTGAAAAACGCGCCCTGATTGACGAGTCGGCGAAAGCCGCCATTTGTGAACAGATCGCTGAATCGTTCAAGATAATCATAACGGAACTGATCGACTATGATGGCCACAACCAGCCGTCGTTTTGGGGCGGCGAGCGGGGTGCGCTGAGGCAGCGGATCGATTCTCTGGGCCTGGATCGGAACATAGAGAGAGATAAAACAGAGCAGCGTGAGAGCGAAGAGCGATTTGATTTTATTCTGCATCAGCATACGATTTTCTGATTCAAAGCGAGAAACAAACCGTAATTGAGAGGGCAGGCGAGTGTCAACCTGTTGGATGAAAGGCGCGCGAGGCTGAAGGTTTCTGAGCCGATGTTTTTCTCACGCCTCGCGGTTTTTTACGCCCCTCTTAAAAAAGCTGATTGTCGCAGGCATTGAAGTGTGGTATAAGAGACGCACCTTTTGAACCGGGGGTCGCCCCAATGTCTGTTGCCAGTCGAGAACAGGTTGCACACGAACCACACTCTGCGGGACTTTTTCTGTCGCGCCGGACGATCACTATTCTCTCTGTGATCGCTCTCATATTGATGGCTCTCGCCGCCTGGTGGCTTCTGCGTCCGCCTCGATCCAAGAGAGGGATGGAGGCGCTCGTCAACGCCTTCATAGGCAGAAGGATTATCGAGCCGAGGCTCACAGGGGGATTCGCTGCTGCAAAGTTTGACAACTCGCGCGATAACACGGAGGGCATAAACCGGGAAGAACTCGACCGCGCTCGCCAGTTGATAGAAGAAGCGGCAATCTATGAAGACAGCTTCGACTCCACGCTCATTCACGCGAGGCTCCTCGTCATTGACGGACGTCTCGCGGATGCTGAAAAGCTGTTGAGAAAAGTTTTTCCAAAAAATGAACAGAGCGCCGCTCTTCATAACGATCTGGGCGTGTGCCTGATTGAAGCGGGAAAGATCGAAGACGCGCTTGAATTATTCAAGAGCGCGCTTGGACACGCTCCTCAGATGAGCGAAGCTTTGTTCAACCGCGCATTGTGCTACGAAAAGCTTTACCTGTTAGACGCAGCACGGGCTGAATACAGCCGGATTGCGGAAATGGAGCGAGACCCCGAATGGCAGAGCGAGATGCGCGAGCGTATCGAAAAGTTATCTCATCTGCCCGACCCCAAGAAATCCGAAAGCGATGTCAGAGCCGCATTCAATATCGCGCTGAGGGAAGGCCGCAACGACGAGGCAAAAGAAATTACAGGCGAGAACTTTGATACTTTTTACAAATACGCGCTCATCGACCTGACGATTGAGCATCTCAGCGCGGCCAGAGAGGGAGAAAAGGATAAGAGCGAAGCGGCGATCATGAAGATGGGACGAATCGGAGAGATTTTCATCGAGACGAAAGAAGACCGATTCGTAGCCGACGCCGCCCTTTATCTGAGGAATCTGCGCCCGGAGGATCAGGCCGAGGAATTAAGGCTCATGCGCGAGTACAGAGACGCAATCAAAGCAATGGAGGAGCGCAACGAAGCTGAAAAACAGGCAGCCTCCGACCGGCTCCGAAAAGTAGCCGAATCGTTCCGCTCCAGGGGCAATGATCAGCGCGCGCTGAAGGCCGAGTCGAGGGTCGCGAATTACCTGTATGTATCCAATCGTCTGGAAGATTCCATAGCTCTCCTTGAAAAAAACCTGCCTCTGGCCGAGCGGCACCAATGGCTGAACGAATATGCTGGCATTCTCAACAGTCTCGGCATCGACTATGCACGACTGGGTAGGGATGTCAGTTCGATCAGATTTTGTGAAAAGGCCGGAAACATTTACCGCAAGATGGATGAAAACGCTTATGAAGCAAAAGCCCTGCAACTCATCAGTGTCGCATACCGTCGACTTGGCGATCTCACTTACGCCCTGCGAAGCCTGCGCGAATCTCTTCACTCGACTCTACTGAGTTCGCCAAAGCCAGAAGAACTTTCCTACACCTATTACGGCATTTCGGATATCTATC
Source organism: Blastocatellia bacterium UBA7656 (assembly GCA_002483445.1). Lineage (GTDB taxonomy): Bacteria > Acidobacteriota > Blastocatellia > UBA7656 > UBA7656 > UBA7656. The sequence continues at coordinate 81,864 of DLHY01000147.1, forward strand.
GCCAAAAGGGAAACCATGAGCTTGCACTCCTGTTTGCGAAGCAGGCTCTGGTTTTCGCTGAAGCGGCGGATGATACGAATCGCATAGCACAAACACTTATGGCGATGGCGCTCGAATACGTGGAGTTGAAGCAGTTCGATGAGGCGTTGCTGCATTCAGACAAATCGCTCAAGATGATTTTCAGCCTCGAATCGAGATCGCACGATTACACCCGACCGCTGGTGCTGACTCAGGCGGGCAAGATCGCTTTTCAAACGGGCAACTCGGCGCAGGCGAAACAGTATTACGACAGGGCCGAATCTCTGGCCTTGAAGACTGAAGATAACAAGTTTCTTCTCATAGAGTCGCTGCGAGGACGCGCCGTCGTCTCCGCATCCGAAGGCGAGATGAAACAGGCGCGAGCGGATGTAGCCCGTCTCGTCGAGTATATTGAAAACTATCGGGACAAGATATCGGAAAGCAAATACCGAAGCAGCTTTCTGGAGGCCAGTCATCGCGCCTTTGACGAAATAATCTCTCTCTACGCGACGGCGTTCGGGCTTCATGAAGAAGCTTTCAATAAATCGGAACAGGCGCGGGCGCGGGCGCTGCTCGATGAAATCGAATCCAGGCAACAAGCGGGCAATGCCTCGATATCGAAGACCGCCAGATCGCTCGACCTCAAACAGATACAGTCTTCGCTTCCCGATAATCTGACGGTGATCGAATACGCTGTCACCGAGAAGCAGACTTTCATCTTCCTCGTAAGGCGATCCGGTTTTGAGGTCATCCTCTCATCTGCCGGGACTGAAATGATTGATCGATTAGTCAGCCGGTTCATGTCCGATTTGAAGAGCAAAGTTCCGGTCGAACAACTGAAACCGAAAGCCCAGGAGCTTTATCATTACCTGATAGAACCGATAGAAGGGAGCATCAATCGCAGCGATGTTATCTGCATAGTACCGGACAAAGCCTTGCACTTCGTTCCATTTACCGCGCTGGTGGATGGAAATGGTCATTACTTCATTGACTCATTCCGTCTGTCTTATGCGCCCTCGGCTTCGGCGCTTGCCTACTGCCTCGACGAGCAGAGAAAAAAACCGGCTTCGAAGGGTGAGCGAATTGTCGCCGTGGGCAACCCTGAATTTGATTCGAAAAAGTTTCCTGACCTTCCTTCTCTGCCAGACTCTGAACGCGAGGCCGAGGAGTCGGCTCGCTTCTACACTGACCGAACCGTGCTGGGGAGAAGCGACGCGACGGAATCGCGGGTGCGGGCAGCCATACGCGATTGCGATGTGGCGCACTTCGCGCTCCACTGCCAGGTTGAAGAAAACTCGCCCTGGCTTGCGGAACTGATTCTGGCGAACGCAAAACCGGGCGCGGAGGATGTGGAGGTCACGGCCTCGGAGGATGACGGCGTTCTCTCTCTTGATGAGATTTACAAGATCAATCTTCCGCGAACACGGCTTGTAGTGCTTTCAGCCTGTGAAACCGGGCTTGGGCATTACTACCGCGGGGAAGGAATGGTGAGCCTTGCGCGGCCTTTCATCTCAGCCGGAGTCCCTCAGATAGTGGCCAGCCTGTGGCAGGTCGATTCCAAAGAGACATCGCAGCTTATGATCGAGTTTCACAGAGAGCGGAAGAATGGAGGAAGGAAGGCAGTTGATGCGCTGCGCGAAGCTCAACTGAAGATGTCGAGGAGCGGGCTTCATCCTTTTTACTGGGCATCGTTCATCGCCATAGGCAGCGCGAATTGAAAGCGCGTCGGTATCGGACGCGCCTGATGGCTCATCGGGAGCGAAGTATAAGCCTCGGTATCGAAGGTCTCTCTGCCCTCGGGAGATTAAAATCAACAAGACACAGAAGGAGGATTTATGGCGGATGGAATTCAGGTGACGATAGTCCTCGACAGCGGGTTGTTCATGACTGACGAGGAAGCCAACGGCTTTACATATTCAGAGGTCGGCTACTTCACGCCTCATCTCCACGTTTACAGAGATGGCGAAAAGACAGAAGAGATCGATCCGGCGAAGATGGGAACAAATTCTCGCCTCATCAATGTGCGAAAGATCGGAGCAGATGGAAATGAGATCGGAGGCGGCATAAAGTTTTCGAAGTGCCTGCTCAAATATCTACTTCGATTGCACAAGGTCTACGGACATTTTGTGATTGTCGACCGACCTCAGTTTGACTGCATATTCCACTTCAACTCCGGCTCCTTTCGCTCGTCGAAGGTGAAGCCGAGAGCGTTCAAAGAATGTGACGGCCAGAGCCATCAGATTACAGGCAAGAGGCAATCGCTGGCCCCCATCGCTCATGACATTGCCATTGAATTTGAGCTTGCAGCAGGCGAAAAGCTTACGCTATCGGATGAGAAGGGAGCAATAATATGGTCAAGCGATTCTCCTCCGGCAAAGAAGCGCATAGAGGTGGAAGTGATGGTCGACAGCGCAACAGCGGTTATGTTTTATCGCGATGCTCTCAAGCTCAGGGGACAGAATTACTGGATACCTAATCAGGGTGACCCCCCTCCAACCTGGACACATGGCGGACACGGCGGCGGCGGCTAATCAATCCTTGCGGAAACCCGGACGGCGGTGTGCCAATTTCCCAGTCAACCTGAGCGGCGATTCCTGCGTCGCTCAGGTCAGTATTTTACTTCCACAACGAACGATTCCAAATGTGGCGGAGAGCCGCTTTCAAATCACCCGGCTTTCCTGACGGTTATGACAGACGAAAACCTCACTCACTGCTCGGCTCTGTTGATGCTCGACTTCAAAGACTCTGCCCGACGCGATGACGGGCGATGGCGCGATTACGTTATAGACCTCGCAGCCGATCTCAAACGTCGGCACGAGCGAAGACCCGTGCGCGGCTATCGCGACGCGGAACCTTCAACCGGCGTCTTCTGCGCTTTCAACTCCGCGCTCGCGCTCGCCCGATTGATGCGCGAGCGCGGATTCCATTTCCCACCTGACCATCAGATGGAAGACTCGCGCCGCGATCTTTGTTTTCAATTCAAATACGCGCCCGGTCGCGCGCTCACCTCAGATGCGCGCGGCACTCGTTATGAAATCCATCCCTGCGCTCTCAACAACGATTCAATGCGACCGGTTGATTTCTTCCATGATCTCCGCCGTGAAGTCCTTTCGTGGCGCGACCCCGCGGGCGCGGCTCTGTTCGACGATGAGAGCGAAATATTTCTCATCGGAGCGCGCCCTTTGCCAATGATAGAAATGTTCGCAGGGCTTCAGCCGCACGATTTTCTGGATGCTTTTCCTGAATCGGGACTCCCGCCGGTTCAGCCTCAAACGAGCAATTTGCTCTTCATTCAGCTTCAGCAGGAAAACCTTTCCGCGTGGCGCGAGGCAGGCGGTGCGCGAAGGCGACGCGCTATGGGAGGGATGTTTACGAGCCGCGTGCTTGCGCCGGGTGACAGCTACGCGCTCGAATTTCAAAACGGCTCCGACGAATTCGACGCGCGAGCAAACAGCGTCTTCGTTGATCGAGAACTAATCGATGACCCAAACGGGCTGGGTTATATCTGCCGGATTCACGACGGCTTCAGTCAGTTTGCGGAAGATTCTCCCTTCAAAGTCGTGATGCGCGAATCATTCCTGCCCGGCATCGAGCGGCCCGACATAGTTTCGCGATACTGCTCCGTGCGAGAGTCCGAAATTGCGGCGATCAAATTCAAATCATCGCTCGACGCGATTCGCATATCTCGCGGCGGCAAAACTATCGCAGAAGTTCCTCTCATTAGCGGCAGGACACGCCCCTCAGGAGAAGCCGCCGAAGGACTCATCGGCGATATCTCGTTCGACGCCGAGCTTTCGAAACTCACCCTTCGACTTCCGTTTCTGTTCTTCCCCGATATCGAGTTGCCCCAGTCGTTGCTCGCTCGCAATCCGGTCATCGAATGGGTGAACGAGCATGGCGAGGAAGGGCGTCATACGATAAGCTTCTGGCCGCAGACGGAAGCGCCATCGCACCGGGCGCAATGTCTAAGCGCTCTCGCGGGTCGTCTTCGAGTAAACGCCGCGTACCTCGGCAGCGGTCGCGCGAGGGCGGGAATGGATAACGTGCTTGTCTATCGGGACGACATTCACCTTGAAGCGGCGGCCCGACTCATTCCCGGATCGACTGATCTTTTGAAGCGAGCCGAGTTGACTGCGCCCTTCAATTCAGTCTTCACCGGTCGGACGCCCGACACTGAAGATGCGATCAATGCGTTCGTTGAAATGATGACGAAAATGCTTGAGGCTACCGCAGGCGCTACCGCAGGCATAGCTCCGTTCGTCACCTCGCGCTACAGCTTCATTTTTCGAGAGCCTGTTATCGCGTGTTAAGCTGCACACAGAGGGGTGTGAAGTAGAAGGTTTCAGGAACGATATTGCTGTACTTGTCGCCGCCTTCGCTATAACTGGGACGACCTGACCCGAAGATCACACGGCGAGTAATAAAAAGTCGTCTTTGCGCGGGCGAAGCTAAACCAGACGCGATGGCGGCTCGACTTCAGCGCACAGCTAGACATCGCTGCTTTTTGAAGGCTGCTGAAGCGCGCCGAGATCAAGCTTGAACAATATCAATGAGAACACCAGCCCTGACGATGCTCCTGCAATAGCTGACCAAATGTAATCCGTTGGGTCTATCGCCCAGTCGATTATGAATTCGGCAATCAGCCAACATGCGAGGAAACCGAATACTGCGCCAGCGAAGATGTAAACAGGAAACCTGCTCCATCCCAAAGCGCGGAAAATAAAAAATGCCGGTAAGCCAAAAACCGCCATCGCCAGATATGCAAACGGGGTGTGAATAAGAAGGATCACAGGTATGCTTCCAATAGCAGCAGCCAAACCTACTCTGAAAGCGACAGCTACGACGAAGACCAGTGATGTCATCAAAGGGGACAGCAAAAAAGCCACTATCAGCCTGACACCCATATCCCGCACCTTATCACATGAGTAGCGCATCGACCCGCTTCACAGAGCGCGCGAGCGGCGCTGGCCGAACGATGAGAGATGCGCTTCGGCGCATGTCCAGATCGGGCGGCGATCCGAGCAGGTCTATCTCTTCACTATCTCCACCCGTCGGTTTTTCGCTCGACCTTCTTCCGTTCTGTTATCAGCGATGGGACGCTCCTGCCCGAAACCTGCGGCATCGACACGTCTGGCGCTGATGCCAGCGGCGACGATGGCCGCAGCGACAGCTTTTGCGCGGGCCTCCGAGAGCGTCTTGTTCGATGCAGGCGTTCCGGCATTGTCAGTGTGGCCCTCCACTCCGACGCGCATATCAGGGCGTTTTTTGAGAAGCGATACGATCTCGTCAACGACAGATCGGGACTCAGGCAGAATCTCGGCCTTTCCGGTATCGAAGTGAATATCGAGCGCGATGAATCCGTCCTTGTCTATTGCGGCGGCCATCGCATCAGCCGTAATGACCGGCTGCATCGCTTCGCGTTCGATGATGTGCAAAAAGTAGTAGCGACCAACGTTGCCTGTCGATGCCTGCACCTCGGCCCAGACTTCGACGCCATTGCGCGTGGCCTTCATAACGCTGACATTAGCATCCGAATGTATGACCTGACCGCCGACCGCTTTGATGGCGTTTTCATAGTTGCGCCGAATAGCCAGCCCGCCGGGATGCTGAGTCGTGTCTTTCAGGTAGTAATGAATGCGAGTGTATTTACCCTCGATGACCTGCGGCGGGCGGGTGCGGAATTTGTAAGAGCTAAAACCCTGTTGCTGATAATTGGAAATGGAATAACCCGGCATTCGATTCGGAAACAGCGGATGATCAGAGCTACCCCTTACGTCCTGTCGGGCAGATAAAGAAACTGCTGAGCTTGCCAGGAAAAGAATCACGAGTAGCGAGAAGCATGTGAATTTCATGCGCAGATTATAAGCGAGGGATTTTACTGCGACAAACGTGAACAGGCATTTTGAGGGCGTATAATTCGACAGCCATTCTGTCGCCAGGTATCAGCTACTCCGTTTGGCACAACTCTGAGCATCTGATGGAGAAGGAGCGGATGAAGCAAGCGGCTCATAAATAGAACGTCTCTGAAATCATCGGCGGCATAAAGTAGCAGATGAATCAATCGTCCCCGCTATTATATGCCGCCCTTTCCACAACTCTTTCTTCGAGGCGCTTCACCTCTTCACCTCTTCACCCATCAATCCTCTTCAACCGCGCGGATGCGGCCTTCCTCCTGCGCCTTCTGTATGATCTTCTGCGTAATCAACGCAGGCACTTCGTCATAGTGATCCAACTCCATCGTGTATGACCCGCGCGCTCCGGTGATCGAATTCAATGTCGATTGATACGACAGCATCTCCGAAAGCGGAACCTGCGCCTTCACCACCGACTGATTCCCCTTCGTGTCCATCCCCTGAACTCTTCCGCGACGCGAATTGATATCGCCCAGAATATCGCCTGATACTTCCTGCGGCGCGGTTATCTCGACGTTCATCACAGGCTCAAGAATCACGCGCTTCACTCTTTCCATAGCCGCGCGAAATCCCTTGCGCCCCGCCAACTGGAATGAAAGATCGTCCGAATCCACCGGGTGAAATTTGCCGTCGATCAACTCTACTTTGAAATCGATGACAGGATAACCGGCAAGCGATCCGTGCGCGGCTGCGTCCTTGATTCCCTTCTCGACAGCCGGCCGCCAGTTCTGCGGGATCGAGCCGCCGAAAATTTTATCGATGAACTCAAAGCCTCCGCCTCGCGGCTGCCCTTCGAATACGCAGGTCGCTTCGGCGAACTGCCCGCGCCCGCCCGTCTGCTTCTTGTGACGGCCTACGATCTCAACCCGCCCCTTGAAGGTTTCCAGATAAGCAACCTTAGGAGGATGCAATTCGACTTCGACGCCATAACGCTTCTTGAGCTTATTGACCGCGACTTCGATGTGAGTCTGACCTGATCCTGAAAGCAGAAACTCTTTCGTCTGCGGGTCGCGGGTGAATCGAAGCGCGAGGTCTTCTTCAAGCATTTTGTGAATGGCCGTTGAAAGTTTGTCTTCGTCGTTTCGCGATTTCGGCTCTATTGCGAAAGCGATGGCGGGAGTTGGAAAATGCACCGGCTCGTAGACTATCTGGTGCGCCTTATCTGCAAAAGAATCTCCGGTCGTCGTCTCTTTGAGTTTCGTCACGGCGACTATATCGCCTGCGTGAGCTTCCGTGAGCTTTTCGATAGACTTGCCCTGAATGACGTGCAGCGGGCCGAATCTCTCCTGAGTGTTCTTGTTGACGTTGTAGCAGGTGGCGTCGGATTTGAGATTGCCGGAATAAATTTTCATCACCGTAATGCGACCGGCGAACGGGTCAGCGATGGTTCTGAAAACATAAGCTGAAAACGGAGCGATGTCGAGAACCTCGCGTTCGATTTCCTCATCGCTTTCCGGTGAGGGATGGCCCTTGGCTGCGCCCAGTTCGTTCGGAGCGGGCGCAAGCTCGACTATCTCAGTGAGCAGCGGTTGAATGCCGATGTTCTGAATGCCGGAGGCGCAAAGTATGGGAAAGAGCCTTCGCTCGCGCACTGCCGTCTTGACTCCGGGTATGAGGTCTTCGTCCGAGAGCGTTCCTTCGGCGAGATATTTTTCCATCAGTTCTTCAGAGCTTTCGGCAACTATATCGAATATCTTTTCGCGCGCCGACTCCGCTTTACTTAGAAGATCAGCCGGTATGTCTCCCTCCGAAGGCTTGCCGCTCTTGTCGGGCGGGAATGAGTAGGCGCGCATGTGAATCAGGTCGATTACGCCTGTAAAACTGCTTTCGCTTCCTATAGGCATCTGAAGCGGCACGGCTTCGCGTCCAAAAATTTCTATTATATTCGACACCGTGTTGTCGAAGTCTGCGCGCTCGCGATCCATTTTGTTTATGACGATGATGCGGGGCAATCCGAATTCCTCGGCATAGCTCCATCCCTTTTCAGTCTGAACTTCCACGCCGTTGACTGCATCTACGACGACTACTGCGGCGTCGGCTCCGCGAAGGGCAGCCTTGGCATCGAGTATGAAGGCGGCGTATCCCGGCGTGTCGAGTATGTTTATCTTCGCGCCGTTCCACTCGCAATGAGCGAGCGAACTGTTGATAGTAATTTTTCTGGCGATTTCGTCTTCGTCGTAATCAGTGACGGTCGTGCCTTCATCGACGCGGCCCAGACGTTGAGTGGCGCCCGCGTCAAAGAGCATCGCTGCGACGAGCGATGTTTTGCCCACGTCGCCATGACCTACAATGCCAACGTTTCGTATGTCCTTCGTCTCATAAACTTTCATAAGCGCGGTTTCCTTTCAGAGCGAATTTTGCAGATTAGCACAGATTGTTGCGCGAAAGATTTTCGCCCGACCAGCTTATAACCCGCAGGCAGGCTCGCGCAAGTCGCGCGGCGGAAGATGAATTCCTGTTTGAATTGTAAAAAAACGGGCGACCCTGGATGCCCGCCCATCGCCCAGGATCAGCCGTTGCTGTAGCGAGAGGTCAAAACGCTTTTTATCATGGCCATCTAGCGACCCATATCATATTCGGGAACAACGAGCCGGTCGCATTGACCAACTTCTCATCGGCTGTTACGAATCCACAGTTCTCACGGATGCTCAAGGCAAGATAGAGCATGTCGTATACTGAGCGGCGGTGAGCCACTGCCAAAAGAAACGCATCCTCAAGCAATGCTGCTGTCGAGATGTGCATGAACGCAATTTTACGGAACTCATCGATGACTGTTTGAGCATCGGTTGCGTCCAATCCCTGAAACAGGTGCTTCTTCCAAACAATATTGCCGAACTCAGCATTGATTAAATCAGGCGCGAGAAACGTGTCTGCGCCTGTCTGGTAGCCGTCAAGTATGCGTCGCGCTTCAGTTGAAAATGGTTCTGGCAGGAACCATTTTATCGCCACGCTGCTATCGACAACCAGATTTGCCATCAACGCGCTCTATCTTCACGCAATAATTCCACACTGTCGGACAACTCGCCATATTTGGCCATTAGCCGGTTACGCAAATCATCAATTTCCTGCACAACCTCCTTGCGGCGAAGCGATTCGGCTTCGCTATCAGGAAGCCTTTCAAGTAGCTGCTCGATGCTGCTGAGACCACGCATCTGCGCTTCTGCTTCCAGTTTGGCATAGAGATCGTCGGAAATCGTTATAGTTCTACTCATATCTCGCCCTGTCAACAACCGACCACTATTTCGACGTGGTGCGGAAACTGCGCGCGATTTGATCAGTAAGATTGCGATTGATATCGAGCGTTCCGCGCTTGCCGCTGAACCGCAGCACCCAGACCGTGTTGCCGTCCTGAAGGTAATAATAGGAATTGGCCATCTGGCGACCGCCTTCCGCGCTGAAAAACGCAAGCAGCGTTCCCGTGAGCGCGCCTCCCCCGAACGCCTCAAGCGTCACTCTCTGATAGCCCGGTTTGTACACGCGGAGGTTTTCTTCCTCCTGACGAATCATATCCGCAAGCGCGCCTGAAAGAGATTGCCTCGACACCTTGAGCAAACCCTCGCTGCGGTCACGGTAAACAAACTCGGTCTTCTGCCGACCCACAGCATCGCTGAAGGAAACGGCCCGCCACTCGCTCACCAGTTTGAAACGATATTTGCCTTCCGGGTCTACATACTCACTCTCGCTTTGTGCAATCGCGTCGGGCGAAAAAAGCGAAAGCTGTATCATAATCATCAACACAACTCTGAACTTCATACTTCCTCCCGTTCGTTTCGGGTATGTGCGTTAGCGTTATCAGTCAAACCGAATTCTAGCACAAAAAAGTCTGGAGTCTGGAGTCTGGAGTCTGGAGTCCGAAAGCAAGACGGCGGTGAAAACGACTCGAAATGAGCATCAGGCAGACTCCAGACTCTCGACTCCAGACTCCAGACTCTCTATCTTAGATCGCCGAGCAGGGCGCGCTGCTGGGCGACGAGTTGCTCGATGCCGAGGGTTGCGAGCGCGATCATTTTATTCATCTGATCCTGATCGAACGGCTTGGATTCCGCCGTTCCCTGAATCTCTATGAAGCGGCCCGACCCCGTGCGAACGATGTTCATATCGACGGCGGCGCGCGAATCTTCCGCGTATTCCAAATCGAGCAATGCCTCTCCGCCGATGATGCCTACAGACACGGCTGCAACGTAATCGGTCAGGGGCAATGGCGCGGCAATCTTTCCATCGTTATAAAGTTTGCGGAGAGCAAGCACCAGCGCGACGAATGCGCCCGTGATCGAAGCCGTCCGCGTTCCTCCGTCGGCCTGAATCACATCGCAGTCGAGATAAATCGTCCGCTCGCCCATGCGATTGAACTCGATTACGGCGCGAAGCGAACGGCCTATGAGCCGTTGAATCTCAGCCGTGCGGCCCGACACCTGATTGCGGCCCGTCTCGCGGGAGGTGCGAGACTCGGTTGCTCGCGGCAGCATCGCATACTCAGCCGTCACCCAGCCCTTGCCCTGCCCTTTCAAAAACATCGGCACGCGCTCATCTATCGAGGCGGTGCAAACCACCCGCGTGTCGCCGACTTCTATCAGCACAGACCCTTCCGCATACTTGTTGAAGTTGGGCGTAATCCTGACCGGTCTCAATTCATCGTAGGCGCGACCGCCGCTTCTCTTGTAAGCCATCATGCCCCCAGTTCCACGACCTCAAGCGAGAGAAGAGGCCGTCCTAGAAACAGTTCAGCCACGCGACGAAACCTTGCGGCTGAGTCTGTAACATAAAAGTGTTCAGTTCGCGGCTCGCAGTTCTCGCGCGCAAGTCCGCTCTCTTCGATTTGTCTTGCGACTTCTGAGGCGACCGCTTCGCCTGAATCGACACAAACGACTTTTTCTCCCATTACACGCTCGATGACTGGTCGCAGAATCGGATAATGAGTGCATCCTAAAACGAGAGCATCGGCTGGCGAATCCTTGAGTCGAGCCAGATACTCGCGGGCGACCATTTCAGTCACAGCATGATCCGTCCATCCTTCTTCGGCCAGCGGCACGAAGAGCGGACATGCCTGCGCTATGACTTCCATCTCGGAGTTTATATAGTGAATGGCGCGCTGATAGGCTCCGCTTGCAACGGTCGCTTCAGTTCCTATCACACCGATACAGCCAGAGCGGGTCACCTCGACTGCGCGGCGCGCGCCCGGTCGAATCACGCCTATGACGGGCAGATCGATACGGCTTCGCAGAAAATCGGCGGCCAGAGCCGAAGCGGTGTTGCAGGCTATGACTATCGCTTTAACCTGTTTCGACTCAATGAAAGCGGCGTCTTCGAGCGCGTATCGCTGAACGGTTTCTATAGAGCGGGTGCCGTAGGGAATGCGCGCGGTGTCGCCGAGGTAGATGAGGCTTTCGTTTGGGAGAAGTCGCTCAAGGGCGCGAAAAACAGTCAACCCGCCAACGCCTGAATCGAATATGCCAATGGGTCTTTCCCTGAGATTTTCCGACATTAAGAACTTCTGAGATGGAAAGTGAACGCGGCGACGATGAAATCAATGTCCGCGCGGGTTCCTGGTTTTGCCTTCGATGAGGATTGATGATAACCGCTCCAGTTCTCCTTCAGATTCCTCAATGGCTTCTCCCAGGCTACGGGCTTCGAAGAGATAGCCCGCGATTTCCAGGCTGGCGTGTTCCATCCCTTCTTCGGTCTGCCGCATCTCGCGCTCGATGGCATCGATTTCGACCATCAGCATAGTGTTGGAGGCGACGTGATCGCACACCAGATCGAGAGAAGCTCTCATGGCTGCGGTGCGCTGACCGGCATCAAGCAACACGGCGCGTATTTTGTCGATGCGGAGAAGCAGGGCAGCGCGTCCGTTTTCGAGGAGGTCTATCTCGCGGGAAAGTCTGGCCAGTTTCGCGGCTGCTTCAGTCATTGTGGAATCGCTCATCAGTTCAATCTCAAGAGGCCAAAGCAATGAGGCGGATAGCGAGCAACGCGCGCTCGCCATTCGCCTCATTATGTTTCATTTCAGTTTTGTCACGATCTTCAATGGAGGTGACCGGAATCGAACCGGTGTCCAGAAGCCTTCAACGATAGAACCTACATACTTAGTTGCTTCCTTTTATTTCGCCCGCCGCAACAGTGGAAGCAACGAAGCACTGCGGCAAGCTATCCCGGATTGTCTTACTCCTGAAGCCTCCGGGCGGCGGCCTCAGTCAGCAGCCTGCTAAAGTTACGCCTCACATCCTTCACACAGGCGATGAAGGAGGAGACGTGGTCGCACTAGGCGGCCAGAGCAAATTCGCTATTCGCGATTATGTTTTCCACGCTTTTAACGCGGTGCATGGGCCGCGGTATGCATCTATCATCTCCGTATACTCCTGTCGAAACCTTGCACCCCCAGACGGAGGCAGTCTAGCACCCGCTTTTTTTCAGTGTCAAGGAACGGGCCATTCACAGCGTCTGCGCACTAAGCGTCTGCGCCTGACGCAATGCTTCCTGATAGCTTCTCAGATAAGCCGAAAACTCTTCCTCTGATGACGGAAACATTCCGTACCAGCAATAATCGAACAGGTCAGTCATATATCGCATCGGCACAAGAAGCGCGTTGAACTTCGCGACGCGAGAGAGATAATCACGGTTCGTATAGTTTGGTTCGAGATCGACTATCTTGCGTTCGGCCAGTTCGTAAAGCAGCGCGATGTAAAGCTTCCTCACTCCTGTCCGAAAATCTCCGGCTCGCGCGGCAGCCATCGCTGATTCGGCAAGCTCGGCGGAAGTTACGCCCTCTTCGATCTCTTCGCCTAAAACGGTGAGCTTCCCCGCGCGCCTGCGGTCAGGGTTGCGCTTGTAACGGCTGATCGCTCGCGCGGCCAAAACTAGAGCGAGACCGATTCCTGCGATCACCAGCGCGCGGAAAAACCAGTTCGCCTGCTGGCCTGTTCCGAATAGAGCCGTGTATATCCGATTGAAAAGCTCGTTTATGAAATCGCGTATCCTCCGGCGAATCTCTTTTATCTTTTTCGACAGTTCGCTTTCCTGCTTCAACGCGAACTGGGGCGATGAGAGTATCCGCCGAACTCGCTCCTTCGCATCTCCCGGCTCATTGCCTGCAACTTCATCCGTCAGACTGACGACGTGAGCGATAAGGGCTTCCAGTCGATTGTCCGCTTCATCAAGCTTCGCCTTGCGCGCCTTCCTGTCCGTTTCCTTCGCGCTCTCGTCAAGCAATGTGTGCAGCCATCGGTTATCTACAGTCAAGGTCTGCTCTCCGATATGAACCTGCTCGGAAGCAGGCAGCGCGTCCTTCAGGTCTTTTACGCCCTCATCGATTTCAAAATCGCCATTTTTAATCGCGCGGACTCCTTCGACCGCGTACTGGAGCCGCTCCAGATAACTCGACTCCTGAGCCGCAGCCCTGCCCGCGAGCGCGATGAAACTAAACATTAGTAGAATAATCAGCCTCTTCATCATCTTTTTCCCAGCGCCTCACATCTGTGCGCCGCACCTTATGCAAAATCTCGCGCGAGGCATGATCGCCGCACCGCATTGCGGACAGTCGCGCGGCAACCGCTCGCTTTCGTTGATCGCAGGCCCCTGAATAAAAGTCGGGCCGGGTTCACTCGACGCTTGAGTCTGCGCAGGCGGCTCGCTCTGGTTTCTCATAGCCGCCTGGTCGAACCGCTCACCCGCAGGCGCGACCTGCGTCGGCGGAGGGACGACTCCAACATTCGAAAGCCCCACGGGGCTGGTCTGAACATAAGGCGACTGCGGCATGGGGCGATATCCGACTGTCGGCCCCTGCATCGAAGGCGACCAGTGAAACCCCGGCGAAAGTTCCGTTGCCAGCAGTTCGAGGTCATAAGCCTCCTTGCGCACGCGGCTGTCGAAATAAAGCAGCGTGTAGGAGACGACCCACAGCGGAAGCACGAGTATGCTCGACAACTGACTGAATGACGTATAGAGAATGCTCCAGGTCGGGCTTAAAAAGAATTCAGTCGATAGCAGCCCTAACAAATGAATCCCGGCAAGCACCGGGAGCGTGAGCGCAGCAAGCAGCGACCCGGAGACGAAATAAATGAAAAGGACTATAGCCCCGACCTTGTACCAGTTTTTTGCGCCGAGGCGTATCGCGCGACCAAGCGCATTTCCGACTCTCTGGCCCTCGATCATAACGACCTGCGGCAGGAAGGCGATCCTCGAAAGAATCAGCAACAGCACGAATATCCCCAGGGCGAGGACGACGAGGACGGTTATGACGATGATAGTAGAGGCAAGCCACCGAGGCATCTGGGCCGATGCGGTCAGCCCGATGATTACGCCCATAATCAGTATGGCAACGAACAACACGATGGAGAAAAGGATGTAGAGTACGAACAATGCTCCTAACAGCAACAGCCCCATCACGATTATGTCGCCGAGTTTTTTTCCCGCCGCAGAGAAACATTTGCGAAAGGTGATCGTGTCGCCCAGCATTACGTGATCGCCGACCGCTCTCGAAAGACCGCACAGGGTGAAAAGCAGAACGAAGAACCATATAAGGTAGCCAAACCCGCCGAATACGAGAAACGCCGACGCCGAGTCGGAAGACATCGCAGGGCCGTCGAAGCCCGACAGCAGGCTCGCGTACCCGTACCAGAACATCAGCGACGAGGTATATCCGATTATGCTCGGCGCGACGACGACCGCGATGAGCGGCGTGAAGTTGCGGCGATAGAGCCTCACCGCGCGGTCGATCACATCGCCCGTCGACATAGGTTCGAGTATCGTGAGATTGGCCATCGCTTTTTTCCAGCGGCGATTATATCACGGCGAGAGAGGCTTATGAGAACAGGCAGAATCAGCAGAATTAAAAAGTAATCGGGGTGTAGGGCCATTCAATTTTCCGAAAACGGAAAGAAGAATTGAAACCACCGATGAACACCGATGGACACGGATAGAAAAGAACCGGAAGTTTTATCAGGTTTTTCTTTATCCATCTTATCGGTGTTTATCTGTGTTCATCGGTGGTTCCTTTTTTCGAGCCGAAAACTAAATGACCCTAATCGGGGCGTCTTCAAACCCCTCTCTATGCCTCCAGCCCCGTAAGCTCCGCGCTTACTTCCCACAAACGACGCGCGATTTCTTTATCGTAAGATTCTTTATTCGATCTCGCTTCTTTTTTGTCGGCGAAATATTTGCCCGTCACCGCTTCGACCTGGGGCGAGGTCGCAAGATAAATGCTCGTCTCGGCTCCCTTCTCCGCTCCCGTGAAAAAGAGTTTCAGAGCGAAGCTGACCGCCTTAGGCATATCGCGGGCAATGTTTGTGGCAATCACCCCCGGATGAAGGCAGTTCGCCGTCACAAGCGTGCCTTCGAGCCTTCGCGCAAGCTCGTAGGTGAAAAGAATGTTGGCGAGCTTAGATTGACGATAGGCTGCCATGCTCGAATACTCGCGCTCGCTCTGAAGGTCATCGAAGTTCATCGTTCCGGTCATGTGAGCGACCGACGCGACATTGACTATCCGCGAAGGGGCGCTGTCTTTCAACACATCGAGCAAAAGATTTGTCAGCAGGAAATAGCCGAGGTGATTGACGGCGAAAGTCATCTCAAATCCGTCTTCTGTGGTTTCGCGATAGCGGCGCATCAATCCCGCGTTGTTGACCAGAACGTCGAGCCGGTCATGACCGGATAAAAACTCATCGGCAAGATGACGAATCTGTTTTTGAGAGGCGAAATCGCAGGTCATCAACTCGACTTCTCGGTTGCCGCTTTTCTTTTTTATCTCTTCAAGAGCAGGCTGGCCGCGCTCTCGGTTGCGACATACGATGACCAGTCGCGCGCCCATTCGCGCCAGAGCCTCTGCCGTCACTTTGCCTATGCCTGAGTTTGCGCCTGTCACAAGGCACGTCTTGCCCGTCATATTTTTTTTCATAACGAATAGCCCTAACACGGAGCAAAGGTAAAAACCAAGACGCCGATGACGAACCACAGCAACGCGAACAGCAATCCGTACCCGAAGAAACTCCTGAAATCAACGCGGGCGATTCCGGCTATGATAACGTACCAGAACGGCGAGGTCAGATTGCCCATATGATCGCCGACGCTCATCGAGAGAATCCCCCGCTGTACTGATACGCCAACTTCCATAGCCGCTTTGGAAGTGACAAATCCCTGAATGGCCCACTGTCCGCCGCTCGATGGAATGAAAAGCGCGAACAACGCTCCAACCGCAGCCGTAAGCAACGGGAAGGTGTAAGGAGTTGAAACCGAGGCCACGACCCCGGCCAGCGATTCGCCCACGCTGGTATGCTGAATCAATCCGGCGACTCCGGCATAAAGATGGTAAAGCACGATTACAGGCCAACTCGATATGACAGCCTGTTGCAATGCCTTCGTGAACCTGTTGACGTTGCGGTGAAGGAGAAATGTGAGAAACAGCAGAATGGTATTGAGCGAGTTGATATCGAGGCCCAGTCGTTTGACGCGAAAGTGATAGTAGAGCCAGCCGAGAAAAAATAGGCACAACACGGTAGTGAAAAACGAACGATGCTCCAGCCGCTCTGAGTAAGTGAGTTCACGGGCCTCCTCCGCTTCTGCCGGTTCGGTCAGCTTGGCGGAATCGGGAAACTCAGAGACGGGTCGGCGGTTCTTAGGCATAAGCAGGCATCCGGCGAGTATCAAAGCGACGGTGAATGCAATCTCCTGAATGATCGCTGCCGGAGACCAGATAGTTGTCGATAGCGGTATCACACCGATCTCGTTTTCGAGGAAATGCTTGGGCGTCGCTACGAGCAGCGGCGCGCTGGCAGATAATCCGAACTGCCACACCGCATTTGCCGCCCAGATGGTTGCCAGAAAAAACAGGAAATCGATCTCGATGCCTTTGTTCTCGGCTTCTTTGGCAAAGTAAACGGCGATGATCGGGCCGAGCGCGATCCCCAGGCCCCAGTAACAGTACGACAACAATGCAGTCAGCAGCACGCCGACAGCAACGACCTGATTGGTAGTTCTGGGCAGGCGCGAGAGCGCGATGACTGCTTTTCTGAAAACAGGAGTCGAACCGAGCACCGAACTCAGCACGATGATCAGGGTCATCTGCATCGTGAAAGGCAACAGCATCCACAGCCCCTGATAATAAGCGTCAATAACTTTGCCCGGAGAGTTGCCGAGCGCGAGCGCCACGGCGACGAGAAGAATCATCAGAAGGACACAGGCGGTGATGGCATCAGGCACGAACCGCGCCATGACGCGCGCGAAGCGATCAATCCAGGTTTTATTCATGTGGAAGCGAGTGATAAAGCAAAAGCTCTTTCAGTGTTCCTTTCAGAAATTTGCGCGAATGGTTCATGCTTGATGGCTCATAGATCATTGCGATGATCCTTGAAATAATAGCCGGATTTTCTGTTTATGCCAGAAGCAAAACCGCTTCGAGCCTTTCACATTCGCAGGGTGATCGGGGTCGGTCATGTTGAATCTGACATGTTTACAGTATATTCTTTGAAATAGTCGACATTGTCATTCGACCTGATATAATGATCAAGCGATTGCAATCATTTTCATTTCACATTTCAAAGGTTACGATGGAAAAGCACATTCTCGACAACATCGATCCAACAGTTTTAGGCGCGCGGCTTCAGGAAGCTCGTCGTGCGCGAGGGGTGACTCAACAGGACGCGGCTGATCACATGGAGATGGCGCGCACGACTGTCGTGGCTATCGAAAAAGGGGAGCGCCGCCTCACTCCCCACGAACTGATCAAACTGGCCTCGTTTTATGGCCGCCCGGTTTCTGATTTCGTCGGCCGGCAATCGGCGATGGAAGGCTTCGTCCCTCAGTTTCGCGCTGCGCTTACAAGAGAATCATCAACTATCAGGGCTGCTGCGTCTTCTTCGGTTCGTAGAAGCAAAGTAAAGCAACAGGCAGATGTCGAAGCCGAGTTTGAGAAGGTCGCCGCTCAGTTGCAACGACTGGCTGAAGATTATCTGGAGTTGGAGCGAATATGCGGAATGTCGATGGCGAAATCTTATCCTCCGCTCTACAGCACTTCAGGCGCTACGCCTGAGCAGGCCGGAGAAGAAATCGCCAACGCAGAGCGTAACCGGCTGGGACTCGGCGATGGGCCATTGAGCAATTTGCGCGAGCGACTGGAATCAGATGTCGGCCTGCAGATATTTTATTTTCCGATGCCGCCGAAGGTTGCAGGTATATTCGCTTACAGCGATGCGCCGGGCGGTTGTATCGGCATTAATTCGAATCATCCGCGTGATCGCCGCAACTGGTCGCTGGCGCATGAGTATGGCCACTTCCTGACCAGCCGCTACCAGGTTGAAATCACTTTTTTGCCCGCGTCGAAACGCTCTTCAGCCAGAGAGCGACTGGCTGACAGTTTCGCAGAATGTTTTTTGATGCCTTCGAGCGGGCTTAATCGTCGCTTCACCGAGATTCATCGCTCCAGAGAAAAGAGCATCACTCTTGCAGACCTGATCGCATTGGCCGATTTGTATCAGGTGTCTGTGCAGGCTCTGATCCTTCGTTTGGAGAATCTGAGACGGCTGCCGAGCGGGACGTGGGACAAACTGGAACGCGATGGATTCAAGGTTCGCAAGGCTCAACAGATGCTTGAGATCGAAGCGAATCCGCCCATTAAGGACGCTCTTCCATTGCGGTATAAAATGCTGGCGGTTTCTGCTTACAATCGGGAAGAGTTGAGCGAAGGACAACTGGCAAAATATCTCCGCACTGACCGCGTTCAGGCTCGTCTGATAGTTGATGAGATCAACCGGGGAACGATTGTCGAGAAGGAAGGCAAGTTCAGCAACCTGCCGCTGGATTTGGAGGAGTGTCTGGACGGGAGGTAGACGCGAGAGTGCCGAGGCCAACGATTCTGCTCAATACCTGCGCTTTGATCAATCTGCTCGCCAGCGGTGAGATCGAATCCATCCTGGGCGCGTCGGCATCAGAAATAATGATTTACGCAGCCGTCGAGAAAGAAAGCCTCTACCTTCGCTCCAATGACCCGAACGACACGTCGCTTGCGCCAATTCAGCTTGATGCTTTTATACGAGCAGGAGTATTCAACGTTTGCGATATAGATGGCGAGGCGGAAGAGATTCTTTATGTCGATTATGCCAGTCAACTGGATGACAGCGAGGCGATGTCGCTGGCGATAGCCAACGCGCGAGGCTATGTTCTCGCGACTGACGACCGCAAAGCCAGACGTATTTTTCTGGAATCAGTCGGCGCAAAGAATCGCCTGATTTCAACTTCGGATTTGATCCGACGTTGGGCCGGACGAAAAGCAGTTTC
The DNA here is from genome assembly GCA_002483445.1 of Blastocatellia bacterium UBA7656. Classification (GTDB taxonomy): domain Bacteria; phylum Acidobacteriota; class Blastocatellia; order UBA7656; family UBA7656; genus UBA7656. Next base: position 101,057 of record DLHY01000147.1, read on the forward strand.
TACTGCCAGACTCAAATCTGTTTTGTTGAGCGTTCAGCGGCAGGCAAATTTCATCCCGACGCGAAGCGATGCCAACTTCGCGTGGTGGAGAGATGCGAGCCGTTGGCAATCGGTGTTGGTTCGTAGAGCCGGCTTCAGCCGGAAGTTCTCGCTCAAAACTTCCGGCTGAAGCCGGTACTACGAACTCCTCCTTTTTTCTTCCCCTCTTCAGGTCTATGAGTCGAACGACAGCGAATCAACCGAGCGCCTGCTCGAAATCTTCAATCAATTCATCGGTCGCTTCGATCCCGACCGACAGCCGGATCAAAGCGTCTGATATCCCAAGACTCTCGCGAGCTTCTTTCGACAATCCTGAATGCGATGTCGTAGCCGGTCTGGTGATGAGGCTTTCGACTCCTCCGAGGCTTGGCGCGCAGATCGTGAGTCGAGCGCGACGGATGAATTTTTCAGCCGCTTCGACCCCGCCTCTTAGCTCGAAGCTCATCATTCCGCTGTAGCCGTCGAATAAATCTCTCGCGCGCTGATGTCGCGCGTGGCTTTCGAGTCCCGGATAATTGACCCGCGCGACTGCCGGGTGCTGTTCGAGAAACTGCGCTATGCGAAGCGCGCTCTCATTCTGATATCGGACTCTGAGAGCCAGCGTTTTTATTCCGCGTTGAAGCAGAAAAACCGCGTGAGGGTCGAGCGAGCCTCCGAGGTGATTGAGCTTGTGAGTGATCTTTTCGATCAAATCGCGGCGACCGATGCACGCGCCCGCGACTATATCGGAATGCCCGTTGAGGTACTTGGTGCAACTGTGAAGAGAAACGTCGAACCCGTGTTCGGCGGGTCGGAAATTGAAGGGGCTTGCAAAAGTGTTATCGATGAGCGAAATGAGTCCATGCTCGCGGGCGAACGCGGGAACAGCTTTCAGATCGCAGACCTCAAGCAGAGGATTGGTCATAGCTTCGACGTAGATAGCTTTCGTGTTGGGGCGCAGATGGCTTGCCCACGACGCGGGATCGTCGGCATCGATGAAGTCGAACGATATCCCTAGTGAGGGGAAATCTTTCGTTACCAGGTCGTGAGTGCCGCCGTAGAGACATCTCTGCGCAAGGAGGTGATCGCCGGATGATAGCACTGTGAGCAGCGCAGTCGAGATGGCGGCCATCCCGCTTGCCGTAACGATGGCTGATTCCGCGTTTTCAAGCGCGGCCAGTTTCGAGTGAAGGACGAAATGATTGGGCGTGTTGTTGAGGCGAAGATAGCGAACATCGTGATAGCTCTGCTCGCCTCCGTATTCGAAGGTGGCCGATTGAAAGATCGGCATGATGACCGACCCCTGTATTCGCGGATCGGGTTCGCCCGCATGTATGGCTTTCGTTTCGATTCGTTTGAACTCCATTAATTACTCCTCAGTTGAATGTCTGGTCGCGAGTTTTCAATTCCGTGATGCTTTTTCAGCGCGCATCTTTCGCTGCAAATCCCTGAGCGGGCGAAAGCCTACGCGCTTCACTTCAAGGGTATCGAGTATCTGGCGAATCTCTTTGTCCGAGGTGAACAACCTATGCTCTTCGGCGCGTTCCTGCCACGAGTTTGTTATGTGCTTCATTTCGTCTCCGGCGAGCGCGGCGTGAATGTAAAGCTCGGTCACTCCCGGCTTCAACTCCTTGAGCATACGCTTCCAGTAATCACTGACCGGTTCGCCTTTCTGTCGCCCGCCGTGAATCAGATAATCTGGACACAGTATGCCGTCCGATTCGAGTTGCTTTCTCAGTCCCGCCCCTCCTGCCGCAGCCAGCACGTCCTGTGACGCCATGCGTATGGGCAGATCGAATTCTTTGGCCAGTCGGCGATAGACTTCATAGTATTGAAGGTTGTATTGAAGGGTTCCCATGTGCGAATCGAGATGAGTGACATCTATGCCTGCGCTGATAGCTTTTTGAATCTGCGCGCGGGCTTCGATGTAAGCCTGTTCAGGTGTGGCGTGAGAGTAGACATTGATGATATCGGGCCAGAGGTAGCCCTGGGGATCGACCAGCCCCGGCACATCGCTTTTGCTGGCCACAGGCCCCCACTTATAGTTTTTCCATTCCGATGTGTGAGTGAGATGCAATCCGAAATCGGCCTGCGGGTGCGATTTCGCGTAGGCGGCGGCTTCAAGAAACCACGGACACGGAACCATTATCGTAGCCGAAGTCATCAGCCCGTTTTCCATAGCATCGACGCTCGCCGCGACCGAAGCATGGCTCACGCCCACGTCATCGCCGTTTATGATCAGCACGCGATCCGTCGATTTGAATCCGAGTCGTTCGGCAAGGGTCGGCTTCGACTGATCGTTCATTTTATTCGAAGATGTCATGGCAGTTCGTTGACCGAGCGCCAGCGGAAGAACGGCCAGGGTAAGCAGAGCGAGTATTTTTCTCATCAACCTGAAGTCCCCTCTGTCGACTTGAGCGAAAGCATGATCGAAAAAGGAATCATAACGTCAATCGAAGAGAGTCGCCAGGTCATCAGCATCCCGGCGCGCATACGCCGAACCTTGACAGCCATCTCTCATTTTGAGAGTGTTCGAGCAGGAGGAAAAAGCGGCTTGCATGTGATCAGTCGCAGGGCGTTGAGAGAATTCTGGGAGAAACACCCGGAGGCAAAGGATCCGCTTCTGGCCTGGCACAAGGTAACGAAAAAAGCCCGGTGGCGAAGCCTGACCGATGCGCGGCTGGATTTTCCTCACGCCGACCCGGTCGGGCATTGCACAGTGTTCAACGTAAAGGGCAATGCTTATCGGTTGATAACTGTCATCAAGTATCAAAAGCAAAGGGTGTATATTCTCCACGTTCTCACTCACCCGCAATTACGATAAAGGGAGATGGAAGAATGACTGCGATTGTTAGCGGAAAGATTGACTCAAGAAAATACGGGCGGCTGCTCGCAAAGACTCTTCCGGCAGTCATCGAAAACGAGAAAGAATACGAGCGACTTCTTGCAGAAGTAAACAAACTGCTGAAGAAAGGCGCGCGTATTTCGGTTGAGGAAGAAAAGCTTCTCGACCTGATGTCAAGGCTGATAGAGGATTACGAAGAGGAGCATCACCCAATCCCTGACGCCCCGCCTCACGCGGTATTGCAGATGTTCATGGAGGACAGAGGGCTGCGTCAAAAAGACATCGTTCACCTGTTCGGCTCAAGCGGCGTTGCGTCTGAAGTAGTCAACGGCAAGCGAAGCATCAGCAAAACTCAGGCGAGAGCTTTGGGAAAGTTCTTCAACGTCTCGCCCGAATTGTTCATCTGAATTCCTCTCTGTCACCATGTTCCTGCTAACCAGACCTTCGGAAGACCGCATCCGGCGATTCATCGATTCACAACGCGATCTTCCTTTTTCATACCCGGAAGTCGGCGCAACGCTCTCTTCCCCACCCGATGGGTTTACCATCGACCACAATCGCATAAAGCTTGGTCGCGGCGCGGAGGGTTTCAATCGCGCCATCGGAGCTATTCGTCAATGGAAGATGTTCGATATGCCCTGGATCAGGCTCTGCTGGCCTGATTCAGGGATCGAAGCCGGTACGACAGTGGCTGTGATGGCGCATCACCTCGGCTTCTTTTCGCTCAACGCCTGCCGCATAGTTTCGGTCATTGACACAGACGACGCCATCAAAAAATTCGGCTTCGCTTACGGGACTCTGCCCGATCACGCCGAGCGCGGCGAAGAGCGGTTCACTGTCGAATGGAACAGGGAGAATGATCTTGTAGTGTATGACCTTCTGGCTTTCTCGCGACCCGGCAATATTCTGGCGAAGGCGGGCTATCCGTTCGCGCGACGGCTTCAAAAAAAATTCGCAGCCGGATCGAAGAAAGCGATGTTGGAAGCCGTGAACTTCACAGGTTGAGAGCCTCGCGCAACCTCTTCATCTGAGCGCGGCTCACAGTGACCTGACGACCGCAACTCAAAGCAAGCCGCGCAGTGCTGTTGTCCATCTCGCTCACTTCACGGACGTGGTTGAGATTGACTATAGTCTGACGATGAACTCGAAGAAATCTTTCGGGGTCGAGTCGAGCTTCGATCTGCCCGAAGGTCGTGTAGCTCGTGCGAAATTCGCCCTGAGCCGTCGTCGCGAAGACAAGCCCGTGATCGATTCTGAGCGAAGTTATCTCGTCGCAACTGAGGATCAGTATTCGACGCTGCGAGCGCACAGGCAATCGTTCAAGATGTCGGCGCGGTTCGAATGCCAGCAACAGATTCTTCAAATCAATACTGGCCGGTTCCTTCGATGCGAGTTTTTCGCGCACTCTCCCGATAGCCTGTTCCAGTCGCTTCGCTTTCACGGGCTTGAGCAGATAATCGACGGCGTTCACCTCGAAGGCATCAATCGCGTATCGATCATAAGCGGTCACGAACACGATCAAAGGAAGTTGGCCTGCATCGAGCATCCTCAATACGCTGAAGCCGTCAAGGTCGGGCATCTGCACATCGAGCAGCACAAGATGGGGATGATGCTCTTCGATCCTCGTCACAGCCTCCGCGCCGTTTTCAGCTTCGCCGACGATCTTCACATCATCGAAGACGGCAAGCATCCTGCCGAGCCGTTTTCGAGCAAGCGATTCGTCATCAACTATCAAGGTCTCTATCATACGATCTCAGCCGCGCGAGGCATTACGGGTATCGAAAAAGAAACGGTCGTCCCCCGATCCGGCTGGCTGTCGATTCTCAATCCTTCGCCGTAGAGCCGACGCAACCGATCATTGACATTCGACAAACCCACGCCCGCTGAAAACACCTCTTCAAGGCGTGTGGGCGCAATCCCGCATCCCGTGTCGCTTATGTGAATCGAGAGATGATTCCCCTTAATCGCAGCCGAAAGAGTTATCACGCCTCCGCCGCTCAAGGGTTCTATTCCATGCTTCACGGCATTTTCAATGATCGGCTGAATGCTCAGAGCAGGTATCTGAAGGATCATCGCGTCGGCAGAAATAAATTTCTTGAATTCCAGCCGGTCGCCCATCCGCACTTTTTCAATTTTGAGGTAAGTTTCCGCAAGCTCCAACTCCTCGCCGAGCGAAAGGAAATCCCCGCCCGACCTGAACGAGTAGCGAAACAAATCGCTGAGGTCTTCGACAAGTTCTTCGGCTCGCTGCGGGTCTTCGACTATCAGCGAAGCGACGGAGTTGAGCGCGTTGAAAAAGAAGTGCGGATCGATCTGCGCCCGCAGAGCGCGAAGTTCCGCCTGCGCCGCCAGTTTTCTCAGTTCTTCTTCCGCTATGGCCTGACGGCGTCTCGCTCCCTGTAATCTGATGTTTTCAAGCGCGTGGCTCACTTGAACGGCGAGCGCGCGCAACACGCTCAACTCTTCGCTGAGATAGCCCTGCCCGTAGGCTCGCGCGCCGACCATCATCGCGCCATCGGCGATGTCGCCGCTGCGCACGATCATCACAAGCTCGATTCGCCGCTCTTCCATCCGTCGATACAACTCATCATCTTCGATGGCGTCCTTGAGGGCGACATCTGATTTCTGCAAAGCAGGCTCGCTCAGAAGAGTGATGACAAGCTCATCCGTCGCCGCGGAGAAGCGCGCGAAATCGGCTCTGAAAGCCTCTTTCAGGGCTTCAGACACCGCCGTCATCAGGCTCGCTTCGTCCGCCGCGCCGCGCAGTTTTTCGCCGAACCAGTCGAGCAGATTCGAATAATCGCGTCGCTTGAACACGAAACGATCAACAAGGCGATGTATGCGGTCGCGCGCCGTCGGGTAGAGAAGAAAGACCCACAGCCAGATGCCGTTGAAAAAAATCGAGCGCAGCACAGGGTTTTGCACCTGAAGAATCGTGAGCCTCAGCGGAACGGTAACAAGTTGAGCATAAACCATCGAGAGCGCCAGCAACGCCAGCAGCGCAGCGCCTCGTTTGAGCGCGATGTCCATGAACGCCGCTTTGTGGAAACGATAAGCGATGAACAGCCCAAGCGGAATCGTGGAGAGCGAAAGAACGAGAAAAATATCTTTGTCGCTCCAGGCCGGATGCCTGCTTCGACCTGCGGCATTGAGAACAAAAAGCGTGAGGCTCACGGAGTTCCACGCAAGCGCGATGAGAGCGACGATCAAAGATGCAATGATGCCTTTCGTCTTTCGCCTCGCTTTGAGGAAATCGCGAAGGATCAAAAAAGACAGTATCGAAAAGATCGCCGCGCCCGTAAGGAATCCGAAGAAGGCTATCAATTCTCTTATGCGACCCGTCGATGCGTCGTCTTCAACCGAGTTGCTGTCTAGTCTCATCTGCGCGGCCTTTGCGGAAATCGAGCCGGGCAGAAGATCGATGGCCCGCTGCCACGAGTCTCGCGCTTTTTGTCGCTGGCCGTTTTTGTTGTATGCGTCGCCCAAAGCGAGACAGGTTTCTGCGAGGTCTTCGTCGCTGCCCTTCGCGCTTTCGAGCAGCAGTATGGCGTGAGAGAAATCTTCGACAGCCAGATGATCGCGTCCGGCGTAGGATGGGGTGTGAAGGCTGGTATAGCCGCGAATCTGTCGGACTTCGATTGAATCGGGAGCGCGGGCAACGGCGCGATCAAGCGAGGCGCCGGATTCCTGCGCAGTGCGGAAGATTTGATCCTGCGCGACGAGGCTGAATCCGATCTTCAGCCCCAGCACGGCGCCGTGGTAAGCGAGGGCTTCCGCATTATCGCCATCGCGATCAAGAACGCGCCTGAAAACTTTTTCGGCTTCGATGAGCGCCTCGGAGTCGCGGTCGAGCGCGAGCCAGTAATAAATCCGGCCAAGACTGATTTGAAGTGAAAGATCATCCGGGTCTCGCGCAAGCTCCTGTTTGAGACGTTCGATCTGATCAAGTCGCAACTGGCGGGACTGCTGCCAGACCGAAGGCGGGAAGGATGATTCGCGCTGCGCCGCTGCGACGGGCGCGAGTATCAAAAACATCAGAAGCGTATTGAAAAGCCGTTTGCGCATCGATGATTCATTGGCGGGCGATTAGAGCCGCGAGGATGAAGACCGCGACGACGACTGCGGCCCACGCTTTTTTCGCGGCTGACAAAGGCTCGTTTGATTCCCACCTGAATAACGCCGCAGCAACGACGATACCAACGATGCCTGTCGTCATCAACACCACTATGATTTGAAGGCTTGCCCTTCGGCCATCGATTATGATCTCGCTGAGTCCTCTCACCATATAGTTCGATGGCAACATCTTCGATACGCTTTGCAGTCCCGGCGGGAGCATCTGAGCGGGGAGCGCGGCCCCGCCAAGAAACATCAGCGGATAAAAAAGAATATTTGAAACGACCAGCGCGACTTTCGTGTTTTCGGCAAGCGACGCGACGATGAGTCCGATAGACATGAAAGCCAGCAATCCCGCGCTCAACATTGCGAGAAATGACAGCGCGCTTCCCGCGACATTGACCTGATAGACCGCCTTTGCGAGCGCGAGTTGAACTATCAAAGAAGCCAGAGCGATGACGAAGTTTGAAACCATAAGGCTGCTCACTATCAGCCACGGGCGCACGGGCGCGACCCTGTAACGGCGAAGCAATCCGCGCTCGCGCGCAGTCACAAGCCCTATGCTCAATCCGAAGAACCCTGCGGCCATCGAGCTTATCGTCAGCAATCCGGGCATAAGAGCCGTCACCCCATTAGGATTCGTTCGCCCGAAAACGGTGGCGAATATGAAAAGAAAAAAGAGCGGAAAGAGAAAGCTCCAGAAGATGGCCTGGCGGTCGCGCAGGCTCAACCTCAACTCCATCGCGGTATTCAAAAGCCATGCGTTCACTCTCTGATCTCCCTTCCCGTCAGTTCGATGAACACATCCTCAAGCGTCGGGCGCGTGATGTGAAGATCGATCAACTCCGAGTGATTATCTTCGAGCCTGTGAATCAGTTCGACAACTGTACGTGGAGCATTCGAGGTAATCATCGCAAACCCGCTTCCCTTTTCGATGATCGATTCGACGAATGGAATCTCCCTCAAAATCACCGCGGGAAGAGGCTCGGAGGTCGTGAACTCTATGCGCGACAATCCGCGCGAGCGACTGATGAGGCGGGCAGGCGTGTCGAGCGCGATTATCTTTCCGTGATCGATTATCGCCACGCGGTCGCAGAGTCTCTCGGCTTCTTCTATGTAGTGAGTCGTCAGGATGACGGTCTTGCCTAGCTCGCGCAAACGCTCGATGAGCGAGTGCAATTCGCGGCGCGACTGCGGGTCGAGTCCCGAAGTCGGCTCGTCAAGTATGACAAGCTCCGGGTCATTGACGAGCGCGAGAGCGACGGCCAGCCGCTTCTGCTGTCCGCCCGATAGCGAACTGAATGCGGCGTATGCTTTCTCTTCGAGCGAGACCAGAGCGAGCAGATCATCCGCGTCGGCTCTTCGCGGATAAAAGCTTGCAAAGAGGTGGAGCGCCTCGCGAGGTTTTATCTTGTCAGCGAGAGCCGTCGATTGCAGAGCCACGCCGATCCGCTTTTTGATTTCATCGCTGTGAGTCGCCGGATCGTACCCGCACACTCGAACGCGACCGCTGTCGGGCGAGCGCAATGTCTCTATGATTTCAACCGTCGTGGTCTTGCCTGCGCCGTTGGGGCCGAGCAGGCCGAACACTTCGCCGCGCCGGACTTCGAAGCTGATATCATCCACAGCGCGAACGTCTTTGTAGCTCTTCGAAAGATGTTCGACGACGACGAGCGGCGCAGTTTCAACACGCTGGCGCGCCACGTCTTTTTCCAGTGCAGTTTCGATCATCATTGGGCCTTCAGTTTTTGTGACAGCCTGTGCATGATACGCTGCTCGGAGGTTTCCCATCGAGAAACTCCCGCGCTTTTGCGGCATAAGGCGAGGCGGAGCATTCGCTCACGATTCGCTCGAAGTAGGGTCGCGCTTTCGCCTGATTGCCCATTCGATGCCACCCTTCGGCAAGCCCCCAGAGCAATTCGCTCTTCGCGTGCAGTGAGACTTTATCGAAGTATGGCTTTTGCAATTCGAGAACTTTTTCGTAATCGGCAAGGCCGGTCTCAAGCAGCTTCCTGGCTATGTCAGGCACAGGAACGTATCTTGATGAAGCAAGGAGAGTCGCGCCGCGCGGGATCAGCACCCCGACGTTTGCAGGCTCAAGCGCGACGGCTTGATTCATTTCCTGTTCTCCGCGCTGCCAGAGTTCCATCCCCTTTTGCATGTCTCCTTTTCTGAACGCCTGACCGCCTTGAAAGAGCAGGCCCGATCCGTGCCAGACCAGAGCTTCCGCGTGTTTGGGATTTTTCGCCAGCGTCTCTTCGCAGACTTTCATGCCGCGATTGAACGCTTCGGTGTCTCCCGCCATCCCGCTGAAGAAATCTCCACGGACGAGGTGATCGAATCTTTCAGGCACAGGTTCCTGCTTTTTGGGAGCCTGAGCCCGCGGCGGCGCAGTCGGTGTTTTCTCACGAGGCGCGGGCGTTTCCGGCATCAATGCGACGACGCTCGTTTGAAACTGGTCTGATGATGCCTCCTGTGTTTCAGTCGGCGCGGGCATTTGGTTCGGTTCGGAATTTGAGAAAGTGTAGAGAAGAACCGCCGCGAATGCAGAGGCCAGCAGTAAGAGTTTCATATAAACGATTCGCTTAGGATTGCGATTCGATTGAGCCATCATGGTTAAACCTCGTCTGATGTTATTTCATTCGAAGACAAAGTTATCGGCTCTTCGATCTGCGCTCAACAGATTTGCCGGGAACGGCAGGAAAAAACTTCTGAGTGGTAATGAGCGGGGCGGGAGAGGCGCGGATGGGTCAAGGTTCTACTGATCGTTGCATTAATAGGTTGACCTGCCGTGCTGTAACAGTGCGACAGGAACGCGCATCTTGTAAGAACTCCTGATTGGAGAGAGATTCGGCGCTTCCGCGCTTTGGAGCTTAAACGCGATGGATGGACGCATCAGGAAGTTGCCAAAGCTCTCGGTGTTAGCAAAGTCGCTGTGAGCAAGCGGATGAAAATGGCCCACCAACATGGGGACATAGGGCTTCAGGCTCGCCTGCACAAGGGTTCGGCTCCCAGACTCAAGCCCGAACAAAAAGCCCTGCTCCCTGACTACCTCTCTCACGGAGCAGAAGCCTATGGCTTTCGCGGTGAGGTATGGACTTGCGCTCGTGTGTTGAGTACGAGTTTGGAGTCCTCTACCACAAGGCTCACCTCTCGCGGTTCTTGAAAGATTTGCAATGGACGCCTCAGAAGCCAATCGCTCGCGCCTCGCAGCGCGATCTTGATTTCGTCGCGCTGCGAGGCGATCTGGCCAGAATTGCTCAAACAGGCGCGACGTGAGCGCCGCGTCATTGTTTTTATTGATGAAGCGGGCTTTTACTTGTTGCCGGGAGTCATCCGCACTTGCGCGCCTTGCGGCCAAACGCCTGCACTGCATTGCTTCCAGGCCCGTGATCAGTCGTCGGTGATGAGCGGCGTGGCGACGAGTGGAGAGAGTATCGCGTTTTTGTTGCATCCGGTGCCTGGGGATACGACTTCTGGTCATTTGGGATGGCTCGCCGATCCATCGCTGGCAAGAAATAAAGAGATTCCTGGCGCAAGGAGGCAGTCAGTTGGTTCATCTGGAAAGGTTGCCGCCTTATGCACCCGGCCTTAATCCAGATGAAGGGGTATGGCAACATCTCAAGCACGTTGAGATGCGAAACGTCTGCTGTGACGACTTGCCTCATCTTCATGGAGAACTTTCTCTGGCGATCAAGCGGCTGCGCCAGAAGCCTCATCTCATCCAATCCTTTTTTGCTGGTGCAGGATTGGGTCTATGAGAGGTTAACCGCGTCATCACATAAGCTATATAAGAATTTGTCGCAGATGGCGACCAGGGTCAACACTCGTGAACCTGCCCTGCGCACTTCCATAGTACCTCATCCCGAAATAATCCAGCCCACTCTAAACATCTCTCTCTTTTGAGGTAAATCTCTGTCGAGTCGAATCCACAGCCGCATACCCCGCCACACTCGCTCGCCCGCCGATGCTCGATTCGATCTCCTCTCCAAACGGTAAATAATCATGCCTAAGTAGGTAGCCAAAAGTT
>DLHY01000078.1:0-78646 GCA_002483445.1 Blastocatellia bacterium UBA7656
GCGTGCCATGCTATTCCCATTTCTTGTACTCCAGGTGACAGGTGACAGGTGACAGGGAACAGGGAAGGATTCCCTATAACCTGTCACCTGTTCCCTGTCACCTAATTTATTCTGCGCGAGCGGCTGAAGCTTTCATACTGCTGCCCTCGCGTGTCCGCTTTTGCTGCCGCGTAGCCGCGCTCGTCGCTGCGGCTGATCTTCTTTTGCGCGTGCAGCCCTTCGAGTATCAATTCGCAAACGGCAACGGCAATCGCGGGTCTGGACAAATCCGCAAGACCGCTTTCAGCGGCAGCGTTGATAAGTCCTGCAACGCGGCGAAAACTTTTCAGGCAAAGTTCCGCGCTGTCGGTGTCGCTCACTCTGAGAGTCCCGCCGTCATCGAACCAAGAGATTATCTCCGAGCAATCGATGTTGTCGAAATAAAACTCGAAGGTCTTGCCCGCGGCGGCTCGAATCAGATCGCGGGCGATGTTGGCGGCCCCGCGCTGCTCGCCTTCGTATTCGAGTTCGAGCTTGCCGGTGATCGCAGGCAACGCGGCGTAAATATCGCAGATGCGAGCCGACACTTCCTTTTCGCCCGCGATGAGCGAGCGGCGTTCGGCATTCGACACGACGTTTTCGATGATCGATATCGATAGCCGCTGACTCACGCCTGAGCGTCGATCCACTCGCGCGTCAGCGCGAGCTTCAAAGGCGATCTGCTCGACTGCGCGAAACAGAAAATCGGGAATCATCGCATCGCGGCCATCGCGCAGAGTCCACGCTTCCTGTTGAGTGATTTCCATGCCTTCTTCTACGGTCGCGGGGTAATGGGTGGTGATTTCACTGCCGATGCGATCCTTGAGCGGCGTGATGATCTTGCCGCGGGCGGTGTAATCTTCCGGGTTTGCGGAAAAGAGGAGCATCACATCGAGCGGAAGCCGGACAGGGTAGCCTTTTATCTGAACATCGCCTTCCTGCATTATGTTGAACAATCCAACCTGAACTTTACCGGCAAGGTCGGGCAGTTCGTTGATGGCCATCACTCCGCGATTGGCCCGCGGCAGCAGTCCGTAATGAATCGTCAGTTCGTCGGAGAGCAGGTGGCCTCCGCGAGCGGCCTTGATCGGGTCGAGGTCGCCTATGAGATCGGCTATCGTGACATCGGGCGTTGCGAGTTTTTCTACATATCTCGAATCGCGAGAGATGAAACTGACCGGAGTGTGGTCGCCCATCTCTTCTATTTTGATCCGGCAGGCTTTGCAGATCGGGGCAACGGGGTTGTCATTTATCTCGCATCCTTCGACAGCGGGAAGCAGAGGGTCGAGAAGGGTGACTATCTCGCGAAGAATTCGGCTCTTTGCCTGTCCGCGGAGTCCGAGGAGTATGAAATTATGGCGCGATAAAATGGCGTTGACTATCTGCGGTATAACGGTGTCTTCATAGCCGACGATGCCGGGAAAAATTTTTTCGCCGCGTCGCAGTTTCGCTATCAGATTCGAGCGAACCTCGTCCTTGACCGAGCGATTAGAGAGTTGATCATTGAATCGGCTCTGCTTCAATTCGCCGATTGTGCGTGGCATCTGCATTCGCTTCACCTCGAAAAAATGGTGGATGTGACAACTGAGTTTATAGCTTTGACTGAGGGAATCTGTAAACCCTCAACAGTTGAATGTTGATTGCGACTGATCGGCGCAGAAACGATGAGGAACTGAAAACTGAAAACTGTTTTCCAGAGGCGTGTTCAGCCTTTGCCAAAAATCTTCTTGAAGACGCGAAGGAGACCGCCCTTCTTCTTCTCGTCTTTCTTTTCTTCTTTGCCCTTCTCCGCTTCTTTCTTCTTGTCAGCCTTGGCGTCGGCAGCAGTCTGAGCAGGTTTTGAAACAGAAGGGTCTCCGTCACTTCTGGGTTTGCCGGTGATTGGGACGACAGGCTTTTCGATTTCAGAAGAAGCCTTTGCAGGCTCGGCTCTCGAATCGCTTTTTGCCGGTTCCGTCTCTTCGACGTCTTCCTTAGTCACAGCTTTCGGATTCAGCGCGCTGGAATTGCTGTTGGCTGCGTCTAAGGGCTTCTCTTTCTTTTTGACTTCGGCAATCGGAGTTTCTTCAACCACTATCTCCGGTTTCGCGGATGGATCAGGAGAAGCAGGTTGAGAAGATAGGGTCTGCGAAACGGGCGGCGTGGAACGAGCTATAGCAGGAGTATCGGGAGTGCGGGGAGAGAAGAGAACCGATATGGCGATGATGACTATGGCCCCGACCAGCACGCCGACGCCGATGAGCGACCAGAGGCGACTCTGATCCTGACTTTCGGAGCCAGGCTCGCGCAGCAGTTTAGTCCCGTCGAGATCGCAATACTTCATCTCGTCAGGAAAACTTTCATTGCAGTCCGGGCATATCTTCATAATCAATCCCCGCTTCGTTCTATTAGCACGGGTAGCTTAACGCCGACATTCTACCACTCTATCTCTCAAGGTTCAAAAGTAATGATATGGGTGATGGGTGATAGGGGATGGGTGATGGGCGGAAAAAGATAAGCTCATCTCCTCACCCATCACCCGCTACCTTGCGGGAGTGATGACGATATTTCGATAATAGATTTTTCCGTGATCGCCTTGCAGCATGATCGGCCCGGTCTGGGCCTCGTCGCTGTCCAAAGCACCTCCGGTTATGCCCGGTATCTCTGCGTTATCGATTATCGTTTCGCCGTTGAGCATCACCGTTATCCGGCGACCGATCAGCGTTATGTCGAAACTCTGCCATTCGCCCGCTTTCTTCACCGTGTTTTTCGTCGGAGCGATGAAGCCATAGATTCCGCCGCAGCGACGGCTGTCAGGCTCCTTGCCGAAATCATCCTGCACCTGCACCTCGTATCGCCCGCGGACGTAAACGCCGCTGTTGCTCTTCTCTTCCATCTTGAATTCGATGTGAAGCTTGAAGTCGCGAAACGTCCGCTCGGTGATGATGTCCGTGCTGCGAGGATCGTTGGTAAGTTCACCGTTGACGACTTTCCAGGCCGCCGTCGAGTTGGGATCGCGCAGCCGCCAGCCCGCGAGGTCTTTCCCGTTGAAGAGCGTGATGGGTTTGCCCCATCGCGGAGCCGCTTTTCTTGAAAGCGCAGGGGCGCGGCGCGCGACCCACTTCATCAGCTTGCCTTCCGCGTCGGTAGTCTCGCCTTCAAGGTTTCTGCCGACGAAACGGGCCGTGAATAACAGGTCTGTCGTTCTGGATTCAAACTGAATGGGCAGGGTGAGCGTGAGCTTGCCATCCGCGAAATCGACCGATTTGAGAGGTCTCTGGCTGCCGGTTCGCCCGACGAATCGGCCCGCGAGTTTTTCGCCTTCGCGCGTGATCTCGAACCACGAAGGATAACTCGTCCCGTCTGAAGTGGTGACGGTCATATTCCATCGCCCCATCACCCGGTCGGTCTTTTGAGCGCGGGATGAAACACTGAAAAAACAAAGCGTGAAAAGGAGCGCGACTGCAAGCCTTCTGATCATTTTATTCCTCCGAAAATGTACAGCAGGCTGCCAGCCTGCTGATTCTCAAATTTTCATGTCTTCAAATCATGAACAGGCTGGCAGCCTGTTCTACGTCAACGATGCTTCCGCGTTTGTCCGACGGTCGCTATGCCTGCACAGAAATCACAGGCGAGATTTCACCAGTCGTTCCAAATCCTCGATCCTGGCGATGAGAGCCTTGTTCTCTTCCTGCTGCGCGCATAACTGCTCTTTCAGAGCTTCGATTTGCGTCTGTTTTTCCCGCGTCATTCGATACAGCCCTTGAATCGCAGCAAAGGCTACGCCCTGCGCATCAACGGGGTGGATGTGTTTATCGTCTTCGCCAACGGCGAAGGCTGTCGCGAAGTCCTGCGCCATCGGGCCGATGTGACGGATGGCAGCGTCATCCCACTTGTAGTTCCATTTCTGTATGGGAAGCTCTGCCAATCGTTGCAGAATCACGAGCGGGTCTACGGTTTCGAATTCGTCTTTGACATTGCGATCCGAAGGCACAGGGATGCAGGTGCAGATTTTATTGCAGGTGCAGTAAGTGCCGCCGCTACGACCGCCGCCTGTGCTGCGCCTTGGCGATGGAGCGGGCGGAGTAGAAGCTCTCTCGGTTCCGGGAACGCAGTTGCAGGTGCAGACCGCGCCGGACGGAATCGGCGAACCGCAAGGCAGTGTGTAGGTGATGGTTTGTCCGGTCACCTGATCGTAGACATTGTAGGCGATGCCTTTGACCTCCGGCGTATTTGCGGCGGCGTCAAAGAGAAAAGTGCGAAAACCGGGTTTGTCCAGATCCCAAAGCGTGATGACGCCTGAATAATCTCCGGTCGCCAGTGTCCTGCCGTCCGGCGTCACTGCCGCGGCTTTTATGTTGAATAGTTGCGTCTCCAGCACGGCCTGCATCTGGCATTCCGGCGTTGCCCAAATCCTGATGCCGCCGCCCGTGATGAGCGACAGCAATCGCCTGCCATTAGACGCGAAGACGAGCGCCGCCTCCTTGTTCCCATAGTTGTCGCGCTGATCTTCGATGCTTGCGAGCAAACGTCCTTCCTCCACTGACCATAGCGCGACGCCGAAAGCCGAACTCGCTGCCAGCAGCTTGCCGTCCGGCGTGAACGCCAGCGATGTTGCATTCGATCCTTCCAGAGAGCCGAGCAGCCGACCGCTCGGCAGTTCCCATATCCGTGTGCTGCCATCATCAGAGGCAACGACCAGGCGGCTGGCATCCGGCGCGATGGCCATCGCCTGTATCTGCCCGCCGTGTCCGGCCAGTTTCATCAGCAAACGCCCTTCGGGCAACAACCACAGGCTCACTGCGCGCTCTTCCCGCGCTCCCGCCGTCGTTGTCACGAGCAGCCTGCCGTCCGGTGTCATTGCCATCGCTCTCAAATCATTCTTTGACTCGGCCAGCGTCACCTGCAAACGCCCTTCAGGCAACGACCAGATTTTAATAGCGCCGTTGGAATCCGCCGATGCCATCGTCTTCCCGTCTCCGCTGATCAGCAATCTTTGGACGCGCGCCTGATGCCCCTCCAACGTGGCGAGCAATCGCCCTTTGGGCGCGGTTTTGCTGCTCTGCGGTCTGGCAGGCGGCGGCGCAGCCTTTTTGTTGGATTTCCTGGCGGGTGAAGTCACTGGCGGTGGCGCAGTCTCAGGCAGCGCCCATAGTTTTATAGTCTTATCGTCAGCAGCGGTGATGATGGTTTTGCCGTCGGACAGAATCGCAACATCGTTGATGTTTTCCTTGTGACCATCGAGCGAAGCCATCAACTGGCCACCTGGCAATGACCAGAGCTTGGCGGTGTTGTCATGGGAAGCCGAAGCCAGTATTTTCCCGTCTGTCGAGATGGTGAGCGCCGTCACCGCGCCGTTGTGCGCCAGCAGCCTTTTATCCGGCGATTTGCTTGCTGTCAGTACGGGATCCAACAGATGGCTGCGAAAGTCCGGCGGCTGGCTGTTCCACATCGTAATGTTGCCGCCGACGCTGCCCGTAAACACGCGCTGACTGTCAGATGTGAACAATGCGACGCTCATCTGATTGCTGATTTGTAACTGTCCAAGCAATTGACCATCGGGCAATGACCACAAACTCCCCGAATCATGGCTGCCCGTCAGCAACATGCGGCTGTCAGCCGAGAAGGCAAAATCGCTGAAGTTATATGCGACTCTTTCCACCCTGCGTAACTGTTTGCCGTCGGGCAACGACCAGAAAAAGAGAGTTCCTCTGGAAGCAGAGACAAGGATTTTGCCATCCGGCGAAATGGCTATGTTGTTGATGTCTCCGGCTCCCGGTCTCAATGTCGTCAGTAATCGCCCATCCTCAAGCGAACGCAGAGCAATATCATAAGACCCGAAAGCAATCATCTTGCTGTCAGGAGTTATGGCGAAGGATTCGCTCGAATTTCCCGGCAGCGTCATCAGCAGGCGCGCTTCGGGCAACGACCAGACTCTCAGCCGGTTCTCTTTGCTTCCTGTTGCCAACAGCCTGCCATTCGGAGTCAGCGCCAGCGACCGCACGGGAGAGGTGTGTCCTTCAAGCGTCGTTAGCAATCGACCATCGGGCAATGACCATAATCGGATCGTCTTGTCGTTCGCCGCCGAAATCAACATCTTCCCGTCAGGAGTGATAGCCACGGCGTTGATGGTATCCGTATGTTCATCCATCGTCGCTTGCAATCGCCCGTCGGCGAGCGTCAGCAAACGTAGCGTATCGGCAGATGCCGTGACCAGCATTTTCCCATCCGGGGTGATTGCCAGATCGTTCACGTCGCTCGTATGAATCGGCAGAGTGGCAATCCACTCTCCTTCCGGCATCGACCAGAGCTTGACCGTGTTGTCCTGCGAACCGGAAACCAGCATCCTGCCATCGGGTGTGAGCGCAAGGGCGGTCACTCTGCCAGTATGCGCGGGTCGCGGTTTTTCCGCCGCTTTCAACAGTGGGTTGGTCTGATGGCCGCCATTCAGCGACGACTCTGCTGCGTTGCCTGCCGTATCGGCTTCGCCCTGATTCTCCAGCAGAAACAAAGCGGCAGCAGCGCCAATGCCGACGCCGAGCAAGCCGCGGCGGTTCATATTCGTATCCCAGGGCATCTGCGTCACCGGCACGATTTCCGGCGCGTCGCTGCTTCCATCGGCATTGACTCGAGTCAGTTCAAATTGCGGTCTTGCGATTTTCATAAGAACAACTCCTTCAAGGTACAACAGGCTGCCAGCCTGTTGCCGTTTTGAAATCTCATCTTTTCAAAGCATGAAGAGGCAAACATCTTGTGCTGTCAACCGCGGCTTTAGCTCTGTCGCTCAACAGGCAAGCTGCGTGTTCTACGTGAAAAGTACAACAGGCTGCCAGCCTGTTGCCGTTTTGAAACCTCATATCTTCAAAGCAGGAAGAGGCAAACATCTTGTGCTGTTAACCGCGGCTTTAGCTCTGTCGCTCAACAGGCTGGCAGCCTGTTGTACCTTCGCACTTCCAACTCCAGCGCCATTCGCGTCGGTCTTCAACCAGTCCCGCTTTGACCGGATTGTTTAGCACATACTCAACTATGCGATGATATTCCGTCTCATTTCTTACTTCATGATCATAGCTCTCAGCTTCCCAGAATGCGCCTTTTCGCTTTAACAGCTTGTTTGCCTCCTGCGCCGTGTAGCTTTTCAGCGAGTGCATGATCGCTTCCAAAGGCGGCTCGTCGCTTTCATAGAGCAACCGCGCAGCGCCTAGTTTTTCATGCAGGCTTATTTCGTTCAGAAAAGGCTTGAAGACGACATGAACATGGTTCGACATAATGCAGTAAGCATCCAGCCGATAGACTTTTCCATGTCGATGACGCAGGCTGTCAACGACTATCTTTGCAACCTGCTCGTCTTTCAACCAGGTCGGGCCAGTTGCTGCCTGATGCAAAATGTCCTCGAATTTCCTGAACCAATGGCGATGGAAATCCAGCAGCCTCTCTTTATGGTTTATGACTTCCGCTCGCGCGCTTTGCGATGCTTCTTTTTCGACTTTTTCAATCTCCTTCTCCAGCCAGACCTTTTCAGCCTTCCATTCCCTCAACACTCTCTGTGGAACCGACCCCGCCAACCGAAAAGTCACGAACAGTATCGCGTCGGGCGAATGTATATGCGGCAAGTTCCGACGACGATAATGTTTATATTCGTACCTCATACGCTCTTCATCACTCAACAGGCTGGCAGCCTGTTGTACCTTCTTCGTGCCAGAACAGGCCGCCCGCAGCGGCGATGCGTTCGAGTATCTGGTCTTTAGTCAACTCTCGCGTGATGTGACACCGATCCGAGCCTTGAAATTCCTCCTCGCCGCTGATGGTCAATGACTTGTGATAGCAATCGCCCGCGCAAGTCCACTTGGCGAAACACCCCTGGCAAAATTCCCTGTGCTGCACCGCCAGACCTCTGAGGTTGTTCAACACCGGCAGATTGAAACTGTACTTGCCCGACTCTTTCTCCGGCTCGCCGTAAAAGAAAACCTTTGCCCACGGGTTGTCTTCGGAAAAAGATTCGTAGCAGGCTGATACGTTGCCATCGGGCGACAGCGCGAAGCTGTCCTGCGAGACGCCGCAGAAATGATTCGTCAACGCGCCGAGACGCGCGGCGGAATACGTTATCTCGCGCCCGTAAGAGTGCGCTCGCTGTTGCGCCTCGCGATAAGCATTGATGAACTCATCGGTCTCCGCCGACGGCGCATTCGTCCATCTTCCCAGTTGATAAGCCGGTTCAACCTGTATCTGTTCAACCTGAAAGTTCGCGCAGATGAATTCGACCGAATCCGGCAACCGCGCAATCTGATCCCGCGTCACCGTCACTCGCAGCCCGTAAGGGAAATTCGCTTCATCGAAACGGCCAATGGTGTGCATGACGAGATGGCTGGAACCTTGTCCCAGAACGGTCAGCCGATGCTTGTCATGCGCTGAGGGCAGGCCGTCAAAAGAGATATTGACGCTGTGGAGATTGGCAATGATCCAGTCGATCTGCGCATCGCTCAACACGCCGTTTGAAGCTGAAGCGCCTCGCACATGAAGATTCAATTCCGCTGCTTTCTCTCGCGCATACTCGAAGGAGTCGACCATCACGCGCCAATTGACGGTAGGCTCTCCGCCGCCGTGATAGAGAATTTCAAAATCCGTTAGCTCTTTCCTTGCGGCATTCGAAGCCACGAAATCGATGCCGCGTCGGGCTACCTCAATCGACATGTTTTTCGTCGGGGTGTCGCCTGCCGAGGCATAGCAGTAAGTGCATCGCAGATTGCACGCAGTCGTCAGGAATAAAGTGACCGTAGTGGGTTCGGGGTCGCCTGCGAATTCCGTTACAGGCAATGCTTCTTCTCCGGCATCGAGAATTTCGAGACGGCGAAGAAATTCTGCGAGCGAGCCATCCGGGTCTGCGGATTGGTCTAAGCCGCCAGCTTTGATGTCTGCAAGAAAGTTCACCACTTCCGCATTGGCGACAAAAGCGGCGCGGCGCAACGGCGCATAAACGATGTATCGGCTGTCTTCCAGCGGTATGGTGAACAATTCGGCTGAAACATCGACGGACATGAGAACACCTCCTGATAATTCAGTCTCTACAATTGGATTGTTGCTGCCAAACAGCCTTTGATTGCCGATACTATAGCCTGTTATTCCAATCGAGTCATCCTTATTTTGCAGAGCTTGAATAATAACGAGATTGGGCGTATAAGACTCGAACAAAACCCGGTGGATTTCATGAGAAAATCACGCTCTGAGGAAAAGGAACAACAGGCTGGCAGACGGTTCTACATCAACGACTCTGAGGAAAATCCATTATGACCAAACTCGCAATCAGATCGATCCTCTCTATCGCAACCCTGATCTTTGCGGCATCGAGCATAGCCGCGCAAACGCGGTTCGAATACTGGCCCGGCGCGAGCTATGACCCGGCAGCGCCGACTTTCGAGAAAGTGCTGGGCTACGATCCCGGCGAGCGCATCACTTCGCACGCGGGACTCATGAAATACATGGAAACGCTTGCAGCCTTCGCGCCTGATCGCGTCCGACTCTTCGAATACGCCCGTTCGTGGGAGGGCCGAAAGCTGATTTACGTCGCCATAAGCTCTGAAGCCAATATCCGCCAGCTTGACCGCATTCGTGAAGGAATGAAAAAACTTTCGGAGCCTCGAACTACTCAAGCCCCGGAAGCGCGATCACTGATTTCATCGCTTCCGGCTGTCGTATGGCTCGGCTACGGAGTGCATGGAAATGAAATCTCTTCGCCCGACGCGGCCCTGCTTACGGCTTATCATCTGCTCGCCTCAAGAAACGATAAGATGGCCGAAGAGATTCTTTCCAAAGTCGTCCTTCTGATCGATCCGACGCAGAATCCCGACGGGCGAGACCGTTTCGTGCATAACTTCGAAATAGCCGAAGGACTCGAACCCGATGCAAGTCCGCTTGCAGCCGAGCATAACGAACCGTGGCCGGGAGGGAGGACGAATCATTATTATTTCGATTTGAACCGAGACTGGCTCGTCTCGACGCAGCCCGAAACGCGCGGACGCATCAGGGCATTGCAGGAATGGTTCCCGCTCGTCTTCGTCGATCTTCACGAGATGGGGACGGATTCGACTTATTACTTCGCGCCCGAAGCTGTTCCCTATAATCCGCATCTCGCAAAAGATCAGCGCGCGAGTCTTGAACTCTTCGGCAAAAATAATTCGAAGTGGTTTGATCAGTTCGGATTCGAATACTTCACGCGCGAAGTCTACGACGCATTCTATCCGGGCTATGGCGCAAGCTGGCCCGCTTACTACGGCAGCGTCGCTATGACTTATGAACAGGCTTCGGTTCGCGGTCTGGTCGTCCGCCGAAGCGACGAAACCGTGATGCACTTTCGCGACAGCGTGCGCCATCATTTCGTGGCGTCAGTCTCGACGGCAGAGACGGCGGCGCGCAATCGCGAAAAACTTCTTAATGACTTCTGGCGCTACCGCCAGTCGGCCATCGAAGAAGGCAGCACAGAGCCGATCAAGACTTATATTCTTCCACGGCGCGGCGACACCTCGGCTGTGGATAAACTCGCGGCGGTGCTTTCGGAGCAGGGAATCGAAATCAAACGCGCGCCGACATCCGTTCGCGCCTGCGCCAGAGAGTTCCCCGCAGGCAGTTACATCATTTCGCTCGCGCAGCCCGCGAAGCGGCTCATCCGCAATCTGCTCGATACGAACGTGCCGATGGAAGAAGGATTCCTCAAAGAGCAGGAGCGAAGGCGAAAGCGAAAACTGCCTGATGAAATATATGACGTCACGGCGTGGTCGCTGCCGCTTCAATTCAATGTCGAAGCCGTGGCCTGTTCCGAAGCGGTGAGAGGAAATTTCGAAGAGTATAAACCCGCGCGAATTCCTGCGGGACGAGTGAATGGACAGGCAACGGTGGCCTATCTCGCGCCGTGGGGAACTCAGGCCGCCGGAAGATTGCTCGCTGCTTCATTGCGCGAGGGATTGAGAATTCTCAGCGCGGACAAATCCTTCACGATTCAAGGAAAGACTTATCCTTCCGGCACGTTGATATTCAAAGTGAAAGACAATCCGTCGAATCTGCGCGAGACGCTTGAAAGACTGGCCGCGTCGTCGGGCGCGGAAGTTTTCGCGACCGATACGGGCTGGGTCGAAGACGGAATCAACTTCGGAAGCCGTTATGTTTTTCATGTGCGAAAACCCGTGATCGCTCTCGCTTGGGACACGCCCGCGTCTGCAAATTCGGCGGGCCAGACTCGATTCGTGCTTGAACGTCAGTTCGGCTATCCGGTCACGCCTGTTCGCACACGGCAGTTGGCAACATCTGATCTGAGTCGATTTCAGGTCATCATACTGCCCGATGGCGGAGGTTACGCGGGCGTGTTCGGCGCTGACGGGATACGTCGTTTGAAAGAATGGGTAGCAGCGGGCGGCACGCTCATCGCGCTCGGCAGCGGCGCGGTTTCGTTTCTTGCGGACGCAAACACCGCGTTGCTCGATACCGCGCAGGAAAATCTTTCGCGCGAAGGCAAGCCGGAAGTGAAACCAACTGATGCCAAACCGTCACCTACTGCGCGGGCATCCGGCAAACTGCTCGTGAGCGAAGAAGATTTCAACCGGGCGATTCAGCCTGACACTGAACCTCCCGACGAGATTGCAGGGGTATTGCTGAAAGCCCGCGTCGATCAGGAACACTGGATGACGGCGGGCGTCGGAAAATCGGTTCACGTTCTGGTATCGGGGCGGACGATCTTTTCGCCGATCAAAGTCGATAGAGGAGTCAACGCAGTTTATTTCGATGGGCCGGATCAGGTTCTCGCATCAGGTTATATGTGGGAAGAGAATCGAAAGCAGATGGCCTTCAAGCCTTTCCTTTTGGTTCAGAATCAGGGGCGCGGAGTGGTCGTAGGATTCACGGCAGACCCGAACTTCCGCGCTTACATGGACGGGTTGAATGTTTTGTTTCTAAACGCGGTTTTTCGCGGCCCTGCTCACGCGCGTCCGGCGACGGGGCAGTAACAGGAGTGCGGAATGCGGAATGCGGAGTGTCGAATAAAGATCGCTTTCGTCTATTCCGCATTCTGCATTCCGCATTCGATGAAGGGAGTTTTGAATCATGACTAAACGAGCAACTTTATTTCTTGCGATCATCCTTTTGAGCGCGGGCGCGTTTCAATCGCTTGCATCGGATGGAGTCCGCCGAGCGCCGAGTGTCGATGATCTTTTACTGGTCAAATCGGCGGGAGGAGCAAGAATCTCGCCTGACGGCGCGTGGGTCGCTTACACCGTGACCGAAGCCGATTTCAAACAGGATGCGTTCGTCACTCAAATATGGCTCGCTGATACGGCTACGGGGAGAACTTTTCAACTCACGCGAGGAGAAAAATCTTCTTCGAACTTCGACTGGTCGCCCGACAGTCGATGGCTTTCGTTTACGAGCGCGCGCGCGGGAGACAAGAATCAACTTTTCGTCATCAACCCTGCGGGCGGCGAGGCCGTGCAACTCACGAAATCGGAAACCGCAGTCGGAGGATATGCGTGGTCGCCCGATGGCCGCTTCATCGCTTTTTCTGCAACCGACGCGACGCCGAAAGCGATGAAGGAACGTAAAGAATATCTCGGCGATTATGAAGTGGTGCGCAGAGAGTACAATCACACGCACATCTGGACTATAGATGTGATGGAAGCGATGAAAGAACCGCAGGTGGGGAAGCAGCGCACGAAGGGGAAAGATTTCACCGTCAACGGTTTTTCATGGTCGCCCGATTCAACTCGTCTGGCTTTCAGCGCGCAGATGAATCCCGATCTGATTCAGGGCGCGACATCTGACGTTTATGTTTTGAATATGGCTGATGACGCGGTGAAAAAAATAGTCTCGCAACCCGGCCCTGATGGTAATCCTCAGTGGTCGCCCGACGGGCGACAGATTCTCTTTTCAACCTACATGGGCAATCCGACATACTTTGCCAGCAATTCGCGACTGGCTGTCATTCCTTCGGATGGCGGCGCGATTCGTTCGCTGACTGATGGCTTCGATGAGAATGCTGGATTCGTGGCGTGGAAGTCGGACGGGATTTATTTTTCCGCGCTTCAAAAGACCGCCTCGCATCTCTTCAAACTCAATCCTTCGACGCTTGCAATCACTCGCGTCACTGCGCCTGAAAATATCATGGCCGGAGGTTTTTCGTTCACGCGCGATGGTAAGCGAATGGCTTTCACCTCGCCGTCTCCGACTTCGCTCAATGAAGTTTTCATCTCTGACCTCCCGTTCAATCCGCGGCGGCTCACGAACATGACCGATCAGGTGAAGAATTTCGTGCTTGCCACGCGCGAAGTGATTTCGTGGAAAAGTCAGGACGGGGCGGAAATAGAAGGCGTGTTGATAAAGCCCGCCGATTTCGATCCGTCGAAGAAGCGCCCTCTGCTTTGCGTCATTCACGGCGGCCCAACCGGGATTGATCGACCGACTCTGCTCGATGCGCGTTACTATCCTGCGGATATGTGGACGGCTCGCGGCGCGCTCGTCTTGAAAGTGAATTATCGAGGCAGCGCGGGCTATGGCGAGAAGTTCCGCAAGCTCAATGTTCGCAATCTCGGCGTAGGCGATGCGTGGGATGTGATTTCGGGCGTCGATCATCTCATAGGCAAAGGATGGGTCGATCCAGCGAGAGTCGGCTGCATGGGATGGAGTCAGGGCGGATACATTTCGGCGTTTTTGACGACATCATCTGATCGTTTCAAGGCGATATCGGTTGGCGCGGGGATTTCCAACTGGGCGACTTACTACTACAACACGGACATCACGCCTTTCACGATCAACTATCTCGGCGACGATCCGGCGGATGACGCGGAGATTTATCAGAAGACCTCGCCTATGACTTACATCAAGCGAGCGAAGACGCCTACATTGATTCAGCACGGCGAATTCGACCGAAGGGTGCCTATCCCGAACGCTTACGAGTTAAGGCAGGGGCTTGAAGACCGAGGCGTGGCGGTCGAGATGGTCGTCTACAAGGGCTATGGTCACGGCATAACGAAACCGAAATCGATGCGAGCCGTGATGCAGCACAACCTCGCGTGGTTCGGTCATTATATCTTCGGCGACCCGCGACCTGATTTGACCGCGCCTGCTGTGGCTGAAAAAGATGGAAAGTAGAATAAGGCAAAAGACCGGGGAGGCGGTCTAAGTCGAAATTTCTGGTCTTTAGGTGGAAGCAGAAAGGTAAAAGGCAGACCTTCTTTTGCCTTTTACCTTTTGCCTTTTTACTTCTAACTGCCCGGTTGCTTGACGATGCGCAGGTAAGGTTTGAGAGTCTTCCACCCTTCGGGAAATTTCTCCTTAGCCTGTTCATCTGAAAGAGCGGGAACGATGATGCAGTCATCGCCGTGCCTCCAGTTGACAGGCGTTGCCACCTGATGATTCGCGGTGAGTTGAAGCGAATCGATGACGCGAAGTACTTCTTCGAAGTTGCGCCCGGTGCTTGCCGGATAAGTAATCGTGAGCTTCACTTTTTTGTCCGGGCCTATGACGAAGACTGAGCGGACTGTGAAGTTATCGCTGGCGTTGGGATGGATCATATCGTAAAGCTGAGAGACGTTGCGATCCGGGTCAGCGATCAGCGGGAAGTTGAGCGCGTGTCCCTGAGTCTCGGCGATATCTCCGACCCAGCCTTTGTGCGATTCCAGCGGGTCTACGCTCAGACCGATGACCTTGACATTGCGACGGTCGAATTCGGATTTGAGACGGGCGACCTCGCCCAGTTCCGTCGTGCAGACGGGCGTGAAATCCTTTGGGTGTGAAAACAGAACTGCCCAACTGTTGCCTATCCACTCGTGGAAGTGAACAGCGCCATCGGTGGTCTCAGCGGTGAAATCGGGAGCGGTGTCGCCTAAACGAATAGCCATAGCTTGATTCTCCTTTCGGGTCTCGATGTTGATTATTCATAAGCTCGCCTCAAGGTATCAACATAATGTAAGTCAGGATTGGCTCGCCTCAACGCCGGGGAGTATAGCACAGAAGTTTTTAGACTCGCACCTCCTGTCACGCGGCTCAATTCTGATCAAGGGCTGAAATCCAATTGTTTCGAATGTAACGTATACAGCGAGGCACCATCGAATGCGCCCCTGAAGAAGATCATCGTTGAGCCGGAACCCGAACGGGGAAATCGATCCCGCAAAATCGAGGATTCGAATCGCGCTGCCGTTCGGATTATGACTTCAACACTGCGCTCAATCAATTGGAGGAGGATCAGCCTATGACCGTTCACTATATTGCTGCGAAACCAAATGTCGTTCAACCAGGTGTCAGCCAAAAAGATTTGCCCCCTGCTGACACGCCGAGAGTGAGACTGTCGCAGGTCATTTCAGCCCTCTCCTACGCCTTGGATATGACGGAGGGCCAGCCTACTGGTCACGCCATAAGAAGCTGCATCATCGGGATGCGATTGGCCTCAGAGATCAGATTGCCTGCGGCCAAACTTTCCGCGCTCTTCTATGCACTGCTGCTGAAAGACTCAGGATGCTCCAGCAATGCCGGAAGAGTCTGCTCGCTTTTCGGCGCGGACGATTTGACCGTCAAGCGAAATTTCAAGACAGTCGACTGGTCGCGATTTTCGCAGTCCTTGGGATATGTCGCGCGCAATGTTTCTCCTAACGCTTCGCCCGTGCAGCGCGCACTTCGAATGATGTCTCTGGCATTCGAGGGGCAGAAGGCCGCGAAGGATATAGTTCAGATTCGTTGCGAGCGCGGCGAGCAGATCGCTCGAATGCTCGATCTCCCGGAAGAAACGGCGCGAGCGATCCGGTCGCTCGATGAACACTGGGACGGACACGGCCATCCCGATGGCTTGAAAGGAAAAGACATCCCGCTGTTGTCGCGCATACTCGGCCTCGCGCAAACGGTGGAAGTTTTCTTTACGACCTATGGCCTCGGCGCAGCTTTCGATATGTTGCAGGAACGCCGCGGGACGTGGTTCGACCCGACGCTCGTCGATGCCTTTTTGCCAGTGCGCGCGGATCGCGCTTTCTGGGATCGACTCAAATACGATGACCTTCAGGAGCAGATCGTCGGGCTTGAGCCGGAAGACCGCGTGCTGATAGCCGATGATGCGCGCGTCGACCGCATCGCCGAGGCATTCGCAAAAGTAGTCGATGCAAAGTCTTCCTGGACATACCGCCATTCGGAAAACGTCGCCGAGATAGCCGTCGGCATTGGCGAAATTCTCTCTCTGCCCGCAAACGAACTGCGCAAACTCCGCCGCGCCGCCCTGCTTCACGATATTGGAAAGCTCGGCATATCGAATCTGATTCTCGACAAGGCAGGCCCGCTGACTGACGAGGAGCGAGACGAGATGAAAGGTCACGCCCGCAAGACCAGAGAGATTCTCGCCCGCATCAGTTGCTTCAGCGAGATAGCCACGCTTGCCGCTTCTCATCACGAACGATTGGACGGAACGGGGTACTATCAGGGGCTTGAAGGAGATTCGATTTCCACATTGGCGCGAATCCTGACCGTTGCCGATATCTATGATGCTTTGACTTCTGATCGCCCCTATCGTCGCGCTTCAACCCGTGAAGAAGCCCTTGAGATTATGCGAAGGGATGTAGGAGCGGCGCTGTGTCGGCGGGCCTTCACCGGATTGGATCTCTTTTTGAGAAAGCATCGCTATGGAGTTGATTGATGCCGCGAACGTCCGACTTATTTCTTCCCGCTGACGATAATCGCTTCAGCGGGAAAGCTCATCTGATCGTTCGGGAAATAAGAGCGAGAGGCTTCTTTCAAATCAATCACAAGCGCGCGAATTCGATCCTCAGACAATTGTTTGAGCTTGTCTCTGAGCGATTCGCTCATCTCCGAGCGCAGGAGCCAGAACTCTTCAAACGAGACAGGAGTATCGATTTGAAACTTGAGAATTCGTTCTTTCACATCAACTGCTCTCGCCTGCGTGAGAAGTCCTGCAAGTTTGCCCGACTCGGCGAAGCGAAATGCGCCGGGAGAATCGGGGCCTTCAGGCGGTGATTCAATGTAACGTGACAGCGCTTCAGTGACGGTGCCGAAGAATGGATTGAACTGGCGGTCGCGCCAGACGGCAAAAGCGATACTGCCCGCGGGTTTGACGACGCGAAGCATTTCGCTAATTCCGGCAAGCGGGTCGGGGAAGAACATCACGCCGAGCCTTGAGACTGCGCGATCAAACGATTCGCTTTCGAAGGGAAGCTGATCAGCCGCGCATTGTTGAAATGAGATGTTGGTGAGTTGGAGCTTTTTTGATTCGCGTCGGGCAGCCTCGACCATTTCACTTGCGATGTCTGTGCAAACGACTGATCCCCGCGCTCCGACAATTTCGGAGATAGTCAGCGAAGGCTCGCCCGCGCCGCCCGCGACATCAATGACTCGATGGCCTTCACAGATCGCGGCCTCTTCGATCAGGGCGCGAGTGATCGGCGCAAACATCCGCCGAATTGCGGGGCGGTGTTTTTCCCAGTAAGGCGCAGACTCGCGCCATGCGTTGACGACTTCATCAGGTGATTGGGTCATGTGGGTATCAAACTTAGGCTCTCGAAAATTTCCTGAATACCATCGCGGAGTTCTTCGAGCCGAATGCTATGCAGTTGCAAAGAGCCGTGTCTATCCGCATCTCGCGCCCGCGATTGGGAACATAATCGAGGTCGCATTCCGCGTCGGGCGTCTCGACATTGATAGTCGGCGGAGCGAAGTTGTGCTGCATTGCCATCAACGTCGCCACCGCGCCTGCCGCCCCCGATGCTCCCTGCGGATGGCCTATCATCGATTTCGTAGAGCTTGACGGTATCCGCGTCGCCCGGTCGCCGAAAGCCATTCGCACCGCAGCCGATTCCACTCGGTCGTTGATCTTCGTAGCCGTTCCATGCAGATTCAGATAATCGATTTCTTCGGTCGTCAGCCCCGCGCTCTCAATGGCCTGACTCATCGCGCGCGCTGCGTCGGCGCCCGTCGGCGCGATCTGAACCCGATGGTATGCGTCGCAGGTCGAAGCGTAGCCTGCGACTTCGGCGTATATCTTCGCGCCGCGTTTTATCGCCGCTTCCATCTCTTCGAAGACCAGTATCCACGCGCCTTCGCCCAGCACGAACCCGTCGCGGTCTGCGTTGAACGGGCGCGACGCTCGCGCCGGGTCAGCGTTCCACTTCGTCGTCACCGTTCCCATGCGACAAAAAGCGGTCATCAGC
The DNA here is from genome assembly GCA_002483445.1 of Blastocatellia bacterium UBA7656. Classification (GTDB taxonomy): domain Bacteria; phylum Acidobacteriota; class Blastocatellia; order UBA7656; family UBA7656; genus UBA7656. The sequence continues at coordinate 18,174 of DLHY01000078.1, forward strand.
CCGAACGTTATGCACGCTTCTATTCCGCCCGTTACGGCCCTCTCCATCTGGCCGAGTCTTATGGCGTTCATCGCGTAGCCCATAGCATCGGTCGAGCTTGTGCAGCCGGTCGAAAGCACATGGCTGCATCCGTGAATGCGGAAGTGCATGTTGATTTCGCTCGACAGCATCCCGACAAACGAAGCGACAATCGAGTAGGGACTGACCCGTCGATAGGCCGCGTCGTGATCGTTGCGATCATAGTATTGCCTGTATTGCCGCTCGGCGAATTCTATTCCGCCCGCGCCCGTGCCGACGATGACGCCCGTCTGTTGTCGCTCCAGGTCGGAGAGCGATTCGAAATCAATGCCCGCGTCTGCGGCGGCTTCTTCGACGGCGTAGAACGCCATCGGGACTGCGCGCTGCACGCGGTCACGATCCTTTTTGGAGATGTAGCGGTCGAAGTCGAAGTCTTTGACTTCGGCGGCCACTTTGCACGAAAGCTTTTCAGCGTCGAAGAGCGTGATAGGGCCTGTGCCGCTCACTCCCGCCGATGTAGCTCTCCAGTAATTTTCCCGTCCTGTGCCGTTCGGACTGACTGCTCCCATTCCGGTGACAACAACGCGCTTCAAATCCATAGAGGCTCCTCCGAAAATGTACAGCAGGCTGGCAGCCTGCTGCTCCCCCGATTTCCATACCTTCCAGTCATGCGCAACCTGGCAGGTCGCGCTACATCAAGACCCCCTTGAAATGTGTCCGCTTCGTTGGCCTGTATTCTAAGTCAACAGAGATGATTTAGCCATGTCGAGAGGTTGATCGCGGAATCCCGCTCAAAGTTGTTCGAGCATTTCGTGAGCGCGCGCTTTATCGCGCAGGTTCTCGAACTCCCACAGGGGGTCAACAGGCGAGGCGATTATCTTTTCAAGCAAAGCAACAGCGCGACTCGACTCTTTTACATCGAGCGCGAACTCTGCGGCGTAAATCAACGTGACGCTGTTTGAGGGGGCAAGCTCGATAGCGCGATCAAAACACTCGCGGCTGCGCGAGAGGCTCCCGCCTATCAATCGCGGCGCTTTGTGATATAACCGACCCATAACTCTCAGCGGCCCTGCGCCGTGATAGTCGGCTGATATCTCCGACGCGCGAGCGAGTTCTTTTCTGGCGCGAAGCAACGCCATCGCGCCTTTCAACCCCTTTGCGGCTTCGGCAAAGAGCGCGAGATTTACGCCCGACCAGAAATGGCCTTCGACTCTTTCATCTGACAGGCGAGCGGCCTTCCGTCCGGCTTCTATGCCTAAAGCGTGAAGCTGTCGTTTTGCTTTTATGGAAGTCGTTTCCTGGCCGAGAAAAAAATATGCGCGCGCGAGCCGCCATTGCGAGTCGATTTGCTCATGGCCTGTGAGCAGGACGAGCGACTGTCCGACTGCGCCCGGACGCCCTCGTTGATTGTAAAGCTCGTCGGCGCGTTTTATCGCTTCAGTAAAATCGTCTGTAGTCATTGCTCAACGATGACGGGTCATTTTTGAAAATCGTACTGCCTGTATTTCGGCTCGGCCATCTCATGCTTTTTCAGGAAATCCCATGCGTCGCTGTTTATCTTCGACGCAAGATCATAATAATTATGGCCGTGGTTCGGGATTTCCGTCAGTATCGCTGAAAAGCCTTTTTCATTCAATGCGTCACGAGTGGCACGCACATCGGATAGAGGAAAGAATGGGTCTTGCGTGCCGACGATGATCGATAAGGGGATTTTGCGCTCGGCCTGAGCGATGAATGAATACTCCTTCTTTTGCATCGCCCCGGCATGAACAGCGGTTGCGGCGAAATAATTTGATTCGAGCAGAGAGATAATCAGAGCAAAAGAAGCTCCGGCTGAATGGCCGAACAGGTAAATCCTTCGCGGATCGACTCTGTGTTTCAGCTTGATCCATTCGACAATCTCGTACAGAAAATCAGGCCCGTCGATTGGCGCAAACCATCCCTGCGAGTTCTGAGCATCGGGGCCAACGAGGATGATGCCTTCCTTGCTGGCAAGGTCTTTCCACTTCTCAACGAGCGACGATCCGTTTCGCCCCGATCCGTGCAGCAACACGATCATCGGCGCAGGCGCTTTGATCGAATCGGGAACGAAAAGATAATAGCTGCGCTTCCTGCCTTGCGACTCTATCGTTTCCTTCACGATGTTTTCCGGCAAGGCTATGGCTGAAATCGCAAGCAGGATAATGAAGAAAACAGTCAGGCATAGTCGCATAAGCTTTGCCCTCCTTCACCGCAGAGAAATTTTCTTCAGGTTCTCGCGACTGAAGATCGCATCACTCAGATTCTGATCATATTTCACGGTGAGGGTTTCGAATTCGACTTTTTTCTGTCGCGCGATGTTATCGACCGTCCATCGCATTCGCGTCCAGTATTGGCCCGTCTTTTCCAGCTTATCGACAGTCACGCGGCGGGCCAGTTCCGTTTCATTGAAATAAAACTCGGCCCCGGCAAGCGCAAAACTATCCTCGGCCAGAAACACGATCAGCCGTTGAAACTTCGATTCCTGTCCCGGCTTCAACCGTCCGTCGAGCTTGTAGCTGCGACGCGCGCCTGCCTGCTCGATGCCCGCAAGCTTGAATTCGTATTTTTCAGGTTGCCCGTCGGCAAGCTCCTGAAGCGACATTCCGAACAGAGAGTCTTCGCCCATCACATTCTTCGTGCTTACGAATGAACTGCTGCTTTGCGCATAGCGAAGTCCTTCGATTTCTCCCTGCGGGCTTATCAGCACCAGACCCGAACGGTCGCGCTGATCGGGAGAAGCGAATTCTATGAGCATCTGCTCGCCTGACTGCCCGCGCTTTCGATAAACAGTCATCGACACTTCCTGCGAACTTCCGTCGGCTTCCGTGATTCGGGCGCGCGATTTCACTTCGCTCGTCTGATAGCCTTCCGCCGCGCGGTATCGCTTGAACACTTCAGCGACCGTGATCGCGGGAGTCGCAGGCGGAGCTTTTTCTTCGGGCTGACGGGTGGTTTCTTTATCGCAGGCCGAGAGAAAGGCCGCGATCAAAATAATCGATGCCGCGAAAATCTTCGCTCGAAACATTGAAGAGAAAAAAATCATAATCGTTTCCTGAAACATAAGCTTGCGAAAAGCGAAGCCTGCGTAGCGCGTCAGTATGGAAGGAAAGAACTTCTCATTAACACCTCGATGAATCGAGGTGACGAGAGGCGCGACTTTCCCCCCCAACGGTTTCAACCGTTCCCGAGAGGCAAAACCTTGAAACGGTTGAAGACCATCAACCCGCTCGCGGTTCACCCGGCTAAAGCAGGGTGTTAATGAGAGGAGTCCTCCCGGTCGTCAGAGACGATGCCCTGAAAGTATGAAAAACAGGTGACGACTCCAAATAACGGACTCCAGACTCCAGACTCCAGACTCCAGACTTTTCCTTTCGCTTTTTCCCTTTTGCCTTGCGGCGCAGCCGCGCTCAATCATCCCCGCGTGATTCGGCATAAGCGGGCTGCGCGGACATCTGTTTTCCCGATTCGCCGCGCGCTGTTCGGTCAAAAAGTTTCGTCTTCATCAGCGCAGGCAGGAATATCAAATCCGCAGCAAGGCACGCAAGTATCGTTATCACCCAGAGCAACCCGGCTATGCGTATCGGCGTGAAGGATGAAAGCATAAAAAGAAGATTTCCGCCAACCAGCATCAGGTTGCCAAGCACCATCGGTTTTCCCGTCCTCAGCAGCGAAAGCCACATCACCCATCCTTCATCGCTTTCCGTTCCGCTGTTGAGTTCCTCGATGGATTGACGATATCGCCTTATCATATGCACCGCGTTATCGACTGCTATCCCAAGCACCGCGCTTGCCACGAGGCTCGTTGTGATGTCGAGCGTTATCCCTGTCCATCCCAGAAAACCGTAGTAACAAATTATCGGCAGCAGATTCGGAATCAACGCCAGCAGCCCGGTTGCCGCTGAACGAAACAGGATTACCATCATCAGGTATATCGAAATGATGGCAATCGCCATGCTCGATGATTGCGAAGAGGCCAGCGCGTCTGAAGCGTCGTTGAGCAGTATGAATGACCCGGTGGCCCGCGCTGTGATTCCTGCGGGCAGATTCCCCGCTGCCCACTCTTCGAGCTTTTGCGTCAAATCGCGCAGTTCGTTCGACCCGTAAAGATGGATTCGCAGCACGATGATCGCTCTCGAACGGTCGCGGTCGATGACGCGCGACACCAACTCATCCTGCGAAAGAAAATCATCGAATATGGCTGCGATCTTCGCTTTGCTTGTAGGGAAAGGAGTTGTCGCCTGGGGATCGAAAACAGTGTTGAACCTGCGGAGAACATCGGCTATCGAAAGCGCGGAATCGACTCCGGGCTGCGTGAGCGCGAATTCCTGAAACCGGGAGAGCGCGGCTAAGAATTCAGGATCGGTCGCCGCGCCTTTCTCTCCGCCCACGACCATCTGAATAGTCGCCGCTCCCGCCAGTCGCTCGTGAAGCTTCATGACCTGCTGAACCGTGTCGCTCTTTTCGGGAAAAATTCTCAGATAATCAGTGTTGACTCTGATCCAGTACATCCCCGCGCCGGTCACGACAGTGATCAAAATCGAAACCGTCAGCACCACGCGACGGCGATAAAGAACCAGCGCCGTCACCTGACGAAGAAAACCGTTGAGCCACGTTGCGTAATCTTTTTCCTCACTCGCCCGACCCAGCGATTGAGGAGATGCGAGCGCCAAAACCGCAGGTATGAAAAGCATCGAAAGCAGCAGCAGGAAGAAGACCCCGACGGCTTCAAATATTCCCATGTCGCGAGCCGTAGGCACGCGGCTCGACGCAAGCGCGCCGAAACCGGCCATCGTCGTTGTCGCCGAGACTATCACAGCCGGGCCTATAAATTTTATTCCCCTGATCCAGGCGTTGAGCCTTTCCGTTTTGCTCGATGCGAAATCAATCTTCGACATCGAGATTCGATACTGATTGAGAACGTGAAAGACATAGCAACTGCCTATCGCCATCAGCACGGCTGGAAGGGTGACGGTGGCGAATGTGAAGGGGCGCCCGAGCAGACACATCAATCCGACAGTCCAGATGTTGGCGATGATCATAGTCGCCATCGGCAGCGCCGCGCCCCACAGAGAGCGAAAGGCGAAGAGGAAAATCAGAAAAGTCAGCAGAAAGGCGACGGGCGAAATGATCGCCACATCGCGCGTCATGCTATCGATTGCCTGCACATCGATGACCGGAATGCCCGCAAGGATCAGTTCATCTGAACCGGCTTCCTGTCGCGCGATGCGCTCGACTTCTTTCGTGATCGCCTGACTGCGCTCTTCATCTACGAGTTTGAGAAAAACACTGAGCGAAGTCGTTTTGCCATCGGTCGAAATGTAGAGCCGTTCATAAAGCGGATCGCGTGTGACGGTCGCTTTCAATGACTGAAGCTGATCGAGGGAAGCCGCGCGGGGGATGAGGCGGTCTATCTTTATCTCGTCGCCGTTTCGTTTTATGCCGGGCGCGTTGGTGAGGCTCAACACGTTACTCACTCCCTCGATGATAGCGAGGCGATGGGTCAATCGTTCGAGGCGTTCGAGAAACGAGGGAGTAAAAACGTCCTCGGTGGTGAGCGCAACCAGAATGACGCGATCATCTCCGAATGAAGAGCGAATTTCGTTGAAAAATTCCAGCGTGCTGTCGTTTCGCGATAGCGTTTCAGGCGAGCCGTTGAAGCTGATGCCGCGATGGAATATCGCCGCTGCGAAAGCGATTGTTATTAAAAGCGTCACTGCGATGACGCTCCTGGGATGGGAAACGACGAATCTCCAGGTTTGATTCATAGCATTGGATGTTGGAGGCGCTTCAGTCTGAGTGACTCCGAACTATACGCGACACGCGGAGGGCAGTCAAACGCGGCGGCTTCAGGCTTCTCATATTGTATTTCATACTCGGACTAAAAAGGGTATTCTTGAGACGGTATTTCTTCTTTGATATACTCGAATGCGATTGAAGACGCGCGCATTCGATGAAGCGGACAAAAGCTTCGACATCAGGTTCTATCGTGGCAAGAGAGAGTAAAAAAGATATGCTGGACCTTGAAATATACACCGAAAAAATAGCTGAAAGCGGTCGCCGCATAATTCGCAAGGCTTACGATGAAGCGCGTTCGCGCGACCACAATCAGATCACTCCTGAACACATGCTCCTCTCGATTGCCGAAGTCGAGCGACCCTTCTTCAATGAAGTCATGCAGAGCCTCAATATCGATCCGCAGGTCGTGCTTCAGGCAGTCGAAACCAAACTCCAGCAGCGCGAATACGTGGGCCGCCGAATCATGATGGGAGATTCGCTCCGCCACGTCCTCTCAAATGCGCTCAAGCACGCAGGCGAGCGCAACCGCAGACTCATCGAATCGACCGACCTTTTCGTCGCGTTGTTCAAAGACATACACGGATTTCCGGTGGAACTGCTCAAGCGACTGGGCGCTGACCGCGAGATGGTCATGCAGAAGATTCAGACCCGCGTGCGCAGCCACGAAGAAAAAGAAGAACGCTATCGCCGCCGCTACGAGCTTCCTCCCTATCTGAAACATTTCGGCGTCAGTCTCAACAAACTCGCCCGTCAGGACAAACTCCCTCCCGTAATCGGGCGCAATGATGAGATTCGCCAGATGATTGAAATCCTCTGCCACCGCGAACGCGCAAACTCTCCTATGCTGGTCGGCGAAGCGGGAGTCGGAAAGACTGCCGTCGTCGAAGGGCTTGCTCGCCGGATAGAGATGGAGCCTGAAAGCGTGCCCCAGCGACTTCGCAACTCTCACGTCGTTCAGCTTCAGATGTCCGGCATAGTCGCAGGCACGATGCTTCGCGGCATGTTCGAAGAGCGAATTCAAGGAATTATAAACGAAGTCAAAGAGCGCGATAACCTCATACTGTTCATCGATGAGGCTCATACGATCATCGGCGCAGGATCGGCTCTGGGAGCCAGTTCTGACGCGGCCAATATGTTCAAGTCGGCTCTCGCCCGCGGGGAAATCCGCATCATCGGCGCGACCACGATGACCGAATACAAAGAGTACATATCCGAAGACGAAGCCCTGGCCCGCCGCTTCCGCCTCGTCAAAGTCGATGAGCCATCGGTCGAAGACACTCGAAAGATAATCGTGGGAGTGCGTCCGAGACTCGAACGCAATTATTCGGTGACGATAAGCGATGAGGCCATCGAAATGGCGCTTGAGATGGCCCCCCGCTATGTTCGAAATCTCCACCTGCCGGATAAAGTCATAGGCTGGCTCGACACGGCAGCCGTGAAAGTCGAAATCAATCAACCTGAGATGGGAGAAGTCCGCCCCGAACATATAATCGATGTCATCAGCCAGGAATCGCGCATCCCGCGCGATATGATCTTCCGCGACACGACCGACCGCTTCTCCCACATGGAAGAAGGACTCTCGCAGCGGGTCATCGGACAGAAAGACGCCATCCGCGCCGTCACTCAGCGGTTGCGCCTCAACAAAGGGCCGCTGAAGGAAAACTTCTACAAGCCCGATGGAGTGCTGCTCTTTCTCGGCCCGACGGGAGTGGGGAAGACTGAGCTTGCAAAAGCGGTGGCCGAGTTTATGTTCGGCGATGACGACAAGATGGTGCGAATAGACATGTCCGAATATCAGGACGGCACCATCGCTATTGAAAAGCTGATCGGGATGCCTCGCGGAATCGTCGGGAGCGAGAGGGGCGGAATACTGACCGAGAGGCTGAGGGACAATCCGTACACCGTGCTGCTGCTCGACGAGATTGAAAAGGCGTCTTCATACCTGCTCAATCTCTTCCTTCAGGCGTTCGATGAAGGATGGCTGACCGACGGGCGAGGGAAGAAAGTTTATCTATCGGACGCGATAATCATCATGACCTCGAACCTCGGCTCGGATAATTTCAAAAAGTACATGAAGCCGCTGGGGTTCGGCAGCAAGACGGTCGCCGACATTCGCCAGATAAACCGCGAAGTCATCAAGGCCGCCGAAGAGCGGTTCTCGCCTGAATTCCGCAATCGCATAGATGAAATAGTCGTGTTCACTCCTCTGACCAGAGATGAAGTCCGGGAGATCGCCGAACTCTACATCGGGATGATAACCAGGCAGATGCGTCGTCACGGGAAAGAGCTTGTGGTGAGCGAAGCGGCGGTCATTCATCTGATCGAAAAAGGATTCAGTCCGGCCTACGGCGCGCGGTTCCTCAAGCGGACGATTGACGAGATGGTGAAGCTTCCGGTGACGAATCGATGGAAGGAAGGCTTGCGCTTCCTCGCCGATCTGGTCGAGGACAAGATAACCATCAGCGTGGACTGAGCGATCCATAGCGATCACAGACTGCCTGAAGGCGGCGACATCGAGCGTCGCTTTCTTTTTGTCCGAAAAAAACTATTGACATAAATTTCCTGCATTGAATAATGGTCGCGGTCTCCCTTGATCCTCAACGGCAGTTTTCAGGACGAATCCCCCGATTCGGCATTTATAACTGAAGTCGCTTAGATCAGCGTAATCGAGCAACTGTCATTTGCGCGGCAAGCAGTAAAATCAGCAGTGGAAAGGACGCTCTGATGAGCGGAATGCTTCACGAAAACAACGCGAATCTACAGAAACGTGAGCGATTCTCCGAGCGGATCAGCACCTATTACCTGGAACTGGAAAGATTGCTCGACCGGGTGGAGAGCGCAGTCAATCACTATCAATCGCTCGGAGTTGATCGCTCCGCCAGCACTGAAGATATTCAGATCGCCTACCGGGAAGCTGTCACTTTATTGTACCCGTCACAATACGGCATCAACATCAACCTGCCGGAAAGCATGGAGGAGAAGAACAAAAAAGCATTGGAAAAAGTTTCTCAGGCGTTCAACACTCTGGCCAACTACGGCAGGCGGGTTGAATACGACAACTCTCTGCGGAAAAAAACAGCCGCTCCGATTCCTGTTCGCACCCCTGAATCTTTTCAAAGACAGGAGTTGCCAGTTCCGAAACTCGATCAACCCGCGCAACAATCGACCACGCCTGCCCCACTGGAATCGACGCCTGCACAGGTTGGGATAGAAGCCGACAAACCCATGAGCGACACCTCATCGCCGCAAGCCGCTCAGAAAACGACCTCGGCTCCGGTCGCTCAGGAAGAACTGAACCTTCTCAATCTCCTCGCCACCCACAAGGAAGTCTATGTCGAGGACGTCGGAGTTGATGCATCGCGAGACCATCGCAAGTGTCCTCGCTTCAAGATGAAGATACCCGTCCGAGTTAGCGGCTACGATAAGGAAGGAAACAAGTGGAAGGACATGGGGCAGACCGTAGATGTGGGCCGTTTCGGAGTGGCCTTCTCAATGCGCGCGAGGGTTCGCCGCGGCATGGTTGTGCATTTGAATCTTCCACTGCCAGTGCGTCTGCGCGCCCACGGCTATTCGGATCCGAGTTACAGCGTGTGGGCGATTGTCCGAAGGGTCGAGCCTCCCAAGAATGGCGTGCGCCAGGTCGGCGTGGAATTTTTGGGCGAGCATCCGCCTCCGGGCTTTCTCGCCAAGCCTGCATCGCTGTACAGAAATCGAAACTGGGATGGAGTCGAGCGCAGGCGCGAGGAGCGCAAGGCTGTTGCCGAACAGGTGAAGCTGGAATTCCTCGACGAAAACCAGAATACCATCTCGAAGGAAAAAGGCACGCTTGAAAACGTAAGTCCCAACGGGGCGAGGGTGCGCCTCAAATCCGTGCCTGATGCCTTCGATCTGGTGAGGGTAACGGGACGGAGCGGCTCTTTCACCTCTCTCGCGAATGTGCGCGACTGGTTCATGGGCAAGGACGGCTATGAGAGGTTGTGCCTGCATTTCCTCGAAGAGAAATGGCCGATGTGATTTTTGACTCCGAGACTCTCCCCCTATTCTGTCGGGGCAGCCTTGCGGGGCTGCCTCGCAGATTATCCCCCACTACAATCAAAACAGATTTGCTATAATACCGGCGACGCTCTTAAAAAAGATTTCGGAGGGTTGCCGGTGAGATTGAAATACGCCTTCTTTCTGCTTCTGATCATTTCGTGCTTATCAACCATCTCGGCTCAGGATCAGGACGAAAACGATCCCGCACGAGCCGCCGCGCTCATACGCCTTGCCATAAAAGCGCGAGGCGGCGACGCCTATTTGAAAATTCTCTCGCTCATTGGAAAAGGCCAGTACACAATCTTTGAAAAAGGGGTGTCGGGGATTCCGCAGAGCTTCATCGATTACATCGTCTATCCTGACCGCGAACGCACGGAGTTCGGCAAGGGCGACACGAAATTCATTCAGACCAATTCAACGGCTGCAAACTGGGTTTACGACGCGCCGCAGAAAATGATTCGCGATCAGACTGATGAACAGGTCAAGGATTTTCAGCAGGGAATCCGCCGCGACATCGATAATGTGCTGCGTCGGGGGTGGCAGGAGACGGGCGCAAAACTGGTTTATTTAGGAAGGCGCGAGGCGTGGAAGAACACCTTTTCCGAAGCTGTGCGAATCGAGTTTCAGGACGGCTCAACAGTCACGCTTCATTTCGATATGCGCTCACATCTGCCGCTTATGTCCGAATTCACCACTATTGCCGAAGGCAAAACGGTTGAGAATCAGGTGCGCTTTTTCCGCTGGGTTGATCTGGGCGGCATTCAATTTCCCATGCTTCAGGATTTCTATCGCGGCAATCAGCAGTCGGGTCGCGTCGCTTACGAAGAAGTCACCTTCAACCCTCAAATTCCCGACAAACTTTTCACCAAGCCCGCCAGCATAAAGGAAGTGAAATGAATGGGTGATGGGTGATAGGTGTTAGGTTATGGGTGAATAAATAAGTATGCTCCGTAAATCCATCACCCGTTACCCATCACCTATCACCCGCCGGAAGGCTACGCCACTGTGATTTCCGGGGCGAGGTAAACATCCTGAATCGCGTTGAGAATCTTTACCCCTTCAGGCATAGGTTTCTGGAATGCCTTTCTTCCCGATATCAATCCCATTCCGCCCGCGCGCTTGTTGATGATAGCGGTGCGAACGGCATCGCGGATGTCGTTGTCGCCCGAAGCGCCGCCTGAATTGATCAAACCGCAGCGGCCCATGTAACAGTTGGCCACCTGATAACGAGTCAGGTCAATCGGATGATCAGATGTCAGTTCCGAGTAGACTTTCTTGTGAGTCTTGCCGTATTTCAAGGCGTTGTAGCCGCCGTTGTTTTCGGGCAGTTTCTGCTTGATGATATCGGCCTGGATCGTCACGCCCAGATGATTGCCCTGTCCCGTCAGGTCTGCCGATACGTGATAATCCACGTCCGTCGTCTTGAAAGCCGGATTGCGCAGGTAGCACCAAAGCACGGTGAACATTCCAAGCTCGTGCGCGTAAGAGAATGCCTCGCTCACTTCCTGAATCTGCCGCGTGGATTCTTCCGATCCGAAATAGATCGTCGCTCCCACTCCGACGCATCCCTGCTCGAACGCCTGATCGATTGAGCCGAACATTATCTGATCATACTTGTTCGGATAGGAGATGAACTCGTTGTGGTTGATCTTGAGGATGAAGGGGATCTTGTGAGCGTACTTGCGCGAGACCGAGCCGAGTATGCCAAGCGTCGATGCGACCGCGTTGCATCCGCCCTCGATGGCCAGACGCACGATGTTTTCGGGATCGAAGTACATGGGGTTGGGCGCGAATGATGCTCCGGCTGAATGCTCTATGCCCTGGTCTACGGGCAGTATGGAAACATAGCCTGTTCCCGTGAGCCGCCCGTGATTGAACAGTGAGCCGAGGTTGCGCAGAACTGTCGGCCTTCGATCCGAACCGACCCACACGTTGTCTATGTGATCGGGGCCGGGCAGATGCAGGGACTCCTTGGGAATCGTTTTGCTTTGATAACTCAGCAGCGATGCTGCTTCGTCGCCGAGGATTTCTTCTATCTCTTTGATCATCTCACCCTCCTGTAGCGCGTCTGAACGCGGGTTAAAAGTTGACTGATAATACCGGCAGGCTTCCCTATTCTATGCACGCGCATTGATGAGGTCAACGTCGGCAAAAAGAAAGAGGCGCGTTCGATGCGCCCCTCGCTGGGATTGTCTGAAATGCTTGCCCGGTCTCAGCATCGCACAAAGGTACATCCGAGCAGGTCGATTTTTTATTCCATCAGAGAAGGTCATTTGAGGAGTCGCCCGGTAGAACCGTCGGCCAGCCTGTTCATGCCCTGGAAGTATGAGAATTTGAAAAACAGCAGGCTGGCAGCCCGCTGTACATTAGATACGACGCCCTGAAAGTAGAAGAATCGGGGAGGCACGAATCAATCACAGAATGCGCATACATTCTGACTTCTGAATTCTGAATTCTGTTTTCTGAGGAAAGTGGCTGACTCCTGTCATTGATCGTCTTTCTTTTTGCCGTCTTTCTTATCGTCCTTCTTGCTGTCTTTCTTCTTATCGTCTTTCTTATCGTCTTTCCTGTCGTCCTTTTTATTATCCTTGTCATCATCCGCATCTTCCGGCGTGACTCTTCTCGGACGGTCGGACGGCTGCGAATCGTCGTTTTGTTCCGATTTCGGGCGGGCGTTAGCTGCGGTGTGATCGCCTGGGGGCGCGGCGCAGGTTTCCTGCGGCTGTGTCCCCTGAATGAAATATTCGATTCTCTTTGTCGGGCATTGAGGCGATGCCAGCAGTCCGGTTGCCGGATCGATTTCCGCTTCGACCACTCCATCGGGTCTGGTGAATCCGTTCCCTGCCAGATCGGGCCGCAGCTTGAGCGCCTGATTCATGAAGGACAGCCAGATTGGAAGCGCGGACTTCGATCCTTCAAGCCCAAGCTCAGAGTTGTCGTCGAATCCCACCCACACGACGCAAACTATGTTCGATGTGTAACCGGCGAACCATCCGTCGCGCGAAGTGCCGGTCTTGCCCGCCGCGATAGAAGCGAGCGATTTCGCCCGCGCTGCCGTGCCGCGAGTCATCACATCCTGCATAAGCGAAGTCATAAGCCATGCTATCTCAGGTTTGATGACAGGCTTCGTTTCGGGTTTTGTGTCGACTATGTTGACTCCGTTGGAATTCGTGATGCGGCGAATCTGTGTGGCGGTTGAAAGCACTCCGCCGTTGGCGAAAGCGGTGTAAGCGCGGGCTACCTGAAGAGGAGTCGCTTCGGCTGCGCCGAGCGCGGTCGAAGGCAATGCCTGCGGTCGCGGCAGTCCGAGCTTTTCAGCCATGCGCGCGACCTTCACGTACCCGACTTTTTCAGCCGTCTTGACCGTCACCACGTTGAGCGAGCTAACGAGCGCATCGCGCAGCGTCACATCCCTGTCCGAATACTTGTCGCCGAAGTTTCCCGGCGCATAAGTCTGCCCGCGCCCGTAGTAAAAAGTTTCGGGCGTATCGAGAAAGAGCGAGGCCGGAGTGAGAATGTCTTCGTTTGCGTCCTCGAAAGCTGTGTTGAGCGCGGCGGCATAAACTATGGGCTTGAAGACCGAGCCGGGCTGTCGATTGGCTTCCACTGCTCGATTCAACTGGCTCGCTGAATAGTCGCGTCCTCCGACCATAGCAAGCACTTCTCCTGTCTTCGCGTTTATCGCCACCATAGCCGCCTGAAGCGTGCCGGACGGGATCGGATTCTTTCTGCGCTTTGAAAAAATCGGATCGAGTTGGGCGAGATTCTCATTGACCGATTTTTCAGCCGCGCGTTGAAGTTCCATATCGATGGTCGTATATACTCGATAAGGCTCGCGTCCTGAATCGCGCGAGGCTAATTCTGAAGATTGCAGATAATCGAGGAAGTAGGGCGCGTTGGAATTGACCGCGCTGCGCTTGGGCAGAATCTTTAGCTCCGTTGCTTTCGCCTTGTCTGCCACGTCGCGGGTTATAAAGCCGGAATCGACCATAGAATCCAGCACCTGATTGCGCCGCGCTTTCGCCCGCTCAGGATCGCGATAAGGCGAGTAGAGGCTCGGCCCGCGAATCATTCCTGCGAGAAAAGCTGATTCGGCAAGCGTGAGATTTACAACGTCCTTGCCGAAATAAGTGGCTGCCGCTTCGCCCACGCCGTGAATGGCGTAGCTGCCCGACTGGCCCATGTAGATTTCGTTGGCGTAAAGCTGGAAAATATCTTCCTTCGACAACTTGGTTTCAAGGACGAGCGCCATCATCATCTCCTGAAGTTTGCGCTTCCAGGTTCTTTCAGGAGAGAGGAAGAAATTTTTGACCAGTTGTTGAGTGATCGATGAGCCGCCCTGCTGGATTTCGTTCTCTTCCACGTTGCGCCAGAGAGCGCGCGTTATGCCGCGATAGTTTATGCCGCTGTGCTGGAAAAACTGGCGGTCTTCGATTGCGATCACAGCGTCGCGGTAATCTTTGGGCAGGTCTTTGAAGGAGACGAGTTTTTGCTTCTGTCGCTCTTTATCGTTGGCTATCGATGCGATTTCTTCAGGTTCTATCTGCGCGGAGTCGAGTTGTCGTTTGCTGTCAGTGTCGACTATTTTCGATATCGTCTTGCCGCCTGAGCCGAAGGTGATGGCTATATTGGGGAACTGGCGGATGTTGCCCGTGACGGCTTCGGAACTGGTTTGAATTTCGATCGTGTTCCCTTTGATCTGGTAGCGCCCGCGATTTGCGTCGGCTTCTTTGGTCGATTCGACGTACCCGCTACGATCAAGCTGTCTTTTTATGTCGTCCATCGTGACGGCCTGACCGACGCGGATCAAGCGGGGCGAGGCGTAAATTTCGGTCGTGCGGATCAGCACATTACCCTGAAGTCGGGCATCGATCATCTTCGAATACTTGATATAGAAATAGGTGAAAACCGAGCCAAATATGAGAGCCAGTATGCCGAGCGTGATGAAAGTGGTCGGCGAGAATATTCGTCGGAGGATGCTCTTGCGGACAACAGGTTTTTTGATGGCCGCAGTCTTGAGTTTTCGTGTAGTTGTTGCCAACGCTTTAAGGGTTCTACTCCCTTTCAAAATCTTCGTTGGGGGTAGATGCCTGCTGAAAGGAATTGGTTCGTTCCGGGCTTCAACCGACGAAAACAATCTAACACTCAGGCGAAGGGAAAACAAGCATTGCTCAGACGCGATTGCAAACAGCCGCGAGGCGTGATAAATCAAAGCGGACTAAAACCAATCAGAGGTGAAATATGCGATTGAGAAGCCTCGTATCCGTACTTGTTGCCTTCGCCATCGTGTTTCTGCCGCAGGCATTCGGCAATCAACAACCTCAGCCAGCCAGCCTGATTTTTCACAACGGAGTCATCTACACCGTTGACGCGAATAACTCCATCACGCAGGCCGTTGCCATACGCGACGGAAAATTCATCGCCGTCGGATCGAATAAAGAAGTGATGAAGTTTCGCGGCCCGCGCACACAGGTCATCGATTTGAAAGACCAGTTCGTCACACCGGGTTTCAATGACAACCATGTGCATTTTCAATCGGCGGCGGCATTTCTGGAATTCAACATCATGGCCGTGTCGACTCAGGAAGAATTCGTCCGCCGAGTGCGCGAAGTCGTCAAGTCTCTGGCAAAAGGCGAATGGATTTTGAATGGATACTGGGGCGCTTACGATCAATGGGCCGCGGGCAGCGCGGGCGGCTCTCGCCACGAACCTTTCGCTCCTCGTATGCAACTCGTCGAAGACATCACCAGAGATCATCCCGTCTTCATTCGAAAATTCGATGACTCTGAATTTGCCGCAAACACTGTGGCGATGAAAGTCGCGGGCATCAATCCGAGCGATCCGAAAGCGGCGGGTGTCGAGTTCATCCGCGACCGGGCGGGGAAGCCGACCGGCATTATGCGAGGGAAGGGGGTGACGAAACTTTTCGCGTCGGTCATCCCGCGCAAGTTCTCTCACGAGCGAAGAGTCTGGCAGACGAAAAATGCGCTGGCCGAGATTCGCAAATATGGAGTGACCAATGTCAGCGATATGTCGGATGACGAGCAGTTGGAAATTTATCGCGATCTCCATCAAAAAGGCGAGCTCACCGTAAGGGTGCATTTCCGTCCGGGGCTTGATCGCTGGAAAGAACTGGCTGACCGTGGAATCAAAATCGGATCGGGCGATGACTGGATTCGACTCGGCTCGCTCAAGGGTCACATCGATGGAATCATGGGAACGAGCAGCGCGAGATTTTTCGAGCCTTACCTGACCGACCCTGCGAATCGCGGTCGCTGGCGGCCTCTGATGGTCGATGAAAAAGGAAACTTCGTCGAAGGAAAATTCCTCAAGTACATGCTCGACGCCGACCGCGCAGGGTTGCAGATGACTGTACACGCGATAGGCGATGAGGCCAATAATGTGCTGCTCAACTACCTTGAAGAATTGAATCGGCAGAACGGAGCGCGCGACCGGAGGTTTAGACTCGTTCACGCTCAGGTGATAAAGGATGACGATTTCAAACGACTGGGAAGGCTGGGCGTGGTTGCTGAAGTTCAGCCTTTTCATCTCAGCGACGATATGCGATGGATGGAAGAACGCATAGGCCGCGAGCGTTGCCGCGGAGCTTATGCCTTCAAGAGCATCCGCGACAGCGGAGCTATTCTCTCGTTCGGCACAGACTGGCCCGGAACTTCGGCTTCTGAGTATCCGATCAATCCCATGCTTGGGCTTTATGCCGCCGTCACACGTCAGACCGTGAACGGACAGCCCGAAGGCGGCTGGTTTCCCGATCAGCGAATCAGCATCGAAGACGCGATCCGCGCTTACACCTACAACACAGCTTATGCGAATTTCGAAGAGAAGACGAAAGGCTCGATAGAAGTCGGCAAACTCGCAGACCTCGTAGTGCTGTCGAAAAACCTGCTCCGTATAGCCCCGAAAGAAATCCTCTCGGTCGAGGTCACCATCACGGTCGTTGGCGGGCGACTGGAATTCATCAAGCGCCGATAAATGTTATCTTGTATCGATTTTGAGTTTGTGTTATAAAAATCGCTCCCACACGTAGCATCTGTAGAGCAGTGCAGTCATAAGCCCTGGGGAAACTTCCAAACTACAACCATCAGGCCAAATCATGTTGGGCTTCATCCGCAGGGGAGAGGTGTACCCCGAAGCGCCGACTGAGGCTGATGAATTGTGTCGTCTGATCACCCTTGAAAAAAATGGAGGAGACAAGAATGAAATTAGTCAAAAAACCCCTGTTGGCGCTTCTGCTTGCGTCAATGCTGATTACCATTCCGGCTACGATGAGTCTGGCCGGGAAACAACCCGCCAGATTTCCCGTCATCGTCGTATTCGATGACGATCAATTCAATGACAAGGAAGTGAGAGGCAAGTTTTCTGATCGCTTCGTGGCCGACGCTCGACTGTCGGATGAACCTGATGTGTGGGCTTATCATCCTCTCCACGTCGTTGGAGCCGTGCAGTCGTTCGAACGAGACTACGGGTTCAATGCGACGAACGTCTTCAGCGCGGCCATCAGGGGATTCGCGGCGCGGCTAACGGCAGATCAGATAAACAATCTGGAATACGATCCGGCAGTCGCATACGTCGAGCCTGACAGCATTATGACGATATTTCAGCAGACGCTTCCGTGGGGCATCAATCGCGTGGACGCCGATATCAGTTCCACTCTGGCGGGCAATGGCAGCGGTTCTGTTACCAATGTCAGAATATTCGTGCTTGACACTGGCGTGGGAACTCACACTGACCTCAACCGGGTCAACCATGTGAATTTCACGGGAGACGGAAACAACAACGACTGCCACGGACATGGCACGCACGTGGCCGGAACGATAGCCGCGAGAGACAATACAACTGCTGTGGTCGGGGTGGTTCCCGGAGCGCCGGTCACCGGAGTCAAGGTGCTGGGCTGCAACGGGAGCGGCTCTACGTCGGGCATAATCCAGGGCATAGACTGGGTGACGGCCAATGCGGTGAGACCGGCTGTTGCGAATATGAGCCTGGGCGGAGGAGCCAGCACCGCGCTTGATGACGCTGTGAGGCGATCAGCCGCAGCCGGAATCTTCTACGCGCTGGCGGCAGGAAACAGCGCGGCGAATGCCTGCAATTCGTCGCCTGCCCGCGCCGGAGCGGGAACCAACAACGGGATAGCGACGGTCGCGTCAACAACCAGCAGCAACCAGGAATCGAGCTTCAGCAACTTCGGCTCCTGCGTAGACATCTGGGCTCCGGGCTCTGGAATTCTCTCGACGCGACTGGGTGGAGGCACAACCACATTGTCAGGCACCTCTATGGCCTCGCCTCACGTGGCGGGATCAGCGGCGTTGTTCCTTTCATCGAATACGTCCGCAAGTCCCACGACGGTCGAATCTAACCTCAAGAATCAGTCCGTCAGTTTTGGCACCGTGAGCAAGGACGGGCGGGCAATCCGAGTGGTCAACGTGAGAAACTTTTGAGCTTTCTTGTCGAGGCGAAGGGTCGTTTGACGGCCCTTCGCCGAATGCCGGATGTTTTGCTTGCGCTAAATTGCGAAGCTGTGTTAAAAATATGGCAACTGAAAGCAGCAATTGAGGTGCCTCCTCAATTCCTGAAGTGAGCGGAATGGTAGAGGACGAGAGGACTGGATGTGCAGCGATCTCGTCCTCATTTTTTTTCTTTATCAAGTCACCCAAAGAAAAAGCAGAATTTGAGTCTCGGCGAAGAAGGCTTGTCTTGACCCTCACCGAGGGGTTCGCTAATATCGAAAACGGTTGAGGGCTTCTGCGAAGTTAGTGATGGTTTGTTAGCTTTATACCAACATTGACAATACGGGGGCCGGACATAGCTGAGCACGCGCGATGCCCCACATTGTCGGGGATGCCAAAATGCTCAGCCTCAGGTCACCCACCTGTTTAGAAACAGGTTTAAAGCTGGCAAATGCGCACGGCTGAGCGGTTGCCCTCGCTGCCTTCTTGCCCTCCCCGCAAACGAAGCCGCTATAATGGAATGCTCGCGCCATCGGAGAGAATATGAAAGTCGTCATTATCGGAGATGTCGTAGGAAAACCCGGACGCGATATACTCTGTCAGTCGCTTGGTCGTCTGAGGGAAGAACACGAAGCGGAATTCATCGTCGTCAATGTCGAAAACGCCGCAGCCGGAGCGGGCATAACCTCTCAAATAGGAGAAGAAATTTTAGCCGCAGGCGTGGATGTGATGACTTCCGGCAATCACATCTATGACAAGAGAGAAGGCGTTGCCTATATCGAACAGGAAAAACGATTGCTGCGTCCGGCCAACTACGCACCCGATTCTCCCGGTCGCGGCTTGTGGATCGGCCCTACCGCTTCCGGCACTCCCGTCGCAGTGATAAACATTCAGGGCCGCGTCTTTATGCCCCCGACCGATTGTCCCTTCCGAACCGCCGATAAAATAATCTCAGAAGTAAAAGGCCGCGCCTCCGTCATCATAGTCGATCATCACGCTGAAGCCACTTCTGAAAAACAGGCCATGGGGCGATACCTCGATGGCCGCGTTTCTGTCGTAGTGGGAACGCACACTCACGTTCAAACCGCTGATGAGCAGATTCTGGCGGGCGGCACTGCTTACATAACTGATCTCGGAATGACCGGCCCGCACGACAGCATAATCGGAGTTGACACGGAACGAGTGCTGACCCGATTCCTGCGCAGCGTGCCGACGCGGCTCGAACCCGCAACCGGTGACGCCCGCATAAATGGCGTCGTGGTGGAGATAGACGAAAAAAACGGAAGGGCCATTCGAATCGAAAGGATTCAAATCAAAGAGAGCGCAGGCTGAATGAGCCTGCGCCCTTCGATTTACTTCAACGCATCTCGAAGAACTTCTTCAAATAGATCGACTGCGAAATCAGCCTGCTCGCGGTCGATTATCAAAGGGGGCGAGAATCTGATCGATGATTCGCCCGCGCCCTGAACCACCAGCCCGCGATGGAACAAGTCTACGACAAGACGGTCTCTCAACTCAGACCATGCCTCCTGACTTTCAGAGTCTTTCGCGATCTCGACTCCGATCATCAGTCCAAGCCCGCGCACATCGATTATGCAATCGTATCTCTCTTTGACCTCACGCAGACGGTCGAGCAGGTGCGCGCCGACGGATGCGGCGTTTGCCATCACTCCGTTTTCCAGAATCTCTATGGTTTTGAGCGCGGCTGCGATGGCGACAGGGTTTCCGCCAAATGTCGAAGCGTGCGCGCCTACGTGCCATGTCATCAGGTCACTGCGAGCAAGCGTGACTCCGAGAGGCAATCCTCCGCCGATGGCTTTCGCCATGCAGATGATGTCAGGCACGACTCCGAAATGATCGACTGCCCAGAAGCGACCCGTGCGCCCCATGCCTGACTGAACCTCATCGGCGATCAAGACTATCCCGTGTCGGTCGCATATCCGGCGAAGCTCAGGCAGAAAATCGAGAGGGGGAACCACGTAGCCGCCTTCGCCCTGAACAGGCTCGACTATGATCGCCGCGCAATCTTCCGCCGGGACGGTCGTTTTGAAAATCGTCTCTTCGATGTAGCGCGCGACTCTGCGCCCCGTGCTTTCTCCTTCGCGGAGCGAAAGCGGAAATCGAATGGGATTGGCATAAGGCACGTGAGTCACATCCAATGCCTGCGGGCCGAATCCGCGTCGTTGAGCCGCGCGTGAAGATGTCAGCGAAAGAGTTCCGAAAGTGCGCCCGTGAAATGATCCGCGAAATGCGATGAACTTGTTGCGACCTGTCGCATAGATGACCATCTTCAAAGCGGCTTCCATAGCCTCCGCGCCAGAATTGCCGTAGTGAACTTTTTTCGGAAAGTCGCCCGGTGTGATTTCGCAAAGCTTCTCGGCAAGCGCGGTCTGATGGGGATAGTAATAATCCGTGCCTGAGATGTGCGTGAACTCGCGCGCCTGACGCGAGATGACTTCGGCTATCTCCTCGTGCGCGTGTCCCAGGGCGGCGACTGCGACACCGGCGTTGAAATCGAGAAAGGTATTGCCGTCGACATCCTCGATCATCGCTCCGTATCCGCGTCTGGCCATAAGCGGATAGCTGCGGGTGTAGCTCGGCGAGATATATTTTTCATCTTTTTCGAGCAGTTCTCTGGTCTTAGGCCCCGGCAGGGCGGTCTTTATTTCGGGCAGTCTGGTTTCGATAAAAGTCGGCATAACACCTCCTGTGGAAAACAGTTTTCAGTTTTCAGTTTTCAGTTTTCAGTTTGTCATCTTGTCACCGATGCCGACAGGATGATTCCTATGAATGAAGAAACGATTTTCGGGGATGTAAAGAGAGGGAAGTTAATCGGCGAAGAGATTCCTGCGAAGCGCGAGCGGGATTCTTATGATTGATTTTTTCATGTCAGTCCTCCTCGACGACAGCCGCATTCTAACACGCCGTTCGCGACCGGATCAAATTTCGCACGCTCCGGCAGCAATGCGCTCAGGTCTCGCGCCGCTCTGCCGGACTGCCGTCCTTTACTACAGGATTCGACGGATCGTCGTTATCGACCACTACATCGGCTCGTTCCTTAGGTCGGGATTCAGCGAAATAGAGATTCTGACCCGGTATGTATCGCTGCTCGTATCGTCGCCTCACTTCTTCGACGCTGCCCATCATCGCTGCATCGCGCCGCTCGGCCCGACTGATGGTCGTCTCAAAGGAGGCTTCGACAAAGATAGTGAAATCCCAGTATCTCGCCAACTCTGAGCGAAGGAGAAATACTCCATCACACAGCAGAACGGCGTTTGACTCTGCCGCCAGGACAGGAAGCTGCGTCTCGGAATCTGCGCGATAGTCGAAGACCGCTGAAAGATATCGAAGCGATCCATTCGGCCCCAAAGGCGCGAGCAAAGACTCGATGAGCGCATGGTAGTTGAAAGAGTCCTGATAGTAGCCTTCGGGTGAAGCCTCGCCTCGTCTGTGACGGATGCGGGATGGATTATGGAAGCCATCGATGGAAGCGCGAATGACAGGTCGGCCATGTGCCTGAAGCGGCGCTGCGAGTTCCTGAGCGAGCATGGTTTTACCCGCAGCATCCGGCCCATCGATTGCGACGCGAACAGGATGCGGTCGTTCGATTCGGACGATTCGACTGACGAGGTAATCCAGGAGTTGCGACCGTTTCATCATTTCATAAGATGTCGGTCAGGCAGCCTGACAGATGGATGAGCGCAGATGATCTGTGAGAATCCGCGCCCATCCGTTTATTCATTCGGCCACAGAAAACGCGAGGCTCTGGCTTGGAGAGAGCGAATTGCCCAACAAAATGTCTACACGATAACGGCCCGGAGGGAAGCCGCCGGGAAGAGTGAGTGAAAATTTGGCTACGTTTTGCGCTCCTTCCAACACCAAATCGGTCTTTTTGATCTCGCCACCGGGAGCAAATCCTTCAGCTTCGACTGCCACCCAGCTTGCCGATACCTTAGCGCCCGCCGTCTTGCCTTTCATCTGGACGGAGCAGTAAAACGCAGTCGTGCCAGCAGGGTACTCCGTCACCCTTTCACTCCCATCCTCTTCGGTCGATAGAAAGGCCGAAACTATTTCGGCAGGTATCGATTTGACTGTGAAGGACACGCTCTTTGTAGGCGGCGCTGGCTTCGCAGGATCGGGATTGAGGAAAAGGTCGACTTTATACTCGCCTGCGCCAAGCCCCGATGCCGGCGGAGTGATAGAAAAGTCAGCGACATTCTTCGAGCCTCCCATATCAAGACTCGATTCGAAAAGTTTCTCGCCGGGCTTGTATCCTTCGGCGTTGACCGCGATCCACTGAGCCTTTACCTTCGTGCCCTCAGGCGCGTTCGACAGGTAGGCGACGCAATGAATCGTTTTTTCGTTCGCATCAAAAGAGGTTGTCGGATTGGGGACTTCGTATTTATCGTTGACCTCTTTCCCCATCTTCACATCGCTGATGTTCGCAGTCGAGAAACTGCACTTGCCTGCGGAAAAAACTGCTGCCAGCGCCAATATCATCGCTGCCTGAATGTATCTCCTTTTCATTGCGGCACTCTCCTTTTCAAATCCTTTATTGATTGCCGGGCAATCATACACCACTTCGATTCTTCGAGCGACCGGAAAATCGGATCATGTAATGCAGGAAAGATGTGGAAGAATCATGCGCTTTGCGAAGTGAAGTACGGCCAAAAATTGTTGGCTGACTCAACCCTGAGTTCAAGGCTGCTCGCTCACGCAATGTAGAAAGGCCGGGAGTTTCGGATTTTCACAGACGGCGATTCATAATCAGGGTCGGCGAGCATCAGCGAGACTATCACTGGGATCCCGAACATATAAATGATCTCGCCGAACGACAGCTTGATATGAGATATAGTCACATCGCCTTTGTTGCTTCTTACTCAACAATGACCATCACACTGATCGCATTGCTCATGGTTATCAGAAGAAAAAGTGATTCCATCAGGCAGCCTTGCTCTCCCACTCTCCATTGCGCAAAGCTACTACTGACGGAGACGAACGCAACTCGACCTTGACCTCCCGATTCGCTGCGCACTCATAGCAGGTTTGAATCAGCCGATCATCAGCGGGACGAGTGTGTGGGACGCCCCAGTAGTGTTTGTGCCACGAAAGTAAAGACAGTATGTTCATATTCGTTTTCCACCCTTCTTTCTCAATCGCTATGGTTGTCTTACTGCAAGACCATCTCTGCGGTTCAAATTGTGAGATTCCGGTCTTATTGAATACTCCGTTACCTCAGACTGCTTTCGAGCGAACAGCCGGAAGCCAAAGCATATCGATAGCAGTAACATCGCTATCGTTATCGTATGAATGTAGAGCGACGCATCGCTGATGCGTATGATCGAAGCGTCTCCGATCAATCAGAATGTTTATCATTTTCATTCGCCTTCAGTGCCTTATTTTTCTCCTGCCCTTTCCATCCTGCCCATCGTCGCCATCGCTCCATCCGATTTATGAATGAACGAACTATCGGGCGATCCCGCCCCAGCAGAGCGACTCCTGCCAACAGGAATGGAGTGCCGGGGAAGATCGGTATCGGCATCCCCGCGACACCAACCGCGATTAGCGCGTACCCGGCTACTGTCCGTATATGTTTCAACACTTGTCCGTCCTGTCATACAAAAAGAGACCTTTTGCGGCAGTAATGCGCAAAAGGTCTTGATCCCCTACCAGCGGATGGATTGCCTGACATCAGGCAATCGAGGGGCGATCCCACCAGACCCTTAACAGGAGGTTTACTCCCTTTACTGCTTCACGAGTTTAAGGAATGGCTGAAAGGTTCTATTGAAGGCAGTGTGTCATGTCCATCGAGTCATCCCTGTTTTTAGACCCATCAGGACCGCCTGACATAAGGAAATCGTGTCTACGAACTTTTCGCCTATCCAACACCCAGAAAGTTATCCGCCTTTCAGCTAACCCTCCAACAGTGATACTAAAGGCAATAGATGTGCCAGGAGCAGGCTTGCCAGCCTGATCCTGCTCAGTATCCATAAAGCGATTCCTTCTGCAAAACGGATGCTAATCAGATAAGGCTGAATACAAAGCGTTCGCGGCAATGGTTGATTGTTACTGGATCAAAATCGGAGAAGGCTGGCAGAGGTAATGTTGGGATAAGCTGACAGAAACTCGTCGTTTTATGCAACAGCAGCGTGGCAGGGCGAAACATCGATTCGCTTTCCGGCATCGCTCTTCAATTGCCATGATTATGGAGACATATCGCGACATCGCGCGCTCCTCCATCGCTTCAGGGAGAGGAGTGTTCGAGTCATCCGGGCAGGAGTCCTGCTGCGGTATTGGCAGCAAGGATCGCCGTCTTACGGCTTGAAGATGAGCAGGTTTCCATTGCCTGTTAATCTCTCTCTGAGTCAGGCAGCAGGTTGCCCTCTGATCGTGCTATCCAGTGCCGCTGATTTTTTGAGAACTTCCCGCGGCGCTCTGACATCGCTTGCAAGCCTGAGCGCCTTGAGCGCGCAGATCACATACCATCCTACGTCTATCTGCCACCACCTGCGCCCGAAGCGGGCCGCATTTGCCTCCGCGTGATGGTTTCGGTGCCAGTTCTCTCCCCACGCGCCCATTTGCAGAGGCCCGACCCACCAGATGTTCCGGCTCGAATCAACCCCTTCGGGCAAGCCGGGAGTCATGTGCAGCAGGCTGTTGACGACCATTTGAAGATGCAGCACATAGACCAGCCGTATCGCGCCGAACCAGAAAAACGCCTCCCATCCGAAAATGAGTCCTGAGAAGCTGGAAAGGACGATGATCGGAATCAGCAGTCGCTTCCATGCACGATATCGAGGCTTGTCCATGTCCGGACACCATCGCCGGACATCAGAGCCTGACCACTGATAAATCCACCTGATGTGCGCCCACCAGAAGCCGCCCTGTCTTGGACTCGATACATCTTCTTCCGTATCCGCTTTCGCGTGATGATGGCGATGATTTGCCACCCACGACATAGGCTCTCCTGATGCGTTGAAGATAGCGAAGAAGATGAGAATGTTTTCGACCACCGGATTCAACCGCAACGAGCGGTGGGCCATGCATCGGTGATAACACACCGTTATTCCGACTCCGCCCATTGAAGCGACTGCAAGGGCTACCGTCAGTACAATCCAACTCGGCAATGGGAACAGGATCAATCCCGTCAGCGCCAGCAGGTGAACAGAAACGATATAGAATAAAACTGAACCGTTCCCCTTCGAATACTGCCACCAGGGGCGCATCCAGGGCCGCTCATCTGTCAGTTGGGTTGATCTCATTTTTTATTCCTCCCTTCGATATTCTGTTAGATAAATCTGCTTCGCTACCGCTATGGCAGCATCATACTTTCAACTCACCAGAGCCAGAGCAGACGCGACTTCGACGGAGCTTGTTTCATCATCCGCTCGCGACCGCTGTATGGCGTCTATCAATCCGTAGTCGAGCGCCTGCGAGGCGCTGAGTATAAGATCGCGCTCGATGTCGCGTTCGATCTGGTCGTAGCTCTGGCCTGTGTGCTTCGACAGTATCTGGCTGACGAGGGATCTCAATCTGAGAATCTCCCTTGCGTGAATTTCGATATCGGTAGCCTGACCGCTGATTTGCTCCAGGGAAGGCTGAGTGATAAGCATCCTTGCATTCGGCAGCGCGAACCGTTTTCCCGCAGCGCCCGCTGCGATCAGCATCGCGCTCACGCTTGCAGCCTGACCTATGCAGACAGTGCTGACATCCGGCGCGACGAATTGCATGGCATCGTAAATGGACAGAGCAGCCGTCACCGAGCCTCCTGGCGAATTGATATAAAGACAAATATCTCTGTCAGGGTCTTCTCCCTCCAGAAATAGAATCTGCGCGATGACCAGATTGGCCGTATCATCATCAACCGGCCCGCTGATAAACACGATGTTATCGGCCAGCATTCTTGAAAATAAATCCAGGCCGTATTCGCCGCGAGCCGTCCGCGTAATGACTCTTGGTACGAGCATAGATGACCTTAACCTCTCGCTTCCGAAGTGCCTGATCAGGTCGGGCAATCACAGAGAAGGCGAGCATCATGCCTTTACCTTCAGGCGAGATTTTCGTCCGTCGGAGTCGGACATTGACGGAGCATTAAACAATGAGGGAATGTTTGCGCGCCGACTTAGAAAGCCGGACGGCGATTCCTGATCAGATTGAAGATCAACAATGCCCCCGCAACAATGAGCAACAGATGAATGAACTGACCGCCGATATTGCCGATTACGCCCAGGAACCACAAAGCAAGAAGAATTCCTATAACAGACCAAAACATATTTCACCCCCCGTGGCTCAGGCTTTCACCCCGGCCTCCGTGTCGAGCGCGCTGCCAATTTGACTCGACTCCGGTTTACACGTCACGTTTCGATAATACGCCTGCTCGCGACGGATTTCTGTTCAATAGTGGACAATGATGAAAAGATTCGAACTGCGGCGGGTAATCTGATCAATAGCCAGACAATTTCTGTCCATGTAATCGGCGAGCCTCTGCTCCTTGACTATGAGAAAGCGATCCTCACTCGCTCTTCTCAAATTTCTCGCGATCCTTTGCGTCCGGCTTTTCTATTTCTTTGGCCGGGGACTTTCCTGCTGTTTCCGTTCTGGTGACAGGCATTGGCCGAACCTCTTCCGGCCACAGCGCCGGATTTTGTTTCTTCTTTTCGCGCTTCGAGGGCTTTGTCGACCTGCTCCTCGGCCTCTTCCTTCGTCTCTCTCATAACCTCAGCTATCTCTTCAATCAGCAGCCCTCTCGCCCTCTCAAGCATCCGGTATTCGCCGGACGACAGCCCTTTCGTTTCTCTCAACTCGGTCAGTGACCCGACGATCGAGGCCAGATCGAATGCCGACCCGGAGGCAAGGAGCCTTAAATGGTCACGGCCCGTATGACTCGACGGATTGGCTGCCTGAGCCGGTTGTTTTAATCGATCCATCAGCTTTGGAATCTCAGATTTTTTTATCAGCATCCGAATTCCGATGGCTTCGACCTTGTCGAGAGGCACGAACAAATCGCCGCCGTTACCGTCGAGGAGAGCCAGATGGTAGAAGTTTATCGGTCTGCCATCGACGACTCGCTTGACGACCGGGCCGATGAGGCAGAGACCCTGATACGGATAAACAACCTTATTGCCTGTGGTCAGTGTCATTCGAAACTCCTTCGTTGATGGGGTAATTTCGAACTCTGCGCGGCAACCGCGATCTACCCGGATGCCGCTATTCTCTTGCTCTGCGCTTCGAATAGTTCCACAGCATCGTCGGATAGGCTCGCACATCCTTAGGAGCTACGATGCCGCCGCGCAGCGCATCCTTCGCCTTCACTCCCTCGCCGTAGACGGCCTTCATATCATCATCGTCCAGAGTTATGACGACGCCTTTCAACTCCAACCCGGCGAACAAACCTCTGCTGCGCGAGTAAGAAAGAATCTCCGCATCCAATCGGATATTGGTCGAAGCCCCGGCCTGACGTCCGACCGGTCCGGCAGCAGCCGAAGCATCCCCGCCAATCTCCAGCTTGTCGCCCATCAGCCTGTTCAATCCATTTTCATTCATGAACAGAAGCACGAAGTCAGTCGACTGCGCGCCGATCTGCAAACCAAAACTGCCGCCCCTGAGATTGAAGAATGCAGGCGCGCTCCAGCCGCTCTTAGTGCGACAACTGGCCACTCCGCGCCCGCCGCGCGCTCCAAAAACGAAGCCCGCCTTGAGAACCTGCGGAAATACAGCGACGCACTCGGCATTATTCAGAATGTCCCGCGGAACCGACTTGTCCGGGGCGCGCATGATTTCGCGGAATACGCGCGCAGCTTTTGCTGATTGAGATACCGCGTCGCGATAGTCCTTGCTCTGTTTCTGGCCTGCGAAACCAACAGGACTCGTTACCAGGCTGACAAGCGCGATACATACGACCATCAATATCATTTTTCGCTTCATACTAACCTCCGCTGTCCGGACTGCCGGACTGCCTGAAGACTGAGTGTTGATGAAAACTTTGTCGCGCTTCGAACCTCTGACAAGCCGTTTTATCTGGCTTCTGCCTCGCGATGCAAATCGGTAACGGTTGTCCGCGCGATCAATCTATTCTCGACTGTCTCCCATGCGATGTTGGAGAAGAAAGCTTCGATATACCTGGCCCGATCTGAAGGCTTGTAGTCCACCATGAACGCATGTTCCCATACGTCCATTACCAGAATCGGGTGGAAGCCAACCGGGTGACCGTCTTCGTGCAATGTTATCCAGTGGTTTGAAAGATAGCCTGTGATCGGGTCCTGAAACAGGATGGCCCACCCAACACTGCGCACCAGGCCGACCTGGGTGAAATCCTTCTTCCAGTTTTCGTATCCGCCGAAACTGCGGGCGATCTGATTGAACAACTTCGAGCCTTTATCCAGATTGCTCGATCCTGAAGTGATGTTGCTGAAGTAGTATTCGTGCAACCTCATGCCGCTATGCTCGAACCCCAGATGGCGCTTGAGGTCTGCATACTCCAGAGACCCCGCCTTTCCGCCTATTATCAAATCGGCAATCCGTTCGTTGAGCAGGTTTGTGTTCTTCACATAACCGGCATAGAGGCTGAAGTGTATATCCAACTGCCTGTCTGATATCCCCCTCAGCCCCGACAGATTGAACTTCTGCTCCTTATAAACCTGTTTTACTGTTGTTGACATCAGCTTCCTCGCGACTACCCTGAAACCGGGAACGAACTGATGATACTTTCAACCGGATTGGATTTCTGTTCACTATTGGACAGATTGCAAAAAGACCTCGCAGTGAATTCTTCAATCAAAAACCCTGTGCGCGCGGACGATGAATCTTTTGGGCGCGGTGCCGACGAAATTGAAAGGGTAACAGGTAACAAGCGTCAGGATGTCGTCATAGGAACCTTCCAGCGCCTCCGTGTCATCGGGCGCGACTATTCTGGTGGCATGCACCTGATAGCGGTAGGATCCGGCCAGCGTCGTCAATGTGATCTGATCGTCTTTGCGGATGTTTCTCAGCGCTCTGAAAAACGAGTCGCGATGTCCTGCGAGCGCGACGTTCCCTTTCTCACCCGGCAGCGAGGTGCCGGGAATATGTCCCACCGCGCGGCGCAAAGTCCGTTCGCCGATGCCGTCGAGTATGATCGCCGCAAGACCAATCCTGCTTATCTCTATCCGCCCTAGCTGCGCGCCCTCACGTCTGACTGTGCCGGGACTCTTATCGCTCTTGCGGTCGGGTTCGACCAGCGCCGGAGTACCGGGTAACGGGCGAAGGTTTTCGCTGCTGTCTAAAGGCGGTCTGGAATCCTTCAATGCCTGTTCGAAGCGCCGGGTTTCATTGGCCTGATAGATACTCGCATCGATCAACGCGAAGCCGACGTAACTGAGCGCAAGGATGCCGAGGATGAAAAAGGCGTTTCGGCTACAGCGAACATACCAGGTGGTTCTCGTAGGAAGAAACTTCTGCCATTTAACTTTGAAATTCATGTCAGGTTGCTCCGGTTTATGGTTAAGGCTTCGAAGGGGCGAAGTAACCGGCGCGCGTGCGGACGGTGAAGCGGCTGCCCCCTGCCTTTACTTGTATGGCCCTGAACTTTCCGTCCTGAGTCGTGTTCGTCGGCGCATAAGTGATGGTGTACTGATTGCGAATATCCTGAGCGATTCGCTCACAGATGGGGACGGCTTCTTTTATTGACCTCGGCAGAAAAGCCTCTCCACCCGTGGCCTTCGCAAACTGTTTGAGTGAACCGGGATTTCGGTCGGGATCGTCCTTATCAAAAAACCCTACGGTGTAGATGATCGCTTCGGACTTCGCCGCCATATCCATGATCCGGGCCGTGTTATGACGGCTAGCATTGTCGGCCCCGTCGCTGATGACGATCAACACCTTCTTGTCTCGATCACCCTTCTTGAGATGATCGAGCGCAGCAGCGACGGCATCATAGAGTGCCGTCATGCCTTCCGACGCGATTCGGGACAATGCAGCCTTCAATTGAGCCGGTTTGTCAGTGAAGGGGGTGTCTGCCGGAAGAGCGAAGGAAACATGCTCGTTGAAATGGACGACGAAAATCTGATCCTTCGCGTTACTGGAGCGGGCGAAGGCGAGGGCTGCGGAAATAACTTCAGCGCGCTTAGGTTGCATACTCCCGCTGTTGTCGATGACCAGTCCGACCGTGACCGGTATATCTTCGTGGCTGAAAGAGTCGATTTGCTGGAGGACTCCGTCCTCATAAACCTGAAAATCTTCTTTGCTCAGTCCCGAAACAGGAATACGCCTTCTGTCCTGCACGTTCGCGTGCAAAACCACCAGGTCTACATTCAGCCTGATCGCACTCTGGTCATTCTGGCGAGCTTCGGATTGCTGATATCCTTGGGGCAGGGCAACGCCTGTCATCGCCAACAAAAGAGAGAGTGAGACCGGACAAATGAGCGGCCATAGAGATATGCCTGTCATTACAAGCCGTTCCGATGCTTGACATCCTCTCATCTGTCCGATCCCTTTCGTGAAATCCAAGCGATGGCCGGGAGTTCCCCTTGTGGGAACTCTACCGGCTCATCAGGGGCAGATCATACCCGTTTGACCGGGCTTTCGGCTCAATCTGTTCGCTTGGGGAAAAAACGCAGAGCGAAGCCTGCGCCCAGCGACAGCAGTCCGATCAAGGCCAGAAGCGGCAATTGGCTGGCCGTCTGCGGCAGGCGATCCGGGGTGTCTGCATTCCTTGTCTGCGCAGGCGGAGGCTCGACGACCTCAGCTATTTCAACCTCTTCTCCTGTGGGTGTGACGGCCTTGAGAGGCGCTTCTTTCAAGGCGACTATCGGCTCGTCGTTCATCGATTTTGCCGGGGCGGTGATGAAGGGTTCAAACTCGGAAGGCATAGCGAGAACCGGCAGATCAGTGACCCTGGCCAGTTCGGAAGCCCTCTTCCTGGGATAGACGAATTCCTCGCCCCAGTTTCTCCCCGGATAAAACCACGCCCTGATGGCTTCCGGTGAACCGACCGCTCTTTCTCCGAAGGTCATCACCGTTTTGTCGGTCGCCCGCAGACGGAAATTCGATATCGTGAGGATGGTCGCGTAGATGTGCGTTTTCTCCTTGTTGAAAATCTGAACGATGTGGCGATTGGATGGTGAGTCCATGAGCTTGAAGACATAAGTGCCGGCGGGCAGGATAATACCACCCGGAACCTCGACCGGATGGCTGAATGTCACTCTGGTTTCCTTGTTCCAGTCGTCTGCCTTCACGCTGGGTGAAAGCGCCATGGCCATCAGGCCCAAAAAAAAGATTGTTGCTACTACTTTGAATCGATTCATATTTTACCTTCCTCTTCTCAGACCACTCGCCTGGAGCGATCTGCGATTACGTTCACCCGTCGATCTTCCGGGATTACAGGCTGTTGACCCGTCCCCCCGTGGTGAATCCATTTGAATACTGCTCTAAGCTCTGCGGTGGATTCCGCGCGTCAATGTCCCGCCCGGATGGTAACCAATTGGATTGAGGCCGGCGTCAGTCGAAGTGATTTGAAGCTGACGAGCCAAACTGACACCGAGCCTCGATATAGCCTTACCGCGCGAATTCTCCATTCGTCCACCACGATACAAAGCTTATATGCCTACCATACCTTGACTGGAGGGTCGGGCGCTGTTCACTATTGGACAGTTTCAGAAATATTCTTTGGTTGGATAGAAGAGATCGATATGCGTCTTCAGACAATCGATGCGAGGTAAGCGGTGAGCTTTCCTTCCTTGATTATCAGGTGATGCTCTTCGCTGGACTCTATCAGGCCCAGGTTCCGAAACCTCTGCATAAAGACGCTGATCCGGGGTCGCGTCGTTCCTATCATCGTCGCCAGTTCTTCATGAGAAATCCTCAGTTCGATGCGAATACTGCGAGGGTCTTTCTTGCCGAGCTTACGGGCCAGTTGCAACAGTGTCTTGCCCAATCGCTGCTCGCTATCGACCGTCACCAGATTGGCGATGACCTGCTGCTGATCTGCCACGCGCACGGTCAGGTATTTGACAAAACCTTCAAGCAGCGAGTCTTTGGCCAGACGCCCGAGGAACTTGCTACAGGGAATCTCTTTCAATAAAGAGTCTTTCATCGCAGTCGCTGTTTCCAGGCGTCCCCCCAGCCCGGAGAGGCACAACTCGCCGAAAACATCTCCCGAACCGTGTATCGCCAACATGCATTCTTTACCTTCGGACGAGAGGAAGACGAGCTTGATTTGCCCGCTTTCGATGAAGTAGACCGTCTCGCGTTCCTCCCCGATAGTGTACACATGATTGTGCCTGCCGACTTTGACTGCGCTCGAGTTTCTGGTCTCGTTGAGCAAGGACTCGCGCAGTTGTTCTTTGAATCGATCCGATTCTGGAGTTTGTTGAATCATTCTTCTTCCTTACCTTTCTGCTGGCGCGCGATCATAACCTCTCGATTTACGCCGGTGTGAATTCTCAGGATTGTTTTATTCGGCGGAAATCCAGGCGAGCTTTATCCGCTTTACTCGATTTGAACTCCTGTACCCATGACCGGATGGTGTGATGGATTTGAACCTCATCCGTTTTAGCCTCATCCGGTGGCGGTTCTTTTTCCTCTTCGGGGGGCGATGTGTCCGGCTTGATCAATCGAATTTTCATGATGGCTTTTGTTGCCTCTCACCATTGCCCGATTGTCGGGATCGGGATCGCCCCGCAACGAATCGGAGACGCGCCAAAGGCATCCCGGAGTCGGCGTCCGAATCCTTCGATATTGCGTTCACCTCATCTGCGGTCACCTGCGCGAGTGGCATAACCGGATAGTCAACTGGGTACTGCACCTGTTCCAGAATCGACCCATCATCCGGGCAGTAGTTCTCATCTTCAAAGAATTCTCTTTTGCAAGTCAGACATTTTTTCTCGTTTTGTTTATCAGTTTTTTTCATCTTCTGCTCCCTACGTTTGCTGTTCCTTCCGAGACAAGCGATCTCCTCTCGAATAGAAATTGATGGGAGTACATCGAAGTTCCTCCCATCAATTAACACCTCTACCGAATTAAGTCACTGTATCGGATAGGTGTCAGTCAGATTGATCCGAACAGGTTCAGCCTGTAACTTTGCCCGTCTTCACTGCCGCTTCGGATGCTTTCCCTTTAACCTGTCCTTCCACTGGCTTGGCATTGAGGTCATCGGTGATCATATCCTCTGGCTTGACCTTGATAGCTCCCTCGACTGGTTTGTTTTTGATCTCATCTTTGTTACTCATACTTGTCTCCTTTAAATGATCGCATCCTTGCGGAAGGATCGGTTGAGTGTTGATTGAAACTCTCCAACGATAGAAAGTCTATGAAACTGTCTCTCCCGCTGTTGAACGATGGAAGGAATCACAACTCATCAAGACCTGGCTGACGGCTTACTTTCTGCCTGTCACTTCCAGATTGTTGATGACATCTTTCGCGCCGGTCACGCTGCGAGCGAGGTATCCGGCCAATGCCTTTTCTGCCCTTGAGTCGGTCGTTCCCGTCAGGTAAATCACGCCTTCGCTGGCGCGCACTTTCATCTTCTGTGGTTGCGAGAACGCGCTTTCGCGCGACAACACGGTTTCGACCTGAGTCACGAGCAGGTTATCACTATCAGCAGCCTGACTCTGGGGCATGGGCTCCAGCGCGGCATTCGTTACGATCAAGGCGCTGGAATCTACCTTGTGGACATTGGCGACAGACCGAGCGGCGGCTTCGGCGGCGGTCTTTTGCACTGGAGTTCGCACGCTGCCGCTCAGTTTCACTTCACCTTTGTTGACCTCGACTTTGATCTGCTGAGTCTTCAATTCCGGGTTGCTCAGAATAGCCTCCAATACGACGGTTTTTATTTCGATGTCGGTGACGTACTGCTTTTCAGCATTGGCTGCCTGAATTCCGGGATCGGCAACCAGATTGTTCACGACCTTTGCAACACCGTTGGTGCTGCGCGTGATTTCTTCCGCCACTCGCTTGTCATCTTCGGTCGGCACCTGGCCGGTCAGGGTCACATCGTTTTTATTTGTCTCAACATGGATATCGAAAGAAGAGACGCGGTTATTCAATGCCAGAGCAGCTTTGACGGCGGTGGTCGTCGCCGCATCTCCCGTGTACTCTCCCACAGAACTGATATCGGCTGAGATGTCTCGATTGCGATAACTATAAAAATAGTAGATCGCGCCCCCCACGATAAGGAGCAAAACAACAGTAGTAATGATTGATCTTATTCGCATGTTTCTTTCTCCCCGGAACGGGTCCCTATGATGATCCGTTCGATAAACCTCAAACCGTTACCTTGCGGTGCGCGATCAGGCGAAACACCCCGCTGATTGCAACGTGAATCAGGATATAAACGATGAGCGCGAGCAGGTAGGATAGTTCGACTCGCTGCGATCCGTTTGACGGAGTCGGCATTATGCGCTCGAAGGGCGCGAGCAGCGGCCACGAAAGGCCGGAGACGAACTGAACGAAGCCATTGCCGGACCTCGCGCCCATCAGCCTGAGCATGAACTGCAGGCCGATCACGCCATAGACAAGGTAGAAGATGTAATCGACTACCTGTGAAATCCGAGCCGCAGTTCTGCCGCGCCCGGTCTCGCGCTCAGTCTCCATCGCTTGATCGACAGATTTACGCTTCAATTCCTTAGCGACACTAGCCATCTCAGCCGATTCCTCCGGCTCGACTCGCGCCGACTCCTGACGAATGCGGGAATTGACATCCTCATCAATCGAGGACTTGACCTCCTGATGCGAGGCCTGCCTTCGCTCTTCGTCCAACAGCACATTGTTTGTTTCTTCTCCCAATATGATAGACATAACTCTCCTCTATTCTGCTGTTTCAGACATACCGTCGTCTGGTGAGCAATCCGAGGACGGCAACGAAGGCCGCCGCTCCGATGATCGCCCAGATGATCGGGAAACTCGTGCCGCCGACTTTCAAAGTGTAGATTTCAGGCAGGTTGAATTGTTTGACGGCCCAGCTTCCGATCAGTGCGCCGATGAAGCCCAGCGCGATTGATGTCAAACACCCTCCGCGCGAATATCCTGAGAGCTTTTGCCCAATCGCTCCCACCACTCCAGCGACGATCAGTAGAATGATTAAACTTTCTATGGTCAGATTCATGGTCTACTCCGGTTTCCCCGGCTGAAAGCGCAAATGCCGGAATCGATGCGTCAGCGCAGCCTGTCGCAAATCGCATATCAAAGAAGAAAGAGCTTTCACTGTGGGTTAAAAAATCCCGGAACGATTTCCTGAGACGTTCAGCGCATCGACCGCTCTTTCCACCTGGCTCAAATGGGTGTCGGCAGGTTCGGAAGATGCGGCGAAGGGAGGAGGTTGGAGGGATCGGCCCAACATCCAGAATATTGCATCAAGCATGAACCCGCCAATCACTATTGCTACTCCCGTCATCATCAGCCCCATCGCCAAAGCCATAATTTCCATCATCTCTGTATCTCCGGGTTTAACCTGCAGACCGCTCGATCTTCAGGACACCTTCCACCGTCTCTCCCTCTCGATCCGGCACGCCCTGCCAGATATTTTTCTTTCCTGATGATACGCTCACCGAAAAGGAGTTTCTGTTCAATACAGGGCAACCCACAGAAGAACCGGCATCAACTGGAAGAGTTCTTGATGTGATCAGTTATGGAAAAAAATAAGACGGAAGGAATTTCTCCTCCCGTCTTAAACCCCACTACCGGATTATGTCGCTATCGGGATTGGCGTCAATCACATTGATCCGAGCGATCTCGGACTGTAACTGCTGCCAGTCATTGCGCACTGTCGCTGAAAGCGTCAACTGAGTGTAGCGTCTGATCAGTCGGTCAAGCAGACGCGCCTGCCTCACCAGCGCGCCGGCACCGCCTTTGACTGCATCAGGATCTGTTATCGAAATGGTCAACTGATAGTAAAGTTGAGCCGCCGCCTGCAGGCTGTTGATCTGCGAAAGTATCTGCACTTCGTTCTGGCCTATGTTACGGCGACGGTCAAAGATCACCTGACCGCGATTGTTGCGAACATTCAAGTCGCGCTGATAATTCTGCAGCAGGCGAAGAGCCAGAGAGGCGATCTGCCGGGGATTGCCTATGCCTGTTCCGCCGGTCGAGCCGCCACCTTGAAGATCAGCCGTGTAATCACGCTGCGGCCCGTGAATGATCACGCGCACTACATTCGGCAGATTGTCGTAGGTTTCTGTGAACGGGCGGTGGTCGGTCGTCGTTCCCTGACCGTATCTCGGAGGCGTGCCTCGCACGTAAACGTGCAGGGTGTTGCCGGTCACGAAGCGATTGACGAAGACCTGCCATCCGCTGCCCTGTGTGTGAATGTCGAGGCTTATACGAATCGAATCCTGGTCAATGCGCTCTGCGCGCGGGTTCACTATTTCGATCGGTCTGGCTTCGTATCCGGCCTCGCTGGCTATGCCGAGCATCCGCGCAGTCCTCATGTCGAGATCGCCAGTCACATTCAGATTATTGCCTTGCTGGAACTGGCGAATCGCTGTGCGCGTCAAGTTGGTCAACACGCCATTGATCGGGCCGTTGTAGAAGCCGCGATCTCTGAGTGTGGTCTGAGCGAATCGAATTGACTCCGACGATGTGAATACATTTTGCGTCGGCTCGTTGTCAGAATCCGACGGGATGCCGAGCGCGCGGGCTGTTGCCGAGTCCAGGTAGCCGGTGTCTGCAAGGTTTCGGTCATGCTGGAACTGGCGAATCGCTGCGCGCGTAGCCTGATTCATCGCTCCATTGATCGGGCCGTTGTAAAAGCCCCTGTCTCTGAGAGCGATCTGAGCGGCTCGTATGGAATCAGCCGAATTCAAAACATCCTGAGATGTGATTCCCGTATTGCCGTCGTTGGGATTGAAGCCCTGGTCGCCTGCTCGGTCGAACGTGTCCGTGTCGACGGTGAAGGAACGCTCCACCATCATCCCGAACTCGGTGCCTGCCTGCACTTCTGCCTTCTCGCCATTGCTCAATAACAGTCCGATAGTGCCTAGCACTGCGCCGACGCCTGCGCCGACAGCCGCGCCCTTAGCGCCGCTGGCAACTGCGCCTATTACCGCGCCCGCTCCTGCGCCGCCCCCGATGAAGAGAATGCCGCGTCGAGTCCGGTTGCCGCCCCCGACTCGGCCCTCATTGTCTATGTCCTGTTCTATCCTGCGTCGCCCTTCTTCGTTGAGCGTCGTGAGCGTGGCGTCTACAGGGATCGAATAGCCTCTTGAAAAAACTATTCTGTCAAAGGCGATGGCGAGCGTTCCGGCTTTGCTTGCGCGCTCTGCCGGAGTGACTGCGTTGATGTGGCCTTCGACCTTCACGCCAGCAGGCACGGCCACCCGGCCATCAACCCTCACCTCGCGAAAGACTGTCGCCGTGAAGCGATCGCCCGCGCGCGAGGTATCCGAACTCACGAGGGTGTCCATCCTGAGCGGAATGATGGTGCCGACAGGCACCGTGACGAGACGTTGTCCTGACGCCAGAGATACCAGCGACAGGATCATCGCCAATGATAGAAACGCACTGGCTGTCCTTTTGTGGCGATTATTCATAACTGAACTCTCCTTTTCCTTTTGCTTCATTATTTCGGGGCAACGAAGGCGATCTCATTGCAGGAACTCTTTGCAGAGACGCCCTCATCTTCCGTTGTGCATCTTTGACATTTCGTCGAGATGCCTGACGACATCAGCACTATCCGTTGCGATTTTTTTCGAGTTCAGCGTATAGTCCTGGACATCTTTCTCAAGGGCGGCGATTGCAGCCTTGAGTCTGGAGTGATGTACCTCCATCTCTTTCATACGGGCTGCCATCCTTGCGCGCATATCTGCGCTCATCGTTTTTACATGCTCCCGATGATGCTCCTCCGCCTGATCGAAGCTTCGATTCATCTCAGCGACTGCGGCGCGAGCGAAGTCTGCGCTGAGGGCGATGCCCGTTTGCGCCTGATCGCGCAGAGCCTTTGCAAACGTTCCGATGTTTTGCTTGTAAGCCGCGGCCAGAACATGGTGCGGCTCATTCATCATGCCGGACATACCCATCTTCGGCATTTCGTGATGCATCTGCTCCTGGCCCTGGCTGCTGGTTTGTGTAGCCGCAATCCGATCATCAGGATGATTCTGATGTTGTGTTTGTGACTGCGCAGCCGCCGCGCCAAACATCGTCAGCGCGAGGGCTGCAAGAATCGTTCTGTAAAAATATCTGTTCATGATTTCCTTTCATCGACTTTGACTCGATGGTCGTCGCTCGTTTTAGGAATTGTCGGCAAAACGACGATGAACTCGGTGCTGGCGAGAGTGTGCAGATGACGCGAACCTGATGGATCGCTCGTGCCTTCGCGTTAAACCAGTCTCCGACGACCGCTGATCAGGTTGAAGATCAACACTATCACCGCGATAACGAGCAGCAGGTGAATCAGTCCGCCGCCGACGCCGCCGAGCATACCCAGCATCCACAGAATGAGAAGAATAACCAGAATTGTCCAAAGCATACGTCACCTCGAAGTTTAGATTTTTACCAACATTCTCAGAGTCGGTTGCAGAGATGCTTCGACCCGACTCCACTTGCATTTCACCTTTTTAAGCTTACGCCCAATCGAGATCGGTTTCTGTTCAATAATGGACAATGATGAAAAGATTTGGCACGCGGTCAGCAGTCTAACCAACAGCCAGCCCAACCCTGTCCAGATAATCGGTGAGCTTCTGCTCCTTGACTATGAGAAAGCGATCTTCACTCGTCTCGATCAACCCAAGCTCTCGAAACCTCTGCATAAACATGCTGACGCGAGGCCGAGTGGTTCCGACCATCTCCGATAACTCTTCGTGTGAAATCCTGCTTTCGATGCGAATGCTGCGAGGGTCTTTTTTGCCGAGCTTACGAGCCAGTTGCAACAGAGTCTTGCCCAATCGCTGTTCGCTGTCGACAGTCACCAGATTAGCGATGACCTGCTGCTGGTCTGCAACTCGCACTGTCAGATACTGCACGAATCCCTCAAGCAGTGAATCGTTGCTCAGGCGTGTGAAGAACTTGGAGCGAGGAATCATCTTCAATTGGGTCTCTTCCATAGCAGTCGCTGTTTCCATACGTTCGCCTAACCCTGACAGGCACATCTCTCCGAATACGTCTCCCGCAGTGTGGATGGCAAGCAGGCACTCTTTACCATTGGGCGAGAGCAGGAGCAGTTTTACCTGCCCGCTCTCGATGAAGTAGATCGTCTCGGCCTGCTCCCCGCAGGTGTAGACATTTGCATGTTTCGCAATTCTGGTGGAGCGAAAATTTCGGGTCTCGTGCCGGAACGAATCGCGCAATTGTTTTTTGAACAGGTCAGCTTCCGGAGTTTGTTGAATCATGATTGTGTATCCTTATCATTGATATTGAGCGGCATCAGTAATCCACCTCTGGATTTTTACGGATTCGTCGCCAGAGAAATTTCTCGCCCCGAAGAATGACTCGGTATGCAACCAGAAACCGCAATCGTTTTTGTCGAGAAAGTAATAACGGCCTGTCGCCTTCTCGCGCAGGATATAGCACCGCGTTGTAAAAACCTCTTTGCGTACTACGTAGGTTTTTCCTTCAAAGATGATCTGGCTCAGGAATCTTTCGCCACTGTCGCTCTTATCAATCCATACATCCATCTCGGCTTGTTTGTTGTGACCGAATCGGTGGCCACTGATGCGCACACGGTCGGTTTTTACGAGATCGAATCTTTCAGTTTCAAATTGTTTAATCATCATCGTTCATCTCCAATGCGCGGCTTTCACGGTTGCGCCGTTACTGATACTGTCGACACGAGCCTTCTCCTGATCAGCCTCAGATTCTTTGCCAGCCCATCGCGCACACGCGATCCGATGACAGAGCGTTTCAATCCGATGAACAATCCTTGCAGCGCCCCGACGCGAGAGCGATTGAGGTACATCAGGTAGGAACCCGAATTTGCCTGACCCTGATTTCCATCCACGACCGCAGTCAGGCCAAGCGAGCCGTCGAAGTAGTGGCTGGCGTAAATCTGTTTCGAGGCAATCAGAACCTCAGTCCTGTTTTCAATAGTTCGTCTGTAGATTGCCACATGCGTGATGCTCAACACGGGTTTCAGTCCGTACTTTTCTTTAGACCAGTAAATGAAGTCTTCCACGTTTAGCGAACTGGCCTTTGGGAACTCCTCAAGGTACTTATAGAACTCGGGCGCCGACTCGGCCAGAAAGCGAGACTGTATGAGCAACGAGCGGTATTCGTCGCCAAGCCGCACTGCATTTCTCTGATCGTGATACTCGATGAGAGCCGCATTGCCGCTTTGCAGGTAAGCCTTTACATAATCGAGCAGAATCCGGCGAGTGAGTTCATTGGCCCGCGTCGCATAGTCGGGCGCGGACGGATCGAGTTCCCGGCGAAAGCGATCCATCATCTCGCCCGACATCTGCATGTCGCACTCGCCGGTCTCGCAGCTTTTGATGGCGTTCAGACAGCAGGGATCGAGCGTAAGACCTTTCAAGTCTTCCAGGCGCGGCGGATTGCTGAACTTTCCAATCTGCTCCACCGACGGCGACTTCTTGAATTCAGCGATGTCACGGAATTTTTCAATGAAGGCATCCCCGGATGTGTCTACGCGCACGATGCCCACTGCCGCGATTTCCTTCTTCACTGTGGTTTTTAGCACCCTCGCTATGGCTTCGCCGCGTTCCAGCCCTGCGATATCCTCTGCGGTTACTTGGATGTGCTTCTGTAAAAGTTGCTGGAACCATTCGGGAAGGTTCTGCGCTCTTGTGGGGAGCGCGCAGAGCGATAGAAGCAATGATACTGAACACAATCTGGCGGATAATGCCGCAATGCGAAAATACATGATCTGTGCGTCCTTTCTGTCAGGGTTGTGTGGGAAGGCGGTTATTTCAATTTCTGTTGTCTGCCGCTTTTATCTAATGCAATGCGTGTGCCTGCTTCGGGTTCTTAATGAAAAGGGCAGGGAATATGTCGTGGCGTGTTCAGGAATTGAGATGGATAAGGCAATGATAACGGTTCAATATCGTGACAGTCTGCATCAGACTGTAGGAAATTGGCACACTCACCGTACTGGCGGAATTCAGAGTTCAGCCGTCAGGTAGCCGGCGCTGAAATCAAGCAAGCTGAAGCTTGAACTCTGAACTTCACCTGCGGCCTGGTTTAGATTTCAAGCGAAGGATCGGCAGCGCGGTATTCATCGAGTTTGCGGTAAAGGGTCGTGCGATCAAGGCCCAGAAGCTCGGCGGCGCGGGTCTTGTTGCCGACTGTCTGTCGCAATGCTTCCAAAATGTATTCGCGCTCAAGTTCGTGCAAAGTAAATCGCTTTGACATCGATCCCGCAATAATGGCCGAGGCTCCGCCGCTTGTGCGTATGCGCTCCGGCAAATCATCAGGCCGTAAAAGCGCGCCCTCAGTGAAAGCTATCGCTCGTTCCATAGCGTTCTCAAGCTCGCGCACGTTGCCCGGCCACGAGTAAGCGGTGAGAATGGCAAGCGCTTCAGGCGACACCTTTAGCGGATTAGCTCCGGCATCCTGAGCAGATTTGTTAATGAAATGTTCGACCAGTAGCGGAATGTCGAAAGGGCGCTCGCGCAGCGGAGGGACAACCAGGTGAATGACGTTCAACCTCCAGTAGAGGTCTTCCCGAAAACGCCCTTCGCGCATCTCCTTCTCCAGATCGCGGTTTGTAGATGCGACAACGCGCACATTGACCTCACGCTCACGGTCTGCCCCCACCGGACGCAGTTTGCCTTCCTGCAACGTGCGCAGAAGTTTCGGTTGAACCGCGAGCGCCAGTTCGCCAATTTCATCCAGGAAGATCGTGCCGCCATCTGCGGCTTCGAAGAGTCCGGCGCGCGCCTGTTTTGCGCCAGTAAATGCCTGACCTGTATGACCGAACAGTTCCGCCTCGATGAGTTCGGCAGGGATCGCCGCGCAATTGACCGGCACGAACGCGCCGCGCCGCCCCGACATTTCGTGAATGGCGCGGGCGACCAGTTCCTTGCCCGTGCCCGACTCGCCCGTAATCAAAACGGTGCTTGCGCTGCGCGCTGCGCGAGCGATCATATCGAACAATTCGCGCATAGCGCGTGAAGCGCCGATGATCCGCGCAGAGGCTGCTGGCAACTCGCGGCGGAGTTGCGCCTGCGCCCGCTGTGGCGCGCTCT
Source organism: Blastocatellia bacterium UBA7656 (assembly GCA_002483445.1). Classification (GTDB taxonomy): domain Bacteria; phylum Acidobacteriota; class Blastocatellia; order UBA7656; family UBA7656; genus UBA7656. The sequence continues at coordinate 60,616 of DLHY01000078.1, forward strand.
GGTCCAATGCATGTTCGACTGCAAGTAGGAGGTCGCTCGTCCGAAAAGGCTTGGTGAGATACTGGAACGCTCCGGCTTTAACCATCTCGACTGCCTGCTCGACCGAGCCGAAGGCGGTTATGACGATCACTGGCGATTCCGCTCGCCGATTGCGCACCGCAGCCAGTAGTTCGTCTCCCTTTATGCCGGGCATCTGCATGTCCGTGATGACCAGATCAATCGACTCATGCTCCTGCTGGATATGCTTGAGCGCGGCGCGGCCATCCGCTGCGGCCATTATTCCATAGCCTGCCTCTTCCAGAACCTCTTCAAGAAGATGACGCATGTCAGCGTCATCTTCAACGACCAGTATTCGCGCTTTCATTCTGCTTCACACTTTCTTCTTCGGGCCGCCGGGCCAGTTCGACCGGCAGGCTTTCAGTTTTTGGAAGGTAAATAGTGAATATCGCGCCGCCTTCGGCATTATTAGCTGCTTCGATCCATCCGCCATGTTCTTTGATTATACGGTGCGAGACCGTCAACCCCAGTCCCGTTCCCTGTCCCGGTTCTTTAGTCGTGTGGAATGGATCGAATATATGATCCAGATTCTCAGGAGCGATACCCTTGCCCGTGTCCTTGATGCGCAGGGCGACAAAGCTCCTTCCATCTCTATGTGCTACGTCTCCCGCGCACTCGATGCGCAATCGCCCGCCTGATGGCATTGCCTGCAAACCGTTGAGGCAAACATTCAGCAGCACCTGACGAAGGAAGTTCCGGTCAGCGTCAACCATCACCTTATCTGCGGACACGACTTCAAGCTCGACTCCGGCGCGAGTGGCGTCTGCTTCGATCTGTTCAATCATATTGGCGACGAACCTGGACAGATCGACCGGCTCGCATTGCAGGTTATAGGGTCTGGCGAGATCGAGCAATTGACGGACGATGCGCGTTATGCGCTCAACCTGAGCGCGAATAATATTGAGATTGCGCTGGCGGGTTTCAACTGAACTGTTCGGGTGCGCAAGAAGTTGTTCGGCCCGCGCATCAATCACATTCAAGGGCGCGCCCATTTCGTGAGCGACCCCGGCGGCAAGGCGACCGACGGAGGCCAATCGCTCGCCGTGTCGCAGTTCGCGCTCAAGCTCCAGTTTCTCTTCCACCCTGCGAACCGCCTGGTGACGTTGTTGAGAAAGGCGTTCAGCCATGCGGTTGAACTCTCGCGCGAGTTGAGTGAATTCGCTCCCGCCTTTCGGCACTATGACGCGATAATCGAGGTCGCCACGCCCGACGGCGGCTGCGCCGCCCAGCAGTTCTTTAATGGGATGAGAGAGACTGCGACGCATCACGACCAGTACCACCAGAAATATCACGCTTAAGAGCAGCGTCGTCGTGATTATCGAGTCAAGACGAGCGCGCGCGATGTCGGCCTCGACGAACGAGAGTGGCTGGGCGATCTCGAATGCGCCGCGCCATCCCGCGCCAACATCTATTGGCTTGATTACGGAGAAAACCCCTCGGCCATTGATGATGCGCACGAACTCCACTTCCTCACCTGTCGAGAGCACATGACCCAGTTCCGGAGGATTGCGTATTTCATCCGCAATCAGGTGATCGGAGATCATGGCAACACGCCCCTGCTCGTCAAACAAAATGACTCCGTAGATAGTGCTATGCTGGCCTAAGCGATTGATAAGCTGCTGCGCGTCAGTGGCCCGCCCGGCGGCATAATTATCTTCAAGCGCGATCTGCAACGTGAGCGCGTGCGCGCGGACTTCGTTGCGCATGGCCGTTTGCAATGCCGCTTCGCGTTGCCGCAGACTGAAAACGCTTGCCGCCGCCATCACAACGCCGACCATAACAGTCAACACAAGTATCAATCGTTTGCTCGTACTCATCTATCGCTACAACTCAATCAACAGCTTGCTTCTTATCGCTCTGCCGGTCGATGATTCATCGGATCGTTGCAATTAGAGATGTCACCGTTGCATATTGCGACAACCACAGCAGGGCGAGTCATTTGCTCTTCGAATCAATCTGGAGTGACCTGACTATGATACGTCTCTGCATTGTGATGCGCCAACCTGCTGTAGCAGGGCTGTTGCAAAGCCTTGCGAATGCGCGCTTCCATCGATATGCGCCAGCCTCGCCCTTCTTGCCGGAAAGATACGCCTTGCAAAATGCGTGCGCTTCCGGATTCCTTGTCGCGCGGCTTTTCAAAAACTCTGCGGCTTCAAGTTTGCACTACTTTTTGGCAAAGGCATCGCCGGACGTCCGGCGAGGTGATAATTATTATGAGAGAAACGAGGACTCTTGATGTCGCGAGCGAGCTAAAAGGTATGCCCGTGCTTGCGCTGAATACCTCTGAAAAATTAGGCGAGGTCGTGGATGCCATCGTCCATCCGACCGAAGGGAAATTGCTCGGCATTGCCCTGCGCACTCCCGAAGGCGAAGAACGCGCGCTCGCGCTGGGCGATTTCCAGATAGGAATGGATGCGGTGACAGCGGAAGAAAGCGCGCTTTGCGATCCTGAAACATTTTTTGGCACGCTGGAAGGCGGCAATTATGTCTGCCGCGAGATCGTCGGCGCCAGCGTCGTTACGGATGACGGCAATTTGCTCGGTCGAGTGATTGATGTTTATGTCTGGGCAGAGCCTTCGAAGGTTTTATACCGGGTCGCTCAATCCACGATGCAGCGGTTATTCGGAGGATTTTTCATGGCGGGCAGCGTGCCGCATTCTTACTCAAGCACCGGTCTCCGCATGATAGTGCCAGTCGATACGAAAGAGCGCCATGCCGTATGGTTGCCCCTCCAAGTGCGCCCGAACCCGCACTCACAGGCATGGACTATTCTAGGCATATCGCACGCCAGACTGGCGGGCTACGGTATCGCGCTATTGTCGGTTGTGCTGGCGTTGCTGCTGGCGTTGCTGCTCTGGCTATAAGTTCAGTCGCAGATTTTGCTGTGCCTCACATCAACCGCGCGCAAGCCGCGCGATGGTTTCGACATGATAAGTCTGCGGAAAAAGATCGAATCCTTTGACTCGCTTCAACTCGAAACCAGCGTCGAGAAGTTTTCTCAGATCGCGCGCAAGCGTAGCCGGATCGCACGAGACATAAGAAATTCGCGACGGCTTCAATCGAATAATTTCTTCAATCGTCTCTGCTGCGCCGCCGCGCGGAGGATCGAGCAAAACAAGATCAGGCGCCTCGGTCGGCGCAAAGTTTCTGAGCCATCGCTGGGCCGCAGCGCAATGAAACTCGGCGTTGTGAATCTGATTATGCACAGAATTTTTTTCACCGAACTTCACTGCCTGCCTTTCAGATTCGATCCCGATCACGCGATCATAAAGCTGCGCCATCGGCAATGTGAAAAGCCCGACCCCTGCAAAAAGATCAATCGCAAGCGCGCCTCTCTCTTCGCCGACCGATTCGGCAATCATTTCTTCAATCAACATCGAATTGCCCTGAAAAAATACTGAAGGCGAAAAACGGTATGTATAATCGCCGATCTTCTGCTCAAGCGCGATGCAAGGAAGGCCCGCGAGCGAAGGCGAAATGGAAACGCCCGTGTCGCCTGCCGCGATTTCGAATTCAGCGGGTCGCGGCGCATCGCCCGACTTTAGTTTCGATCTCAAAATCGTAAGCGATGAGTTGAGTTCATCCGTCAGCACCGGACAGCTTTCTATGTCGCACACCGAATGCGACGAGCGGCGATTGAACCCTGCTTGCAGTTCGTCGCCCTGCTTTTCCACTTTGATCTGAGCGCGAGAGCGATAGCCGTACTCCTCAGAGCGGCGAATTTCGATCTTCTCACTCCATTCGATATGGCCTATACGGGCGAGGCTGTCGCGTATGAAATCTGATTTGGCTTCGATCTGCGCCTCGTAAGAAATATGCTGAAGATGACATCCGCCGCACTCTCCGAAATGAGGACACAGGGGCGCGCGCCTCTCGGCCGAAGGGCGAAGGATTTCTTCGATGACTGCGCGGGCAAAGCTCTTTTTTCTTTGAGTGACGCGGACTCTGACTCTTTCTCCCGGCGCGGCAAAAGGTATGAATACGGCAAGCCCGCCTAAGCGCGCGACCGCCTCGCCGCCGAACGCCAGCCGTTCGGTTTCCACCTCGATGATGTCGCCTGCTTGAAGCGATTTTTGATCTCCGCTCGACATATCGATCTAAAGATAAAACAGGCTGAGGCGCGGCACCTGATTCATTTCGCGCAAGCGCCGCGCGATGAAATTGGCTACAGTTTGTTCATAGACGGCGCGATCCATTTTTCTGCGATAAGACTTGAGCAGCGATTCTGCTTCTTCGCCGAGCGCGCGCAATCCTTCTTCGCCCGCTGCCTGACGGAGACTGTCGAGTATCACGCGGTCGATCAAATCCAGATCGCGCTCGATGGATTCAGCGTTCGGCGAGGAAGAGATTCTGACTTCTTCGGAGAGCGCGCGAAGCCGTGCGCGCGCTCTCTCGATTGAATCCCTTACCTCGGAACGCGCTCCCTCTTCGGCTAAACGTTCGACGGCAGATAACTCTGCGTCGGAGCGAGCGAAGAATTCCATCAGCACGCTTTTTGGAAAAGCCGATACGATTTCCCGCTCATCGCTTTTGCCCTCGTCTGAGGGTGTTTTGCCGCCGACCTGCGCCAGACGGTATTCGGCGAAAGTCGATTCGACTTCCTGCTGGCAGTAAAAAACCGAATTGACCAGACGGTACTTGCGCGGACGCGCGTCGTAGGCATCGAATGCGCGATTGATGGCGCGGATTACTATGTGAAGAGGAATGCCCGCGTTCTTCCAGCTTTCGATCAAGGCCCAGTCCATCGGCGAGACGAGCAGGGACTTCCCGCGACGGCGCACGAATTCCTCTTCGACCTCGGTGAAGTAGTTGAAGTAATTCAGTCGTTCACCTGAAGACGCGCCGCTTTCCCTGTTGCTGTCCACGATTCTTTATGAAGGCTGAATACGATCTCCCTGTTTCACATCGCATTGATTATTTCGCCGACGACGAAGAGCGCGACCCCTGCGATCACCATGCCGAGCAGTATCATGCCGACAAACGGCAAGGCATCTTTCCGAGCAGCGTCGTTGAGCGGGCCTATCGAACTATGAGAATTTCCTTCTGCCATTTCGTCTCTCCTTATTTTCTTTTAAGAGTATATCTGGATACTACCTCAGCGCGTCCGGTGTCAATGCGGTTTTGGGTTTCACACCAGAGGAGTGAATCGGCTTATGATCTGTCCCTGAGCGACCTCGATCTCTTCAAACACGACTTTTCTTCCGGTTGCGCTCAAGTCCATCCGGGATGCTATCACGCCGACGGCCACAGCCATCTCTTCAGACAGAAGGTTTGATAGCCGCTCGCGCAGGTCTGTGGAGATAGCCTCTGATTTGGTCGGGGGAGAATCATAGCTCAGTTGTGATTCGCCGTAGCTTCTCTTGAGCGCATTGATGAGTGACGCGAAATTAGGCACCGGATAAACAGGAGAGCGGCGGAATCCGTCGCGCATCATCTGCCTGACTTCGCCTTCCGCCAGATCGCCGAGGTTTTTCAAATAGTCTTCATCCGCCTGTGTCCACACCTTATCGACAAGCTCTTCATAAAACTTGCGGATGTTTTCGAATCGGTCGCTGGTGTTCGATGCCGGAGCGATCTCGCGCTGCGAGAGCCGTTCTTCTATTCGATTGATAGCGCCTTCGATTTCATCCCTGATGATGTCTGAGATTTTCTGTCGTTCGTTGGGTGTTATTTTCATTATGGCACCTCGCCTTGTTTAGTCTGTGGAAGCGACCAGCGCGAGATAACGATATACCCAAGCCGGTCGCGCGAACAAGCTGTGAAAGAAATTCATTCGAACGTTGACACCCCTGCCAGCTTGGACTAATATGAGCCTGCCGCTATAAGGGCTTTGCCCGAGCGCCCGTTACAAGATGATAAATGGGGATGATCATTCGGGCGCTTTCGCAATCAGAGCCAAAGCAGCAGGTTTCCTGTTTATGTCATTTGTTTTTCTGGCTCTGGTTCTTGTTGTGATAGGTTCAGGCTCTTTCATCGCAACCAAAACATGCTCAGGGCTTCATCAGACAGACCTGAACCTGTAGTTTTGCAATTCCGCCGTTTAGTCTATCCCTTTGTAGACTTGCAGGAGAGAAATCCATTTTTGAGGTGATTCAAAGACCTTGAAACAACTATCACTGCTTGTTGTCGAAAGCGACGCTGGTGTTTCAAGAATGTTAGCTGACGTTTTTTCAGACCGAAGCTGGCAGGTTGACGTTTGTCTTGATGGCGAATGCGCCGCCAGGGCCATAACGGATGACAGGCATTACGATGTCATAATCCTGAGCTATCAGGTACCCGGCTCAAGCGGCGTTCAACTTGTTCAACTGGCTCGCTCGCTCAGTCATCGCTCTTTAACGCCTGTGGTAATGATAACCGGAAGCGGCGATATTGAGCGGGATGCCTTATCCGCCGGAGCCAATGAGGTCTGGCACAAACCGATGGACCTGTTCGCCTTCATCAGGACAATAGAAAGATACGCCCGTATCACAACCCGTCACGGATGCGAGCAATTCTAAGAAGCGCCCTTGTTGCGTTCGTAAATGATCCTCAGACCCTCAAGAGTCAGGTCTGAGTCGACCGCTTCGATAAGTCGCGAGCCTCGACTTATGAGCGGCGCAAGCCCTCCCGTCGCCACAACCCGCGCAGGCGGGCCAAGCTCCTCGATCATCTTTTCCAGAATCCCATCGACAAGCGCGATGTTTCCATAGTAAAGCCCCGATTGCACGCTCGCCGTGGGATTGGTGCCTATGACCTGATCGGGACGGCGTATATCGATGCGACGCAATCTGGCTGCGCGCTGAAACAAGGCGTCGGCGGAAATCTGTATGCCGGGGCAGATGATCCCGCCGAGGTATTCTCCTTTTTGCGAGATCGCATCGAATGTCGTTGCCGTTCCGAAGTCTACAGCTATGCACGGGCCGCCGTATTTCTCGAATGCCGCGACAGCATTGACTACGCGATCCGCGCCGACTTCATTAGGATCATCGTAAAGCACCGCCATACCGGCGTTCGTCGTGTCTACAAACAGCGGCCTGACCTCGAAGTATACTTCGACCATTTTGCGCAGGGTGAAATCCAGCGGCGGCACGACCGATGATACCGCGATGTCCGTAACCGAGGTCGACTCCAGCCCGCAGAGTTGCAAAAGAGTGCGGCACATTATGCCGTACTCATCTACCGTGCGCTGGCGCTCGGTCGTGAGCCGCCAACTGTATTTGAGTTCCTCTCCGTCATACAATCCCAAAGTCGTGTTGGTGTTTCCCACGTCAAGAACAAGGAGCATGATTTTTCCCCCGACGAAGGCCGGTTCACTGCTGCGCCTTCGCGATTTGGCGATTTCTCAAGGTCACTTCGCCCGAAAAAAACTCGCGCGTCTCGCTGTCAATTTCAACCAGCAAACTGCCTCGCCGCGTCAGTCCGCGAGTCGTTCCTTCCATCGCTCCCTCAGACGAAATGATCGTCACCTCGCGCCCGCGCGCGTAACTTGAAAGCTCTTCCCAGCGCGCGATGATGCGTTCGGGTCGAACGAGCGATTCTCTGTACCACAGGTCGAGGCGAGCGAGCAATGACGACATCACTTCATCCGTAGACCTCTCTGCGGCGGATTCGATAAGGATGCTCGTCGCGCTTGCAGCGATCTCGCCTTCAAACTCGCGCTGTCGGACGTTGATGCCGATTCCCATGATGGCGTATTGAAGCTCGTGTCCCTCTATTGCTGATTCGACGAGTATGCCGCAGATTTTCCTGCCCCGCGCGAGTATATCGTTTGGCCATTTGATATCGGCCTCGATGTGGAAATCGAATCGGAGGGTTTCGGCTACGGCTATGGCAGCCGAGAGCGGGAGAAGGGAAGCGTCTGCGGCGTTGATGCGCGGGCGCAGCAGCAGAGAAAGGTAAAGCCCTTCGCCTTCGGGCGATGTCCACCCCCGGCCCTTGCGTCCGCGTCCGGCGGTCTGCGATTTCGCGACGACGGCCAAGCCTTCTTCGACTCCGCGTTGAGCCATCTGGCGCGCAATATCGTTTGTCGATGTCACGGTGTCGAATCTGAGGAGGGTTGAGCCGAGTTTGTTCATCGTCGAACGCGCCCGTTAGGTCTCTCGTATTGCCAGTTCGAACAGGCGATTCGTTGCGTTGAGCGCGGCCTTGACCGCCGCATCGATCTCGCTTCCGGTTATCTGGCAACTGCCGAAGACCTGTAACTGTTTTCCCTGGAAATCAATATTGACCAGCACGGCTATCAAATCCTTGCCCAGCGCGTTCACGCGGTCGAGGTCAGCCAGTTCGCACGTGAAGCAGTTTTCAGCCGCCTGCCTGATCGCGTCGAGAGTGGCGAGAGCCGCAGCTTTCAACTGGCTCGTTTCGTCGCTTCCTGACACGGCAGACGCCTGAATCGCTTCGTCCATATAAGTGAATGTGACTTCCACCTGCAAATGCCCGTCTTCCTGTTTCAACATCTCGACCCTGTCGAATCTGAGCCGCTTCTGTTTTTTATTTGTACTCACTGTTTTCTTCTCGCTTTGGCTTTCATTCCCAGGGCAAAACAAACACTTCTCACACGGGCATCATCTTGAGGCTTATGTCGACAGCCGTCGCCGAGTGAGTTACGGCCCCAACCGAAATCAGATCGACCCCGCATTCGGCTATCTGTCTGACGGTTTCCAGACTCACCCCGCCCGATGCTTCGATTATGCAGGCGGGCGCGCGGTCTCTTATGATACGAACCGACTCTCTCATCTCTTCGACGTTCATATTGTCGAGCATGATTACATCGGCGCGAGATTCCATAGCTTCGATCAACTGAGCTCGATTCGACACTTCGACTTCGATCTTCAATAGGTGATGAACCTCGTTTCGGGCCAACTCGATTGCGCGGCGCACGCCTCCCGCAAGGGCGATGTGATTGTCTTTTATCAGCACACCGTCATCCAGCCCGAAGCGATGATTGCGCCCGCCTCCGACCGTGACGGCATATTTTTCCAGAACCCTAAGCCCCGGCGTGGTCTTTCGGGTGTCAACAATCTTTGCGCTCGTCCCGGCTACCCGATCGACATAAGCTTTCGTAAGGGTCGCCACTCCCGATAATCGTTGAAGCAGATTGAGCGCCGTCCTTTCGCCCGCAAGCAGAGCGGTGGCCGGACCTTCAATGCGGGCGAACTCAGTATGGGCGGAGATAGGCTCGCCGTCAAAAAAACGCGATTCGATCTCGATGGCCATATCGAGAGTGTTGAATACGGCTTCGGCGATTTCCAGTCCGCACAGGACGAAATTCTGCTTGGCCAGAAATCGCCCGCGCGCCCGCGCGCCTCCGCGCACAGTCGCCTGCGTGGTTATGTCGCCCCGACCCAGGTCTTCCTTCAACAGATCGGAAGCGAATGCGTAAATGATCCCTGCGTCAAGTTCCATCCTCAATCGAGGCTCCTTTGATTGTCTCTTGCTGATGATAACCGTCGGGTCGGGACAAATCAAAAATGATCAGGGCCGTTAGTTTCAAAGGCTTCAGCCGGATAGATACCTTCAGGAGAAGGACTGATTCCTGTTATTGCTCAGGCTTTGCCGCTATATTGAACTTAAAGCGCGCAATCAGCTACGGGGTTATTTTTTTTGCAGCGCGTCGTGCGACATCTCCCTCACGATGCGCTCGACGCAGTCGGGAACAACTTCCCATGCAATTTCCCTGACCACAGTTTCACTCAATTGCGCCACCACGCGGCGGACGATTTCATCGATGAGAGTTTCCGGTATCTCGACAACTTGCATAACCTGCTCGCTGGATGATGTTGGTTGCTGCCGGGTGTCGGCTGCCTGAACTTCTTCGGCCTCCAATGGAGCGACCGATTGAGCGGCTGCGGTAGAAGCGAACTCGAAGCCTGTTTCGTGATCATCGCCTGTTTCTGCTGCAACTGCTTCTTCCAGCGCAGGCGTCTGCGCGTCCGCATCGGTCTCCTGAGCCGTCCACATCTCGGATGATGTGAACTGAGCATACTGGCCTGCGGCCTCATCTCCGGGAACTTCGGAAGCGAATATCATGGTCTGGGTTTCGGCCACTTCGAAATCCGAGTCTTCCGATCTCAATTCGCGAGTGGTCTCTTCCCATTGCGATTCGGTTGCGATCTCCAGCGCAGGCTCGCTGCTTTCATAAGCCGGGGCGCTGAAGTCTGGCGATTGAAAATCGAAAGGTTTCTCCTCAACGAAACCCGGCACGGCCGGAGTATCAGCGAGATCTTCAACCTGAAAATCTTCGACCGCTTCGCTTTCGTAAACCGCCTGCGCGCCTGAAGGCTGAACGTCCCGGTTTGCATCGATCCAATCGCTTGAGGAGATATCGCTTTCCTGATTCGTGGCAGGCGATGGCTCGAAGTAATCGGACTCGATGACCGATTGCAGAAGCGGCTCAGGGTCGATCTGATAGGCGGGTTCACTCGTCGCTCTTTCGTCGAGCAGGATATCGCCGAGCGGAGATTCGCTCGTGAGCAAACTGGTTGTGACGTTGCCTTCGGCCCGAAAGGCTGGTTCGGTTGCCGCTTCGAATCCGCGCTGATCCATTGCGGCGAAACCGGATGAGGCCATCTCATGCCTTGTCTTGTCCAGCTTGCCCGTGTCCAGTTTGTCATCCAAAGCCTCATCCCCTGATACGCTTTCCATATCATACGACACCACGTTTTCAGGCGCAGTCGCAACAGGCTCATCCACTTTTTCGAAATCAAGCATGATGTCGGGAGTGCTGTATCCGAATGCCGAAGCCTTGCCAACCTCCGGGGCTGGCGGCTGCGGGATTTCAGCCTCAGATTCTGCTTCTACGGGCGCAGAGTAGGCCGTGTCCTGAAAGACCAGATTGAAATCCTGCGCGGGCGGCATCATGAAGGGTGACTGTGGCGCGAAAGGAGAGCCGAATTCCAGCGTCGCGCTTGACCCCTCATTGCGTGGCTGAGATTGAACATTTATTTCAATCGGAGGCGCAGCTTCGGGCAGAGACATTGATGTGAAATCGAACCCGATGTCCGCCTCGACCGGCAATGACTGGACGCTGGGCTGATCGGACATTGCAGAAAAATCTATGTTGATCGGAGGAGGCGCAGGCAGAGGTTGAGTTTCAAGCGGCCCGCTCGCCTGTTTGGCGACGGGCGGAGTAGGCAGCGGAGCCGAAACTCTGCTGCTGGTCGAAATGAGTTTGCGCACGGTTTCAACAAGAGTGCGAGACTCGAAGGGTTTCGTCAGATGGGCATCGGCTCGAACGCGCTTCGCTTCGCTCTGATCGAAAGGCTCGAAAGCTCCGACCAGCAATACGACAGGAATATTCTGAAACTGAGGATTCTGTTTTATGGATTCGCAAAGCTCATATCCATTCTTTCCCGGCATGAATATGTCTGCCAGAACGAGGTCGGGACTGATTTCGCTCAGTCGCTTCTCAGCCATGTCCCCGTTACTGACCGCGACGACTTCTATGCCCTCATCGGCAAAAGTCAGATTTACTACCTTTTGAATAGTGATGCTGTCATCAGCAAGTAGAATTCTCGACATCGGATTCTCCCTCGATACGCCTCAGTGAGGCCGATTCATTACGGCTTGTGTTATGGCAACTCTCAGGAGCGTAGAGTTGCGTGGCAGTACCCCCTCCGCCCAAGCCTGCTGTGGTGTGGAGGCTATTATTTCAACTCAGGATTCAAAGCCTTTTTTAAGGGGCTGACAGTGCAATGAAGACCAACGGCATCGTGCAGACCCGCTACTTAACCAATCGGTTGCCTTGCCGTTTCGACCCGATACTAACATAAAAACCCGGTCGTGTCTTCACTTAAATCGGCGAAAAATTGCGCATAGCAAGCGCGGATTGAGAGCGCCATTATCTGCATGTGAAACTCGTCGCAGTCAGCCGAATATCGTCTATGAACCAGCCCGTGAATCCGTCTCTCACTCCGGTCGCCCCGTCGAACCCGGCGCGGAATCGGAGTTGAATCCTCTGACCTGCGAAATCGTCAAGGTTGATTACTACCTGAGAGAAAACGCCCGCGCGCCCGCGCGAAGTCCAGGCCAGTCGATTGCCCAGAGGATTACCCGAAGCCGAAGTCACCTTGCCGTCATACCCGCCCGTGATTATGCGCGAGCCGAGGTCTTCCCACGTCACCCCGCTGTCGGTCGATATCTCAAGCACGCCTCCATCGAATCCCGGCTCGAAGTTGAAAATGTGAAAGAAAGTCAGCCTCACATGTCCGGCGGCGGAAGGAATCGAGATTTTCTTTTTCAACTTGAGATCGGACAACTGCGAGTTGTCACTCTCCTTGCCCGGATCGACGGCGTGATAAGACATCGCGCCGCTCGTTCCCATGCCCGTCGCAACAGTAAAACCTTTCTTCCCTTTCCACTTCACCCGCATCGAGTCGACATCATCATCCATCAGAGTTTCCTCTGCGCCTGCCGCCCGCCCGATGCGCACGCGAACCGGTAGCGTGAAAGCGCCTGCCTCGCCTGTCACCCGCAGTCGAAATTCCGCCACCGAGCCGCAGCGCAAATTCGAAGGCACGATGACCTGAAAAGGCTCCGGGTTCGTCTGCGCGCTTCCAGCCGCAATCGCTGGGAAAGATGAAAAAGCGGATGAGCCGCCATCGAGCGAAAGCGAAGCCGTCGAGACGGGCATCGCTGCGATGGGTGACTGATTGGTGAGCGTGATTGTCACGAAAGCAGTCTCGCCTGGAATCAGGGAAGAGTCGCGCGTCTGGTTCGCGTGCCTGACTTCGACGCCCTCGGCCACTCCTTCGCTCTCCGTGACCGCAGGCACAGGAGCCGCAGCCTCGCGGCCATTGGCGACGACGAGCGCGAAATCCTGATCCGCATCCACTCCATTGTCCGGCACTCCATCGCCGGCTATAACAGTCGGGCGCACGCGGATGACGAACGGCCCTGTTACTCCGGCAGGCAGGCGCACGCCCTGCACGTTGTTGATTATGTCCTTCCCTCCGCCCGTGGTGGAATACTCGCCTGAAAAATTATTGCCGTTGTAGAGTGTGCCGCCAATGATGACTTCCAGATTGAGTTGATTCACGCTCGTTGCGTTAGTAAGTCCTGCGGCGGGCGCGTCGCTCCATACGAGCATCACTCGAAACTCTTTCGTCGGATCGCTGATCATTCCCGTGACTTCAAACGCGGAGCCGCCGCTTTCGGTGAACGTCGCCGGCTGATCGTAAAGTACGCGATCCGTCTCTTCGAACATCCGCGAGAGGTTCAACAATCCCCAGCCCTGACGCGCGCCCGGAAGCGAGTCGCCGCCCAATGCTCCGTTCAGGTAGGAGGTCGAATTGAGGATCAGCGCCTTGACCATAGCAGGGCTTGGTTCGGCTCCGAGTCTTTCTCTCAGCCACTGAAAAGCCAGAGCCGCGCCGCCCGCGACCAGGGGAGTCGAATGGCTCGTGCCTGATGAGAGCGCGTAGAGAGTCTGCCCGACAGGGAAGTATTTATCACAGACTGTAACATCATCGCTTGCGGCTGCGGCATAAAAGCTGTCCTGCGAAGCCGCCCCCGTTACGTGAGTGCCGGGAGCCACAAGGTCAGGCTTTGCGCGCCCGTCCTGCATGGGGCCGCCCGAAGAGAAGCCCGGAATATCCATCGCATTGTCGGCTCCCGACGCCCTGACATTGCAGCCATCGACGAGATTGCTTCCGCTTTCATTCGTCGGGCGGAAGCCCTCGCTTGCGCCGACGGTGATGACGTTTTTAGCAGTTCCCGGTATGCCGATTGATAAAGGCTCGTTCAATCCGTCGTTGCCCGCAGAAAAGAGTATCGTCATGCCCTGATTTCCCGGCGCGAAAGAGTCTGCATCGCGAACGAGCGAGTCATAGATGCTTGAGTCTGTGCCGTAGAGATTGCAGAACCCGAAAGTGAGATCGCAGGTTCCCCAACTGTTTGTCGAAATCCTCGCCCCGACTCGATAAGCTGAAGCGACGATGTCGGGTATCGAGACGACGTTTGTGAAATCTCCTTCGTCATTGAAAATCTTCGATATTCCAAATCGAACGAAAGGGGCTGTTCCCTGGCCGAATTGAAAGCCGAGCGAATCCGCAAACTGGCTGCCTCGGCTCATTCCGCCTGCCAGGGAAGCATTGATGGTTCCGTGTCCCGTTGGATCGTGCCAGGGCAGCACGGGAGAGGTGTGAAGCAATTCATCCTGCGTGTAATCAAAGAGGTAAGCTATTCGAGAACGTCCCTCGGAGTCGAGGAAGTCGGGATGAATGCGAGCCGGGTCATCCGTTCCGCTGTCCAATCCTGTGTCACTGATGTCGATTGCGAAGTCGAAGTTGGAAGTGAAGCCATGAAGATTGAGAAAGGACGAGTATCCCGGTCTCGCCGGACGAGAGACGACGGCGTTGTTGATGGTTTCCTGCTGAATGTCGCCCGCGACTATTTGATTGGCGCGCTCGTCGTGAAGCCTTATCCGCGGCCACGGCTCGATCAGCATCACCTCAGCGAGCCGCGCCAGATCGATGAGCCGCGCCGAGGGGATGAGCGCCTTCAGGTGAATCGCTCCCGCAGATTGAAACTCCGGCATCAGAATTTTCAATGACGCAGACTTTATCCGCTCGATGGATGATTGCGACTGAGGCGAATCGACCATCGAGATTGAAACCGGGATGGGTTGGAGGGAATCGAGCGCGATTAGCCTGTCGAGTTTGTAAGCGGGATGAAGCGGCTCTTCCCATTGAATGAGTTCCTGCATTCGCGCCGAGCGCAATCTTTGAAGCTCGTAGGGCGCGGCCCATATCAGATAAGCGTTGTTCGGGATGTAGGAGATTAGTTTCGCTCCCGTCGATTTCAACACGGCAATATCCTGCGGAGTCGGCGGGCCGAACAACTGAACGAGATGAAGCGAGTCTGATTGCGAGGGAGTCTGACGAAGTTCTTCGGGCAATCGAGGCTTGGGGGCAGTCGTATCGATTTGTCCCCGGCGCAGGAGGACGAGATTCATATCGTCGCGCATATCGACGCGCTCAAGGTCGCCTGCTTCGAGACTGCCGAGAGCCGCCTCGCTTATTTCGATGATTGTATGTGTTCCGAATCGGCGCGACTTGCGCGCTTTTCCTGACGAGAGAATTTTTTCGGCGAGTATGGGATCAGGAACCGAGAGTTTATGAAAACCGCCGGGGCTGCGATAAGAAAGCGGCGCGGGGCGGCGGCGCGCGGCGACGGATTTCTTTTGAGTTGAAGCGCCGAGATTTTCTTTTTGATTTTTCTCCGAGCGTGAAAGCGTCGGCATAGCTCCCATCGCGGAGATAAAAACGAGAAGCGCAAAGATGACGGATGCTCTCAGTATGATGGCCTTCACTCATGAACCTTTCTTCCTCGAAGTCGAGTCATTAACTTTATCGAATCTCACTACGGTGTCAAGGAAAGCGGATTTGACAAACTCCTCAAGGGAAAATAAAATCGGCCACGACTTCATGATCAACGGGAGGGTCTGATGGCTTGCGCACGCTTCGTTTTCGCATCGATGTTAATCTGTGGCGCATCGATGATCGCCGCGGCGCAACAGCGGCCCTTGATCACTGAAGACGTCGATATAATCAAACCGGGCGTGATCAGAATCGAGACAGGCATTGAGTTCCTCCAGGATCAGAAATTCACGCTCTCAGGCTTGCGCGGCGATCTGACGAAACTCGGCGACACGCGGCTCAGTTTCGGCCTCTCGCCGAATGTCGAATTTCAGATCGAATGGACTATTCAGAATTTTCTCTCCATCAACTCTCGCTCCTCTTCAGCCATTCCGCTCAAATTGGGAGCCAACGAGACGGACGCAAACGATGTCGGCGATGTCACGCTGTGGATGAAAATGAAACTGCGCAACGAGACTCGGCGATGGCCCGCGCTGGGTTTTCGCTTCGGCGTCCGATTGCCTAATACCGATCAGACGCGAGGCATTGGCTCGAACACGACGGATTTTTACGCCTCGATCCTCGCAGGCAAAAAACTTCTCAATAATCGCTTGAACCTGTTCGGCAACATAGGGCTTGGAATACTTCAGGCTCCCGTCGACCGCTTCACTCAAAACGATGTTCTGCTCTACGGGCTTGCGGGCATCTACACCGTCAATGAAAGATTGAACATCGTCGGAGAAGTGAACGGGTTTCATTCGACTCGCCGCCGCGCGCCGATAGGCACGGAAGATTATTCGGAAGCCCGCATAGGCGCTCAACTCCGCGCTTTGGGAGTGAGATGGAATGCCGCAGGGATTTTCGGATTATCCAATCGCGCGCCGAGAACCGGCTTCGCTTTAGGCGTGACCTACGACTGGGACGCATTCGATCCCATCAAATGATAGATGTTAGAGGTCAGATGTTAGATGTTAGAGACCCTCCCCTCTTCTCACTAACATCTAACATCCAGCATCTGACATCTCTATTATCTGCGCGGATAAATAATAACTGATCGCATAGGCTCGCGCCCTTTGCTCTCAGACCTCAATCCGCTTCGCTCAACATAGATGTGCTGCAAACGACGAATGTGATTCGGCTGGGGCGATAACTCCACCGGGCGATGCGTCTCTACCGCTTCATTGACTCCCTGCTCGACTTCCTGCATGGCGGCTTCCTTGTCGCTCGACGAAGAGTTAGCGTGAAAATGCTCGCGCAGGAAATTTTTCATCTGCCCCGATGTGTTGCTGCGAACCGCGCGAACTTCTATGCCAAGCGTCTGAGCCTCTCGCAATTTCTGCGAGGGCCGTCTCGCGTGAGCCTTCGAGGTGAGCAACACATCTGACTCTTTCAGATCGCCGACTATCACAGCCCGCACCTTCATATCTTCTATCGCGCGGGCGAGTCGCTCGCGGTTGAGAGCGTAGGGAAATATGCGAAGCGTTTTGTTGCTTCTCTCCGTTCGACGTTTGCTTCCTCTCGAATCGCGCTCTCCACTGGAAGCATAAGAAAAACTCTCTTCTTCCTCCGGCCTTGTCACCCTCACTTCGCCGCCTTCCGCCCGCTCGCGCACTTCAGTGCCGGGGATGTAGCCGCGAAGCATACTGTCTACGGCGTCGGCGACATCGTGATAAATCGCCAGTCGGTCTCTCTGCTGAATTTCTATCAGAACATCGAACGTCGGCGGAGTCTTGCGCTCAAGCACCGTTTTTTGAGTGCCGCGCCGACGAGCTTCTTCATCCGAGAGGGTCACGGGCTGAATGCCTCCGACCAGATCCGAAAGCGTGGGATTGAGCATAAGGTTTTCAAGCGTGTTGCCGTGAACTGTGGCTATGAGTTGCACTCCGCGCTCTGCGATGGTGCGGGCGGCGAGGGCTTCCTGTGCGGTTCCTATCTCATCGATTACGACGACTTCAGGCATGTGATTTTCAACGGCCTCGATCATAACCGCGTGCTGAAATTCAGGCTCTGGCACCTGCATTCGTCGCGCCCGTCCTATGCCGGGATGAGGCACATCGCCGTCTCCGGCTATCTCGTTCGATGTATCGACGACGATGACTCGCTTTTCGAGATCATCGGCAAGCACTCGCGCCGCTTCGCGCAGAAGAGTCGTTTTGCCCGTTCCGGGCTTGCCCATCAGCAGCGTGCCTTTGCCTGACTCGACGACATCGCGGATTATATCTACAGTTCCGTAAATCGCGCGGCCCACGCGACAGGTCAGGCCGACTATCTCGCCCAAGCGATTTCGAATCGCGGAGATGCGATGGAGTGTTCGTTCGATGCCTGCGCGATTATCGCGCGTGAAAAGGCCCACACGGCTTGAGACGTACTGAATATCTTCGCGCGTTACGGAAGCGTCGTTGAGGTAAGCGGCGTGGCCGGGATAGCGCGCTTCGGGGCGGCGTCCGAGGTCGAGCACCACTTCGATCAGCAGTGTGACATCGCCTGCAAGCGGCAGCGCGTCGCGTATGTGCGGCGGAAGCACCCCGAGCATAAGATCAAGATCATCATCAGTCATTTGTCATTTGTCCCTTGTCCTTTGTTCGCTGCCTGAAGTCACGCTGGTGAATTGAGCAGTCGAAACAAATGACCAATGACAA
>DLHY01000078.1:78662-188139 GCA_002483445.1 Blastocatellia bacterium UBA7656
GTTATCTGCTGATTTGTTTAGTAAAAGCCCTCGGCTTGATGGATTGACACCAACGATGCGCCCCTTTGATGACGGCAGGAGTCAGTAAGGGGCTGCCATATTTTGTAACATTATGTTTCAACAAGCCGAAACCTTCAGCCGAATAAAAGAGCGCGAGCGCGGCTTTTCTGCCGTAGAGATGACCGTAGTATTCCTCATTATAGCCATAGTCATCGTAGCGTTCGTGCCTCAGATACTAGCCTACATGCGGATGTATCGCCTGAGCGTCGCCTCGCGCAATGTCGCAACTGCAATTCAGCGGGCGCGATACATCGCCACTTCCAACAACGCGAGGGCGGGAATTTCCATACCCGGTATTCAGCGCATAGATATTCAACAGTTTCCCGTTGAAGACTCCGCCGAGCCTCAGCTTAAAGGCTCCGTTCAACTGCCGCAGGAAGTCACCATAGCCGAAGGCGCTCCCGAACAGATCGCTTTCGACGGGCGCGGCATCCTCACGCCTCTGCCGAAAGAGAGTCCCACTATTCGACTCAACGGGCCGCGAGGCTACTACGTCATCATAACCATTTCCCCCACAGGTCAGATTTCAGTCTCCGACCCTCAAAAGGGAGAAGGCAGCTAATGCAACAGACAGCTATAAGGATTGAAAACAGCGAAAAAGGGCTAACCCTCATCGAGGCGATCATCGCTATGCTGGTGACTATGGTGGGGTTAGTCGCCATCGCGGGTATGTTTTCGATAGCGATAAAGACTAACGCGCATTCGCGCAATATGACGACGGCCACGACTTTCGCTCAGGACAAACTCGAACAATTGGGAACCCTCTCGTTTCAGCGACTCGTCGATCCGGCGAAGATGCATGACAACCCCAATGCCACGAGTGCCAGCGATGTCCTGATAGCCGGAAGCATTGAGGAAGACGTGGCCAGCGCCGAGGGCGATTATTACTTCGACCGAATCATCGTCGCCGGTCGGGATGATGT
Organism: Blastocatellia bacterium UBA7656; assembly: GCA_002483445.1. GTDB lineage: Bacteria > Acidobacteriota > Blastocatellia > UBA7656 > UBA7656 > UBA7656. Next base: position 79,646 of record DLHY01000078.1, read on the forward strand.
AGAGCCTGAAGGAACTGTCACCGTAGTGCGTCCGGACGGACGGGCTGAAACGCGCCGTCCCGACGGAAGCGTATTCGAGGGCAATCCGTTCGACAAGGATCGAGTGAGCTATTCCCGTCGCTGGGTGATTATGTCGAGCAACGAAGAGAATCCGGCGGATCGAAGATTGACCGTCGCCGTGAGAGTCAAAAGCGAATACGCACGCACGGGGCAGCAGCCTGAACTCGTCGATCTCTACACGGTTTTCACGAATCAATAACTTTTGCGTCCCTTTCTAAAGCGAGTGAGGTGATTTATGAGGGAGAGGAATTCTGTTCCGACAGGCGATCTGACAACCGATGAGCGAGGCTTTTCGCTCACTGAACTTCTTATCGCTATGGTGGTCTTCACGGTCATCATCGGCTCGGTCGTGGCGCTTTTGAGCAAGAGCCAGTCGATATTCAGAACCGAGCAGGGCGTATCGGAGATGGATCAAAACGCTCGACTGATGATGGATTTCCTCACCCGCGACATTCAGCAGTCGCGCGAAAATGCGCTCGGACTGGGCAGCCGGTTCCGCTCGATTTATTCCTACAACGGGCCTGAAGGAAAAACCGACGAGATGACTATTATCTCTGCCGACACTGAGACGCGAATTCCTTCTTCGTCACTTCCGCTGGTATCGGCCTCGACCGAAACATTCAACATCAATAACCGCTCCGCCGAAGTAGTCCCGAACGGCGCAGCTTTCATGGAGCCTCGCGACGTTATTCCCTTCATCGAGCCGGGTGAGGAGTTCATACTTTCAGCCACGCAGCAGGACGGAAGCATTCAGTTCGACTTCGTGCGCGTAACCGGCGCGAGCATAACTCAGCAGGGAACCATCGCGTTGAGTTTCGACTCGGTCGATCATTACGGCGTCACGCCTGAAGTCGCTTTCGGTTCGGACTACGAAGACGGAATCTTTTCGCTTCGGCCCGTCACCATCAAACGCTACTTCATCGACCGCAAGACAGACCCTGAGCATCCGACTTTTTCTCTTTCGGTCAATGACGGCGACCCGATAGTCATCGCGCGCAACCTGGTGGCTTTTCAACTTCGCTATCTCGAACAGGCGGAGGGCGAGCTTGACGGAGTGTGGGTCAAGGATCAGAACTTCTCGCGCGAGTACAAAACGCTCGCTGTAGAAGTGACTCTCACTGCCCGCACCGAAATCGAAGGGGACCGCGAGGCGGAGAGGCTTGTGACATTGGCCAGTGTGGTGCGGCCTCGTTATGTGCCTGACGGAGATTTCGGATCGAGCAGCGGCGGGGGCCGTTCGCCCGGAGACCCCGGAGAAGGGATACCCGGCGGCGGCGACTGGGGTGATGGCGGCGGGACTCCCGGCGGCGGTTACGGTGATGATGGATCAGGCAACGGCACTGGCTCAGGCCGAGGCAGCGGAGCCGATTCAGGGAACGGAACCGGGTCTGGAAACGATCCCTGGAATCGTCGCACGCGCAGGATAGGCCGCACTCCCAAACTCGGCGAAAGGCTCAATCCCAGATAGCAGCTTTTTTGATCCATCATGGTTGGAGGTGGACTGATGAGAAAAACGATTATGAAGTCTTTATACGAACAGCCAGTGTCCCGAACCCGGAATCATTCCCGCAAGGATGAACGGGGAATAGCTCTGGTCGCAGTCTTGTTGATCATGTCGCTGATGCTTATGCTTGGCATCGCGGTGACTTTCTCAGCCGTTTCGGACGGAGCGATCACCTCCAATTTCAAGAACCTCACGAGCGGTTTTTACGCGGCTGAGGCCGGCATCGGCAATCTGCACCGGACGCTTCGCAGCGAAAAGTTCGTCACTGCGTCCCTGCCTGATCCTCCCACTATCACAATCGGCCAGCCGACGCTCAAGGAAAACGATTTCACGGTTGCTGCCGAACAGTTGCTCAATACTTATGAGAAATTCCCGAACGATTCGGCCTACAAGACGAAAGTAAAGATCAAGGAATTTCACCCTCCTTATCCGGCCAATGATACCAATCCGGCGCACGCTTCGAGACGAATCACCTATCAGAATGTTCGCGATCCGAGATTGGGACAGATAGAGCCTTATTCGATTTCTTATGAAGTGCAATCAGTCGGTGAAGGCATTTCGGGACTCAACGGATTAGTGACGCTTGTCGAAGAAGGAGTTCTCAACTTCAAGCTGATAGTCAGAGCCGAGGGCGGCGGAGTGCGAGTCGGATCGTTTTCAGAGTTCGCGCTCTATATGGACAAGTTCGATCCTTACAATCCGGAAGGGCCGTTCATTTATCAGGGTCTCGGCCCGGGCGACCGTTTTTCGGGCCGCATTCACACGAATGAAAGATTCGGATTCTGGACTCCTGCCGACGGGTCTGATGCTCCGACTTTTCGCGGCTACGTCACGCAATCCTACAAGACGGCCAGCTATTATCGCCACGGCGCGGGCATCCCTCCCGCTCCGGTAGACGCGGACTCGGACGTGGTCGATGGCGTGCTGGTCGCTCCCCGCTTCCTCGCCGGGTTTGATCGCGGAGTCGATCCGATTCCTCCTCCCGACAATGCGTTCGATCAGGCGCGAGCCGTCCTCGATGGCGGATCTACGCTTTCAGGCGGGCCGCCTACGGACGGCGAACTTCACAAAGGATTGAGAGCCGCTTCCGAACTTGGAAAAGAACTTCCCGAATCGAAAAACCCTGACGCGATAACTCCGAGCCTCAAGACCGGGGTTTACATTCCTACCGATGGCGAAGCTCTTACGGGCAGCGGCATCTACGTCATGGGCAATGTCGATGATGTGCAACTGAGCGCCGATCCGAACGCCAATCGCCAGATAATAAAAGTCACACAGGGCGGAAAGACGACGACCGTGACTATAGACATCGATGCCGGAACTACGACAATCGACTCTCCGGGCAGCAGCCGCACTCTTCGCGGCGTTCCTTTGGATCGCTCGCTTGAGAGAAAAGACAATCGCTCGGCAGCATCGGTTTATGTCTACGGCGATATCAACTCGCTTCGCGGGCCGAGTCGCACGGGCAACGGCGGGGCCGCGCCTGCTATAGATTCCAACTTCGCCGTTACTGTGACAGCCGGAGGACACGTCAGCAGCAATCCGAGAAAGCCCGTCGAAGGCGGCAGCATCACTATCACCGGAGACCTCACTTATGAAACCGCTGTCGTAGACGCACTCGGTCAGCCGACGAATGCTGATGCGAAAAATGTTCTGGGGCTGTTCGCATCGGGCGGCAATATAAACATTCCAATCGATGGCCGCGCGCCGGACAATATGACCGTACACGGTTCGATAGCCGCATTCGATCTTCTGGACGCGGAAGGCAATCCTGTCGTTGGGCCGAACGGAAGACCTTTTGGGGGGCGCATAAGGTCAGAGGGACTGGAAAACTTCAACAGGATACCCAATCGCGGACGCTTCACGCTCGTTGGCGGGGCGCAGTCGTCCAATTACGACAACCTTGGCGTCTATGACGGAGCTTTTCACGGCTACCAGTACAAAGGAGTATGGGATCCGCGTTACGACAGAGATTTCTCTCCTCCGTTTTATCCCGGCTACGTCGTCGATTCGGGCGGGCCTACGGGCGAGCCGACCGTGAAAGCGCAGACCAACTTCCCGACCGTGCTTTCCTACAAACGGCTCTACTACGGATCGGCAAATAACGGAAATTAACGAGGTCGCTCTCATCAGATGAAGATGAAGATCAGGTCAGCAGCAAAACTCGGCGCAACGATACTATTCAGTCTCTTCATCCTCGCCACGTCGTTTTACTGCCTGCTCGCTTATATACCTTTCACCTATTCGCTGATAGTAAGGTCTACGCTGGTTGCGTGGCTCTCGGTATTTGTCAAACTGCACACGCTGTTTTACTGGGTCCTGCTTGCGGCATTGATCTGGACGATGATTCCCGACCTTCGCCGGTCGGAGACGAAACGGCTGGCTGGCGGATTCATAATCGTTCATCTTGCGGTCGGGCTGGCGCTCATATTTCGCCCTTATGTATCGGGGCTGCAAAATGACGACTCAAGTTATCTCAAGGCTCTCGTCGTGCTCATTCCAGTCCTATGGCTGGCCGCAATAGAGTTTGCCAGAAGAGAAAGATGGAGCATCGAGGGCGATGCGGAGCGATTGAATCTGAACACATCGCTGATGTCGTCAGGCTTTCTCTCAGCCCTTTTTGCCGGCAGCGTTCTTCTTCGCACGACTCTGGGGTCGGAGACAAGCCTTTCGAGAGTCGAGGCATCGGTCGCAATATCGTGGAGTGTTTTATCGCATCTCGTCGTCTTCTCGATGTTGTTCGTCGTCATCAGGGGCTTTCAATCATTGTCGAAAAGATTTTCCTCGCCTCTGATGGCCGAGTTTTTGTTGTGCAACCTGCTTGCTCTGTTTTTGCTGACTCTGGTCTTCAAACATATCATCCTGACACCGATATCCTTCACCGGTCTGAGGGCCGATATCTTTTCTCTGGCCCTCTCCGCAGCCACAGTATTCGCTTTCGCGGGGTTGAGTCTTTGTATGAGACGTGATGCGAAACTGGAAGCCGAAAGCGGGCTTGCGCTTTCAATTCTTCCGGTTCTCGCGCTGACGCCGCGAAGGAGTTCATCGAAAATCAAGGCTATGGTCTGGCTTGCGGCGCTGGCGGGCCTGTCCTACGGATTCACTCTGTTCCTTTCGCCCGTCGATTGGGGCGGGCTGATTCAGAAGCTTGTTGCATTGACCGTATGGGTTGCGACCTTCGCATTCTTTCTGGCCAGACAATCGAGCGCAAAGAGTCAGCCTCAATCGTTGGCTCTTGTCCTGTTAGCCGTCGTGGGTCTTGGCGGATACAAACTGCTCGACCTGTCGCGAGACTGGTTCCCCATACTGATTGGCCGCGAAGATCTCAATGTCGAACACACGCTCGACAAGTATGAGGGCTTCGACGCTTCATTCCAGAATGCCCGCTCATGGCTGGATGGAACGGTCGGGGATCGAACGATCCTGCCCTTCCTCATACCCACTAGCAGAGAGGTGCCTGACCTCTATATAGACGAGTTCTTTTTACTGCTGCGACAAAACGCGAATCTGCCCGATTCCTTCAAAGTCGATCCTGTCGAGGTGAAGATAGTCGAGTCGCTCAATAAAACCTCAGGGCGAAAGCCCAACATTTTCATCTTCGTCATCGATAGTCTGAGGCAGGATTACCTGTCGCCATACAATGAGGCGGTCACTTTCACTCCCTCAATCGAAGAGTTCGCGCGCGACAGCGTAGTCTTCCGCAATACCTTCTCCCGCTACAGCGGAACCGTTTTGTCGCAAGCCTCGCTGTGGATGGGCGCGATGCAGCTTCACAAGCAGTTCATCAAGCCGTATCATCCGATGAATTCTCTCCAGAAGCTGGTCGAAACGGAAGGGTACACAAGCCACATGACAATCGATCCGGTGCTTGCATTCCTGATCGATCGATCCGCCGCCATTTCGGAACTCGACAAGGGATACGAATGGTACGATTACGATTTTTGTCGCACGAGGGGCGAGATCGAAGAGCACATTGACAGGAGCGCGAACAAGTCGTCGCCCATATTCCTCTACACGCAGCCCCAGAATCTCCACCCGCTCGTTCTGATCAAACAAAAGAAGGCAGACATCGGGAACTATCCCGGTTTTAATGAGCGTTACGCGGCGGCAGTCAGTCGATTCGATGCCTGTTTCGGTCAGTTCATAAATGATCTCAAAGCGAAGGGTATATATGACGACAGCATCATCATCCTGACTTCCGATCATGGCGAGGCTTTGGGCGAAGAGGGAAGATGGGGACATGGTTTCACCTTCTATCCTGAAATAATCCGCGTCCCTTTGATAATGCACATCCCGCCCGGTTTGCGAAAAAACCTGAGCACCAACTCTCAGGATATCGCCTTCACCACCGATATAACCCCGACTCTTTACTACCTGCTCGGACATCAACCCATAATTCATAATCCTCTGCTCGGCAGACCCCTCATGACAGGCAATGCAGATGAAGCCGCATCCTATCTTCAGGATCATTACCTGATCGCTTCCAGCTACGGGCCGATTTTCGGAATACTCGACAGATTGAAAGAGCAGCTATTTATTTCCGACGCCATGAGCAAGAAGGAATACCTCTATGATCTGAAGGCTGGCTATATGGGAAAGCGCGAGCGATTGGGAGATAAGGCCAGAGATTTTTATCGAAACCTCATCAGAGATCAGATTCAAGCGATCAATCAGTTCTACAAGGTGGGCGATCAGCCCTGATCGAATTCCCTCAAATGAGCAGCGCAGACATCAATGGGTCATTCTGCCCTTCGAATGTGAGAGTAATGCAAAATCCTTAGACAATATCTTCGTAATAAATCGCCGCAGCGATCTGGCACACTCATTGCTCTGTTACCTCCAAATCTGTCTTTGCGCTAATGTCGATAAAAACTGGAAAGATAAAGGTGCTTTTATGAAAAGGGAGAGGGGCTTTTCACTGATTGAAATTCTTATCGTAGTAACGGTACTCGGAGTGATCGCGGCTATTGCTATACCCGGATTGCGAAGGGCGAGACAGTCGGCCCATTCTGCCGCCGCTGTGCAGGGTTTGAGAACGATCACCACGGCTCAGATACTTTATCGGGAAAAGTATAGAATCTACGGGACTTTGGCGCAGTTAGCGCCCGAAGGGACGCTCGATCCTGCCCTTGCGTCGGGCGACAAAAGCCGCTACTTTTTCACAATCGCGCTTCTGTCAGGCGGAGCCAACTTCAACTCCAATGCTACTCCACAGGAAGAGCCTGCAAGGATGAAACATTTCTTTGTCGATGATACCTGCGTAATTCGCTTCAATGAGGGCGCGCCTGCCGACGCCTCAAGCCCTCCAATTCCCAAATAGGTTTTGACAAAAACTGGCATTCTCTTTCTGCACTTTTTTGTCAAGGTTCAGATCGAAATCTTCAATAATGGCTTGAAGTGTCCATTGAATGCTCGAATTCTGTAAAAAAAAAAGGCGCGCGCCAAGTGGCACAAATGTTGCCCAACAAAAGGCGTAGTCAGACACAATCAGGCCGCCAGGGTCGAGTACCCACGGCAATGGTTCAAAAATTTTCAAAGGAGCTTAGAGTAATATGAAAAAAGAGAGAGGTTTCTCGCTGATTGAGTTGTTGATCGTGGTGGCGATTATTGGAATCATTGCTGCGATTGCTATTCCTAACTTGCTTGCGTCGCGTCGCGCGGCTAACGAAGCGTCAGCCATCGGCTCGGCTCGCACGATAGGAACGGGGCAGGCGACCTACCAGTCGACGACAGGCGCTGGCAGGGACTTTGCCCTTGCCATGGCCGATTTGAACGCCGATGGGTTGATCGATACCACCCTCGCTGCCGGCTCAAAGAGCGGCTACAACTTCACATGTGTTGGCGTTGCCGCTGTGGTTGGCGCGACTCCGTCCTATTTCGACACCAATGCCGATCCGCAATCGACGGGCGTTTTCGGCACGGGCAACAGGTTTTTCTACTCGAATGAAACATTCGTGATCTGGGGCGACCCGGCTGTTATCGCTCCGGCTGGCGCTCCGCCTGCTACGAGAGTTCCTGCAAGTGGCGCTCCGATAGAATAAGCCAGACCAGGCAGAATCAGAGTTTGTTTAATAAACGGGTGAGGCCTTTCGGGGCTTCACCCGTTTCTGCTATAGTTCCTCCTCAAATCCTGAAATTTGCGGAACCAGGTTGCAGGCTCCGCGTTGGATTTCGCAAGAGAGCAAAAAGCGATTCCCCTCGTGGGGAATACATCTCGTCGTCGAGGAGTGAACCATGGATCGTAAGCAGAGAGGTTTCTCGCTCATCGAGCTTCTGATCGTTGTCGCAATCATCGGCATCATCGCTGCCATCGCCATCCCAAGCCTGCTCAAGAGCCAGCAGGCGGCTCGCGAAACGGCAGCAGTGAGCGAAGTGCAGGGTGTACACAAAAATCAGGTGCTTTATTCTGTTACCAAAGGCAAAGGCAAATTCGGAACGCTCGAAGAACTGATCGCATCAGGCAATCTGCCACAATCTTTTTCAAGCGGAATCAAGGGCGGGTACAAGTTCACCATCGCGCCTGTCAGCATCGATGGACTGGCGGCTATGTATGACTGCACAGCCGCGCCGACCGCCGTCGGCACTTTCGGAACAGGCAATGTGTCCTACTACATAAATGAGACGGGCGCACTGTATGAAGCTGAGGGCGGAGAGCCTCCAACAGCGACTCCGCAGGATCGCGTGCCGCAAAACGGAACTCTTTATACCAGATAGCTTTGAATTAAAGGGTCGGACATCAGCGCGTCCGGCCCTCTCGTTTTTCGCCCCTGCCGCTTTGGGTTGCAGCAAAAGATTTCCCTTGATTTTCTTCCCCCTTGCTTTTTATTCTTCAGCACAAGCGCCCCCGCTCTAAAATCACAGGAGAATCGGTATGGCAACAAGCGATATTCAGGCTGTCCCGGCTGTGACTGCGCCGAAGAGAAACGCGCGCGCGGTCGGAAAATTAAAAGCCATAATACTGAATACCTTTCGCGAGTCGGTTCGCGACCGGGTGCTTTACAACCTCATTCTCTTCGTCCTTCTGCTGGTTGGCGCATCGATTTTTATCAGCGAGCTTTCAATAGATCAGGAGAGCGCCTTCATCGCCAACCTCGGACTGAGTTCGATGCTCATCTTCGGCGCGCTCATAGCTATCTTCATCGGCGTGGGACTGGTCTACAAGGAAATCGACCGACGCACAATCTACAATCTGTTCTCAAAGCCTGTTTACCGGCACGAGTTCATCATAGGCAAATACCTGGGGCTGTGCCTGACGCTTTTGATCAACTCGGCTGTAATGGTCTTAGGCATCGAACTCGCTCTGCTTTATGTGAATGGGAAACTGGTGCCGCTGCATCTTGCGATGCTGCCCGCAGCCTTTCTGATTTACCTTGAGCTTGCGCTGATCGTCGCTGTCGCTCTGATGTTTTCGAGCTTTTCGACTCCCATGCTTTCGGCCCTCTTTTCATTTGCCCTTTATGTCGCAGGACACTTCAGCCAGGATTTGAAGCTTGCGGCTCAACTGACAGACTCGACCGTCGTGCGCGCTATCCTCCACGGTGCCTATTATGTTATCCCGAATCTTTCGAACTTCGGTTTCATCTCCGAAGCATCGCACGGACGAATGGCTCCGGCCAGCATGATGGTTTCAGCGACCGTCTACGCGATCGTGTACATAGCCATTTTGTTGTCAGCCGCGACGCTCATTTTCCAGAAGAGGAATTTCAAGTAAAACGCTTATGAGACGAATCATTCCGATTTCAATTCTGATCGCAGGACTCGCATCGCTCTATCCCATGCAGAGATGGATCGATACGAATCTCCCGCGCGAGGTCATCAACGAAGAGGTGCTTTATTTTTCGTCGGGCGAGACGATCAAGAAGATGAGCCTCGGCTTCAGCGGGCTTGTGGCTGAAATCTACTGGATTCGCACGGTTCAGTATTTCGGGCGCAAAATCACTGGTAGCGATCCGTCGATTTCAAGACTGAGCGATATTCGGATGGACCTGCTCGCGCCTTACCTCAACATAGTCGTCACGCTCGACCCTCATCATATCCCCGCCTATCGTTTCGGCGCGATCTTTCTGCCTGAGCGCGATGTTGATGCAGCGATCAGGCTGCTTGAAAAAGGCATTAGCGAAAACCCCAGCGAATGGAGGCTCTATCAGGATATCGGATACATTCACTGGCAGATGCGCGATTACGAAAAAGCAGCCGACTGGTATGATCGCGGCGGACGGATCGAAGGGGCGCGCTGGTGGATGCGCGATCTGGCTGGAGTGATGAAAATCAAGGGCGGCAGCCGCGACGTAGCCCGCACAATCTACAAATCCTATCTGGAGAGTGAAGATGAAAACATACGCCGTCAGGCCGAACATCGACTTTTGCAACTTCGCGCGTTGGACGAAATCGATGCCATAAGCATCCTCCTCGAACGGCTCAAGGATCAACCTGCAACGTGTCAGGCCAAACTGCGCTCGCTCGCTCGCAAGCTGGATCAACTGGGGATAGCGATCAATGAAGAGATGATGCCCCTCGATCCGGCAGGAATTCCTTACGAGATTGATCCGGCGACGTGTCAGGTGAAGATCTCAAGTAAATCGCCGATTCCAATTTCATAATTTTTTTGCTGACGGCTTTTGCTCAATTACGGGAAGACGTTTCAGATCGATAGTAACGGTCGCGCCCGATGATTTGATTTTCGCCCTGACGGGAAGCCTAAGCTCGTCGTCCGTTATCCACATCTTCATTTCGCCTTTGCGTCGGGTGTAGCGTCCGTCGAAAGCCTTCACGTCGAGTTTCACGGCCCGGAATTTTCCCGCAGCGACTTTCACTTCCTCGCGACCAAGCACCGTGACTTCGACATCGTAGACCTTGCCTCCTTCGCTCAGAGGCACAGGAATCGTTTTGCCCTGATCGAACTTGAGCGCGCGAAGATAATAAATCGCCGACAGCACATCGAGAACCCAGGCAGGCGAATCGGCTTCTTTCACTTTTGGCGGGGCTGTTTTATTGAGCAGGTTTTTTTCGGTGTAGATCACGCGCCCCGTTTCGGGGTTGATGATGGCTTTCTGCTCGCGCTTGTTTTTTCCCTCATCGATCAACTGAAAAGATGTTCTCAAGGCGAAGTCCTTCGCGCTGACTTCCGTTATGAACTGATCGCGGACTTTTATTCCGAACAGCGAGGGGAAGAATCCTTTCGACGCGATATCCGCCTTGAATTCGATCAAGCCGGTCGCTTTCTCTTCCGTCTTTGGATTTTCATCGATCCTCGAAACGGTCAGTTTTATCTCGCCTATCGCCCCCGAAAAAATCAGCTTCGAAAAAGACGCCTCGTAGACGAGCGATTCGCCGACTTTGAAAGGCAAGGGCTGATCGATAACAGGAGCATTGATCCTGTCGCTGATCTTTTCCGGGATCGACTGGGCCACCACTGGAAGAGACAGGTGAATCAACAGGGCGAGTGTGAGGAACTTCCTTGTCATAGCTCGATTTTGACATCCTCCCTCCACTAAACGCGAGGACGCGCTATAGTGGGGGATTCCGGGTCGGTCGCCCGGTAGGTTCTCGCTTCTTCGACAACGGCATCCCGTCGTCTCGACGAAAGGACTGCCCGCCCTTTTCTTTCTTTGATATTGATCGCCGCGTTGTGATCCCGATCCATGATCTGGCCGCAGCTTCCACAACGATAGATGCGAATATCAAGCGGCATTTTTTGATCTTGACCACAACGCGAGCATCGGGTTGTGGTTCCCCCGGCTTTCACTTCTTCCACCTCTCCGCCAGCTTCTTCCGCTTTGTGGGCAGTGATCGAAATGAATTGTCTCCATCCGGCGTCACTGATGCTTTTGGCCAGGTGATGATTTTTCACCATCCCCTTGATGTTGAGGTTCTCGAACTTGATGACTCGATACTTCTTCGCCAGTTTATTCGCTTCCTTGAAATGGAAGTCTCGACGCTGACGCGCGACCTGTTGATGCTTCTTTGCCAGAAGACAGACCGCTTTCTTTCTCCGGTTGCTTCTTTTGATTCGTCTCGAAACACGTCGCTGCGCCTTCTTCAATTCTCTCTCACGGTTGCGAAGAAATCGAGGATTCTCGATCTGTTCGCCATTCGAGAGAGTGGCGAAAGTCTTAATGCCTACGTCGATACCGACTGTTTTATCAGGCATCATTACAACAGGCTTAGGTTCGTTCTCTTCGACGGCAAAAACAACATACCAGCCATCGGCTTCGCGTTTGATCGTACACGTCTTGATTTCGCCCTCGATCGGGCGCGAGAGATGAAGCTTGACTGATCCGATCTTCGAGAGATGAAGCTTCTTCCTCTTCTGGTCGAGCTTGAAGCCGGTTTGAGGATAGGTGAAGGAATCGTAACGGCGGTGAGAACGAAAACGAGGAAAGCCAGCCTTTTCTTTCTTCTCTTTCACCCGACGAAAGAAATTCTTGAACGCCAGATCGACCCGCTTGAGCGTTTCTTGAATAACTTGAGAATGGACTCTGGCAAGATCGTCGCGTTCTTTTTTGATGCCGGGCAGTTGAGCCGATTGCTCTTTTTTGCCAACACAGACGCCGTTGATCCGATAGGCGTCACGACGCTCCCAAATGGCGGCATTGTAAAGCTCACAAAGCAAACCTAGCCACATTTCGAAAATGGCGGTCACTTTCGCTGACGGCTTCAATTTGTACTTGTAGGCTTTCACAGTTTCTTCACGACAGACGATACAGGGTTCCAAAGTAATAGTGAGCGAAGTCTCCTTGAATCCGGTGTTGTGGCATCGCTGCTATTGTATCGTGACCGCAGGAGGCATGAGAAGTCATTAAAGGATCCGGCGAACAAAGACGACGAATAGTGACCGTCGAAGCGACGACGACGGGAAATCCATCTCCACCTATAACCGCCATCCTGGGCAGTTATAGGTGGAGTATTCTTTCGCAAAGAGATAACCTCGCCTCTTGCATCCGCACATCGTCGGCTAGTGGCTGGCAAAGACAAGCCTCGCGATCAAAAATAAAAACACAACTGCGCATCCGATGGCCGCGCGATATTCGCGATGGCGAATGTACTGAGCAATCTCAAACCTTTTCCCGCCCGGTTGCTTTTCTTCTGCGCTTCGATACGGAGTTATGCGCGGAATCAGCATCGGCACTCGCTGGCTGTATTTTTCATACTCATCAGGGAAGAGCTTTCGCATCGTTTCGGCTTCGGCCATCATCACCGGCACGTAGATCAAAAAGTAAAATCCCAGATAAGCAGCCGTAAACCACCACGAGCCTGACGCAATGGCCGCGCCTGCGCCCATGATGAAAGTTCCCAGATAAAGCGGATTGCGCGTGTAAGCGTAAGGGCCGGATGTGGTCAACTCCTGATTCTTTTTCAAATACCCCGAAGCCCACGCCCGAATGCCAAGCCCCAGCAAGGCAATCGCGCCTCCAATTATCAGCGTCATCATAGTTGGTCGCGCCGCCACTACGAGCAGAGGCACAAGCAGGAATCCCGCGCTCACCCTTATTCGCTGGGCCAGACTCTTGAAACCTGGCCGTTGAGCCTCGGAAGGTGAAACATCGACTTCTTCGTTATCGGTTGTGTCGTTCATTTCGTGTTTTCGAGTCTCTTCAAAATCGCGCGCTGCACTTCGCTCACTGGAATATCCATACATCGCCAGTGCCAGCAGCTTCGCCTGTGGCACGCGGGCCTGCACCACAGATCACGCCCGACTGTCACATCCCGCGCGTCGAAAGGGCCATTTCTTTCCGGCGAAGTCGGCCCGTAGAGTCCGACAATCGGAGCGCCTGCCGCCGCCGCCAGATGCAGCGGGCCTGTATCGCCGCCTACGAAGAGCGAAGCCCTTCGAGCCAGAGCAACGAACTGTTTGAGCGTCGATGCCAGAGGCTTCGCCGCGCCGGTCTTAGAATACGTTGCCAACTCGTCAGCAAGATTTTCTTCCCCCGGCCCGAATGTGACGAGGGATGAAAGTCCCGCCTCTTTTCGCAGCCAGTCTGCAATCTGACCGTAGCGGTCAACAGGCCATAGTTTCGTCTTCCATCCGCCGCCGGGATTGATGATCGCAAACGAAGAGCCAAAATCTGAAACCGCGCGGTCTGCGAAAGCTTCATCTTCGATTGAGACGGCGATTGGAAATTCATACTCGGTCGAATCATCCATCTCCAGGTCGAGAGCGGCGCGAGCGAGGGCGAGATTTTTTTCTATCACATGCTTTTTCTCTGAAGTCGCGGCCTGTTCGGTCAGAAAAATCCGACTCATCTTTTCGCGCAGGTCGCTCGAACAAAATCCCACTCTGCGCGCTGCTCCCGACGCCAGCGCGACGAAGCCGGATTTGATCAAGCCCTGAAAATCTATGGCTATGTCCGGCGGCGCGTCGTTGCCCGATGCGCTTTTGATCAGAGCGAGCGAGCGGCGAATCTCTTTTGCAGTGGCGCTTGAAAAGATATTCCTGCGCCATCGGCGGGTATCGATCTCGGTGAGTTCATCGATTGCGGGCGAGTCTTTGAGAATCGCGCTGGCGCGTCGCTCGACCACCCATTGAATCTGCGCCTGGGGGAGCGCCCGCCTGATCCAGGCCGCAGCCGGGAGCGCGTGCGCCACGTCGCCAATCGAACTGAGCTTGACTATCAGGATTCGCATCGAAAAAGCAAAGGCAGATTATAGCGCGCGCGCGCAGTCGGGCGAAACGCGCCTTTTGATATAAGGCTGCGGTTGGTGCTAGAATGCGGCAACCCGTTATGAAGAATGTCAGCATACTCGGCTCGACCGGCTCCATAGGCCATAGCACGCTTTCGGTCATCGCTTCGCTCGCGGATTGTTTCTCGGTAAGCGCGCTGGCCGCCGGTCGCGACATCGACGGGCTTGCCCGACAGACGGCCCGTTTTCGCCCCCGCCTCGTTTCCGTAGCGGATCACACCGACATCGAATCGTTCAAAGAAAAACTCATCGCGCTCGGAATTTTCGACCTGCCCGAAATCGTTTCCGGCGAGGAAGGTCTCGTTCGCGCGGCCTCAATCGAGGACACCGAGATAGTCGTATCGGCGACCGTCGGCGCTGTCGGATTCCTTCCGACTTATCGCGCGTTGCTGCTTGGCCGAAGAGTGTGCCTTGCCAACAAGGAAACGCTGGTGATGGCGGGCGAATTGATGACGCGGGCGGCGCGAGACTCAGGGGCAGAGCTTTTGCCCGTCGATAGCGAACACAACGCGCTTCATCAATGCCTCAGAGGCGAGCGCGTGGAAGAGGTCAAAAGATTGATCCTCACGGCATCGGGCGGGCCGTTTCGCACAGCCTCGCTCGATGAGATGAGAGGGGCGACAGTCGAGGCGGCGCTTGCGCATCCGACGTGGCAGATGGGATCGAAAATCACTATCGATTCAGCCACGCTGATGAACAAGGGGCTTGAAGTGATCGAAGCCGGGTGGCTGTTCGGATTTTCGGCGGATCGAATCGCGGTCGCCGTGCATCCTCAATCGATAGTCCATTCGATGGTCGAAATGATCGATGGGTCGGTCATCGCCCAGCTTGGCGTGACCGATATGCGATTGATGATTCAATACGCGCTCACTTTTCCTGATCGATTGCCGACCGATCTGCCCTCGCTCGGAATGAATCAACTCTCGCGACTGGAATTCTTCGAACCGGATTTTGAGCGATTCCCGTGCCTGATGCTCGCCTACGACGCGATGCGCGAAGGCGGGACGATGCCTGCGGCAATGAGCGCGGCCAACGAGATCGCAGTCGAAAGCTTCCTAAACAAGCGAATAGGTTTTATGGACATAGCTCGCGTGATAGCTGAAACGATGGCTTCGCATCGGACTCAGCCCTGTTCGAGCATCGAAGCAGTGATTGAAGCCGACCGCGAGGCGAGAGAGAGCGCCGAGATCATAGTAAGCAAGCATGTGTTTGACAGAGCCGCCGTGTGAAGGGGGACGGTCTAGTATAGACACTCAAAACACGCTCGGTTAAACTAATTCTTGCTTTCAGGCATTTATAACATAAGGAGATTCAAAGTTGGGCAGTTATATTCAGATGATCGCAGTTTTCGCCGCCGTGCTTGGCACGATGGTCGTCGTTCATGAGTTCGGCCACTTCATAGTCGCGAAGTTTTTCGGCATCCGCGTCGAAGTCTTCAGCGTGGGCTTCGGCAAAAAGCTCTGGGGATTCAAGCGAGGAGACACGGATTATCGCCTGAGCCTCATACCTCTGGGCGGCTATGTGAAGATGAGCGGCGAAAACCTTGACGAGCAGGTGACAGGCGCTCCTTATGAATTCATGTCGAAGCCGAAATGGCAGCGGTTCTGCGTCGCCATTGCCGGACCTGCGATGAATATCCTGATGGCTCTGGCCATACCTGCCGTCACTTCGATGATCCACTACGAAACAGCCGCCTTCACCACTCAGCCCGCCGTCGTCAACGCCGTATCGCTGGGTTCGGCTGCCGAAACCGCCGGTCTTCAGCGCGGCGATCTGATAGTAAAAATCAACGGGCTGGAAAACCCCACGTGGCAGGATGTCCGTCAGTACGAGATGATTCACCCTGATCAGGAAATACCTGTGACGATCAATCGCGACGGACAGATAAAAGAACTTAAACTCAGTCCCGTCGGACAGCAGACGGAGTTCGAGAAGATCGGATACGCCGGCCTCGAACCTTTCTACGGGCCGAATACGAAACTCATCGTCAGGCGCGTCAGCAAGGGCAGCGCGGCTGAGAGCGCGGGACTCAAGGACGGAGATCAGATACTTGCGGTAAACAGCAGGCCAGTCAGGATGGACGCGAAGCCGGAAAATTCGGCCTCCGGCGATCAGGCTTTTTACGGACAGAATGATGTCATTCGCTACATCAACACGATCAACGGGCAGGAGATAACTCTCCTGGTCAGGCGTGGAGAAGAGACGCTTGATCTGAAAGGAACGCCGAAACTCGATGCCGATGGGAAATGGAGGCTCGGTTTCGCGCCAAGCACCGAAGGGGTTGACGCGATCACCACTCGACTCGGCCCCATTGCTGCTATCAAGTATGCTTATGCCACGAATATCAGAGTGCTTGAGTTGACCTGGATGGCGCTCTCTCAGATATTCGAGGGGAAACGCTCGGCGCGCGATTCCTTGATGGGGCCTGTGGGGATTTTCCGCGTCACGGGCGAAGCCGCCGAGCAGGGCATTATGCCTGTGCTGCAACTGACGGCGCTTCTTTCGCTCAATCTCGGAATATTCAACCTGCTGCCCATTCCTGTTCTCGATGGCGGTTTGATTTTTATGCTCGGCCTCGAAGCTCTGCTCGGACTCTTCGGGCTCCGGTTGAGTTTGCGAATCAAAGAGAGAATGGTTCAGGTCGGATTCGTTATGTTGCTGCTTTTGATGGGATTCGTCATCTTCAATGACATCTCGAAGTTCATACCCGGTGGCAGCAGTCAGCCGCAGGTTGAACAGCAACAGTCGCCGCCGCCGGATAAGTGACCGTTTGAGAGCGCACACGCTGCGCTCTCAGTGCATCTGAAACTAACTCTACTCTCTCCCTCGTCACCGGACAAATATAGACCTTCATTTGGAGTGAGTTATGAAAAGAAGTTCAATTCTGATACTCGTAGCATCATTGATGCTGTCGGGCTTCACGCTTATGGCAGCAGGTCGCGGCGAAAGCCTTCGCCAGCCTTCGCTGTACGCGCCCGATCAAATCATCGTCAAAATCCGATCCGGCGCCATCTCTGAAACCTCCCGCGTAGCCGATGAGATACTACCCGCTCGAAAGGCGGAGGCCGAGGCTTTAGGATCGAATCTGATGGACGGGCTTTATGTCATAAAACTCGACGAAGGCATGAGCGTCGAAGACGCCATCCGCGAAGCGCGATCAAACCCCTCGGTCGAATACGCCGAGCCTGATTACTATCTCCATCACACTGCTACGCCGAACGATGTGTTCTTTAATAACCAGTGGGGTCTGCTCAACACTGGGGCGAGTTTCGGCAAACCGGGCGCGGATATCGGCGCGACTCAGGCATGGGATTTAACGCAGGGCAGCGATAATATCATCGTCGCCGTCATCGACACCGGAATAGATCTAACTCATCCCGACCTTGCGCCGAATGCGTGGATCAACCCCGGCGAGGTTCCCGGCAATGGCATTGATGATGATCGCAACGGGTTCATCGATGACGCAAGAGGATGGAACTTCGCCGACAAGAACAACGACACGGGACCGGGCTTTGATTTTCACGGCACGCACGTCGCGGGGACTGTAGGCGCGGCGGGCAACAACTCTATCGGCGTGACGGGCGTGGCGTGGAGAGTGAAGTTGATGGCTGTGAAATTCATCAACGGCAACAAAGGCAAAACCAGCCACGCTGTCCGCTCGATCAACTATGCAGTCGAGCAGCGTAGAGCGGGCCAGAATGTCCGAGTCATCAACGCAAGCTGGGGCGGCGAAGGGGATTCGAACTCCTTGCGCGAGGCGATAGCTTCGGCGGGCAATGCCGGAATCCTGTTCGTCTGCGCGGCGGGAAACGGAGGGGCGGATTTTCGCGGCGACGATAACGACGAGACGCCTTTTTTCCCCTCTCAGTTGAGCGATGAGATGAACTCCGTCATTTCCGTGTCGGCGCTTGATCGAAGCGACAACCTCGCTTCATTTTCCAACTATGGGCATTCGACCGTGAGCCTGGGCGCTCCGGGCGTCGAAGTGATGAGCACACTGCCGGGGGGAAACTACGGGCAGTTGAACGGGACATCGATGGCCACTCCTCACATCGCAGGCGCGGCGGCGCTGCTGTGGGCGCGCGAACCTGATCTTACACCCGCGCAGGTCAAAGAACGGTTGCTGGCGAAGGCTGTGCCTGTCCTCACGCTTGCGTCGAAGACGGAAAGCTCGGCCCGCGCTAATATCTTCAACTCGATCACCGGCGCTTCTCCGGCAACGCCCGCGCTCGGAATCAATTCGGTGCGGACGAACAAAAAGACGCTGACCATAGACGGACTCGGATTCCGCGAAGGCTCCACTGTGATCGCGGTCAGCGGCGAAGTTGTCACGAAGACGATCAAGTACAAGAGCGACTACGCGCTGGCCGATGGGACTGTGACGCGGATGGAGGTCAAGCTTGGCAAATCGCTTATGCGGGACGCCTTCCCCACGGGGATTCAGGTACTGGTGACGGTGTTTGATTCGACTACACAGGAAAGCATTTCGAAGCAGCATGTGAGATTTTAAGTGAACAATCAAGGCGCTCCTCGCCTGTTCATCTTCTGGAGGCTCTCATAATGGAGATAGGCAAGATAAACCCGGCGGGCGATGCGCTGTTCGAGTTGCTGAGGTCTACCATCAGCCCCGACGGCGCACATGCGTTCGGACACCTTGTGCTTTACACTCCTTTCGGTGTCGTTCGCGGTCGCACGGGCATTGCCTTTCTTCAGGGTCTTAACAACGGGGAAGAGAATACAGCGGTCGAAGACTCTCGCGCTGTCATCGAACTCAACGAGGTGACAGTCGAGCACTACTCCAACCACCTTCCAACAGCCAACTTCGACCGCCTGTATGTGCGACTCGCCGACATACAGGGTTTTGCGCTTGAGAGATCGCCCGGTTGAGCCGCGCGTCTTTTCCTCTCAACCGCGCCGAGAGCGCCGAGAGGAGACGCTATGTCCAAGTCAGCACTGAAGGAAAATCTCAATCCTTTCGATATCGCCAAACAACAGTTCCTCACCGCCGCCGAAATCATAGAGCTTGACGAGAGCATGAAGGCGGTGCTGATCAATCCCAAACGACAGTTGCTCGTCTCTATACCAGTGAAGATGGACGACGGGACGATTCAGGTGTTCGAGGGTTTCCGCGTTCAGCACAACGTCGCTCGCGGTCCGGCAAAAGGCGGCATACGTTACCATCCGCAGGTCACGCTCGATGAAGTCCGCGCCCTGGCAGCGTGGATGACCTGGAAATGCGCGACCGTCGATATCCCTTATGGAGGCGCGAAGGGAGGCATAAAAGTCGATCCTCATACTCTTTCGATTGACGAGCTTGAACGGCTCACCCGCCGCTATGCCACTGAAATCGCTCCGATAATCGGCCCCAATATAGACATACCTGCGCCCGATGTCTACACCAACGAGCAGACGATGGCCTGGATCATGGACACCATCTCGATGTTTTCCGGTTCCTCTCAGATTTCCATCGTCACCGGCAAGCCTCTCAATCTGGGCGGTTCGCAGGGACGCGCGGAAGCCACAGCCCGCGGTTGTCAGTTCGTCGTGCGCGAAGCCTGCAAGCTTCTGGGCCTCTATCTCGACGGAGCGCGGGTAGTCGTTCAGGGCTACGGCAACGCAGGCTCGATAGCCGCCCGCCTGCTTCACGAAGACGGCGCGAAAGTGATAGCCTTGAGCGATTCGCAGGGAGGCATATTCAACGCCGATGGACTCGACCCGTCGGATGTCCTTCGTCACAAAAACGAAACCGGGTCGGTTATGGGATATGAGGGAGCCGATGCGATTTCGCGCAGCGATATGCTCGCGCTCGAATGCGAAGTTCTCATACCCGCCGCGCTCGAAAACGAAATCACGATGGAGAATGCGGCGAATATCCGCGCCCGCATAATAGCCGAAGCGGCGAACGGGCCTGTCACTCCGGGAGCCGACAGAATTTTGTTTGATAACGGAGTCCTCGGCATCCCCGATATTCTGGCCAACGCCGGGGGGGTGACCGTTTCTTATTTCGAGTGGGTGCAGGATCGGTCGGGCTTCTTCTGGGAAAACAAAGAGGTGGACACCTATCTCGAAAAGCGAATGGTCAAGGCTTTTCACGAGGTGAATCAGATGGCAAGGCGTCACAATGTCGATATGAGATCGGGGGCATACTGCCTTGCCATAGGCCGCGTGGCCGAGGCTACGCGTATGCGCGGCATCTTCCCTTGAGGTTGACTGCTTACAGCAGACGGTGTTTCAATCAAAGTGTTGCTTACTTGCGGTGGGAGCATTTGCAATCTCAACCAAAAATCCCAAGGAGGAAATAATCGTGCGCAAGTCACTTACTCTAAGTCTGATCGTGCTGCTCGCCGGAGTCGTTTTCGCTTCTGCCGGTGAGAAGGTCAAGCTCACAGGCTACCTTATCGATAATGCCTGCTCGGCCCGCGCCAAAGGCGATGGCGCAGTCGAGAAGGTAAAAAATCACACCGTCAAGTGCGCCCAGATGCCGCCCTGCGCCAAGAGCGGGTACGCTCTCGTCACCGAGGACGGCAAACTCTTCAAGCTTGATGAAGAGGGCAACAAGAAGGCCGCCGATATTCTGGCCGCCACCAAGAAGGAAAAAGCCCTTTCGGTCAACGTCGAAGGAATGCTTGACGGCGACATGATCAAAGTCTCAAGCATATCAGAGACTAAGTAGCCTCAAAGTAAACTTCACCCGCAAAACGCTCGCGCAGGTCAAACTGTCGCGGGCGTTTTCGATGGCGGCTCTTCTTGTCGCTCACAAGCGCGGATGCTAACATTCATCGCGCATATCAACTGAAGCCTTGAGGATGAGCGGAAACGAATGGCGAAAGAGAAGATTCTGATCGTTGATGATGAGCAGATGATTCGACTGACGCTCGCCGAGGCGCTGCGCAACTGGGGGTATAACTCCGTAGAGGTAGGCTCGGTCGCCTCCGCGCTTGCCGCTTACGACGCCGAAAAGCCCGCCGCCGTGCTGCTCGACATCAACCTTCCCGACGGATCAGGTCTCGATGTGCTGCGCGAGGTCAAACGCCGCCACCCGGAAGCGGTCATCATCATGATGACATCGAACGTCATCGTCGAAGACACCATCACCGCGCTTCGCGGAGGCGCTTACGATTTCGTCGGCAAGCCCATCAACCTCGAAGAGCTTCAAGTCACGATCCGCAATGGGATAGAAGCTCAATCGCTCCGCCGCGAAGTGAAGTCCTTTCGCCGCGAGCGAGCGCGCCAGTTCGGCTTCGATCAGATAGTCGGCCTCTCGCCAGCCATCAGCGAAATGATCTCACTTGCTCGCAAAGTGGCCGAGAGCGAAGTCTCAAGCGTATTGCTTCAGGGCGAATCCGGCACGGGAAAAGACCTTGTGGTGAAGGCCATTCATTACGCATCGCGCCGCGCCGATGGGCCGTTCGTCGCCATCAACTGCGCCGCGATCCCTGCCAATCTGGTCGAAAGCGAACTCTTCGGTTATGAGAAAGGCGCTTTCACCGACGCGAAGGCGCGCAAGGAAGGATTGCTCGAACAGGCTGAAGGCGGAACGATCTTTCTCGATGAAATAGGCGAGCTTGAACTCAACCTTCAGGCCAAACTTCTCCGCGTGCTGGAAGAAGGAGCTTTTCGCAGGGTCGGAGGACTCAAAGACCTTGCGCTCGACGTGCGCGTCGTAGCCGCGTCGAACCGCGACCTCAAGGCGGAAAGCGAATCGGGAAAATTTCGACTCGATCTCTACTATCGCCTTTCAGTCATTCAAATCGATATACCTCCGCTGCGCGAGAGGGGCGATGATGTCATCCTGCTGGCCGAATATTACATTCAGCAGTTCAATGAGAAACTTCGCAAGCGCATCAGAGGGCTGACCGTCGAAGTGGCCGATATATTTCGTCACTATCGCTGGCCGGGAAATGTGCGCGAATTGAGAAACGTCATAGAGCGGGTGATGATCCTCGAAGACGAGGAAATGATAACGCCCAAGTACCTCCCGCGAGACCTCATCCTTGAGGATGCGAGCGGAGAGCTAATCGCCGCGACCCCCAAGCTCGCCACTCAAACTGCAGAGACGAAGACAGAACTGTTTCTGCTGCCCTCGCAGGGGATAAAACTCGAAGACGTGGAGATGTCGCTCGTCCGTCAGGCCATGTCGCTGAGTCGCGGCAATCAGACTCGCGCGGCAGAACTTTTGGGCATCTCGCGCGACCAGCTTCGCTATCGCCTCAAAAAACTTGAAGACAGTGCCTTGCCCCAGGACTGATCCTTATGGCTGATTCGTAGACACTTCGTCTGGCTTGTCATCTGCAACCGATTCGAGTCAGGCCCTGGAGCGGCTTGCATTCGGATTTACTAAGAGCGTGTCTGGGCTTTGTTGCATAAAAGAAGAAAAGGAGACGGAAGACTTGGTATTCTTGATTTGTGAAAAAACAGAACCCCAAAAAATCTTACCGCCTCCGCAACTGGAAACAGTATGACTCGGCTCTCGTCAATCGGGGGAGTCTGACTATCTGGATCAGCGATGATGTTGTTCGATCCCGGCAAAACTCTCAGCGCAGCAGAAAAAGTATTTATAGAGAGAAGTATTCTGCTTGGGTATCAAAGCATCCGCTCGGATTATGAATGGCGCGAGCAAAAGCAGCATGATCGATGCCAGCATACCTTACCTCCTGATTATTCGATTTGCCTTGAATACGAGCCGCTGGCCTCCTTCGTTACTGAAACTTATCTTCTGAGCGCGGCGGTGAGCCTCCCTTCGATGTCGCCGAAGCGAATCATATAATCCTCGTGGCTGCGACGGATGCACTCGCGCGCCTCTTCGACGCCGTAGACGTGAGTGATCTCGCAGACTTTCTCAATCGAATCGGGCGGGTTTTTGTAAGTCAGAAAGTAGTGCTTCAAGCGATCAATGACCGACGCGGGACACTCATCGATGTCGCGCCAGTGGCCATAAGTCGCGTCGCCATCGAGTACGGCTATGATCTTGTCGTCGGCTTCTTTCTTATCGATCATGCGAAGCCCGCCTATGGGGATCGCCTGAAGCAGAATGTCTCCGTGAGAGATGGCCTTTTCCGAA
This sequence comes from Blastocatellia bacterium UBA7656, assembly GCA_002483445.1. Taxonomy (GTDB): domain Bacteria; phylum Acidobacteriota; class Blastocatellia; order UBA7656; family UBA7656; genus UBA7656. Next base: position 102,952 of record DLHY01000078.1, read on the forward strand.
AGCACGCAGATATCAATCGGGTCCTGATCGCCGATTATGCCTTCGCGCCCGGTTTTTTCGGCGCAGAACTCGCCCACTTTTTCATCGCAGAAAGTCTGCGGGATGAAGCCGTACAAACAGGGCGTGATGTTCGAGAAACGCTGAGGCCGGTCTATCTTCAGGTGGCCGGTCATCTTATCGATTTCATATTTCACCGTATCGGTCGGCACTATCTCGATGTAAGCGGTGACGATTTCAGGCGCGCTCTCTCCTATCGCCACGCCGTGCCAGGGATGCGATTTGAAGAGCAACCCCATCAACTTCCACAACGGCTCGCGTTTTTCTTCGTCAGTCATAACTGCCTCACTCCGCCTCTCCGCGTTGCATAGAGACGTTTCCCGCCCGACGTATGTCGTAAGCGGCTCCAACGAACGTTTGCAGATAAGCAAGCGTCAGCACGCCGAGCAGGGCGAAAATGATAAGCTCGCGGCTTGACGAATGTGTCAGATAGATCGACGCAGCGATGGCCGCGATCATAACCGCGACCGTTGCCGGATAGTAAACAGTTCGCTGCCGCAGGCTGAAGACGATGATGAAGCTCGCCACTGCCAGAAAAGTTCCCAGCGGATGCGGCCAGCCCAGCATCAATGCCAAAGAGAAATAATATGACGCGACCAGCCCGCGCACGAACTTCTGAAGCGTGAAATAGTTTTCATAGAAGAACGGAAAGAATGCCGCAAGCGCCCCTCCGACAAGCAAAGGATTCATATCGCCCGCAGGGATTTCAATGGCGCGCGTGAGATGATAATGCCACGCCAGTATCAACCATATCGGCATGGAATTTCGCGCCCACTTCGCCAGACGGCTTGGCTTTATCAAAGCAAGATCAGCCATCAGATAAAGGAAATAAACAGCAGGCGCGATCCATACGCGCGGCGCGTGTTCCAAAAAAGCTGATCGCGCCAGAGTGATTATGGTCGCGACGAGGGCGGCGATGAGCGGCGACCATTCATAGCTGCGTATGTGCGAGGGCGGGCGAGTGTACCATTTTTCGATGCTGGCGTCTTCGCGCAGCGCGGCTGACAATGAGCGATTGATGGCCTCGGCCACTTTTTGCATAACCTCGCGATGAAACTCCTTGTCATCGCCTCGCTGTGCGCGATCTTCTTCCGGGATAACGATGGGAGGGTGATAGCGGACGATGATCTTCGCAGGCTTGGGCAGGAGCCGCCACTTGGGCCATGCGCGCGATGCGCCTCCTATCGTGATGGGAACGATTGCCGCGCCTGTCTCGATAGCCATTCGCGCGACTCCTGTGCGAAGCTCGCCCATAGGCCCCTGCTCAGATCGCTGACCTTCAGGAAATATGCCGAGCGCGAGTCCCTCGCGAAGCACGCGCACAGCTTCGCGATAAGCGGATTCGCCTTTGCCTTTTCTGATATCTACGGGAAACGCGCCGAGCTTTCGTATGAGCCATCCTAGCAGAGGGACTTTGAAGAGCGCGTCCCACGCCATGAAATAAATCGTCCTCTCGACCGGAAGCCCTACGAGAACGGGGTCGAGATAAGACGGATGATTGCCCGCTAAGATGGCCGCGCCTTCGCTGGGAATGTTTTCGATGCCGTAATACTCGACCGAAAAGAGCAGGCGAAACAGAGGCCGTCCGATGAGTTTCAGTAAGAAGTTCATAGCGCGATAAAGAGTCTTTGATTTTGCGGGCAGATACTAGCAGAAAATCATTGCCGGAGAAACTTCTCGTGCAAGTCCGTCGACGAGCGTCATTCCAAGATTGCGCGACACCCGTGCTGAACAATAGAGACAAGAACAGAACAGGTAGAGGGACATCCCTCTCGAACAAATCCAGACAAAACTGACAAAGCACAATTCGCCGAATTGCGCTCGCGGCAAACTGTCGCCTGTCGAACAACGTCTAGGCTGATCAATACAAGCTGCTTCGCGTTTGATATAGCTCAATCTGTCGGATTGAGTTTGCAACGAGCGGCAGCAAGTCAATTGTGTCAATGCTCAACTGCGCAAACGGTCTTGCGCACGAGGAGGAGTGTCTATGCAAAGGGATGCGCTTTTTCTGATATCGAATGAGCCTTCGCTCATCAAACGTCTCACTGATGAATTCACGGAATCCTTACGCGAGTTTCTCCGCAATCCGCGAGCATTTATCTCAGTCGCTTTCAAAAGCGACCGAGATGATCGCCGAAAGAATCTTTTGAGATTCGGGCTTGCGACGGGAATCATTTTTTACGCGCTGGCATTTACCGCGATGCTCGTCTTCTGGGCGGCAAATCCGCCTGAGCAGCGGGAGGCACATCCAGGAAGCCGCAAAAATTCGGTAGCGCCTCCTTTTACTGTTCATGAAGTAGAGTTGCCAAAATCAAAAGAGAAATCAGGCGGCGGTGGCGGTGGCGGCAACCAGGAGAAGACGCCTGCTACTGTTGGCGAGTTGCCGCCTTTTTCTTTGCGACAGCCTAAGAATGAGCCGACGACGAAACCGCAACTTACGCCGCCGCTGTTTCCCATTCAACCGAATGTGATGGTCGATCCAAGTCTTCAACCCCGTCGAGATGAGCTTGCGCCGATGGGTGTGCCTGGTGGCGCTGACGGGCCGCCTTCAGACGGGCCGGGTCACAATGGCGGAATAGGTGACGGCGAGAAAGGCGGCGTCGGAGATGGCGATGGCCTAGGTGTTGGTCAAGGCTATCGTATGGGAATCGGTGGCAAAGAATATGGGCCGGGAGGTGATCCGCGCGCAGGAAGATCGCAGCAGAAAGTCGATTCCGTGCCGGTCGCGCTCAATCGCCCTCGACCCAACTACACGGAAGAGGCGCGCAAAAATAAAGTGCAGGGAACTGCGCGCGTCTATGCGCTTGTAGGAAGCGACGGAATAGTGAAACAGGTCAGAGTTATCCGTGGGCTTTCCGACGGTCTCAGTGAAGAAGCCATCCGCGCCGCGATGCAGATGCGCTTCCGCCCTGCGATCAGAAACAATCAGCGGGTCGATTACTGGGTGACTATCGACATCGAATTCAATTTGCGGTGAACAGTTTTCAGTTTTCGGTTTTCAGTTTTCAGCAAGAAAAATGCAGGTGCGCAAGAGTCAATGAATCTCTGCGCGCCTGCTGGTAAAGTCGAATCATTCCGACTTCTGACTCCTGACTTCTGACTCCTGACTTCTGACAACTGACAACTGCCTTACGCCGCCGAATCTGCGGTCGCGCTTCTGGTACTCGATCAGAGCCGCGAGCAGGGATTGGTCGTCGAAGTCGGGCCAGAGAGTTTCGGTCACATAGATTTCGGCGTAGGCGATTTGCCAGATCAGAAAATTGCTCACTCGCATTTCGCCGCTCGTGCGTATCAAAAGATCGGGATCGGGGATCGCGCTGGTGTAGAGCTTCTTTGCTATCATCTCTTCATCTATGCGATCAGGATTGAGTCGCCCTGTGGCGACTTCCCATCCTATCCGGCGAAAGGCGTCTATCAGTTCAGCGCGCCCGCCGTAGTTGAGAGCTATGTTCAAACTCAGCCCGGTGTTTGCGGCGGTCGCTTCTTCCGCCTTGCGAATTTCTTCGAGTACCAGCGAATCAAGCCCTTCGGTTCGCCCGATCATGCGAAAGCGAATGTTGTTCTTCTGTAACGTGGCAAGCTCTTTTCGCAGGAATTTTTTCAAGAGCGACATCAGCGCGCTGACTTCCGTTTGAGGCCGCTTCCAGTTTTCAGTTGAGAATGCGTAAAGCGTCAGGTGCGAGAGACCCAGTCGCGCCGCCGACTCGACGGTTCTTCTCACGGCTGTTGCGCCTGCGCGATGGCCCGCCACTCGCGGGAGATTTCTTCTTGCGGCCCAGCGACCGTTGCCGTCCATTATGATGGCAACATGCGCGGGCAGTCGCGCAGGGTCGAGTTGTGAGAGGAGAAATTCTTCTCTCGATTGATCCGCCGTTTTGTTGATTCTTCGCATGACCATTCGGTTATCGCTCCGATGAAAATTCAAGAGTGTCCGGGACGCCTGCTGTGGGCGGCTGGTAAAGCGGTTCCCATCTGTGACGGCGACCGAACCTCAATCGCAATCTGAGACGCCATCTCCTGCCGCGCTCGGTTCTTTCTTCATTGATTTCTATGACCAGAACGATCATCGCAAGGGATGTTAGCCCGATGATGGATAAAAAAAATGAGGCGAGAGTGAGAAAGTTGTGAGAGAGCCGATTTTATTGGCAGTTTGGTTCGAGGATAGTTTTAGCGCGCGATTTTCAGCCAACAGGGCACGGATGTAATGAGTCGGTTTAGGGTAGGGAAAAATGAGATGGCATCTTCTCTCATTAACACCCTGCTTTAGCTGGGTGAATCACGACCGGATGAATGCCTTTAACCGTTTCAACGGTTTTGCCTCTCGAAAACGGTTGAAACCGTTGGGGAGATCATCGCGCCGCTTCGCACATCGATTCATCGATGTGTTAATGAGAGGTTTTACACGCGGATGCAATGCGTTTACTATCCGCGTCCTCTTTATTCGGAATCGCTCACCCGAAAAAATCTGTCAGCGACCGGACGAACTCATCTTCCTTCTCGAACATCATCAGGTGTCCGCACTCGCTGATCTTCACCACCCGCGAGTCTTTAATATGACGCGCCCACTCTTCCGCATAAGCAGTCGGAACCAGCTTGTCATCATCGCCCCAAAGTATGAGCGTCGGCGACTTGATCCGCTTCAGCCTTCGCGCGAGTTTCGGATTATGACAAAACGGATTCCACGCCAATCGCGCCGTCGCTGCCATACCTTTGTAGGCTTCGGCCTTCATATCGTCGTCGGCTTCATCAGGCACGAGCATACGCGCAAGCGCGGATTCAGGATCATGAAAGTTCGTCGCCCGCAGCTTTTCTATATTGAGGAGCAAAGCGAAAAGATCAGTAACCGGATGCTCGTCCATCCATAATCCTACGGGAGCCGCAAGCGCGAGCCGATGGACTCGATCAGGGTAGCGGGTCGCAAACTCAGCCGCTATCCATCCGCCAAGTGAGACGCCTGCAATGTTGACCTCCTTGAGTCCGAGATAATCCATAAGGTCGAGGTAATGAAAGATCATGTCTTCCATCGAATCGATATCTTCGATGCCTTCCGTCTGGGCGAATCCGGGATGGGCGGGCGCGATGACTCGATATTTTTCGGAGAGCTTCTGATGAAAAGGCATCCACAGATTTTCGCCGTAAGCCGAATGCAGATAAAGCAGAGGCTCCCCCTCGCCGCCTTCCATCAACTGAACCTTGCGACCGTTGATATCTACGACGCGGAGGCGATCCAGTGTGGCTTCGTACCATTTGACCTTGAGCGCGTACTGAATGGATTTAAGCTTGTCTAACATAAGGCATCACCTCCTCGGCGAACATTTTCATGCTGCGGCGCGCTATCTCATGCGGCAGAGTTCCGATCTGCGGCGAAGTCAGAATGTTGCCCACGCCGAGATGTTTCTGATAGTAGCTCAACTTGTCGCGAACCGTTGCAGGGCTTCCGACTATCGCGTAGACGCCTTTTTCGATCTCATCCCAGGTCTCAATCGAATGCAGAAACTTGCCACGGTTCTTGTCAATCGCGAGCGCGGACTTGACCGACGTATAACCGGGCGGCGAAATGGTGATTCCCAGGAGCAATTTTTTAGCGAAGTACCACAGCGCGGGTTCAAATTCCTTTCGAGCCTGCTCATCGGTTTCAGCGACGTGAACGGGAACTATCCATCCCATCTGTTCAGGGTCAGGCTCATAGCCTTCGCGATTGCAGCAATCGCGAAAAGTATCGAATGTGCGCTTGAAGACATCGATGTGAAAGTAAGGTATGCCCATGTATGCGTAGCGACGTTTTGCGACGAACTCCATCGTCTCGATTGATCCGACGCCGGGAATCCATATCTGCGGATGCGGCTGCTGAATCGGTCTGGGCCAGGGATTGACGTAGTTGAGATGGTAGTGCTTTGAAAAGTATCTGAAAGGCCCCGGCTCAGTCCAAGCGCGAATGATGAGGTCGTGAGCTTCGCGAAACATCTCACGGGCGTGAGTCGGATTGATGCCGTAGGAGTAATACTCAGGCCCGCCTCCGACGACGAATCCGGCGATGAGCCTGCCGCCCGATATGCAATCGAGCATAGCGAACTCTTCGGCCACGCGGGTGGGAGGATTATAGAGCGGCAGCGCATTGCCTATGACTGCGATTTTGACGTTACGGGTTTGTCGGGCGAGTATCGAGGCGATGAGATTGGGCGAAGGCATCAATCCGTAAGCATTCTGGTGATGCTCATTGACGCACACGCCGTCGAATCCAAGCTCATCGGCATAGACGAGCGTATCGATATATTCGTTGTAGAGGCGACCGCCTTTTTCGGGATCGAACAAGGTGTTGGGCGCCCATATCCACGCCGAGTCATATTTTTTTTCGAAGTCCGAGGGCAGGTCTTGCCATGCCATGAGGTGAAAGAAAAAGAATTTCATCCGTCGCCCCTCCGTGATTGTATGAGTAAGGCAATCCGTCAAATCGCGATTGATCGCTTGTTTTTACGCACGGCGCGACGTGTCGGATTTCAGCGGGCGTGATGATATACCATCGAAGCGCGCCGCTCAAGCTGGGGGAAAATTGGCGGGGTAGATGGTATAGATGTCAGATGCCAGATGTTAGTGAGGGGAGATGCTGACATCTGGCCTCTAACATCTATTCCGACGCGACGCGGAGAAGGCCAGGTGAAGAGGAACGAAATAAAATCCCATGTCGAATGTGGAAAATGTCCGACAAGCTGCCAGCTTGTCGTGGAGTGCGAAAAGCTTCGGCGGCGGGAAACACCGACAAGCTGGCAGATTGTCCGACATCGCGCAGCGCATCTTCAGGCTGACCGGATTCACCTCCAGCATCGCTTGTCACAGCGCCCCAAATCAGGCTTGAGATACATGGCATGATATTTCCTTCCGCTTCCCCAGAAAGATGATTCTCAAGTCTCTGTGTCTTCAGTTGAGTCGCACGGCTTTTATGTGCGGTAGCGCACCTAATATTATGCTATATTCTTCGGGCATTATTCGCTTTGCGACTGTTCCTGAAAGACTCGTCTTGCAGTGTGCGGACAGGACTCAAAGCCAATGGCGCTTCTTACAGAATCTGTTGTTTTTTCTCGACACGACTGAACTGAGGAGAATCGCTATGCCAGCGCAGGAACCCGGAAATCTCATCGAAAATCGCCTCCTGGCTGCTCTGCCTGCCGAGGAGTATAACTGCATTCTTCCTCATCTGGAACACGTCACCTTTTCGCTCGGCGAGTCTGTCTACGAATCAGGCAAACAACTGAAGCACGTTTATTTCCCCACTACCTCCATAGTCTCGTTGCTCTACACTATGGAAAACGGCGCGTCCGCCGAGATAGGAGTGGTCGGCAACGAAGGCGTGGTAGGCGTTGCGCTGTTTATGGGAGGCGACACCACTCCCAACCGCGCTATCGTGCAGAGCGCAGGCGATGCCTTCAGCATGAAGGCCAGGGCGCTCAGGGATGAGTTCATACGAGCCAGACAGTTTCAACTTTCCCTGCTGCGCTATACCCAGGCGCTCATCACCCAGATTTCACAGACAGCCGTCTGCAATCGTCTCCACACGATAGAAGAGCAACTCTGCCGCTGGCTGCTGTTAAGCCACGACCGTTTGCAGTCAGACGAATTGAAGATGACTCAGGAACTCATCGCCAATATGCTGGGGGTGCGGCGCGAAGGCGTCACCAACGCGGCCGGTCGCCTCCAAACAGCCGGACTTATCAAGTACACTCGCGGCCTCATCACGATTCTTGACCGGAAGGGACTGGAAGCAACCGTCTGCGAGTGTTACAGGGTGGTCAAAGCCGAGTATGATCGTCTGCTTGGCTAGTGATGGCTTTTGTATATGCGCCCTCGCGCTACAGCCATCCTGCTGATAGAGTATCCGCGAAAGTTCTTTAGACAACACACCTCTCGACATCAGGAACAGGTCTTGTGCAGTCGGACTTACTCCTTGTGCCGTCTGTTGTTTTTCTAAACATGACTGGAGCAAGGAGGCATACTGTGACCATTTCCAATCAACCCCGCGCCCGGATTGAAAACCGTCTTCTCGCAGCCCTGCCAAAAAAAGACTATAACCGTCTCGTTCCTCATCTTCAGCGCGTCCATCTGCCCTTCGAAGAGGTTCTCTACGAACCCGGCGATACGATTCAATACGTCTATTTCCCTAATGATTCAATCGTATCTTTGCTCTCCACTGTTGAAGACCGCTCGACTCTCGAAGTGGGCATCATAGGCAATGAAGGAATGGTTGGCGTCTCCGTTCTACTCGGAGTGAAAACTTCGCCAAATCGCGCCCTCGTGCAGGGAGAAGGCAGCGCGATGAGAATGAAGTCTGCATTGCTTCGCAAAGAGGCCAGCGCCAACGGTTCGCTGCACAGATTGCTCAACCGCGATATCCACGCCTTGATGACGCAGATATCTCAATCGGCTGCCTGTAACCGTTTCCATCAGGTAGAAGCGCGACTCGCTCGCTGGTTGCTGATGACACACGACCGCATAGGATCAGACGAGTTTCGACTCACGCAGGGGTTCCTCTCCGATATGCTCGGAGTGCGGCGCGAAGGCGTCACCAACGCTGCCAGTTCACTTCAGCGAAACAAACTCCTTACTTATAGTCGCGGTCATCTCACCGTACTCAATCGAGCAGGGCTGGAAGCCGTAGCCTGCAAGTGCTACAGGATTATCAAAGCCGAGTACGACAGCTTTCTCGGCGCTTAGGGTAATCATCTCCTATGTGCGCTACCGCACGGAAAGGTTCTCCACTGCCTGATACACTCTAGCTCTTCCATCACAGTTGGATACCGCTGGTTGTAATCAGAAGCAGGCACTCTGTGAACACTTGCAATCACGAACGCTGACGAAAGCAATAGTCCATCTCAGATGGGAAAAGAAAGGGAAGTATGAAAATTTTATTGTTCAATCCTGACAATGGAGTGACGCGCAATTTCATGCCGCATCTCTGGATGTTTCTGCTCAGGGCGCTGACTCCGCCCGAACATGAAGTAATACTCGTTGATGGCAATACGCAGGCTATGGATGAAGCCGGGATTGCGCGCTTCGTGCGCGAGCAGAAGATCGACCTTGTCGGCATCGGCGCGATGACCAGAATGATAGCGAAGGCATATAGAATGGCCGATGCTATCCGCGCTGCGGGAGTGCCTGTCGTGATGGGCGGCCCTCATGTGACGGAAGAGCCGGACGAAGCTCTCGGACGAAATGGCGGGCCGCGCCATGCCGATGCCGTAGCTCTCGGCGAAGCTGATGAGATATGGCCAAAGATTGTCAAAGACGCCGCGCGAGGCGAACTCAAGGAGCTTTATGCGCCGGTCGATCTTTTAGGCAAGGAGCGAAAGCCCTCGCTCGAATCCTATCCGTCCATCCCGTGGGAATCGATGGACTTGGATCAGTTCAATCTCATACCCAAATTCGTCGCGCCGATGCTCAAACGGCTTGGGGGCGGGTGGGCATCTTTTCGACTTATACCTGTTGAGTCGGGGCGAGGATGTCCTTATGGTTGCGAGTTCTGCACGGTGACAGGTTTCTTCGGCGACTCGATTAGGTTTCGCACGAACGAAAGCGTCGTCGATGAATTGCTGAGATTGAAAGACAGAGCCAGACGCGAGAGCGGTCAGCTTGCGATATTTTTCATCGATGATAACTTCGCCATCAACATCAAGCGCACGAAGTCGCTGCTGCGCGATATCATCGCCGCAGGCGCGCAGGTGAATTGGGTTGCGCAGATCAGCGCCAATCTGCTGCGCGACGAGGAACTCATCGATCTCATCGCAGATTCCGGAGGGAGAGGCGTCTTCATCGGTATGGAATCGGTAGACCCGGTCAATCTCGCCATAGCGAACAAGGGGTTCAATAAGCCGGAGGAATATGCAGTCGTGCTGGAAAGACTTGCCCGACGCGGCATTTTTGCGGTCACCTCATTCATCTTCGGGATGGATAACGATACGCCGGGTGTGGCAGATCGAACGCTTCAGCAGATAGGCGACTGGCCCCCCGGACTGCCTGTTTTTGGAACGCTGATACCTCTCCCGGCAACGCCGCTTTACAAGAGGCTTGAGGCGGCGGGGCGGCTCACGCGGCCAAAGCACTGGCTGGATTTCCAACCCTTCCGCATGGCTCACGCGCCGCTTAGGATGACGGTCGAAGAGGCTCACGACGAGATGTATCACGCATGGGCCAGTTCATACAGCCCTGAAGCGATAGCCAGAGCGGTCGACTCGATCAGCGACAAGCCGCTGCCCTACCGCACAACGATCCTCATTATGCGCCTGTTTTTTCGTGGAATCTACTTTCCACAGATAGGCAGATGGGCATGGATAAAGTTGATTGCTCAGAACCGCCGCACGATTTTCAAACTATTGCGGGAGGCAATCAACAGCGGTCGCGATTCTCGAAAGGCGCGAGAAGGAACAAGTCAGGCGCGTGATGCCGAGATGACAGGTTGGCGCAGCGGCGATTGATGCGGGGCTTGAATGAGCCAGACTTCATCAGGGAGATGTTGGATGTTAGTGAGAGGAGATGCTGACATCTGACCTCTAACATCCGACATCTATTCCGTTGGCCATCCCCCATCGTTGACCCTCACATCTCTTTTTGAGATGATTCCAGCCAGTGAGAGTCATAAGCAAAAAGCCGTTGCGCGAATTCTGGCAGAAGCATCCGGCGACTGCACACTCTCTGCAAAACTGGCACAAGACAATGAACAAAACCGACTATGCCAGTTTCGCTGAAATCAGACAGTGATTCGGTAGCGCGGATGTGGTGGGGATTTGCGTTGTATTCAATGTACACGGAAACTTTTGCCGACTTATCACCAAAATAGATTACAAATACAAAAAGGTTTATATCCGGTTCGTTCTCACACACAAGGAGTATGACAAGGGAGGTTGGAAAAATGACTGTGATTGCCAGTAATAAAATAGATGAAAAGAAATATGGGCGTCTCCTGTCAAAAACGCTGCCCCGCGTCGTAACTACCGAGAAAGAGAACGAGCGTATGCTTGAGATAGTGAATGATCTCATCTGTAAAGAGCGCACACCTGAAGAGGACACACTTTTTTTGCTCGTGTGCAAACTTGTCGAAGACTTTGAAGATAAAGCATATCCAATTCCTGATGCCCCGCCTCATACAACGTTGCAATTTTTGATGGAGCAGCGCGGATTGAAACAGAAGGATATCGTTCACTTGTTCGGCTCGCAGGGTATAGCCTCTGAGGTGGTCAACGGCAAGCGCAAAATCAGCAAGGCACAGGCGAAGAAGCTTGCCGGATTTTTCAACGTGTCGGTTGAACATTTCATCTGATCGAAAGCGGCCAGTATTACTCTTTCATGCCTCTGACCACTGCCTCTCTAAACCACGCGCGAACATACGAACCGCGCCCGCGCACAAGGCAGGCGTGGACACTCACACATCGGTCGTTTATTATTTGCCGGACGAGGCCCCTGAGCGACTGGAGTCATGTGAATTGTCGAGAGGCGCTGGCAGATTACATACGCCCCGAAAGTACGAAATTTTGAGCCGCGCAAGCTAACAGCTTGCGCCACTATCGCAGAGGATTGATGACGATTAAAACCGGACTCAACGGCCATCGCAGCAACATCAGAATACTTTTCCTCGGTCAATGCATTCAGTACGGTTATGACGGAGTCAGCTGCTATTCGACCTATCCGAATGTTGCGGCTTCGATCCTCACGGCGCAGTTTCCCTCTTTCAGGTTCAAGTTCGATTTCAAATACCTCTATCATCCGACCGGATTGAAGGCCATCCTTCAACATCGCCTGCCGCTGACGAGTCCCGATCTCGCAGTCATCACTCTGCCAGCGATGTTTGCGGCCACGCACTGGCGCGTCAACATGATTTATCAGATCGCGCCCGAACTCGTAGACACCGCCCGCACTTTCATGCGAAAGGTTCAGGCAAAGGTCAAAGGGGTGGCTACGACCGCGCTCGGTCGCGATACGCTCATAGATAAAACTTTCGCCGTGCAACCTCCTCTGACTCTGGACAAGTATGAACATCTGGTCGAAGAGGCTCTTTGTTACGCAAAGCAGATAAGCTCATGCCGCATAATCCTGCTGGGGGCGGGCCGATTCAATGACGACACTGTTGAAGATTATGCCATTCACAGCCCTGAGCTATGGTCGTCGGTCAACCGGATGGTCGTGCGTCTGGGCGCGCGGCTCAACCTGCCGGTCATCGATATGCAGGATGCGCTGACCGAACACGGCGGCGAAGTCTTCATATCCAATAATCACAAGTTCAGCGAGTTCGGGCATGAAGTCGTGGGCCGCGAGGTCGCGCTTGTCCTCTCGGCCCAGCTAAGAATGCTTATGCTCGATCAGTCCTCGATGGCGAATCTATGAAAGAAATTAAAACCCTGTCGCATGAGCGATTCATTGACGAGTTGCTTTCTATTTTACGCCAGCACTCTTTTCGCGATCCCGTGTTCGACGCCATTCGCACGGGCCGGATGAGCCGCGCGGGAGCGAAGACCTGGGCGTTGCAGGCGATGCTCGTGGTCAGCCAGTTCACGCGGTTCATCAGCGCGATTCACGCAAACTGCCCGCACCGCGACGCGCAACAACTGCTGGCGGAAAATCTATGGGAAGAACATGGGCGCGGATCGACGGAGCGCGATCACCTGTCGCTCGCAAAGAGGCTGGCCGGAAGTTTGGGCGCAAGCGACGAGGAAATCAATCGCGCCGAGCCGTTTCCTGAAACCGCCGCCTACATCAATCATTGTTTGAAAGCAACGCGCGAAGGGTCTTTCATCGAAGGCATGACCGCCATAGGCATAGGCATAGAGTATTACATTCCGAAATTTTTCGGCGCGCTTGCCGACAGCCTCTGCGCGCATTACGGTCTCACGCGCGAGGATGTCGAGTTCCTGTCGGTACATGTCGGAGAGGATGAAGACCACGCAGCCCGCGCGATGGAGATGATCGAAGCCTATACGGACACAGACGAGATAAAAGAAAAGGCAAAGCAAACTCTCCGCGGCGTGATCGAGGCGAAGCGCCACTTTGCCCAATCGCTCTATCAGCGGCTCGAAGTTAGAAGCCAGGAGTCAGAAGTCAGGAGTCAGAAGTCAGAATAAAACAGCCGCGCGTTCTTAAAATGCGGAGTGCGGAATTCAGAATGTAGAATTGATCCACTCCGCATTCCGCACTCCGCATTCGTCTCACTGATCACTACTCATATCTGAGCGCGGTCATCGGATCGACTCGCGTAGCGCGGCGCGCAGGGATGTAACAGGCCAGCAGGGCTACTGTTGCCATCAGACCGGAAACTGCGGCAAAGGTCAGCGGGTCGGTCGCCGTCACGCCATAAAGCAGATTCGACATCAGTTGCGTCAGAGCCACTGCCCCGGCAAGCCCCGTCGCCACACCGATCAATGCCAGCTTCATCCCCTGTCCGACTACGAGCTTGAGTACGTCCGAAGCCTGAGCGCCGAGCGCGATGCGAACGCCTATCTCGCGCGTGCGCTGCGCCACTCCGTAAGACATCACTCCATAGATGCCGACTGCGGCCAGCATCAAAGCGATAACAGAAAAGACGCTCAATAAAAGCACATTGAAACGAGGGCGCGCGATCACATCCGAGAGCGCCTGATTCATCGTCGCCACATTCGATACCGCCGCGTCCGAGTCGCCCGCCCACACAGCTTTTTGAGCCTCCCTCACCACCCTCTCAGGATCAGATACGGTTCGAACGACCACCATCACAGTCCCACGCGGATTCTGCGCGTGCGGAATGTACACCTCGGTCTCTGCTTCCTCTTCCGGTGAGTGGTGCCTGACGTTCCCGACAACCCCTATAATCTCCCGCTTCGTTCTGCCCACGACGACTTTCCTTCCAATGGGGTCTGTGTCCGGGAAATGGCGTCGGGCGAAGCCTTCGTTGATGATCGCAACCTGTACCGTATCTCTCGTATCCCGTTCGGTGAAAGCGCGACCCGTGATGACCGGAATTTCCATCGTGTGGAAATAGCCGGGGGTGATGAGGCGGTACTGCGCCGTAGGCTCGCGCCCCGGATCAGACGGCTGCCCCTCTATCTCGAAGCTGACCCACAGGTTGTTGATCCGAACCATAGGCGGAGTGGAGATGACTGAGGCGCTTTGCACTTCCGGCAATGCCTCGATGCGCGCAAGAACCTGTTCATAAAAGCTGGTCACCCGCTGACGATCAGGATAGTTCACGTCCAGCAACGACACTCGCATCGTCAGAAGATTCTCCGGGTTGAAACCGAGATCGACATTTTGCAATTGAATCAAGCTGCGCAGTAGCAGGCCGGAGCCGACCAGAAGCACGAGGGTCAGCGCAATCTCGGCCACCACCAGCATTCCGCGAGAGCCTTGCCCGCGAGTCGCGCTGCGACCGCCTTCTTTGAGCGATTCGTTGAGGTTGATTCGAGTGGCCTGCCACGCAGGCACAAGGCTGAAGAAGATCGCCGTCAGAAAAGAAAGGGCAAGCGTGAAGCTGAACACCCGCCAGTCCAGGCTGATTTCATCCAGACGCGGAATGTTTTTCGGAGCGATTGAAACGAGCAGATCGATTCCCCACAGCGCAATCAGGAACCCGACAACCCCGCCGACAAGGGCCAGCACTAAACTTTCAGACAACAGCAATCGCACGATTCGCCACGCGGAAGCGCCGAGCGCAGAACGAATCGCCATCTCTTTTTCGCGCGCCGTCACACGCGACAGCAGCAGATTGGCCACGTTGGTGCAGGCTATCAGCAGCACGAATCCCGTCGCGCATTGCAGCAGGAGCAGCGCCCATCGAATACTGCCTGTGGCGTGTTCATGCAGAGGCACCAGATTCACGCCGCGATCCGTGTTGGTGGTCGGATAAGCCTGTTCCAGTTGGCGCGCGATGGTTGTCAGGTCCGATTGAGCCTGCTCGATAGTGACGCCCGGTTTGAGTCGCCCTAAAACTCTCAGGTGATGCCTTCCGCGATCGTTGGCGGCGGGATTGAGTACGAGCGGCACCCAAATCTCTGCGCGATAATTAGTGAAAAGCTCGGATTGACGAAAGTCCGGCCTCAATACTCCGATCACCGTATAAGTGTCATTATCCAGCTTGATCGTCTTGCCGATTATATTTGCATCTCCGCCGAATCGCTCCTGCCAGAAGCCATGGCTTATTATCACGACGTACTGCTTGTCGGGTTGATCCTCTTCCGGCAGGAAGGCTCGACCCAGTTGCGGAGCGACGCCGAGCAGAGCGAAGAAATCGGTCGTGACCTGCATACTGAAGACTTCGGTCGTCTCGCTCGTTCCCGTCAGCGAGTAGCCCCAGAGATTGATTGCGCTCAAGCCTTCAAAGCTCTGAGCCTGTTTTTTCCAGTCGAGAAAATTGTTCGGCGAGGCCGATCCGCTGGCCATATCGTCCGGCTGATAGGTCTCCCATACCTGAACCAGACGTTCAGGCTCTTTGTAAGGCAACGGTCGCAGCAGGATCGAGTTGATGATGCTGAAGATTGCCACGTTGAGACCGATCCCGGCAGCCAGCGTGATTATCGCAGCCATCGTAAAACTCGGCTTCCTGGCGAGCATCCGAAAACCATAGCGTAAATCTTGTCTGAAGGTTTGCATCGTTCACCTCTCTGTAAACCGGCGCGGCGTTTCATTCATAGCGAAGCGCGACTATCGGATCGACTCGCGTAGCACGCCGCGCGGGGATGTAACACGCCAGCATCGCCACTGCTAAAAGAAGCGCGGATACGAACAGAAAAGTCAGCGGATCGGTCGCCGTCACGCCGTAAAGCAGATTCGACATCAATCGGGTCAGCGCAAATGCCCCCGCAAGCCCCGCTCCGACTCCCACGACTGTCAGAAGAAATCCCTGCCTTGCCACGAGCCTCAACACCTCCGTCGGCTGCGCTCCGAGCGCAAGTCGAATGCCTATCTCGCGCGTGCTTTGAGTGACGGTGTAAGACATCACCCCGTAAATTCCTACCGACGCCAGCGCAAGCGCAAGGGCGGCGAAAATGACTAACAGCGCCATGTTGAATCTCTGACGAGAGAGCGATTCCGACACGACTTCTTCCATCAGGTTTGCGCTCGCTATGGGTTGATCCGGGTCTACGTTTGAGACCTCATTGCGGATTGCTGCAATCAAATTAGTCGGATCGGTCGCGGCTCGCACGACCAGATAACGCGGCCCGAAAGCGGGAATCTGAGCATAAGGCATGTATGCCTGCGGCGGCGGATCGGCTCCGGGAGCCAGTTGCACGTCTTTGACCACGCCTGCGACCATGAGCCATGGATTTTCCGGGATGCCCATCTTCAATCGCTTGCCGACAGCCTCTTCGTCAGGCCACACCCTGCGAGCCATCGCTTCATTTATTATTATGACGCCCGCTTTGCCATCCGTGTCCGAGGCGGCGAACGCTCGGCCCTTGAGTATAGAGATGCCCATAGTGTGAAAGTAATCAGGACTTATCACCGTCGGGATGGCGTTGAAAAACTTAGGCTGCGGCTGATGGTCGGTGATGTATCTCATCTCTCCCATCGCGGTCTTCATCGGCAGGACGTTGACCACTCCTGCGGATTCGACTGCAGGCAGCGCCCCGACACGCGCGATCAACTGATCATAAAAAGCTGCGCGCCGAGTGGTGTCGGGATATTTCGAATAGGGCGGATAGACTTCCATCGTCAGCAGGTTTTCACTTCTAAAGCCGGGATCGACATTCTGCAATCTGAGAAAGCTGTTGAGCATCAATCCCGCGCCGATCATCAGCACAAGCACCAGCGCGACTTCTGCAACGACGAGCATATTTCGCAGACTCTTGCTTCTGCGCGTTCCAGAATTTCGACTGCCTTCTTTCAATGTTTCATTCAACGCCGGTTTCGTCGCCTGAAGCGCAGGAGCGAGGCCGAAGACGAGTCCCGTGAGAATCGAGACCAGAAACGTGAAGCCAAGAACTCGCTCGTCGATTGAAACATCCCCGGCCTGAGCTATGCTCGCGGGCAGCATCGATTTCAATGCCTCTATGCTCCACAACGCCATCAGCAACCCTGTTGCGCCCCCTGCGATGGACAGCAGCAAACTTTCCGTGAGCAGTTGTCGAACGATTCGCCATCGCCCCGCGCCGAGCGCCAGACGAATGGCGATTTCTCTCTGACGGCTGGCTGCGCGGGCGAGCATGAGATTTGCAACGTTGGCGCACGCTATGAGCAGAACGAACGCTGTGGCTGCAAGCAGTATGAACAGCGCGAGACGAATGCCGCCGAAGAAGTGTTCGCGCAAGGGATTTATCCTCGCGCCGAGGTTGCGATTGGTCGCTGGAAATTGTTCTTCGAGGCGGGCCGCGATGGATGCGATATCAGAGTCCGCCTGCGCGTATGAAACTCCGGGCTTCAATCGCCCGATGACTCGAAGAAAATGCGCCGAATTGCGCTCCTGCACCAGATTGGGATTCATCGCCGTCGGCACCCATAGATCGATTTCTTTCGAAGGGAACTGAAAAGCGAGAGGCATCACGCCGACTATCGTGACGGGAGACCAGTCGATGTTGAGTTGTTTGCCTATGATGTCGGGGTCAGCGCCGAAGCGACGTTGCCACAGTCCGTAGCTTATGACTGCTGTTTCAAGATATCCAACCTTCGGCGCTTCGTCAGGCCTGAATATTCGACCCCTTGCCGCGTCTACGCCCATCAACTGCAAAAAATTACCTGCTGTGTATACTCCTTCAACTTTTTCCGGGTCGCCGCCGCCCGTGAGTGTGAAAGGCTGGGGGACGTAATAAGTCATGTCTTCGAAGCTTTGATTCTGTTCTTTCCAGTCGAAGAAGTTCGCGGGCGTGACCGGATTCTCAAGCTTTCCGACGTTGCGAAACGTCTCCCACACGGCGACGAGCCTGTCCGCGTTTTTATAAGGCAAGGGCCGAATCAAAACTGTGTTGACGACGCTGAATATGGCGGTGTTTGCTCCTATGCCGAGCGCAAGAGCTATAAGAGCGACGAGAGTAAATCCCGGCTGACGGATGAGCAGTCGCGCCGCGTAGCGCGCGTCTTTGATGAATGTTTCCATATTTCCTCCAAAGGGGCCGGGGGTCAGAGGTCAGGGATCAGGGAAAAGAGAAGTAACTGATTTCTTTCTTCCCTGATCCCTGATCCCTGACCTCTGACCCCTATTCATATCTGAGCGCGATGACCGGATCGACTCTTGTCGCTCGTCGCGCGGGCAGGTAACAGGCTGCAAAGGTGGTGGTCAGCAGCAGGAGAGAAATAACAGCGTAGGTTGCCGGATCGGTTGCGGTCACGCCGAAGAGCAGACTGTCGAGCAGGCGGCTCAAGGCGAAGGCTCCGACGAGTCCTGTGGCAAAGCCTATGAGCGTGAGCGCCAGCCCATGCCCGATCACCAGTTTGAAAATATCGTGGGATTGCGCGCCGAGGGCGATGCGAATGCCGACTTCGCGCGTGCGTTGACTGACCAGATAAGAAATCACGCCGTAAAGCCCTATGATCGACAACAACATGCCCATCACCGCGAATGCGCCGAGCAGCACAGCATAAAAGCGCGGTTGCGCGACTAAATCGCCGAGCCGCTGCTCCATCGTCATCACGTCATCTACAACTACTCTGGGGTCTACTTCGAAAATCTGATTGCGAATCCCTGCTATCAAATTCAACGGATCGGACGAGGAGCGAACGGCCAGAGAGAGGAATGAGTCAGGGTTCTGGCTGAATGGGTAGTAGAGAGCCAAAGCTGGCTCGCGGTCGTATTGTGTTATATCAGTGACGACGCCAATGACGGTTGGCCGCTGATCTTTTTTCCAGTTCCACAGTAGTCGTTTGCCAATCGCATCCTCACCCGGCCATGCCTCGCGCGCCATGCGTTCGCTGACTATGACTACAGGCTGAGTCTCGGCTGTATCCTGATCGGTAAAGAGCCTGCCTCTTAGAAGACGGATTCCCATGGTTTGAAAATAATCGGGCGTTGCAAAACGCGGCTCGATCTTCATCTGCGCATCAGGGTCTCCTGCGATTGGCCCTTCGAGCATTTTGCTCCGTTTGTTGCTTTGACTAGATCCTCCGACCATCGGCAGAGACTCTACGAATGCAGCATCTTTCACACCGGGCAGGCTTCGCACGCGCTCAAGAACCTGATCGACGAAGGCTGTCTGTTCAGGCGGCTTTTCCCGCGCGAGCATCCTCAGTTCCATGCTCAAAACATTTTCCGGGTTGAATCCCGTATCGATGCTCGTCACACGGATGAAGCTGTTGATCATCAGCCCCGCGCCGACGAGAAGCACCACGGCAAGCGCGACCTCGGCGATGACCAGCAGATTGCGAAAGCCGCCCGCTCGTCGGCTCGCGGTTGCCGCGCCTGATTTGAGAGTCGTGTGCAAATCGACCTTCGATGCCCGAAGCGAAGGCAGCAGACCGAAGAGAATTCCTGTGAAGAGCGACGCCGCAAGCGCGAAGAGAAAAACTTTCCAGTCAAGGCTGATCTCCTCCATGCGGGTCATCCATTTCGGCGTCAGCCACGCGATCACCTGCAGCGACCACACGACTAACAACAAGCTCAAAGCGCCGCCAGCGAGAGAGAGCATCAGGCTTTCCGTGAGCATCTGCCTCATCAATCGGCGGCGGCTGGCTCCGAGTACCCCGCGAATGGCGATCTCTTTTTGTCGCCCTACGCCATGCGCCAGGAGTAGATTAGCCACATTGACGCAGGCTATGAGCAAAACGAACCCGACAGCGCCAAGAAGTATGAACAATGGCCGCTGCGCATCGCCGATGAAAAATTCCTTCAGATCGACTGCGCTCAAAGCAAAGTCATCAGGAAGTTTGACTGCGTCGGGAGACGACTGCCCGACGTTTTGCCTTATCCGCTCCGCGATTACATCAAGCTCAGTTCGAGCCTGCGCCACGGTCGCTGCGGGATTGAGCCGCGCGATTATTCGAAGCCAGTTTACATTTCCGGCTGTCTTCATACGAGGGCTGGGATTTAGCGTTATCCAGAATTCGACTTTGGGGAGTTCGGGTATGAGATCGAATTTCAAATCGGGCGGCATCACGCCCACGATTTCAACCGTCTCTTTGTCGGCAGTGATCGTTTGACCGACTATCGCAGGGTCAGAGCCGAAGCGACGTTGCCACAGGCCATGACTGAGAATAACGAGTCTCGGTTTATTCGGCTCATCCTCGCCCGGAAGGAAAGCGCGGCCCAGCACGGGCGCGACGCCTATGACGGAGAAGAAGTTGCTCGTTACTCTTGAACCGAGAACGGCCTTCGGCCCTTCGGGGCTGTCAAGAGTAAGCCGATGGTAAGCGAAAGCTGCAACGCCGCCGAAAGACTCGCATTGCTCGCGCACACCACCAAAGACCGGATAAGAATAAACGGATTCGGAGTCAGCCGTAGCGGGAGTGCGCTGAATCATCACCAAACGATCCGGCTCGTGGTAAGGGAGAGGCCGAAGGAGAAATGCGTTGACGACGCTGAAGACAGCCGTGTTCGCTCCTATGCCAAGCCCCAAAGTCAGTATTGCAATAATGGTGAAACCGGGTTTCTTATGTAACAGCCGCAGAGCGTACCGCAAATCCTGCAACAAAGCCCTCATTGTTTTTCCTCCTGGCATCAGAAGTCAGAAGTCAGAAGTCAGAAGTCAGAAGTCAGAAGTCAGAATAGAACAACCGACCGGTGAAAACTGAAAACTGAAAACTGAAAACTATTCGTATCTGAGCGCCATGATCGGATCGATTCTGGTCGCGCGTCGCGCTGGCACGAAACACGCCGCAAGAGCCACCGCGCCGAGCAACGCCGTTATGCCGGCGAATGTCACCACATCGGTCGGGCTTATGCCGAAGAGCATGAATTTCATGAACCGCGTGGCGACAATCGCGCCCGCAATCCCTATCGCCATGCCTACGGCTGTTAACGCCGCGCCATGACCGAGCACTAGTTTCATCACATCCTTTGATTCGGCTCCCAGAGCCATTCTTATTCCTATCTCGTGCGTGCGCTGGCTGACCGAATAGCTCATCACTCCGTATATTCCGACCGAAGACAACACGAGCGCGACGAGAGCGAACACGCCGAGAAGCGACATGGCGAAACGCTGCTGGCCGATGGTTTCAGAGACGATTTCATCCATCGAGCGAATGCTGAAAACCGGAAGGTCTCGGTCTATCGAGCGAACTTGATCGCGCACCGATTCCGCGAGCGACGCCATCGAACTGGCGCGAACAGCGAACGCGAACCCGACGCTCGGAACCTGAAAGACCGAACGATACAACTGCGGCTTGTTCTCCGCGTCGAGGCTCTCCATCTTCACATCACCTACGACGCCTATCACGGTCTGCCACGGCGCGGTCGATTGCGCGCCTCCCAATCTTATTCGCTTGCCGAGAGGGTCTTCACGGTGGAAAAATTTTTCCGCGAATGTTTTGCTCACGACCACTACGTTCGGCGCTTTGTCGTCGTCCTGTTCGGCGAAGACTCGACCGCTTAATAGCTGAATGCCCATCGTCGCGAAATAGTCGGGACTGGCGACGAAGGATTGAGCCGTGTTGATCGAATCCGATTCCAAAGGTCGCCCTTCGACGGTGAATGTCGTGTTCGGGCGACCGCCACCCATAGGCAGCGCGTTTATGATCCCGACCGATTCGACTCCCGGCAATGCTTTGATTTGCTCAAGCGACTGTTGATACAAAGCGAAGCGGGCAGCGGGGCGGAAGTAAGGGCCAGCTTCGCGGTTGTTGGGTTGAGGCAGCCACACCCGCGCGGTCAGCACGTTTTGAGATTTGAAACCCGGATCGACATTGTTCAATTCGCGGAAGCTGCGAATCAATAGGGCGGCTGAGATGAGCAGCATCAGCGCAAGCGCGAACTCTGAAACCACAAGCAGGCTACGCACGCGGTTGCGCCGCGAGCCTCCGCTCAAGCCGCGCCCCGCGTCCTTGAGAGTCTCCTGAAGATCGGGATTCGAAGTCTGAAGCGCAGGCACAAGCCCGAATATCACTCCGGTCGCAAGAGACACCGCAAGAGTGAAGATCAACACCCTTGCATCAATGCCTATATCGCCCAGCCGCGAGAGGTTCGCCGGACTCAGTTTCACAAACGCGCTGACGCCCCAGACGGCGACTATGACTCCAAGACCTCCGCCCACGAGAAAGAGCAACACGCTTTCAGTGATCATCTGTCGCATGAGACGAGCGCGACTCGCGCCCATCGCCTTGCGAATGGCGATTTCTTTCTGACGCGCCGAGGCCCGCACCAACAGAAGGTTTGCGACATTGGCGCAGGCTATGACGAGAACCAGCCCGACTGCTATGAGCAGGATGAGCAATGCCGGACGAACATTTCCGACCAGACCATCCTGAAGCCCTCGCACCTGCGGCGACCAGCCCGCCTGCTCGGTGTAATCCTGTGGATAATCTTTTCTGAGTTCTTCGGCCAGCGCGTCAAAACGCGACTGGGCTTCTTCGATGGACACGCCCGACCTAAGCCGCGCGATTGCGCCCGCAAGCTGGCGGGAGCCACGCGGCGGATTGTTGAAAGGCGCGGCTGTCCACCCGGCGGGACACCATGCCTCCACCTCGGTTTGAATCACTCGCCCCGGATGGCGAAAGCCGTCGGGCATCACCCCGATTATCGTGCAGGGGTCGTTATCGATCATGACCTTCCGTCCGATCACGCCCGTGTCGCCTCCGAAGCGCCGCTTCCACAATCCATGGCTGATGACAGTCGCTTCGCCGATTCCCGGATGATAGTCTTCGGGTTGAAGCGCGCGCCCGACTTGCGCCTTCGCTCCGAGAAGCGAGAAGTAATTCACATCGACGAGCAGCGTCTCGATTCTTTCGGGTTGATCGCCTCCCGTGAGGTTTGCATTGATCGGATATAGTCCGCTGACCTCTTCGAATATGCCCGCGCGGTCGCGAAAGTCGAACAACTCAAGCCCGCTTATTCCAACGTCAGTGAGGTTGAGTTTTTTCAGATCAGCCGTCACCTGCACGAGTTGTTCGGGGCGCTCGAACGGAAGAGGCCGCAGCAGAATCGCATTCACTACGCTGAAGACTGCCGTGTTCGCGCCTATGCCGAGCGCAAGAGTGAACACCGCAACCAGCGTAAAGCCGGGGCGCTTCAATAACATTCGCACGCCGTAACTCAAATCCTGTAGCATCACGCCTCCTTACGCGCCCGCGCAGCTTTCAGTACAGGCAACAAAGGGCGTTTCATGAACTGAAAGTTCGAGCGGTAATAAATCCACTTGCCATCAGGCGAAACAGCCGCCGCGAAGTCAGGTCCCGCAGTGTTCAGTTCCGTCAACGCAAGTGGTTCCGACCATCCGCGCCCCTGGCCGAAGCTCACATAGAGATCACAGGTCTCTCTCCAGCGCGCGCTGTCAAAGCGCGTGAAGATCAAATATGACCCGTCGGGCGCGACACACGGATCGCCTTCGCCAAGCTCCGAACTGATTTTCTCGACCCGGACCGGCGGGCTGAATCTGCCGTTTCGCATACGGGACTCGTAGATGTCTGAATGCTCGACCTCTTTCCCATTTTGCATTTCGATGCGCAGGCGGTGATAGAACATGCGCCCGTCTTTGGTCAGCGTGGCATAGGATTCCTCATGTTCGAGCGTGCTGACTTCATCAATGCGGCGCGGCTCGCCCCAATCGCGCCCCGTCCAGCGCGCGATCCACAAATCATTCCAGCGCGGCTCAGTCTGACCGGGCGACCAGGGGCGTTTTGAGTTAAACACCAGCCAGCGACCATCCGGCGACAAGGTCGGTTCATAATCCAGATGCTTGCCGGTAAAAGACAGCGCCTGCGGCTCGCTCCACCCGGTTGCGCTTCGCCGGGACGAATAGATCGCCAGTCGCGGTTTATCTTCACCCGCTTCCTGGCCGCGATGCGCGAGGACTTCTCTGTGATTTAGCGCCAGATACATGACCTCACCGTTCGGCGAAAAAGATATGCTTTGCGCCAGACGATAGGCCCTCTCGATGAACGGAGTGAAGGGAGCGGGCGATTCTGCGTTTCTTCCTCCTTCGCTTCCTGATTGAGCCGTCGGCAGAGCAGCCAGAAAAAATGCCAGAGCCATGAACAAGAATTTCTTCATCTTCGATCCTTCTATCGACTTACTCAGGTTTACTTATGCAGGCTTGAAAACGCCTTATCAACGACGACCCACTCATCACCGGAACACTTCGCCCCTCACTCATCAATTTTCATTCATAGCGAAGCGCGACAATCGGATCTACGCGGGTCGCTCGTCGCGCTGGCACGAAACAGGCTGCCAGAGCCACTCCTGCCAGAAACACCGATACGCCCGCCAATGTCGCCGCATCGGTCGCGCTCACGCCATAAAGCAGTGACGACATCAACCTGGTCAGCGCGAAGGCGGAAGCGAGGCCAATCGCGACTCCAATCGAAGCGAGCGCCATACCGTGCCTCAGCACGATTCTAAGCACGTCGCTTCGACGCGCGCCCAGAGCCAGCCGCACTCCGAATTCGTGTGTGCGCTGCTCTACGGCATAACTCATCACGCCGTAGATGCCTACCGATGCCAGCGCAAGTCCCAACACGGCGAAGATGCCGAGCAGCATCATGTAAAATCGCTCGCCGGAGATCGAGCGCGCGAGAATCTGCTCCATCGAGCGAATGCGCTTGAGCGGCAGCGCCGGATCGACAGCAGCCATTTCCTTTTTCACTGCGGCAGAGAGAGTCATCGGATCACCGGTCGTTCTGATGGCGAAATCCGCGCCAGCCCATTGCCTCAGTTGCAGCATCAATCCGGAAGGAACCTGAACGGCAGGGACGAAAAGGGACGGCATCGCTCGATCTGTGAGATTGAATTTTTCGGTGTCGCCCACGATGCCGACTATCGTCTTAGGTTGAGGGTCTGCGTAATCGCCCATCGTGCGCGCGATGAAGACTCGTTTGCCCAGAGGATCAGTGTCAGGATAATGCTGGCGCGCAAGCGCCCTGTTGATGATGACCACTCCTTCAGCGCCTTCTGAATCCCTCGGTTCGAACTCGCGTCCGGCGGTGAGAGGGATTTTCATCACGCGAAAATAATCCATCGTGATCATTCGATACTGAATCGCCGTTATATCCGTTTTGCCTTCGAATTCGACCGGCAGATTGAGACCGGAATCGAGTGGCACTCCGCTAGTTACCGAAGCCTCCTCCACGCCGGGAAGAGATTTTATTCGCTCAAGCGCGCGCTCATAAAACTGAGACACCTCGGCAGTCGAGTCATACTGCGCGCCGCTTGGCGACACCTGAAAAGTCAGAACATTGCGAGGATCGAATCCCGTCTCGACTCGCATCAGGTTTGCGAATGTGCGAATCATCAAACTCGCGCCGACAAGCAGCACCAGAGACAGGGCGACTTCGATGACGACGAGCGCGCTTCTCATTCGCCCGCGGCTCGCGCCCGCGATGCCTTTGCCTGAAGTCTCCTTGAGCGCGTTGTTGACGTTTAAGCGGGAGATTTGAATCGCAGGAGCGATCCCGAACAGGAGCCCCGTGACGAGGGAAGTCGCCAGAGTGAAAGCCAGCACGCGATAGTCAAAGCCGATTTCCGCTGATTGCGGAATCAGCCCTTGGGGAATGATCGAGCGCAGCGCGTCCGTTCCCCACAGCGCGAGCAGGAGTCCCGCGCCTCCTCCCGCGATGGCCAGCAGCAGGCTTTCAGTCAGAAGTTGCCTTGCCAGTCGAGACCATCGCGCGCCCAATGCCTGACGAATAGCCATCTCGCGATGACGCGCCGATGCGCGAGTCATTTGCAGATTGGCTACATTGGCGCAGGCTATGAGCAGCACGAAGCTGACCGCGCCGAGAAGCATCCAAAGCGTCGGACGAATGTCGCGGACGAGCAGTTCTCTGTAGCCCGCGATGCCCACGCTTTCGCGTTCCTGCATTCCTTTCGGAAACTGAGCGCGATACTTTTCGCCGACAAGCTTCATCTCCGCTCGCGCCTGCTCCATACTCACTTCAGGTTTCAAACGACCGATGACCGAACAATTGTATCCGCCCTGCTGTATGCCCTGCGCCGCGCGCAGCGAGACGAAGACATCCGCATCGGGGACGAACCTGAAATCCGGGGGAAGCACGCCGATGATGGTATGAGGCTGGCTGTCGAGCGAAATCGTTTTGCCGATCACCGCGTCATCGCCGAAACGCCGCCGCCGCAGATGGTCGCTGATGATGGCGACTTTTTCTCCGCCCGGACTGTCTTCCTGTTCGGCAAAGGCGCGACCATCGGGACTTACGCCCAGCGCGCGGAAGAAATCAACCGAGACTCTCATTCCAGTGACATACTCTGCTTCGCCTTCGCCCGAAAGATTGAATCCTGCGATTGATTGATAGCCTGCCATCGCTTCGAACGACTCGCTGTTCTCGCGCCAGAAGAGAAACTTCTTTTCGGTTGTTCTGTTGATGTCATCGGCTTGATAACTGCGGCCCACACTCACGACGCGCTCAGGCTCAGGGTAGGGCAGGGAACGAAGCAGCACGGAATTGACCACAGTGAAGATGGCAGTGTTCGCGCCTATGCCAAGCCCCATCGTGATGACCGCGATCAGCGTGAACGCGGGCTTCTTCATCAGCATCCGAACCGCATAGCGCAGGTCTTGCAGTAGGCTCTCCATGTCCTAAACTCCTTTCGAATGCGGAGTGCGGAGTGCGGAGTGCGGAATAAGGGAACCCTTTTTCGTTCCGCATTCCGCATTCCGCACCCCGCATTTCCGAACTTCACCGGTTTGAGTGCGCCTCCTCCGTCGCATACTTAGGAGTCGCGCCCAGAGTGTGAAACAAAAACGAATAGATGTCGGCTGTCTGCTCGATGGCCTTCGAAGTGCTGCTCGCGCCGTGACCTGATTTAGTATCGATGCGAATCAGCACGGGGTTTTCCTTGCTGGCTTTTTCCTGAAGAGTCGCCGCGTACTTGAACGAGTGAGCCGGTACTACGCGGTCATCATGATCAGCAGTGGTGATGAGCGTGGCCGGGTACTTCACGCCTGCGCGAATGTTGTGCAGGGGCGAGTAAGCGTGGAGGGCTTTGAATTCCTCGGCGTTATCGCTCGATCCGTAGTCGGCTATCCATGCCGCGCCGATGGTGAATTTGTGGAAGCGCAGCATGTCCATCACGCCGACTGCCGGGATTGCCGCGCGAAACAGTTCGGGCCGCTGATTGATCACTGCGCCGACGAGAAGCCCGCCGTTCGAGCCGCCATTGACGGCCAGCTTTTCGGAGGAGGTGTACTTGTTGGCGATGAGCCACTGAGCCGCCGCGATGAAGTCGTCGAATACGTTCTGCTTTCTGAGCTTGGTTCCGGCTTCGTGCCATTTCTCGCCGTACTCGCCGCCGCCGCGGATATTGGCCGAGGCATAGACGAAACCCTGTTCGAGAAGCGCGAGGCGAAGCGGATTGAAGCCGGGCGAGGTGGTGATGTTGAAACCGCCATAGCCATAAAGCAAGGTCGGATTCTGGCCGTCGAGCTTGATGCCTTTTTTGTAGACCAGAAACATCGGCACGCGCGTTCCATCTTTGCTCTTGTAGAAGACCTGTCTGGTTTCGTAGTCGGTCGGCTTGAATCCCGAAATCTCAGGCGCGCGGAAGAGAGTCGTCTTTCGCGTGCTGATGTCGTAGCGGAATATGGTCGGCGCGTAGTTGAACGAATTGAATGTGTAGAACACGAACTTGTCATCCCGTTCGCCCCCGAATCCTCCGGCTGAACCGGGACCGGGCAATCGCACTTCGTTTTCCAGACGCCCGTCGAGGCTGTGGACATAAACCCGCGTGGTGACATCTTTGAGATAAACCGCGAAGAGCTTTCCTCCTGAGACGGTCGCATACTGAAGCGGATCGGGCTTTTCGGGAAGGATAGTCTTCCAGTTTTTCTCTTCGGGAGTTTTCGGGTCGAACAAAACGACTTTGCCGTTGGGCGCATTCCTGTCGATTTGCATCAGGAACGTGTCGCCGATGTTGTCCACAACGTTGAAGCTGTCATCGCCGATGTCGGCGACGATGGGCGTGAAATTCTTCTCGCCCTTGGAAAGGTCGCGATAGAAGAGCGCGTTGCCTTTTTTGCCGCTGCCGCTTTCGCTGATCGAAAGAATCGCGAACCTTTCGTCTTCAGTCGTGCCGACGCCGAAAAAGCGATAGGGGTTGGCTTTGTCTTCATAAACCAGTTCGTCTTCTGACTGAGGAGTGCCGACGCGATGATAATAGACTTTCATGTATTCGTTCTTCGAGGAAAGCTCGCGGCCACGTTCAGGCGCGTCGTATCGGTTGTAATAAAACCCGTTGCCAAGCCATGACGCGCCGGAGAATTTGATCCATTTCAGGTTGTCCGCAAGAGTCTTCTTCGTCGCCACTTCCATCACGAAATATTCCTGCCAGTCCGAGCCGCTTTTCGATACGCCGTAGGCTGCATACTTTCCGTCTTTCGACAGCGAAAAGGTAGTGAGCCGCGCCGTGCCGTCTTCGGAGAATTTGTTCGGATCGATCAAAACTTCGGGCCTGCCGTCGAAACCCTTCTGGACATAGAGGACGCTTTGATTTTGCAGCCCGTCGTTTTTGCTGAAGAAATAGTTATCGCCTTTTCTGAAAGGCTGCCCGTATTTTGGATAATTGAAGAGCTTCTCCAGTCGTTCTTTGACCTTCGCGCGGTAAGGGATGCTGGAGAGATAAGCGAAGGTGACTTTGTTTTGCTCTTCGACCCAGCGAGCCGTCTCGGCGGAGTTATCGTCTTCGAGCCAGCGAAAGGGATCAGCTACCTTCACTCCGTGGTAGGTATCGGTGTGATCGACTTTTCTGGTCATCGGATATTGAATTTGCTGCGCGAGCGCCGAAAAGGCAAGCGTCGCGAAGGCCAGAGAGACTGCGATGAGAGAAGCGAAAAGGGAACGTGTCTTTTTCATGTCGATTCCTCCTGATTATTTGCCGGTCAATTATATTATCTAACGATTGACCTCTTCGCACGCGCCTTTCCGGCAGACAGTTTTCAGTTTCCAGTTTTCAGTTTTCAGCAGGGAGCTACCCTGAAAACTGAAAACTATTCGTATCTGAGCGCCGTGATCGGATCGACTTTCATAGCTCGTCGCGCGGGAATGAAACACGCCATGGATGCGACGGCGACGAGCAGCAGCACGACGATCAGGTAAGTCGTCGGATCAGATGCGCTCACGCCGTACAAAAGATTTTCAATCACGCGAGTCAATGCGAACGCGCCCATAAGCCCCAGCCCCACGCCTGTCATCGCAAGGCGCAAACCCTGACCGATGATCATGCGAAGCAAATCGCTTCTCTCCGCGCCCAGAGCCATGCGAATGCCTATCTCGCGCGTGCGTCGGGCGACCGAATAACTCATCACGCCGTAAAGACCGACGGCGGCAAGCAGAAGCGCGAACATACCGAGAGAGCCGACGAGCGCGGCTGCCGCGTCGGCGCCCCACAGCGACCGCTGGAGGAATTGTTGAATCGTTTTCACTCCGTAGAGCGCCAGCGTTTGATCCAGAGCGCGAACCTCCCGCCTCAACCCTGCGGCAAGACTCGCAGTGTCGGCTTTCGAGCGAAGAAGTATGCGGACGCGGTTATCGTAATTCTGCCACAGCGGAAGGAACATATAAGACATCCGGGCTTCGCCGAGCGTCAGGTACTTCCCGTCTCTGGCCACGCCGATCACTTCGAGAAACGGTCTGTTCTGGTTGCCGAGTTGGATGCGCTTGCCAAGGGGGTTTTGATCGGGCCAGTACAACCGGGCCATAGTTTCGTTGATGACGACCACGCGAGGAGATTTTTCATCATCGCGTTCATCGAAGGCGCGACCCTCGACGATCTCAGTTCCCATAGTCTCGAAATACTTTGGCCCTGCGGCGGTGTACAGCGCCGAGTTCTTTTCCGTCTCCGAGCGCGGCACATAACCCTCGACAAAAATGCGCGCGCCCTCTGTGCCGTCGTCGAGAGGAAGCGTTACAGCGAGGCTGGCTGACTCAACGCCGGGAATGGTCTCGGCGCGTTCAAGGAGTCGTTTGTAAAACTCCCGCCCCTGTTTTTCGGTGTAGCCCTGCGCGCCGAGGTGAACCGAGCCGATGAGAATGTCGTTTGTGTCGAAGCCCGGATTCATCTGATTGGCGTTTTGCAGGCTTCTCACAAAGAGTCCGGCTGATATGAGCAGCACCATCGACAACGCTACCTGCGCTACGACGAGCGCGTTGCGAAGCCTGAATCGCCGCGCGCCTGATGTCTGGGGTTCGCCTTTGAGCGCAGGAACCAGATCAGGCTTCGACGCCTGAAGCGCGGGAAGGAGTCCGAATATGATTCCGGTTATGACCGACAGCCCGAATGCGAACAGGAAAACACGATGATCGATTGAGAGATCGTAATCAGGATTGATAGTTGAAAAATCGAGGTCAGGCCCGCTCGTCGCTAACAACTCGATGAGCCACGATGCAGCCACGAGTCCCAGAGCGCCGCCCGCTATCGACAGCGCGATGCTTTCGGTGAGAAGTTGCCTTACAAGCCGCCATCGGCTTGCGCCCATGGCGAGACGAATGGCTATTTCGCGCCTTCGCGCAGTCGCTTTTGCAAGGAGGAGATTGGCGACGTTTGCGCACACGATCAGCAGCACCAGTCCGACCACGCCCATCATCATCGCCGAAATGAATGTGAGTATGTTGTCTCCTCCCGGAAGCGGTTGCGTCTTGTGCGCGCCGGAAGCGATTTTGATCGAGACATCGCTATTCGTCCGCGGGTAGGCGGCGGCAAGCTGACCGGCGATCAGGTTCATCTCCGCTCCGGCCTGTTTGAGAGAGACGCCCTCTTTCATTCTCCCGTTGACGTTCATCCATCGCCAGCCCCGCTGATCGAGGCGGTCTTCGTTCTCGCGAAGTATCTGGCCGTGCATCGTGACCGGCATCCAGATATCAGGCATGTAGCCGAGAAAGCGCGTGCCTGAAAAACCTAAGTTGGCTACGCCCGCTATGGTGAAGTCGTGGCCGTTGAGTCGTATGATTTTTCCGGCAATCTGAGGATCGCTGTTGAAGTGACGCTGCCAGAAGCTGTAACTCAAAACAGCCACCGCGTGCGCGCCCGGACGGAGATCGTCCTGCTCGGTGAGTAAGCGCCCGACGGCGGGTCTGACTCCGAGACCTGTGAAATAATTGCCCGTGACCAACTCGCCCCATACAAGCTCAGGCTGCTGACCCGCGCTTGCTATATTGAGCGTGACGCCGTAGTGGCCGACGAGATCGGAGAAGGATTCATTCCTGTCGCGATAGTCCACGTAATCGGGATAAGAAAAGGAATCGGGGAAAGTGGAACTCGGCTCGATGACATAAAGCGCGGCCAGTTGATCGGGCCTCTCGACAGGCAGCGGTTTAAAAAGCACTGCGTTGACCAGACTGAAGATGGCGGCGTTGGCTCCTATGCCGAGCGCAATCGAGAGCAGGGCGATAGCGGTAAATCCCGGAGTTCTGGCCAGAGTCCTGATGCAGTAGCGAAGGTCGGCCAATAGCGTCTTCATAACTTCCTCCCGAACGAAATCGAATCAAACCTTGCCACAGTGCAGATCAAACGGAGTGCCATGGGGGAGAGAATCGTAAATGGTCAAATGCTTCGATTTGGCGGGGAGAGCGACATTCTCAAGGCCGTTTCGTATGTGCGATAGTGGGACTGCTCATTCCCACTATCGATCAGCGAAGGTGGGCTTCGATAATCGCTTCACACTGACAGCGCGGACGGACGCAGCGATTCGGGAAAAAACCGGGGCCAGCACTCTGGCCCCATCCCGTCGTCGTGATTGAATTGGATAACTCTAATTCTGCGCGCTGGCCGAATTCATCTGCGGCAGTTGAAGCGCCAGCGCGAGAAATGCCATCTCATCGGCTCTCGATTCGATCACCTGTTCCGGCGTCGTGCCGAAGTTATGGCCCGCTCCCCACATCACTTTCAAAAGCACAGGACTTGCGCACCCCTGAGCCGATTGCATCAGGGCAGCGAATTTGTACCCGTGCAATGGGGTGGCTGTTTCGTCGCGCTCGCCGACTCGAATCAAAGTCGGAGGATAACATCGCCCCGGCTTTATGTTGTGATAGGGAGAATATGAAAGCAACGCCTTGAACTCATCCGCGTTTTCAACCGAGCCGAATTCCTGCGTCCACGATTGAGCCGCGCCGAATCGCTCATAACGAAGCATGTCCAGCACAGGAATATCTATGAGCGCGGCTCCGAAAAGATCAGGCCGTTGAATTATGGCTGCCGCCGCCAACGGCCCGCTCGCGCTTCCGCCGTTGGCCGCAAGCTTCGACGCAGAAGTGTATTTGTTTGCGATCAGCCACTCGGCTGCCGCGATGAAATCATCGATTGAGTTCTGCTCCTTCAACTTCATTCCTTCTCTGTGCCAGCTTTCGCCGTATTCGCCGCCGCCTCGAATTCGCGGAAGCGCGTATATGCCGCCCATCTCCATCCAGGCAATCACCTGTGGCTGATACCACAAAAACGAATTCCACCCGAAAGCTCCGTAGCCGTACATCAAAGTCGGATTCGAGCCGTCGAGACAAATGCCTTTCTTGTGAGCCACGAATACCGGCACGCGCGTTTTATCCCTGCTCTCGTAAAACGCCTGAGTGATTACGAAGTCCGATTCCGTGAATCCGATATCCGCGCGGCGAAACACCGAGGCGCGGCCCGTGAGCAGGTTGAGACGATAAACCGTTCGCGGGGAGGTCAGACCGAGAAGCGCATAATAAATTTCGGTGTCGCTTTGCGCGCCCGAAAACCCGCCCCAGACCGATGCGCCTTCGGGCAGAGTGATCGTGTGTCGCAATCGTCCGTCGGTGTCGAAGACTCTTATGATCGGTTGCCCGTCGCCCCAGTACATCGCAGCGAAGTGATTGCCGAACATACCGACCGCATTTCCTCCGACGAGGCTTCCGCCTGCGATGGCCTCCTTCGATTCGGCCACTATAGTTGTCATCTTCTCAGGCGATGCAGGATCGAGGGCGACTATTCGACCGCGCGGCGCTTGGCGGTCAGTGTAGAAAAAGAAGCGCCCGCCCGCGCCTCCCAAAAAAGTATAAGCGGCATCACCCTTGAGCAACTCTACCGCCTCGCTTTTCGGCGCACTGAGGTCGAGATAGAGAATGCTGTTTTTGGAACTTCCGCCATCGCGGGCCTCGATGACGAGGTATCGCCCATCCGCATTCACATAAAGATTGAAGAGCCAGCCCGCCTGATTCGGGCGAGAATAGATCAGCGCGTCTTCTGATTGAGGGCTGCCGAGGTTGTGATAGTAAATTCCGAGATTGTTCACGGCGGCTTTCATTTCTTCTCCCTCTTTCGGCTCATGGAATCGGACATAAAAAAAGCCTTCGCTGTTTTTCGACCAGGCGATATTGCCGCCCAGCGCGTGAAGCCCTGTGAGCGCGTCCGACTGAATGCAACCGTCTGCGCCGACGATCTTTACGTGTCGCCATCGGGACTGCCCGCGAGAAGTCTCCAGAGCCACCAGTCGCCCGTCTCGATTTGGCCAGAATGCTCTCAGGTTCGACTTCTCTCGTCCGGGATCGAAAAGCAGTCGGGGTTTTGCGCCCCGTTTATCCTCGACGAAGAGAGCGGCATTATTATTCCCGGCATCCGCTTTTACGAAGAAGTAGCGCCCCCGCGCTTTGACGGGCGCAGAGTAAATATCGTACTTCGAGATTGCTGCAAGTTTTTGGCGGAAAATCTCCCGCAATCGAGTCGATTTCAAAAAGCCGGTCGTCAGATCATCCTGCGCCCCCACCCACGCGCGGGTCTCTGCGGAATCCATCTGCTCAAGCCAGCGATAAGGGTCTGCGACCGTTTGGCCGTGATAAAAGTCGACCTGATCGACGCGTCTGGTCATCGGATAATTCAGCTTCGTCTGCGCTCCGGCAAGGGAGAAGAGAATCAGTGTTGAAAGCAAGAGTGAAAACAGCTTGCGCATTAGCATCGCTCCTCATTTATGAAAGATGTAGGCGCGCGAATTCTATGCAGAGAGCCGAAAGAAAATCATCAGGGAAAGGTTAAGATTTGGTAAGCATCGATCAGCGCAGGATGCCGAGCCGTCTGACGAGAGATTGAAACCGCGCATCCTGTTGCAGAGAGTCAAAAACCGGATCGACATTGATGAATCCGACCCAGCCTTCGCGACCGGCGACGGCGCGATCAAGCCACAACAGCGCGCGATCCCGGTTGCCTAACAGCGAGTGGCCTGCGGCCATCTGATAGCTGCGACCCTTTTGGCTCGCGTCGCGTTCAAGATTTTGAATTCTTAACTCCCACACGCCGCGCATGTCTGATTTTGCGAACGCCCGACGATAAGCTTCCAGAGCCGATTCCGAGGTTTGCCTTTGTTTCAAGTCCTCTTCGATTTCAGCGAACGCTTCTTTGGGCTGCCCCTTGATCTGATAGCAAAGCTGCAAGCAGATGCGCATCGCGGGGGCTGAAGGCTCAAGCTCCAAAGTCCGCTGACACTGCCGAATCGCATCATCGAATCGGCGCGCATAATAGTAATACCATCCGAGGTCGCCATTGACGTTGTATGAGAGCGGGTCGAGCCGTTGCGCCTCGCGGGCTGCCGAAATGGCTGCGTCGTGCCTCGATAGCAGAGAGTAGAGACTGGCCGCCCAGTGATGATTGATTGCGCGAGCCGGGTCGATTGCGCGAGCGCGCTCCAGTTCTTCGAGGGCCGCCTGCCAGTTCCAGTCCGCGTACATCAGATTGAAACCAAGAGCAGCGCGCGCATCTGAAAGGTCAGGGTCGAGCGCGATGGCCTTCAACGCGAACTGTCTGGCTTTGGGATAGACATCCATCTGAGGCGCGTGACCGAATAGGCCGAGATAGTTGTATGCGTCGGCAAGCCCCGTGTGCGCAGGCGCGTAACCGGGTTCGAGTTGTATGGCCTGCTGGAAGTAGGTCACGCTCTTGAGAAGGCTGTCTTTGTCTCGCCTGTTCCAGAAGAACCGGCCTTTGAGGTAAGCCTCATAAGCTTCGGCGTTGACGCGAAGTGGACGGGCGGACCTGCTCAACTGAAGTTTGATCTGACGGGCGATATCTGCGGACAGGTCGCTTTGCAGCGCGAGTATGTCGCTCATCTCGCGCTCATACGTTTGAGTCCACAGAGTCTGATCGCTCGCGCCGTCGATGAGATTCGCTATTATCCGAACGCGATTGCCTGATTTGAGAACGGAGCCTTCTATGATCGCATCGACGCCAAGCTCAGTTGCAATCTCAGGAACTGTTTTCGTCGTTTCTCTGAATCGCATCGATGAAGTGCGCGAGATAACCCTGAGCGGCGCAGTGCGCGCAAGGTCGGAGATGATCGCTTCGGTCATTCCTTCGGCGAAATACTCTTCTTTCGATTCCGCGGATAAATCCTCAAGCGGCAGCACCGCGACTGAGCGAATCGATTTCGAAACGGATTCGGCTGATGACCGACTTCGCCCGTCTATGATCTTCCAGGCGACAGGCAGGGCGATGATGAAAAAAATCGCTGCTGATGCGACGATCCATCTGACTTTTCTTCGCGAAGCCGCTGAATCATTGACATCTGACGCTTCATGTTTTTCAAAAGACACATCAGCGATGAGGCGATAGCCCTGTTTCGGTATGGTTTGAATGAATCGCGGTTCGCGGGCGTCGTCGCCCAGAGCCTTGCGCAACTCTGATACGGCGACTTTCAAGACCTGCTCGGTGACGAAGGTGTCGGCCCATACGGTTTGAAGAATATCGTCTTTCGAGACCACCTCGCCTGCGCGTCCGGCCAGACACATAAGCACCTCCATCACCTTAGGTTCGATGTGGATAGAGGTTCCGCTTATGGAAATGATGCCGAGTCGAGGCTCGACCAGACAGCGGCCAACAGTGAAGCTTGCTTGCGTGAGTGGTTCCATCGCTCTTTGCCGAATGTTATCACACGATGGGCGATACGGTCTCGAACCGAACTAGAAAAGAATTCAGCCACTGCTTGAATTCACATCGCCTGTCGTGATATAAAGCGCACTCTGTTGTGAGTCTTTCAGAGAGAGTCACAATAAGCGCAAGATTCATCCCGTTAAGAAAACGCATTGCTACGGATTCTCAAAGCCCTGGGGTAGATCGCTCGCACCAAATGCGATCAGTCGAAGTGTGTTCAGGCGCACACGCGCCAGGAGCGTTTTCGTAAGCCCCTCCCCAGCTCGAAGACGCTGCTTAAACCTGAAGAAAATGAAGTAAAGATGCTCCCCTTTGCGAGAACATGCGGGAAACATGCATCCTGTTCCGCCATTTCAGATTAAAAGGAGAAGGATTCTATGCGTAAGACGTTGTTTCTGTTGCTCGGAGTGGTTCTGATCGCCCCTTCGATCATTCACCTCGGTATCGCGGGAGCTTCCGCCGATAAGCCCGCAGAGCCGGAAACCGCCCCATTGCAGACCGCCATACTCGGCCTGCCCAACTATGACATCCGACATGAGGTAGCGGAAATTCAGAACCTCCCCGACTCGAAATCACAGCCTGAAAGCGCTGCTCTCAAAGCGCGCCGAAGCGCAATCGAGAACTTCCGCGCATCTCTTTCGCCGGAGACTCGCGACGGTCTGCGATATGAGATCAACGAGGCAGGCGTGCCAAAGGCATTCTTCAATCTCTCAGCGCCTCTGTCCCGCCCGTCAGCCGGGTCTGCCGATGAGGCCGCTCGAAGTTTTCTCAGAAAGCACCGCGATGTTTTCGGGCTGACGAGCCGCGCCGTCAATCGCCTCAAGCTTGAAAACGAGGATAACGACGAGGGAACCATCTTCCTCGTTTACAATCAGATGGTCGGCGGAGTGAAAGTATTTCAGGGTCAGGTTCAGGTCGCCGTCAACTCCAGCCGAGAAGTGCTTTCGGTTATGGAAGGTATGCTGGTTCCAAACAGCGGGGTTGATACGACTCCGGCTCTGACTGAACAAGAGGGGATCGCCGCTGCATTCAGGTATGCGGCCCGTCAGACCTCCGAAGATTTCGATCTGATCGCCGACCGCGCGTCGCGAGGCGAGCAGGCGAAATATAGAAACCCGCTCGGCGCAGGATATGAGGACGTAATCTCTGAGCTGCGCATCATGAGAGTGGGAGAGCGAAGCGTGCTTGTCTGGCACTCATACATTGATGCAGGCTCGAACGAGTGGTACGAGATATGTGTCGATGCAGACACCGGGGCGCTTCTGTTCCGCTACAACCTCTATGCGGATGTGGCTCAGGGAACCGTAGCCACGCGAGACCCGATCTCGACTCCTCGCACGCTGGAATCCTTCGTCGGCGACACGGTGATAAACACTTCAGCCGGGTGGATGGGAACCTCGACCGTCACGACCGGCAACAACGTCGATGCCTACCTCGACACCGACGCCAATAATGTTCCCGACAACAACAACACTACGGGGCTGTCTGTGGGGCGCGCTTCCTCCGCCACACAGGATTTCACCTTCCCGTTCGCGCTCGGCGTAGACCCGCGCACGCAAAGGCCAGCCGTGGTGACCAACCTCTTCTACTTCATCAACAAGGTGCATGATTTCACCTACGCGCTGGGCTTTACGGAATCGGCGGGGAATTTCCAGACCAACAATTTCGGTCGCGGCGGCGCGGGTAACGATCCGGTCAACGGCGAAGCTCAGGACGGGTCGGGAACCAACAACGCCAACTTCGCCACTCCCGTCGATGGCAGCCGTCCGCGTATGCAGCAGTTCATCTTCACTCAAGGAACGACCAATCTGGCTGATGACCGCGACAGTTCGCAGGACGGAGACGTTGTGTTCCACGAGTTCGGCCATGGGGTATCGAATCGACTCGTGGGCGGGCCTCAAAATGTGAGTTGCCTCGGAGGCACGCAGGCGGGCGCGATGGGCGAAGGCTGGTCGGATTACTGGGCGATCACTTTCTACAACGACGGGCGCGTGGGCGAGTATGCGACTGGCAACACTACTAACGGCATACGCCGCGCAGCCTATACTGTCCCGGCCAATCCTATACATGATTCCTACGCCGATCTCGGAGTCGGGGGATTTCAGGTGCATCGCGACGGCGAAGTATGGGCGGCGACTCTGTGGGATCTTCGCGCCACTCTGGGCGCTGCCATAGCCGACCGCATCGTTCTCGAAGGCATGAAGTTCACCCCTTGCAGCCCGTCGTTCCTCAACGCGAGAGACGGGATACTGCAAGCCGATCAGAGCGTCAACGGTGGCGCGAACAAGTGCACGATATGGACGGTCTTTGCGCGTCACGGCATGGGCGCTTCGGCTACGGGCAATAACGGAACCCAGCACAATGCCGCGACTGATCTTCCGGCAGAATGCACTGGCGGAGGCGGAACGACGGTCTTCTTCGATAACTTCGAGACCAGTCTGGGCTGGGTGACAAACCCGAACGGCACAGATAATGCGACGACCGGTCAGTGGGAGCGCGGAAATCCTGAGGACACCAATTCCAGCGGGATCAAGCAACTTGGCACGACCGTCAGCGGCGTCAATGACCTTGTGACAGCGAGACTGGCAGGCGCGTCCGCCGGGGCCAACGACATCGACGGCGGTACAACATCGATCCGCTCGCCATCGATTGCGCTGCCTTCGACCGGAACGCTTACCTTGTCGTTCAGCTTCTATCTGGCTCACGGGAGCAATTCTTCGAGCGCAGACTTCCTGCGAGTGCGGGTCATAAGCGGAGCGACCAACACTGTGGTATTCCAGAGGCTCGGCGCAGCGACGAACGTCAACGGTGCGTGGGCTTCGACCAGCGTCAGCCTCAACTCGTTCGCCGGTCAGACTATAACAATCATCATTGAGGCTGCGGATGCTTCCACCGCCAGCCTCGTGGAGGCTGGAGTAGATGATGTCCGGATAACTCAGCAGTAAAAGAGATCAGACAGCCAGTCATCGAATAGGCGGGAGATTTCTCCCGCCTATTTTTTTGCTCGATGTCAATCGCCTTGCACGAAGACGACGACCCCTGCGAATCCGTCTGCCAGAACCGATTTCTGCTTGACCATATAGAGGTTGCCTCACACAAGCATATCCCTGACGGTGATTTTTTCTGCCCCTTGATCGCCCCGCAGCGCGTTTATTGTCTGATTGCTTCAATTACATTTCAGAGGAACAGATGCCTTAACAAGAATTAATCATTTTTAATCCGGGGGAAGCCGATTTTCTCGATCATAGTCATGACAATGTGCTTACAGATTTGCAGACTCTTTGCCTTTTGAGCGGCAGTTCGTAATCCACATCGCGCGTGATTTTGTTTGAGACCGTCCGGCCTGGGCAGTATCTCCTGCCCGTTTGAAACCACAAATTTTGTAAGGGAGAAACCTGATGCGAAAGATTCTGTTTCTGCTGTTCGTGGTAGTGTTGCTCGCACCTTCGATGACCCGACTCGGCGCTGCGGACTCCGATGTCAGCAAACAAACGTCCGAATTCAAAGTTTGGCAGCCCCAGATACTCGGCCTGCCGAGTTTTGACATCCGCCAGGAACTCGCCGGATTTCGCCAAGCGTCCGGCTCTAAGGCTTCTGCACAAACTGCTGCCGCCAAAGCGCGCCTGAATGCGGCGGAGAGTTTCCGCTTATCTCTTTCGCCGGACATTCAGGCTGACCTCCGATACGAGATCAATGAAGCGGGTGTGCCTAAGACATTCTTCAATCTCAGAGGGTCGCTGTCGGGGCCAGCATCCGGGTCTGCCGACGAAATCGCACGCGGCTTCCTCAAAAAGCATAAAAAAATATTCGGCCTTGCCAGCAGCGATGATCGCGTCCTCAAACTCGAAACCGAGGACAACGATGATGGAACCACTTTCCTTGTATATAACCAGACGATAGACGGTATCAACGTGTTTCAGGGACAGGTTCAGATCGCCGTCGACGCCGATGGCGAAGTGCTTTCGATTATGGAAGGCATGGTTATCTCGGAAAGCGATGTGGATACATTTGCCGGCCTGCCGGAAGAGAAAGCCCTCGCAGTAGCCTTCAAGTATGCAGGGCGTGAGGCGGCGGAGCAGTTCGTGTTGCTCGAAGCCCGTTCCGAACCCGGCGGCCAGGCGCGTTATCAAAACCCGCTCGGCGAAGGATACGAAGACGTCATCTCTGACCTTCGCATCATGAATATCGAAGATAAAGGTGTGCTTGCCTGGCACTTTTATCTTGAAGCCGGATCAAGCGAGTGGTACGAGATATGTCTCGATGCCGATACCGGCGCTCTTTTGTTCCGCTGCAATCTTTATGCGGACGTGGCGCAGGGAACGGTTTTCAAACGAGACCCCATCGCCTCGCCTCGAACGCTCGAATCCTTCGTCGGCGACACCGCCATCAACACCGCGGCGGGATGGATGGGAACTTCGACCAAAACGACCGGCAACAACGTTGATGCCTATCTCGACACCATCGCCGATAACCTTCCCGACGCTACCACTGAGACAGGTCTGATGGACGGGCGGGCTTTCGCTCAAAATCAAAATTTCACCTTCCCGTTCGCGCTCGGCGTAGACCCGCGCACGCAAAGGCCAGCCGTGGTGACCAACCTTTTCTACTTCGTCAACATCGCGCACGATTTCCATTACCGGCTTGGATTTACCGAGTCGGCTGGAAATTTCCAGACCAACAACTTCGGTCGTGGCGGAGTAGGCAATGATCCGGTCAACGCCGAAGCTCAGGACGGGTCGGGAACCAACAACGCCAACTTCGCCACACCCGCCGATGGCAGCCGTCCGCGTATGCAGCAGTTCCTCTTCACTCAGGGAACCAGCAGTCTGGCCGATGACCGCGACAGTTCGCAGGACGGAGACGTTGTGCTGCACGAGTACGGTCACGGCGTATCGAATCGACTTGTCGGCGGGCCTTCCAATGTGAATTGCCTCAATACTCTCCCCCAGCCGAATGCTTTGGGCGAAGGCTGGTCGGACTACTGGGCGATCACTTTCTACAACGACGGGCGCGTGGGCGAGTACGTGACCAACAATGCCATCAACGGCATTCGACGCGCAGCTTATACGATCCCGGCAAATCCAGTGCATGACTCGTATGCCGATCTGATCACTAATGTTTTACTCCCTCACCCCGATGGAGAGGTGTGGGCAGCGACTCTGTGGGATCTTCGCAACGAGCTTGGGGCTGCCATAACTGACCGAATGGTGATGCAAGGCATGAAGTTCACGCCCTGCAACCCTTCGTTCCTTCAAGCCCGCGACGCCATCCTGCAAGCTGATCAGTCGCTCAACGGTGGCGTGAATCGATGCAGGATATGGGCAGTCTTCGCCCGTCATGGCATGGGCGTGTCGGCGACCGGCAACAGCAGCACTATGCACAATGCCGCGACCGATGTTCCGGCGGACTGTCCCTCAGGCTCCGGTCCCTTTATCTTCTTCGACAACTTCGAAACCAATCAGAGTTGGGTAATCAACGCGAACGGAACCGATACGGCGACCAAAGGCCAATGGCAACGCGGCGATCCACAGGATACCAATTCCGGCGGACCTAAGCAGCTTGGCACGACCGTCAGCGGGCTGAATGATCTGGTGACAGGACGAGCCGCCGGCGCGTCCGCTACCTCGCATGATATAGACGGCGGGGTGACATCGATCCGCTCACCCTCGATCACTTTGCCTTCGACAGGCACACTGACGATGACTTTCAGTTACTACCTCGCTCACGGGAACGATTCTTCGAATGCCGACTTTCTGCGGATCAGTATCAAGCGGGGCGCTACCCTAACGAAGGTATTCGAAAGGCTCGGAGCGGCGACCAACCGCAATGCCGTGTGGGCCTCGGCCAGTGTCAATCTTGCGGCCTTCGCTGGTCGGAAGATAACCATCCTCATCGAAGCCGCCGACGGTGCGGGCGAGAGCCTCGTCGAGGCGGCAATCGACGATCTCAAGATAGTACAGCAGTAAGAGAGTCTTGAGAGTCTTGAGAGTCTTGAGAGTCCAGAGAGTATGAAGTCCTCGACTCTCAAGACTCGATAGACTCTCAAGACTATTAAATTCAGACCATCCAGAACAAAAACGCGGCGTGGTCGCCTCCCGTCGCCGAGGCGACTATGCGCTGCCACACTCGATGTCCGTTCATCGCATTGGTGAATACGACGACGCCTGATCGCTTCACGGGGTCGCCCATCATGAAAGCCTTGAACGTGCCGTTGTCGCCCCAGTGCCAGAACATGGCGCGGCCCCCGTCGCTTTCAAGCCCCACTCCCAGCCCCCACGAAATCGCGTTGTTGATCCTGGTTTGCGGAGTGAGCATCTCGCGGCGGCTCGCATCCGAAAGATCAAGCTCATCGCGGCGGGGCCTGTCCATCAGGCGGATCATAAACTGCGCATATTCATTGATCGATGTGACGAGGCTGCCTGCCGTGTTGGGAAGCAAAAAATTCGGCAGCGGCGGCTGATCTTTATTTATGATCGCCTGTGCGCGCGCTACGTCTTCATACTTCCACACTGAGACAGGCTTTTTCCACTCCCCGGCTATCTCAATCATTCGTCGCGCCTGTTGCGCGTTGAAGATTTCCGAAGGCGACATCCGATTGTTGTGTCCCCACGCCACTCGCGGCTCCATCTCGCTCATCCACAGATAAGTGCTGCTCGGCATCCCCAGAGGTTTTAGCACGCGCTCGCGCATATACTCTTCGAACCCGCTTCCGGTGATATGCTCGACGACGCGCTGCAAATAAAAAAATCCTTCGCCCGAATAGGAAAACCTCTCGCCCGGTTTGAAAGCTATGTTGAGTCGCTGATCCCGGTTGAATCGCCAGTTCTGAAGCCCCGTCGAATGGCTCAATACATGGCGGGCGGTGATGAGCTTCGCGTTCTCAACCGCGGGGAGATCAGCGTAGGGAAGATACTCCACGAGCGGGCGATCAATATCGATGAGCTTTTCTTCGCGCATTCGCAAAACGGCGTAAGAGAAGACGGGCTTCGAGAGCGAAGCCGCGCCGAAAAGCGTGTCCGAATCGACTGCTTCGGTCGTGTCTGCTTTTTTGACTCCGAATCCTCGCGACCAGGCGAGTCGGCCATCCTTTATTATGGCGATTGCGAGACCAGGGACGTTTGCCCACTCCATTATTTTCGGCAATCGGGCTAAGAACTCATCCGAGAGCGTGCCTGCCGGAGGCTTGGGAGTTTGCTTCTGCGCGCCTTTGATTCGGGGAGCGGCAAGGAGTGTCGCGCCCGTTTGAAGAGCGAACGCGCGGCGAGTGATTGATTTGGTCATGGTTTATTCCTCGACTACAGCGGTTTTCAAATTTGTGAAAGCGGCAGAGACAGATTCTTCTCTGCGAAACCTCCGCGCTCTCTGCCGCTTGTATGTTCGACAAGCTGCCAGCTTGTCGTTGCTTCGAGCGAAGGGCTGTTGCTTTCCAGCAGCAAGCCGTGAAAGCCTGCGGCAAGCTGGCAGCTTGCCGGACAACGCCGCGGCTCTGCGCTGAGAAAACCGTTTCGTTGTTGATCCGATTGAAATTGAAAAACTTTTTCAGCAAGCAAAGACGCATTCCAATCAGCGTGCCACAAGGCGAAACTGCGCAAAGAGCCGGTTTGTTTGAGAAGATGTTTGAGCGATCAGCCCGCGAGTGTTCGTTTCCGGGACTGAGGTTTCTCTGAATTGGGAAATGCCGAGTCCCGGAAACGATCATCCGTGTACGGAGCGCGCAGTCAAAAAAATACGGCCAGCAATCCGTCGCGGCGAATGTGAGGCTTGAGTTGCTCGAAGCTGAAGAAGTATTTTCCCTCCGGTTCGACAGCTTTTACTACGTGCGGAAATTCGAAATCATAGAGGAAGGTCACCCCCCGGTCGCTTACAGAAAAACTGTCGAGGTTCTCTACGGTAAATCGTTTATCCTGAAATAACTCTTTGACATCTTCTCCCTGTTTAGTCCAACTGGCGATGGTTGTTTTTATCTCCGACTGCATTCGAGAATCGACCATCGCCGCGATGGTTTTCAGGGACGAGGCATT
Source organism: Blastocatellia bacterium UBA7656 (assembly GCA_002483445.1). Taxonomy (GTDB): domain Bacteria; phylum Acidobacteriota; class Blastocatellia; order UBA7656; family UBA7656; genus UBA7656. The sequence goes on from DLHY01000078.1 coordinate 146,935, forward strand.
GAAGACATCCATCGCGCGGAGGGCATCTCCGGTCTTGAGATTCACGAGGACGTGTTTGACCGTTGTGCTGGGATAAGCGCCCGTGCCGCTCATATAAAACGTGATGTCGAGCAGGAAGTTTTTGTTGTAATTCACCTTGAAGGAAATTTCGTCGAGCCACCAGGACTCGCGAAATTCGGCAGTGAATTCTTCGAGCGATTGATCGAAGACCGTTTTGAGGCTCACTGCTTTTTGAATCTTCGCGACGGTCGCACTCTCGCCTTTCACGAGAGGAAAACTTATCGAGGCTTCCTTGTAATCGCCTTTGGCTCTGGCACCGCGCCTGAGAGTCGCTTTCTTCTCTTCTATCATCACGCTTCCTCCGACGCTCGCATTGCCGGACGCGGATTCGACTTCGAAAGGCATCTTGCGGCTGCCGTCAGGCTCAGACCATGTTCCTAAGAAGCGACGATCGTTTTCGAACGCGCCACGGAATACGCCCGTGTTTTCGCCTTTGTCGTTTGTTTCGAATAGCATCACGATGCCGTCCGACTGCATCTCGCCGCGAAGCGAGATTGACTTGCCGACTTTCGTGTAGAGGTAAGAGCCGGTTATGGTCGCGCGCCGTCGGTTGAGCGTCATGCGTATAGGGTAACGGTTGTTAATCGTGCCTGAGAAGACCTTGCCGGAAAAATCCTGGGCTTGATAGTCGACAGCAAGGAGAGTCGTTAATAAAAAAAGAGCGAAGACTTTGTTCGATTGCATAATTCCTTCCGCGATGAATTTCGATTCGTGACGATTAAATCTATACACCTGTCGGGCAGAGCGTTCAACCTTGCGAGGTCATAGTCTGGAAAGGCGCCATTACTGATGAAGGCGCTGTCGGCTTCGACCTTTCAGCGAACGAAGTGTTGAAGCTCGGTCAGGCGGGAGTCAGCGCGAAAATAATCAAGGCAATGAAATCGGCTCAGACCACAAGGATGGGAACGAAGAGGAGATGGCTCGCGATACTGCTGCCGCTACTCTACAATATTCCTTTGCTGATCAGGTGACGGCGACTTTGCGGCATTGCGCGGGCGGGCGGCATTCTGTAGGATTCAAAGCCCGCTTATATGGCATTAAAGAAAATGTTTGGTTCGTAGTCCCGGCTTGAGCCGGAAGTTTCGCCCGCGAAGGCTTCCGCCCCAAAGCGGGACTACAAACTTCTTTTTTATAGCAAAGAAAGGAGCGCGCGAGCCTGCGACGAATTCTTGCGATCCTCTCTCCCCGCTGGCGCAAGCCTTACGACTGTCCTTCCTGCGGACAGCCGATGGTTTGCGGCGCGACTTTTTTGGGCTGCTGGTGCAGCGAGTTCAAATTGAGCGAGCAGGTGAGAAGCGATTTTCGCGGGAAATACGTGCGCTGCCTTTGCCGCGAGTGCATGGAGCGTTTCTCTCTTGATGGCGCGGGCAGTGATTGAAGATTATTTCGATGTACAACAGGCTGCCAGCCTGTTGACACCCTGAAGTCATGAAAATTTGAGAAGCAGCGGGCTGCCAGCCTGCTGTACATTTTTTGAGGAGTCGCGGATGTACAACAGGCTGCCAGCCTGTTGACACCCTGAAGTCATGAAAATTTGAGAAGCAGCAGGCTGCCAGCCTGTTGTACACTTTTTGAGGAGGCCGAGAAATGATCGACGTGAAATCAGCATCTCTTCTTTGCGCGCTGTTGCTTGTCACTGCTATAGCCGTCGCGGGACATGATCGCAACGCGCGCTCAGTCAAAGGAACGCGTTCGCCTGTCCTTGCGCGCAACGGGATGGTTGCAACCAGTCAGCCGCTTGCCACCGCCGCGGGGCTTCGCATTCTGCAACAGGGCGGAAACGCCATCGATGCCGCGATAGCCGCCGCCGCTGTCCTCAATGTCGTAGAGCCGCACATGACCGGTATAGGAGGCGACGCGTTCGCCATCGTCTACTGGAGCAAAACCGGAGAGCTTGCGGGACTCAACGCCAGCGGTCGCGCGCCCGCAGCGATGACGCTCGATTACCTGAAAAAGAAGGGCTACACTTCGATGCCCGATTCAGGCGTCGATGCGATCACGGTTCCCGGAGCTTTCGACGGATGGTTTTCTCTGCACGGAAAATTCGGCAAGCTGAAACTCGCTGACGTGCTGGCCCCGGCCATCGAGTATGCCGAAAACGGTTTCCCCGTTTCTGAAATCATATCCAATCAATGGCAACTGATGGCGGGAAGATTGATGCGCGATGAATGGGCCAAGAAAACTTTTATGCCTGATGGTCATCCACTGCAACAGGGCGAAATTTTTTATAACAGGAATCTCGCCGCGACTTTTCGCAAACTCGCCGCCGGAGGACGCGACGCTTTCTACAAAGGAGAGATTGCGGAAAAGATCGTCAAAGCCATTCGCGACAAAGGCGGCGTGATGACGATGGAAGATTTGGCCAGTCATAAATCGGAATGGGTCAAACCCATCGGCGTCAACTACAAAGGCTATGATCTCTATGAGCTTCCGCCCAACGGTCAGGGCATGGCCGCGCTTCAGATGCTAAACATTCTCGAAGGATTCGATCTCAAGAGCCTCGGTCACAACTCAGCCGAATATCTTCATCTCCTTGTCGAAGCCAAGAAACTGGCCTTTGCCGACCGCGCTCGTTACATAGCTGATCCTGACTTCGCGAAAATTCCTGTCGAAAAACTTCTGTCGAAACCTTACGCCGCAGAGCGGAGGAAACTAATCGACCGGGAACGCGCGCGACAGGAATACGAACCGGGCAACGCCGAGCAGAGCGACACTATCTATCTGACGGTAGTCGACAGAGATCACAATGCGGTCAGCTTCATCAATTCCCTGTTCGACGCTTTCGGCTCAGGGGTGGTCGCCAGCGACACCGGAATATGTCTGCACAATCGCGGCGCGGGTTTTTCGCTCAACCCGGATTCGTGGAATCGCGTGGAGGGACGCAAGCGACCAATGCACACGATCATCCCTGCGTTCGTGATGAAAGATGGAAAGCCTCTCTGGTCTTATGGAGTGATGGGCGGAGACAATCAGCCGCAGGCGCACGCGCAGGTATTTTTGAATATGATCGAGTTCGGAATGAATGTTCAGGAAGCGGGCGAAGCGGCGCGCTTTCGTCACACGGGAGGCAGGCTCGGATTGGAATCAGGCATAGGCGCGGAGGTGAGGAGGCTGCTTGCGATCAAGGGGCATACGGTTGTGAACATGATCGACTCTTATGGCGGCTATCAGGGAATTCTGGTCGATCCGAAAACGGGCGTGTTGATGGGTGGGAGCGATCCGCGAAAAGACGGTTGCGCCATGGGCTGGTAAGAGGAAAGGAAAAAGTAAAAAGGCAAAATGAAAAAATTGATGATAGGCATATCGCTGATGTTTCTCGTTCAATCCGCGTTTGCTCAGGACTTGCCGCAGCCCAAGCTCACTCCCACTCCAACGATGGAAAGACACGAGCCGCTCATACGTCAGGGCATCGCGCTGCATGATCGCGGAGATTTTGACGGCGCGATTCGCAGTTATGAAGAAGTGCTGAAAGAAAATCCCGACGACGTGATTGCGCTCTACGAGATGGCTTACTCCTTTGGGGAGAAGAAGGATTATAAGAAGAGCCTTGAACTTGCCTATCGCGGAGCGCAGTACAAATCGAAACAGTTGTTCGGCTTTTATGTTCTTATAGGCAACAATCTCGATAACCTGGGGCGGCCCCAGGACGCGATCAAGACATATAAATCGGGCATCAAAATGTTCCCTGAAGAATCGCTGCTTCACTTCAATCTCGGAATCACTCTCATAGGCCAGGACAAACCTGATGAAGCGAGAGTGAGTTTGAAGGATGCCGTCACCTTCAATCCCGCTCATCCCGGCAGCCATCTTCGTCTCGGCGATTTGTACTTCAAGGGGAATTATCGAATACCTGCTCTTCTGGCTATGGGCCGTTTCCTCGCGCTTGAGCCTAAATCGGAGAGATCGACTTATGCGCTTCAGGTGATTCAAGACGTGCTTGGACGGGCGGCGACCAGAGATGAAAAAACGGGAAACATAAACATCACGCTCGACACGTCGGCCAAAACCGACGAAGGCGATTTCGGCGTGGCGCTGACCATGATGGGAATACTGGGCGCGGCTCGTCATCTTGATAAAAACAAAAACAAAACCGAGATGCAATTGATAGTCGATATGATCGAATCGCTACTGTCGATCATGTCGGAAGGCGACGCGAAAAAGAAGCAGCCGGGCTTTGCGTGGAATTACTATCGCCCGTACTTTCTGGAGATGAAAGCGCGCAATATGGTCGAGCCTTTCTGCTACTACATCTATCAGACCAGCCAGTCGACGGAAGTGGCGAAGTGGCTTGCGCAAAACACCACACGGGTCAATGAATTTCTCTCCTGGTCGAAGGGTTATCAATGGCCTCGCGTGAAGTAGGCAGTGGTCAGTGGAGGGAACAGGTTACAGGGAACAGGTGACAGACTCGGAGATTTCTCCTGTTCCCTGTTCCCTGTAACCTGTAACCTGCTGACTTCTGACTCCAGACTTTTCGAAGGAGGAATCCCGGATGAAAACGAAACGAATAATCATGGTGATCGCCCTGCTTCTGCTCATTGCAGCAAGTGTAGGAGGGCAGAACAAAGTCAAGGTCGAGCCGGATCAGAAATACCTGCTGCTCTCGACGATGAAAACTTCGACCATGCAGAAAGAGCTTGATGAAGTCGCGGCTCAGGGCTTTCGCATCATCGTCGGCGCGCAGGGCGGCTCTCAGTCAGAAATGGTTCTCTTCCTCGAACGAGTGGCCAAGCCGCCTGATACCTACAAGTATAAGCTGCTGGCTACGACGAAGACTTCGACTATGGAAAAAGAGTTGAACGCTTCGGCGGCGGAAGGCTACCGATTGCTGGCCCGCGCAATCATGGCTAAAGAGGGACTGCTCTCGAACGAAGTCATAACCATACTCGAACAGGCTCCCAAGAGCGATAAAAAATACGCCTATCGCTTGCTGGCGACTTCGCGGACTTCCACCCTGCAAAAGGAAGTCACTGAGGCCGAGGCGGAAGGATATGTGCTTGTGGGGCTGGTCGGGCGCGGCGAAAACATGGTCATCATGGAGAGAGAATCTTCAGGGGCGCGCTGATCGAAACCCTCAGAGGTTGCCTTCCCGAAAAGATGTAGCTAAATTGTCCCGGACAACTTCAGCGCCGGTTTAGTCTTTCTTTCGATAGTGGTTTCCGAACGGAGTCACGAATGAGAGCAATAGCCTCCTTTCTACTCTTCGCGCTCATGTCCGTGAGCGCCTTTGCGCAAAAGGATTCAGCCGTACCCTCCGACCCGGATCAGGCGAAGCTCGTCACCTCGGACATAGATAATTTCTGGCGCGCGATGGATATGGCGACCGCCGCGAATCTGGAAGAAGTTCTCGACCGCGAATACCTCAAACGCGCAAGCCCCGGCCTTGAGGACTTCATCAAACTCCGAATCGGCAACGCAAAAAATCTCGCCTCGGTTGTAAACGCGCATCGCAAATACTACCAGTCGATTCGCGAAAGCACTTTGAAAATAAGCTCGATGCGTCCGCGCATAAAGGCAGCTTTCTACGCGCTCAAGTCTCTCTACCCGGATGCGATATTTCCAGACGTCTACTTCGTCATCGGGAGGCTTTCGAGCGGCGGGACTACTTCCAAACGCGCCCTCCTGATAGGGACAGAGATGTACGGCAGAACGCCTGCGACTCCAACCGAAGAACTCAATGACTGGCTCAAACAGGTTCTCGCTCCCGTAGACAACCTTCCTTATATCGTTGCCCACGAGATTATTCACGTTCAGCAGAAGATGATTTTCAGTCGCACGCTGCTTGGCCGGTCGATCATCGAAGGCAGCGCCGATTTTCTGGCCGAACTAATATCAGGCAAACATATAAACGAGCATCTTCACCTCTACGGCAATCTGCGAGAACGGGAGCTTTGGGAAGAATTCAAAAAAGAGATGAACGACTCGAAGACCGACCGATGGCTTTATAACGGCGCGAGCGCGAAAGACCGTCCGGCTGATCTGGGTTATTACATCGGCTGCAAGATCGCAGAAAGCTATTACAACCGCGCGGCGGACAAACGTCAGGCCGTGCGCGATATCATCGAGGTTCAGGACTTCGAAAAATTCCTGCGCGACAGTGGGTATGAATCGAAGTTTGTTAAGACAGAAGACAGAAGTCAGAAGTCAGGAGTCAGAAGTCAGGGGTCAGAAGTCAGGAGTCAGAATGTGTCTGACTTCCCGCATTTACTTGTGCCTCCCGGTTTTCACTTTTTCAGCACGCTGTCAAGGATGATATGAATGGCTCGTTGAGAATCATCTGAAGTGAAGAGAGAATCTTCTGACTTCTGACTTCTGACTTCTGTCTTCTGACTTCTGACTTCTGACTTCTGTCTTCTGTCTTCTGACTTCGGAGGAGGATCGAAATGAAAAAACTGATTCTTGCGTTTCTGCTCGTCGCTTTAGTCGCGCCTATGCCGTCAGCAGGCGCGCAGGCAGGCGACATTACATCGGCGCTCAAAAATCTTCGCTGGCGTAATATCGGCCCAGCGAATATGGGCGGGCGCGTCACAGACATCATCGGCATCCCCGGCGACCCGAACACGTTTTATATCGGCGGAGCCTGCGGCGGCATCTTCAAAACCACCAACGGCGGCACTACCTTCAGCGCCCTGTTTCAGGATCAGGAGGTTCTCTCCATCGGAGCCATCGCAATCGCTCCCTCGGATAAAAACGTCCTTTATGTCGGAACCGGCGAAGGCGATCCGCGAAACAGCGCGTCGTTTGGCAACGGAGTTTATCGCTCGACCGACGGAGGCGAGACGTGGAAACATCTCGGCCTTTTCGACACAGAGCGCATCAAGCGAATTCTCATTCATCCGACTGACCCGGAAACAGCGTGGGTAGCAGCCCTCGGCCATGCGTGGGGCGCGAACGAAGAGCGCGGCGTCTTCAAAACTACAGACGGCGGAAAGACGTGGGCGAAGACTCTTTACTTTGATAAAGACACGGGCTGCTCCGATATCGATATCGATTCCGAGAACCCGCGCATACTTTACGCAGGGATGTACACCTTCCGACGCCGAGCGTGGCATTTCACCAGCGGGGGCGGTCGGACTGCGCTCTATAAATCCATGGACGGCGGCGTGACGTGGAAAAAACTCGCGAACGGATTGCCCGGAACTGATATGGATCGGATCGGTGTCGCCGTCTCGCGCAGCAATCCGCAGACGGTTTATATGATCACCGAGACGAAGACCGAAGGAAATCTTTTCCGCTCGGATGACCGAGGAGAGACCTGGCGGATGGTGCATAACGATCCGAACATCAACTTCCGCCCGTTCTACTACAGCGATATTCGCGTCGATCCGAATGACCCGGAGCGCGTCTACTCTCTCGGCGGCGGGTTGAGCCTCTCGCGCGACGGAGGGAGAACTTTCTCGCGAATCGCAAACGGTGTTCACGGCGATCATCAGGCATTGTGGATCGACCCCGCGAACTCGAATCGCATACTCAACGGCAGCGACGGCGGCTATCAGGTATCGAACGATGGCGGTCGCACCTTCGAGATAATCAACAACGTCGTTCTCTCGCAGTACTACCACATCACTTATGATCTCCGTCAGCCGTATTATGTTTACGGAGGATTGCAGGACAACGGCAACTGGGTCGGCCCGTCGGCGACGACCTTCCGCGAAGGCATTCGCAAGGACGACTGGTACACCATCAGCGGCGGCGATGGCTTTTTCGTCGTGCCTGATCTCAACTCGCCCAACATAGTTTATTCCGACTCGCAGGGCGGGACCATCTCAGTGACCGACACCAACACCGGCCACACCCGCAGCATTCACCCGTATCCGAAAGAAGTAGGATCATCGGGCAATGCGATTGCCGGATACAAGTATCGCTTCAACTGGAACCCGCCGATAGTCGCCTCGCCTCACGATTCGAAGACCATCTACTACGGCGGCAATGTGGTGTTCAAGACGACCAACTACGGCCACTCGTGGGAAGAGATATCGAAAGACCTGACGACCAATGACAAGAGCAAGCAGCAGACATCAGGCGGCCCTGTAGTGACAGACAACACCGCTGCGGAGTTTCACTGCACGATACTCACTATTGCGGAATCGCCCGTTCAGCGCAGCGTGATATGGGCAGGCACGGACGACGGCAACATTCAGGTGACGAAAGACGGCGGGAAGAACTGGACGAATGTTGTCGGGAACATTAAAGGATTGCCCGCTAATTCGTGGGTGGCCTGCATTGAGGCTTCGCATTTCGACGCAGGCACGGCTTACGCGGCGATAGATCGCCATCGCGATGATGATTTCTCTCCGCACGCATTCAAGACGACCGACTACGGGCAGACGTGGACTGCGATCAAAGGGAACCTTCCCGCGAAAGGTTATGTTCACGTCGTGCGCGAAGACACGAAGGTAAAAGACCTGCTTTATTGCGGAACGGAGCTTGGCGTCTTCGCGTCGTGGGACGGCGGACGGAGTTGGATTTCGATCAGAAACAATTTGCCGCCCGTCGCGGTCAACGACATAGCAGTTCATCCCCGCGAGGGCGATTTGATATTAGGCACGCACGGGCGCGGAGTGTGGATACTCGATAACATCACTCCGCTTCGTCAGCTTGCGGAAGCGATGGCGCAGGATGCATACCTATTCGACCTTCGCCCCGGCATAAGGTGGTATGTATGGGGCAGGGACTCGAACCTCGGACAGAAAACTTTCGCGGCTCCGAATCCTCCGGCGGGAGCGATGATCGATTATTACCTCAAGTCAGATGCGCAGGGGCCGATCACTATCACCGTCGCGGACGCAAGCGGCAAAACGATTCGCACCATTCGAAGCCTCGCGAACCGCGCCGGAGTCAATCGCGCCGTTTGGGATTTACGATATGACGGAGCGACGCAAGTGCCACAGGCAGGAGGGCCGGGTGGTGGCAGACCGGGCGGGCCAGGTGGAGGGCCGGGAGGCAGAGGAGCGGGCCAGCAGGCGGGCGGTCAGCAGGCAGGCGGGCCGCAAGCAACGGCGGCTCAGGAGTTCGTCGGGCGATTCGGATTCGGCGGCGGGCCTTATGTTCTGCCCGGTGAATACACCGTCAAGATCAGGCTCGGCGGCAGGGAGCTTTCGAAGACGGTAAGAGTCGAGACGGATCCGCGAATAAAAATTTCGCACTCTGATCTTGAAGCGCAGTTGAAAGCCGCGCTCGAATTGCGCGATCTCAGTTCGACGCTCAACCGCGTCGTAGCGAGGATTGACGATCTCACTCAGCAGTTGAACGCGCTCGCGGAGAATCTGCGGAAAGAGCCGCAGGAGCCTGTTTCAGGGGGCAATGGAGCGGCGCAGGGGCGAAGAGGGGCGAGCGATATGCCTGAAATAAAAACGGCGATGGATGAGTTGAAGAATCTGAGGTTGATGCTTGTCCGCGAAGGGCCGTTCGGCTATCGCTATGCGCCAAAGCTGAGAGAGGAAGTAAACTCGCTGATGGGATCGATTACGAGTCCCATCGCTGCGCCGACCGAGCCGCAGATGCTGCGTCTCAGAGAAGTGACCGCAGAGACGGCAAAAGCCGTGGCCGATCTCAACGCGCTCATCGAGGGGCCGATCAAAAAGATCAACGAGATGTTGCAGGGGCGTCCGCATGTGATGACCGGATCGCCCATCAAGTAAATGACAGACGGGAGCGCGTGTCATTGGTTTTTACACATCTCCAGCCGCGTCAGCGGCCAGATGAACTTAGTCCGGTCTTTCAAGGCCGGGATCATAACGGCGCGCGCTCGCAGATAATAAGGAGAAACGCCATGTGTCAGATTTCACGCAGGGAACTGCTCATCGGAGGCGCGGCATTGCTGGGAGTCGCTTCTGAAAATCTCATCGTTCCCGCTCGCGCACAGGTCGATCAGGTAGACCGTGTTGCCAATGATATTTATTTTCATCAGGGCAATCTGGGTCGAGGCCATTGCAACAACGGATGGGTGGTGTTTGAAGATTATGTATTGGTCATCGATGCAAACTATCCGTCGGGCGCGCGGGAGATAATCCCGAAAATTCGCGCGATCACCGATAAGCCCATTCGCTTCGCGTTCGATACGCATCATCACGGCGATCATCTTTATGGCAATCAGGTGTGGGTCGAAAACGGCGCGACGCCTGTGGCTCATACGGGCGTGATAGATGAGATGAAAAAGTACGAGACGGGCTATTATGCAAGCGCGCCCGGTCGATGGGAAGAATCGGCCAAACGCCGCGACGACATGAAAGATAGCCGACTCAAACCGCCTTCGCTGCTTTTTCCACGCGAGCTTGTTTTCGATGACGGCAAGCATCGAGTGGAGTTGATACACATCGGCGTAGCGCACACTCACGGCGATGCGGTGGCGTGGCTGCCGAATGAAAAGATACTTTTCACGGGCGATGCGTGCGTCAACGGGGCTTTCAATTTCGTCGGCGACGGCAATGTGGAAAAGTGGATTCCGACGCTCGACGCGGCCAAAAAACTCGGCGCGCAGATAGTCTGCCCCGGTCACGGCCCGCGTAGCGATCAGACTATGCTCGACGATCAGCAGTCATTTTTCCGAGCGTTGCGCGAACAGGTAGGCGCGCAGGTGAAAGGGAAAAAGACGCCTGAGCAGGTGCGCGATTCCGTCGATCAGATTTTCGGCGCGATAACCGCAAACAAGCAGATTCAGCGTTATGCAAACCGGGGGTCGCTTCGCGCGCAGATGGAAAAAGTTTACGAAGAGATGACGGGAAAGAAATTCCCGGCGGCAGCAAAGACTGCGCGTGAGCATCGCAACTTTCACGCGCATCAGCACGGGCTTGATTTGGTGGGATAACTCGGAGATGAGCGGGCGAGCCGACAGGCTTCACCCGCTCAAAGTCTCTGGATCGACATTGAGAAATCCCGCTACATCTCAGGCGTTTTGGGAGTGAACGGACGAACCCTTCGCATCCGTTTAATAAAGCTGTTGGCAATCTGAGCTTCAACCGAGCCGCCGAGCGAGCCTATCTTCCCTCCGGCCACAACCATGTTCGTGTGCCTATAGATCACGCTGTAAACGAATATGTTCGTGAACAGCTTTCGATCAACCTCTATGATCAAGTCGGCATCCGACTGGTTTCGCGCAATCGCCATTTCCCACTGCTCGAATTCTTCCCTCTTGAGGAGTTCCGTTTCGAGAGTCGCCGGTTTGAAATAGATCGTTTTGGAGCGGATGAAAATCGTTTGCGCAGACTGCAATATTTCAGCAGGCGTTTTGCGAACGACTTCGTTTTGAAGCAACCCTCTCGCACTTGCCGAAGGGATTGTAAGAAGCAGACAGATGGAAACAAGAAGTATCGCCAGTGTCCGATGAGTCAACCTTGTCATAGACCTCAATCTCCATGGTTCGAAATACTCACGCAACGAACTATAAGACCATCTCGACAGGTTTTCTCCGAGCAGTATGACACTTCCTTGATCGTCACACACGATTTACGAATCAGATGCGTTATCTGCGTTCAGTGCTGAAGTCAATTTGGCGAGAGAAGTTTCCGCGGTCTTGCCCGCATACTTCGACTCGATATACTGATCGAGTATGCGAATGAACTGAGGCACTATAGATTTTCCCTGAAGCGTGGTGAACATTCGACCATCAACATAGACAGGCGCGCGGGGGTCTTCGCCGGTTCCGGGAAGCGAGATGCCTATGTTCGCATGTTTCGATTCTCCCGGCCCATTCACGACGCAGCCCATCACCGCCACTTTCAATTCTTCGACTCCCGGATAAAGACTTTTCCACGCGGGCATCTGATCGCGAATATAATTTTGAATCTCTTCGGCCATCTCCTGAAACAATGTGCTGGTCGTGCGCCCGCAACCGGGACAGGCCGTAACGAGCGGCGTGAAACTCCTCAGCCCCATGGTCTGAAGAATCTGCTGCGCGACGATCACTTCTTCAGTCCTGTCGCCCGCGGGTCGCGGAGTGAGTGAAGCGCGAATCGTGTCGCCTATTCCCTCCTGCAATAAAACTGACATCGCCGCAGTCGAAGCGACAATGCCTTTGCTTCCCATCCCCGCTTCCGTCAGCCCCAGATGAAGCGGATAATCGCAACGCGCGGCCAGATCGCGATAGATCGCTATCAAATCCTGAACCTCCGAAACCTTCGCGCTCAGAATTATTCTGTTATGCGCGAGTCCGATTTCTTCAGCCATCTGAGCCGACTCAAGGCCGCTGATAACTACAGCTTCGCGCATAACGTCGCGGGCGTCTTTCGGCTCAGGCCGCGCGGCATTTTCATCCATCAATCGGGTGAGCAACATCTGATCGAGCGATCCCCAGTTGACGCCTATTCGCACGGGCTTGTCGTACTCGATAGCGGCTTCGATCATAGTTTTGAAATTTGTGTCGTGATGTCGGCCCGCGCCCACGTTGCCGGGATTGATGCGATACTTCGCCAGCGCGCGGGCGCAATCCTTGTACTCTTTCAAAAGTATATGGCCGTTATAGTGAAAGTCTCCGATGATCGGCACCGAGACGCCGCGCTCGCCCAGCATCTCGACGATGCACGGAACGGCTTCGGCAGCCTGCCGGGTGTTTACGGTGATGCGCACAAGCTCCGAGCCTGCGCGATAAAGTTGTTCTATCTGAAGTGCTGTCGAACGTGCATCGACGGTGTCGGTATTGGTCATCGATTGAACGACTATCGCGTTATTGCCGCCTACGCGGACGCCTCCGACATCTACCGCAACTGAGAGCCTTCGATTGGTGATTGACACTGAAACGCTCCTAACCGGAAGTCAGAATCTCTGCGATTCATTCGACTCATCGAATCGCACTTGGATTGTACAAAGCGAGGGGGCGAGCCGCAACATTTCGATTCCGCGTTGCGTCGCCGCTTCTACGAGATTATGTTTTGTGCGATCAAATCTCAGCAGAGGAGACAGGAATGAAAGACAGATTGGATCACCTCGATGATGCGCAGAAGGCTGTCAGGCCCGATGCGCCCTACTCGGTCTCTCATCGCTACACGCTGCCCCATCACATGGTCACGACTGCCTTTACCATCGATGGATATCGCGTAGTCCGCACGCTCGGCGTCGTTCGCGGCATCACCGTGCGCTCGCGCTCCATATTCGGGACTATCGGCGGCGCGCTTCATACAATCATCGGAGGCAACATCACCGCATTCACCAAGCTGTGCGAGATGACCCGCGCCGAAGCCTTTGAAATCATGGTTCAGCACGCAAGCGAGATAGGCGCGAACGCTGTCATCGGTATGCGATACGACGCGACAGAGTTGATGAGTGGAGTGAGCGAAGTGCTGGCCTACGGGACGGCGGTGGTGATGGAACCGGTCGGGGAGGTAAGGGAATGAGTGGGAGAATGGGAGTGTGGGAGAGTGGGAGAAGGGTAGCGATGAATTTTCATCTCCCGCTCTCCCATTCCCCCACTCTCCCATTCTCCTCCTTCACCCAAGAATAGCTACAACTTCGCGCTGAACGTCGCCGCCTGTGACACGGGCTTCCCGATCGCTGACGTACACATCGATTTCGCTGCGCACGCCGAATTTCCCTTCAAGATAAATTCCCGGCTCGATTGAAAAACAGGTGCGCGGAATCAATACGCGCTCGTCTTTCGTCTCAAGGTTATCGATGTTCGCTCCGTTGCCGTGAACTTCCGTGTGAATGTTGTGGCCCGTCCGATGAATGAAATAATCGCCGTAGCCTGCCTCGACTATGACTGCGCGACAAACATCATCTACCTGCCAGCCGTAAACAGTGCGGCCTGCGGAGAAATTTTCCTTGACGAAATTCGTTGCCGCATCGCGGGCGTCGCGAACGACGGTGAAAACACGGTTGACCTCTTCGGGGATGCTCGCGCCTACGAACGAAGTCCACGTGATGTCTGCATAAACCGAGTTGGGTTTGTCGAGCTTGGCCCACAGATCGATCAGTACGAAATCGCCTTCGTGTATGGGCGAATAGCGATGGGGGGTTGGTTCGTAGTGAGGCATCGCGCTGTTGGCGTTGACGGCGACTATCGGGGGGTCGCGCGTTATCATGCCACGATCAGCGAAGCAGCCCATTATGAATTGCTGAATGTCGTACTCCGTTGTCGGGATGCCTTCTTTTGTGCGGCGACCGATTTCAGCAAACGCAGCGTGGACACTCTCATAAAGCCCGCGAGCCGCTTCTTCATGCATCGCGAGTTGTTCGTCATTCCACGCTGACTCGAATTGCTGCACGAGGTTGGCAGAAGATACTATCTCGACGCCGAATGAGCGGATCAACTCAATCGTGCCAGCATCGACGCGGGAGAGATACGGAATGGCCGCGCCGGGGGAATACTGCATTGCGATGCGCGGCGAGGGGGAGTGTTCCGTCAGCGTGCTTTTCAAGAGAGAGTGAAGCTGCTGCCACGGCAGATAGATGAGTTTTTTACCGGGCAGATGATCGAGCGTGTCTCTTTCGATTGAGTGAACGAGTTTGGTCGGCTCGCCCGCCCGAGGGATGAAGTAATACCAGCGGCGCGTGGCGATGTGGCCTTCGCCGCCCGTTGAGAGTATGTTGGCTGCTATGGGATCGCTTCCGCGAAAGCTGTAAAACAACCATCCGTCGAGATCGGATTCTGCAAGCGCATTTTGAATTCTGTTGATCAAGGTGGCCTCCACGAAAAGAAATTTGGATCAAAGGAATTCTTAAAATACCACAGGTCGGACGGTCATCGACAAGCGCGAGAACCCCATCATCACTTATCGGCCTTTATCTTCAATCCTCGAAGAAGGTTTTCCAGTTGCTCTCTCGCCGTTTTCGCAGCCTCCTTTTCATCAATGGGTTTCAACAGTTCCAGCAGAGTCACTCCGGCAATGACCTGATAAATGCGTTTGCCTGCGACGAAGATTGAGTTGGCCGTCAAAAGGTCAGGGATTTTTTCATCCCATTCCAATTTCTTCCCTGTGTTTTTCCTGGGAGTCCTGACCCTCAGTTGAGCGCCGCCTCTTACCAGAAACATGAACCTCATTTCCTGTCCGCGTTCGGTCTCAACGGCCAGCACGTCTCTGGCTTCTTTAAAAAGATTAAGCACACTGCTCAGAGACAGCATTTCTTCCGCATTGTTGATAGAGGTGACGCAGTAAAAGGTTCCGAAGCTATCTGTGAAGCTAACCAGACTGATGTTTTGCTCCTCTTCATCTCTTACCATAGCGCCCGGTTTCATAAGATCAGGGATGGCGACGGTGAAATCTTCGTGAATGGATGTATAGATTTTATTAGCGACGCTACCTTTGATTCTGTAATAGACCGGTGTGGCGGAAAGAACATTCTCAGCCATCTCGTCTTTGCCCTGCGCGACGAGCACTTCGACAAGGCTGTGCAAGGCTCTGGTCATCTCCGGGTGTTCCGGGTCTTCGAGAGTATCCAGTATTTCAATCGCTTTGATGTACAGAGATTCAGCCTTGCCATGCTTGCTCTGATCCTGATTGAGCCGCGCAAGCTTGTTAAGGAGCGCGGCTGCCTTCACGTCTTTCGGGCCGAGGGCTTTCTTTGCCACATCGAAGGCGCGCGAGTACGCTTTTTCGGCTTCAGCGTATCTTTTCCGTTCAGCGTGGAAGTCGCCAAGTTGCTCAAGAGCATCGACTAGGCGGGCGGATTTCGGGCCTGACCGCTCAGCTTCCTTCACATTTGCAAGCAGGCGGTTTTGAGTCTCGATGTCGCTCTGATTTGGTTGGGCCTGATTAGCTACATTGGTTTTCACAAGCAGCAGCAGTACGACAAATGCAAACACAGATAACCGTGTTCGTGAGATCATAGAAATAATTTCCTCCTGGATCGAATAGAGTTAGAGGCCGCGAGTTCAATCGTAGTAAGAATCGTTCTTTCTCTACATTGAAGAGTGTGGCACTTTCAGGATTATCACATCGCATTATTCACTTCCGGCAAAGAGGAGCGATATGTGATCAAGCCGGGATTCCTTGAATCCCTCGCGATATGCGGGTCGTTATAATCGGTGTGAAAGGATGGCAAACACAGACTAAATCCGTCGATTTGCCTGTGCTATAGTAATGCCTTCGGATCGAAGCCATGAAGAAGCAACTCAAGATGCTGCTGGGCGCGACCTTCTTCGGGTTGCTGTTCATTTACACGGGAGCGAGCCTCGTTCATGTGGTCGCTCTGCTGAGAATGGATAGCGATCCGGGATGGTATCCATATCAGATCGGAAACCGTCCCATCGTAGTCGAAGTCGAACCCGGCGAGCCGATAGTTCCTCTCCGATTCGGCGATGAAATCGTATCGATCAACGGTCAGCCTCTGCGCTATGCATTCAATTTCACGAAAGTGTTTCGCGACATGCCGCCCGGTCAATCCTACACGATGGTCGTGCGTCGCCAGGGCCAGCCCATGCAGTTTACGCTTGAGACGCGCGCCATCCCGCTCGTCAACTGGACGCTTATGGGATCGAGAGGCTTGATCATTCCGAGCATCTTCCTTCTCGTTGGAGTTTCGGTCTTTCTGCTCAAGCCTTATGACAAACAGGCGATGCTTCTGGCCTTGATGTTCGGAATGTTTCTCGGCGGACTGACAGCGACCTCTCCGGCTTTCGAAGACGCTCAGTGGTGGCTTGTGGGCGTGATGTTGATCGTCCAGATAGTTTCGCTTTTTTTATGGCCGATATTTTTTCACTTTTTCCTCACCTTCCCTGAGCCGTCTCCGCTGCTGAGGCGGTTTCCGAGACTTGAGCTTTATCTCTACGCGCCCCATCTGCTCACTATCTTTCCTTATTTCGCCGTACTCAATGTGTTGAATGCCGTCTCGCCCGATCAGATGATCGCTTACCTCGAAAAGACGCGACCGTTGAGGATCATCAGCCTGATACTTTGCGTGTTGTACATCGCGGCGGGGCTTTTGACACTGCTCATCAATTATCGCCAGGAGAAACTGGCGTCGAGGCGAAAGATGAGGGTCGTCGTTGCGGGAACCATCGCCGGATTTCTGCCCATCTTCATGGTCATAGGGCTGGCCTTTGTTTTCAATCTGCCGGAAACCAATCCTTCGCTTGCGCGATGGCTGGCAGCCATTGCGATGTTTTCGTTTCCGCTCTTTCCGCTCTCTTTCGCTTATTCGATCATCCGGCATCAGGTCATACCCGCGCGAATCCTGCTCCGTCGCAGCGCGCGTTACCTGCTCATCTCGCGCGGATTCGTCTTCGTTCAGGCTTTGGTGGTTTTCGCTCTGCTGAGTTTTCTGCTGACGGGGAATCGTATTGATGCCATTGATCGTCTGGGCGCGCGGGCCGATATCATTGTGACGATGCTTGTCACTGCGCTTTCAATCGGGTTGCTCACTTTGCTCAATCAGCGGGTGATGCCCATAATCGATAGAAGATTTTTCCGCGAAGCTTATGACGCGCAGCAGGTGCTTTCAGAGCTTGGACAGGAGCTGCGCACTGTGAGCGCGATTCCGCAGTTGCTCGAAAGAACTGTCGCGAGAGTTCAAAATGCGCTGCATACTGAAAACGTCACTGTTTTTCTGCTCGACCGCACTACGATGGATTATCGCTGCGCCATTTCGTCGCGCATGAGCGAGGACGGAGCATCGTCTTCCGATATAGACCGCACTTTGCGCATACCGCCTGATGGGATAGTCGTCGAGAAGTTCAAGCGGGCGGCGCATCCGCTGGTGCTGGATTTCGACGAGCCTGATTCGTGGATGCATGAACTGATCGTGACCGAGCTTGTGACGAATGAATCGCGGAAGCGCGAAGTTCAAACCCTTCGCCGCGTGCGTTCGGCATTGTTGATTCCAGTATCGACGAGCGACGAGCTTATCGCTATAGTCTCGCTCGGACGCAGACTCGGAGATTTGCCCTTCTCGTATGACGACAAGCAGTTGCTGATGGCCGTAGCGGGTCAGATGGCCTTTGCTCTTCACAATGCAGAGTTGATTCGTGTGATCACGGAAGAAGAGATGCTCCGTCATGAAGTGGAGATAGCGGCGACGGTTCAACGTCGCCTGTTCCCGGAACGCCCGCCTGAAATGAGTTGCCTTGAGCTTGCGGGCGTATGCCATCCGGCTCGCGGAGTGGGGGGCGATTACTACGATTTCATACATCTTGAGCAGGGCAAGATCGGCATAGCGGTGGCTGATGTTGCGGGCAAAGGCATTTCAGCGGCGTTGTTGATGTCTACGGTTCAGGCATCGCTTCGCAGTCAGGCTCCTACGGTAAACGGCAGGCTTACTGAACTGGTCGCGGCGATGAATCACCTTTTGCACGTTTCGACGGACGCGAACAGCTACGCGACATTTTTCTTCGCGCAGTTTGCTGAGGAAACGGGGCAGTTGACCTATGTCAACGCGGGACACAATCCGCCGATGATTCTGAGAGCCGCGCCCGCGACCAGAGCGAAGGCGGCTTCGGCTTCGACTGATGAAACCGAACTGATCGATGGAGATTCGCGGATAGGGTATCTGACGACGGGCGGGCCGGTGATAGGCGCATTGGCCAACAGCGCCTACGAGCAGGAAGCTATCCAGATGAACAGCGGCGATATGCTCGTAGCCTACACCGATGGGGTGACGGAAGCTCTCAACTGCGATGGGGTGGAATTCGGCGAGCAAAGGCTGAGTAAAATACTTTCGGAGTCGGCTCATTTATCGGCCTGTCAGTTGACGGAAAAGATAGTCAACAGCGTGCGTGAATGGTGCGGCGAGACGCCTCAGCACGACGACCTGACGCTGGTAGTGATGAGGATGAAGTGATCGATTGAGTTTGATATTGAGAGCCAACAAAATGATCGAATCGCGGCGAAGCGGGCATTGTGGCTGATGTTGCTATCACACAGGCGCGCGGCTTAGAATCTGCTCTGCAACCTGACAACAGGCAAAGTCACATGTCGCGCTAAGGGGGGCTATGACGGTAACGCTTGAACTGAAACCTGAAATCGAAGCCCGCAGCGCGCGACAGGCTGCCGTTGAGGGTGTGACGGTAGAAGAATATATTCAAAGGGTCATCGAAAGCATCATCGCGCCCCTCGCATCCTGACGGGTCAGCACGGCGTTGAAATCGGTGTAAGTGTATTTGCAACTCCACATCGTCCCCGCCCCGTCATTGATCGTAGCGGTCTGTTCAGGAATCCGCTCATACAACAATCGCCCAAACCCGTCATATTTATAAGAGCGAGTCTGATTGCCCTGATTGATCTGAGTGAGCCGATCAAGCAGGGCATAAGTATAACTCGTCTCCTGAGTGAGCGCCCCTTCCCGTCCATGTTGATCCTAGTCCCCGCTTCCTTGAGCATCTCTATATACGCAGGGCTTGTGAAATGCGACCCCTGACCCGATCATACGTTCGGCGCGAGCCGAAGAACGGATACTGCTTATATAGTTCATCAATCCGATGTTTGAGTCTCACTTCTTCCTCACTCGGCTCAACCTTCTGGTAGTAAAGGCTGGCGCGGCTTAAACCCAGCAGTTGCGCTTGCTCGACCAGAGTCAACTCCGACTCTGCGCGCTCAACGAAAGCCGTGCGTTGAGTGCGAGTCAGGGTTGAGGCCAGATTTTTTTTCAACCAGTTGACCTCAATGGTCAATCTGGGGATCTGGGCGAAGAGTTCTTCGACCTGCTGGGAGAGAGCGGCCAGGAGGTCAGCCGTCAGGTTTTTCTTATCAAAGAGCGAGGCGAAATCATCAAGGGCCAGATCGCGCCAGTTACGTAAGAGATTCAGATGAACTTTATGTTCACTGGCAAGTTGAGAGAGAGATTTCTCCCCCTTGAGCAATTCCAACACGAGCTTGGCTTTGAAAGCAGATGTGTATGTTTTTTTTATAACTTTTTCTCAGCCGACCACTGACGACTGATCACCGACCACTGCCTACTATTCCCTGCTGATGAACTCTTTGAACTTCTTCAGTTCATCGATTGAAGAGTCTGCAATGATGCGAAAGACGCGGGCATTGCACCCCGAAGGAAGGCTTAGTGCTGTGAGCGCGTCTGTGATGACATAAAAGCTCGACGCCAGTCCTTTCTTCCAATCTGGTTCATCTGTGCTGCGAAGACTGAGCGCGTCGGCGTCGATTCCTGCGGCGACCAGCACGGCCTGCGCCCAGCGCAGAAAATCCGGCCAGTGGGATGCTACCGATATCAAAGCGTCGGACGGAGGACGCCTCTCGCCTTCAAGCGATGCGGGGACTGAGCGAGAGTGAAGGAGCAGGCACGAAATCTCAGATGGCAGCAATCGCGCGACTTCGCCCTGGCCTATGAGCGCGACCGGCGCTGCGCCTGTCAGCACAATTGGGTTAGAGCATTCTTCGGGTCTTGCGCCCGAAACGGGAAAACGGACGGCTTCTTCGATTTCCGCGATAAGGATTTTTCTCAGATCGTCGTTAGGCTCGATGACCAGAAAATGATCGGGCGGCTGAAATCGGAACCAGTACCTCAGTCGCCTTCGAATATCGGCGAGCGAAAATCCCTTCTCTCGCGCCACGCGCAGAAAGACCGAGATCATCTGATCGAGTTCGAGTTGCATATCAAGCTCGGCTTCGGTGTCGAACTTGCGGACATAGATTCCGCTGCCCTTGCGAAACTCGACCCAGCCCCTGCGGGCAAGCTCGTTGTATGCGGCGCTGACGGTGTTCGAGTG
Source organism: Blastocatellia bacterium UBA7656 (assembly GCA_002483445.1). Lineage (GTDB taxonomy): Bacteria > Acidobacteriota > Blastocatellia > UBA7656 > UBA7656 > UBA7656. Next base: position 167,582 of record DLHY01000078.1, read on the forward strand.
GACGTGATAGCGGCGGGCAAGCTCGCGCGTCGAAGGCAGTTTCTGACCCGCCTTCAAATCATTGCTGACTATGCCCAGCACGATCTGAGTCGTCAGTTGATCGCGGAGCGGCACTTCGCTGTTCTTCGAAAGCCACAGGTGCATACTTGTTAAATCTCAAATCTCAAAATTGAAATTTCAGGTTTGAGATTCGCAATTTGAGATTTGAGATTTGAAAATTCAAAACGCTACCGGCTCGCCTGCGACTGACGCGGCGGCGCGTTCTTCACATAACGATCCATCCAGTTGATCATCTCGTAAAGCGTGTGCAGCACGCTCTCGCGCCCGGCGTATCCGTGAGATTCCAGCGGCAGCGTGACATACCGCGACGTTTTCCCAAGCCCCTTGAGCGCGTGAAACAATCGCTCGGATTGAATGGGAAACGTGCCGGAGTTGTTATCCGCTTCGCCGTGTATGAGCAGGATCGGCTCATCGATTTTGTTGGCGTGGAAAAACGGCGACATGCGCCCGTAGACTTCAGGCACTTCCCAGAAGCTTCGCCTTTCGTTCTGAAATTGAAAAGGCGTCAGCGTCCTGTTGTATGCGCCGCTTCGCGCTATGCCTGCGCGGAAGATATCCGAGTGAGCCAGCAGATTCGCCGTCATGAACGCGCCGTAAGAGTGCCCGCCCACGCCTACGCGGTCGCGGTCGGTCACGCCCATTTCGACCAGATAATTGATCGCGGCTTCGGCGTTCATCACCAGTTGCTCGACGAATTTATCATTCGCCTTCTCGCCTCCGAGTATCGGCATCGCGGCATTATCCAGCACGACGAAGCCCTGAAGGACTAAGAACAGATGCGATGGCCCTGTGACGCGGGTGAAGCGATTCGGAGAGCCTGCGACCTGGCTTGCCGCGCTGGCAGATGCGAATTCGTTCGGATAAGCCCAGAGGAAGGAGGGTCGTCGCTCGCCCTGCTTGTAATCGGGCGGCAGGTAAAGTGTACCCGATAGCGTTATGCCGTCGGAACGTTTGTATGTTACAAGCTGCTTTTTGACTTTTCTGAAAGCAGGCTGCGGGTCTGCGAGTTGAGTGAGCGCCTGAGATTTCTTCGCGCCGAGATCGCGCAGATAGAAATTGGGCGGTTCGGCGCTCGACTCGCGGCTCGTGATTATCTTTTGAGCCTCACGGTCAAGCACATCCGTGACCGATTCATAGTAAGGGTCCTCGGAGCGGAAAAGTTCTTCAGTCTTGAGCGTTTCTATGTCGAGCTTTCTCAGAAACGGGCGGTCTCCCTGCGGGGTCGCGCCCTGGCCGGTGAGATAAAGATAGCGGCCATCCTTGGATTGAAGCGCGACATTCTGACCGCTTTTGTTTCTCGTCTGCTCGAAAGAGCCGGGATTGTTGTATCGATCTTCGGAGAGGTGGTCGAAAGCAAGCCGCGCTTTTTGGTCCGCGCCCTGAAAATAAGTGCGCGACTTTCGCGTCGGGCGATCAAACTCGCTCCATATCATCAGGTCGCCTTGCTCTGTCCATTGCACGTTCCCGAATCTGAGTTCAGTCTTGAAAAGTTCTCGCGCTTCGGCGGTGAAAGGCGCTGCGATCTCCATCGCGCGGTCGCGATGAGGAACTTTTTGTTTCGGGTCTCCTCCGTCGAGGGCTTCGACATAAACGAGCGTCGCCGAAGCGTGCGGGTGCCATCTAACGGAGCGCGGCCCTTTGCGCACGCCGCCGGTGGGAGTGTTTTCGGCAACAGGGAGCGAAGCGACACTCTTTACCTTCGTTCCTTTCTGATCCCATATTTCAAGCTTGTGAGCGAAGCCGTTGTAAGGGATGTAATAGCTGTATGGCTCGGCGACCAGCGAAACGAAAATGTATCTCCCGTCTGGCGACACATCGACATCATCGAAGATGGCAGGCCGTGCTATTTCGGTGACTCTTCCGGCAAGATCGATGCGGGCGAGTTGCGATGTGAAATAGTGTTTGAACAGAGCTTCATCGTGCGCGTTTTGGAGCAAATCCTGAAAGGTTGCAACAGCCGCGCGCTCGCCTTTCGTCTCTTGAATTTTCGGCCCTGTGGGAATTTCCGATGCCGCAGGTTCCGGCCCGCGATCTTTCGGAACGACAGTGCAGACAAATCCGCTGCTGTCAGGCAGCCAATGAAAGGGAACGCCGGTCGTCGCATTCATCATAATCGAAGCGACGCGAGCGGATTTGCCGGTTGCCGCGTCCGTGACCCACAGTTCGAGTCCGTTTTTTTGCTGCTGTGTGAACGCGATCTTTTTGCTGTCGGGCGAGAATGTGATGAATGAGAGTCTGGGTTGCGCGGGCAATTGAACATCTGTTTTGCGGCCCGATGCAAGCTCGATCAGAGTGAGTCGATTGGCTCCGAGAGGCTGGAACAGGCTCGACGCGCGAGGGCTGATTCTCACTCCCGCGAGTCGATACATCGGCTGCGCGAGTTCGGCAATAGAGGGCATCGCGGGTCGCTCCATCAACAGTAGCCAGCGACCGTCAGGGCTTGTCTGCGATTGCGGAAATGGGCTTGATTCGAGCATCGCCACGATGTCGGGCGAAGGTTGCTTGTACTGGGTTTGCGCGTAGGCGAGGGACGAAATGAAGAGCAAGGCGACGATCAACGCTGCACGGAATTTCATGTGACCTCCGTCGAGTGAAAACCTGGTCGGCGCGTCCACTGAGCGACTACCGTCGTCGCGCTCTGTTTACTATCAGTCTTCGTTGATGATTTCGAACCGCATTGAAATAACGGCGGCTTCGGCGAGCATGGCCGATACGCTGCAATACTTCGTCTCGGATAGCTCGACCGCGTGAGCGACGGCTTTAGGATCGATCTCGCGCCCGCGAATTTTATGAATGACTTCTATTCTGGTATAGATGCGCGGATGTTCGGCGCGGCGCTCGGCGCGGACTTCTATCTCGTAGCCGGTCACTCGCTGGCGTTTCTTTTCGAGTATCGAGACGACATCCGCGCCTGTGCATCCGCCAAGGGAGATCAAAAGCATCTCCATCGGTGTAGGCGCAGACGGAGTATGAGCGAAGCTCGTGACTGCGGCGTGGCCCGAAGGAGACTCTCCGACGAAAGCCTCGCCTCCCGCATAGCGGAGGCTCGCTGTTTTCGTTTCGGTTTGAGAAGCCGCCATAATGGTTTTCTCAGAGTTGACTATTGCGCGACGTGAAGACACGCCTGATAAGCGTGCCATCATAACATCTGAGAAACCATCCCGGAAGGGTGAGAGGATTCATTTATCGGGCGGGGTGAAGGAATCGCGCTGCCAGACCGACCCGTCTGTGTACTCGATGCGATTTATCACGATGCTGCTCTTGAATTGAGAGTCTATTTTTTTATCGGCTTCATTCGCGTTGACCGTGCGCGTCGGCGGCGAGTAGTCGAATGCGGAAAGCTCTTTCTTTTTGCGGGGGCCTATTTTTTCGCGGCTGTAGAACTGATGTCGGTCGGATTCGGCTCCGGTTTCAGGGTCGAAAAAAACATAATCCCAGTGAATGGATAGAATGGTTTTTTTGCCTGTGTTTTCGAATGTGACTCGGTAGCGGTATCCGTCTCTTTGGGCAGAAGAGGGAAGGCCCGCTTCTTTTTCTCTGCGGGGTTCGTACTGGCTCGATTTGGATGAGTCGCGGTCTTTGATTAAGTCTTCGGAGCGGCTGAAATCACCGGTTGTGCTATCGATATTGTGTTCGCGGTTTCTTGCCGAGACGATGCCTGAATCCTGCTGCGGGTTTGGAGCTTTGCCCCAACTGAATTTTACGACGACCAGATCAGGCGGGCCGTTCGAGTCGGTCGTTTGAGTGAAAGCGGGAAAAGAAGCTAATAGCAAAGCGGCTACAAGAATCAACATCTGTCTGACCTCCGTATTTCAACCTCTGAGCAGGGAATGATTATAGATCGATTCTTTGCCTGAAAAAAAATATGGCGCAGTCCGTCAGGCTGCGCCATTGGAGGTTTCACCATTAGCAGTGTTGTTGGTTCACTGTTTTGGGGCAGGGGGCGATGGATTGGCTGCCGCAACGAGTGACTCTCGCGCCCGTGCGCGGGCCTCTATTGTCGGCAGGTGTTTTTGGAGGGCTTCTTCTATCTCAGCTATCGAAACTGTTGCCGCTTTAGGATCAGACTCAAGTTTTTTCCATGGGGCTGGCTGACCGTAGGCGTAATCGCCAAAGACGAGTACCGGAGTGCCGTAGGCCAGAAACGAGCCGCTCTTTGCTATCCTCGCCGGGTTGCCCCAGCCGTACATCCACATCGCATCTTTTTCGAGGAGGCGGACGCAGCCGTGGCTTGCAGGATAGCCCGGAAGATCGTACTGATGAAAAGCTATGCCGTCTATCATGTCGAGGTTGAAATACCAGGGCAGCACCCACGAGCGGTCGACGCTGCTGCGAGTTACTTTCGCGCGCCAGTTCGTCGAATAAAGTTTTGCAGGCGTGGGGGTGGCTTTCTTTCCTGTGCTTGTCGGCCCCCAGTAAACAAGGCGGCCTGATTGGTATGCACCGAATGCCTGAGCGCGACGAGATACGACGACGAGCTTGTCCATTGAATTTGCGACCTTGAGTTCCTGCGGGAAGGGCGAGGCCGCGAGCAGTTCGATTTTCGTTTCCGGGATAAAAAGTGTCGTGCCTTTTCCAACGTGCTTTTGATCCAATCGATTTATTTTCAATACGGTGTTAAATCCATCTTCGCCGAGTTTCGCTTTCAACTCTGCAATAGATTTCGCGCTCTGAATAACGAAAGGCTGATATCGAATCGAGACTTCCTTCGGTTGAGAAGGTGTGGAATCAACTTTTGTGGAATCGTCTTTCCTGTGTGTATCGTCTTCAGCTTTCATCAAGTTGTCGCTTGCGAGCAATGGGTTTTGCGTCGGGAGAGTTCCTTTCATCCAGTACCCGGTCGTCAATGTCATTGCGGCGATGACCAGAAAGCCGAAAGGCATAATTTTCTGTTTTATAATTTGTTCCGTCATCGTCCGCATTAGATGTGAGGTTTGGAATCAGGTTGCTTCAGTCGGTTTCTCCGGGCTTTACCCCGGAGCGATTTGACTTCACAGGTCTTACGAGGCATAAGGTGGTCTGAGTATGCATAATATCCTCAAGCCCATGTCGCGAATTCTGCTTTGCGTGACGGCAGGCCTTTCGCTTGCCGGACTCCCCGCTATTGGGCGAGAAGCAAGCCCCGACTGGTCCAGAAAACTCGATAGCCGCGTTCTTTTCTATCAGATGACCGAATTGCCTATCATCCTTCTCGGCACCGAAAAATCGCTTTACGCAATCGAATCTCACTCCGGGGAAGTCTTATGGCGCAGGAAGAACATGCGGCTCGATGAAACTGATGTTGCACCGATTGCCGGGACAGATCTTCTTCTGCTGAGTTTCGAGAAGGACGACCGCACTCGACTCGAAGCCATAGATATCTTTACAGGAGACTCCCTCTGGCGCAGCGACAAGGTTCGCGGAGCGCCTATGCAAATGGCTCTCGACACGGACAATAACCTGCTGGCTGTCACCATAGTTAGAAACGCAAAAAGCCGCACTATCGGAAGCCTCAAGCGTCACGCAGCGGTCTATGTGTTCGATCTCCGACGAGGCGAAGAGTTCTGGAAGTACGAGACACAGGGAGAGGTCGAGATGATGCCTCTGCGTTGGAGTCAGAGCGATGAGGAAGAAGTTGATTACACGCTCGACAACTATCACCCGCCGATGTTTCTCGATGGCCATCTGCATATCTTTTATGAGGGCGTGGCATTGCTTGATGCCCGCACAGGCAGGCAGCGTATACGCGAGCGTTTTCGCGTCAACGAGGAGGGCCTTGCGCTGACGGAAGCCGATCCGGTCTTCGATGACCGCTTTATCTACACGTCCGGGCGAGGGCGGGTGCGGGCCATCTCGCGCGAGACGAGCCGCGTTGAATGGGAGGCGAAAGATTTGGGGCTGACCCCTGAGATTATATTATTCGGCGGCGTCCTCTACGTCAGAACCGGCGGGCAGTTCACCCTCATCAAGGACGGAGAGGTCGAGCGGCGAGGGCCTTATGGCGTGAGCGCAATTGATGCCCGAACGGGAAAAGTAATTTGGCGATACAAGGGGGCTGACAACGGGATAACCAATATCGCCGCGCGAGACTCATCGAAAATACTCATTGCCGACCGGGATGACCTCATCCTCATAGATGGGCAGACGGGAAGGCGTGAGGCGAAGCTTTCGCATCGCGTCAAGGATGCTTCCTTCGTTCTCATCAATGATCGCAATGAAGCCGTAGTTGGCGGGACGAGCGAGATCGCTTCCTTTGATGCTGTGGGCAAAGAGGTCTGGCGCGCGAAGCACAATCCGCCCGGTCGGGGGGTCTTTCGAACTATCGCGGCGGTGGCGTTGCGCGCGGCATCGCTCTATTTCCGGTATGGGGGCGCAAGCGGGGCCATCTTCAGAGGCGCGCGGATAGCTCACTCTGCAAGCGTGCTCAGGTGGAGCGGACTTGCGCGGTCTCTGGGGCCGAACCTCACGACGCTTGCTTCTAACCCGGCTGGCGGATATGTCTCTTCGAGATTTTATCCTCTTGGAGTCGCGGCCCGGATTGATCGGATCAACGCTTCGAAATCGATCAATCTCGCTCGTCCTTCGATTGATGTAGAGGAGCGATTGCTGGATCGACTTGACCCGGCGGGGTGGGCGGAACGATTGTCGCGAATGCTTCTGGAGCGACGCCGCTTCGCATCCCTTCGCGGAGAGTTGATGTTTTTCTACACCGATCTGAAGAGGCAGGGAGGCCGGGGTCTTGTGGGAGTCAATGTCAACACGGGCGAGGCGGAGAACGAAATAAGCTTGAATGAACTGGATGACCGCTTCGTGACAGACCGACCGATGAGCAGGCTGTATCAGGCCAGAGGAGAGCGTTTGATAGCTTATGCGCTCGGCGGGCGCTGAACCTGGGCCGGAATTCCGCCAATGAATTTTGCTTTGGAAGTTTCTGAAAAAAAATCAGAAAGCGATGACTCGACCTCTCACGGGTCGAGCCATCACTTCTCAGTTATTTTTTGGATGGGGATGGAGAGACTCGAACTCTCAAGGGTTTCCCCACATGCACCTCAAACATGCGCGTATACCAGTTCCGCCACATCCCCGTAAAACATGCTTTTTCAAACAACGATCATTTTTTCTCGCTTGCGCGCTGCTTTCGCTTTTGCTGAAACCATCTTTTGCAAGTCGTCACATCAGTCAATCCTTTGCTTCTTCCGAACGTCGGAGTCTGACTGTGACAATTCGGGCAAAGAAATCGCAGATTATCTTTGCGATTGTCATATCGACATCCGTTGATATGATCAACAGTCAGCATCAACGGTCTGTCATTCCAGACAGGTTCCATCCCACACATTGCGCAGCGAAACGGAACCCCTGATTCGATCATCGCGCGACGAAGCTTGTATGCTTTCTCATGGTGCGCGAGAGGATCGCGTAAAACGAAAATCTCTTCTGCTGGTGTTCTTTCCGGCCCTCCTCGATGCTCATCGCCCTGATTGCGCAACTGTCCGAGGAAGTGATCGGTGCTGATTCCGTACTTCTCGACAAGCCTCTTGATATTCGACTGCGAGCCGCCCGTCTGCTTCAGTCCGAGATGCCGCAGCACTTCGGCAAAAGAGAGCGACGAAGCGACAATCGGCCTCAGTATCTCAGCATTGTATTTGCCGTTTGGCATAGAGCATTTATACAAGAAGGCGCGATCACTCTCAAAGCCGCGTGCCTGCCCATTCCATCTCCGCCAGCGCGTCCGGGAATATCGATTTATCAAACAACTGCGCTTCGATCAACTCTACTTCTGCTTTTCCTGCACAGGCGGCTTGGCCGCAGAGTTCTTGTTCTTATCGCCTGCCTTTGTATCCGCCGCCTTATTGCTGTTCGCATCAGTCGTGGCTGCGGGCTGAGTCGTCACCTGACCCGTTGAGTCAGGCGCAGGTATTTCAGTCACGGGCGGCGCAGTGACCGGCGGAGGCGGCGCGGCTTCTTCGACCGGAACGGATTCGCCTACCGATTTGCGCTCGAATAGTCCCGGTATCGAAAACAGAAACGCCGTCAGGAAGAAGACTATCGCGGCAGTTATGGTTATCTTCGCAAGCACCGTCTGAGTGCCGCGAGGCCCGAAGGCCGCCGAACTCGCTCCGCCGCCGAAAACCTGTGAGGCATCGGATTTGCCCGGCTGCAACAGCACGAACATTATCAGCACGATGCAGGAGATTATGTAAACCGTCAGAAGCAGATAATACAATTTCGAGTCCTACCTGTCTTTGTAATTCACGATCTGTGCGAACGAGTCAGGCTCAAGGCTTGCCCCGCCTACGAGCGCGCCATCGATATCAGGCTGATCCATCAGCCCTCCGATGTTGTCACTCTTCACGCTGCCGCCGTACAGAATCCGCATCCCCTCGGCTGTCTCATCTCCGAACATCTCTCTCGTGGTGGCCCGAATGAAGGAATGCATCTGTTCGGCAATCTCAGGCGTTGCTGTTCGCCCTGTGCCTATTGCCCATACAGGCTCGTAAGCGATGATGATACGGGAGGCGTCCATGGCTGTCAAGTTTCGAAGCCCGCCCCGGAGTTGCCGACCGACGACTTCTTCCGCTCTCCCTGTATCTCTCTCTTCGCTTCGCTCTCCGACGCACACGACAGGCGAAAGTCGCGCGTCGAGAGCGCGACGGGTTTTCTCGTTTACCCGCTCGTCAGTCTCTCCGTAATACAGCCGCCGCTCCGAATGACCGATTATGGCGTGGCTTGCGCCCGCATCGCGAATCATCAATGCCGAAACTTCGCCCGTGAAAGCGCCCGGTCCCTGTTCGGCTGCAACGTCCTGCGCGCCGACGTAAACATTCGACCCTTCGAGGCGGTCGGCCACAGCGCGAAGAGCGGTGAAGGGAGGAGCCACGAGGATATCGCAGTGAGTGACCCCGACGACCAGCGGGCGAAAGGATTGAACGAAATCCAGAGCCTCAGAAATGGTTTTGTACATTTTCCAGTTTCCGGCTATCACTGGGCGTCTCATTTTTTCGTCTCCGGTTCCTTCTTATCCGCAGGCTTTTCAATGCGCGAAATGACGATGACAGTCCTCCCGCTGACGGAATCTTTCCTGACCTTGACCACCCCTTCGTGAACCTTGCCTTTCTCGACATCGAGTTGGAAAAATTCAGGATCGCTGAGGCGATTGACCACTTTCCATCCTTTCCCTTTCGTGGCGCGGTCATAAAAAGCGGCTACCTTTTCCACCGCGTCTTTTGTTTCCAAAACTATCATCGCGGTGTCCATTCCCTGGATCGGGCCGAATTGCAAATTGGTTTTCATCGCAACGGGATAGTTTGGCAGGTCGCTGATTTCGCCTTTGCTCGCATTAAAAAATGAAGGCGGCTTGATTTCCTGTTGAGCAGGCGGAGTCGGCGGCGGAGTTTGTGTCGTCGGAGTCTGAGCCGTCGTCTCAGGCGGCGCGCTCGATTGAGCATCAGGCTGAGAGTTGTTATTTTGAGCGGCAACCCGCCCGCGCTCATCGGTTTTGATATCGCTGTAAGCCGGTTTCTTTCCACAGGCAGCCGAAGATAGAATGGCTGCCATAATTACTGCCAGAAATGATTTCATCCATTGCTCCTACTTATCGGTTAAAGCCGCAACTCCCGGCAGCGTGTCGCCCGCGAGAAATTCCAGGCTCGCGCCCCCGCCCGTCGAGACGTGCGTGATCTTGTCGGCCACTCCCGCTTCAGTCACGGCGGCCACCGAATCGCCTCCCCCCACTATCGTCACCGCGCTCGAAGATGCGACCGCTTCAGCAAGAGCGCGGGTCGCTCGATCAAAAGGCGGATGCTCGAACATACCCATAGGCCCGTTCCACACTATCGTCTTTGCGTTGTGAATCCTTTTAGAAAATTCTTCAATCGCCTGCGGGCCGATGTCGAGACCTGCCTCTGAGGGCTGAATCTCTTTCACCGAACAATCGCGCATCTGCGCTGATCGAGGATCAGCATCCCACGCAGATTTATCGACGACGGCATTATCAATGGGGAGAAGAAACTCGACGCCGCGCTCTTTCGCTTTTGCCAGTAACTCGCGGGCAAGACCGAGCCGGTCATCTTCGACGAGCGAGCGGCCTGTCTCCAGCCCCTGAGATTTCAAAAAGGTGTAGGCCATAGCGCCGCCGATGAGGATCGAATCGGCTGACTTCAACAAATTTTCTATGACCGCGATTTTGTCCGACACCTTCGCGCCGCCGAGTATGACCACGAAAGGATGCTCAGGCTGTTCGAGCGCCTTGCCGAGCCAGTCCAGTTCCTTCTCCATCAAAAAACCCGCGGCAGATTTCTCGACGAAATGCGTAATGCCCTCCGTCGATGCATGTGCGCGATGAGCCGTGCCGAAAGCGTCATTGATATAAACATCCGCAAGCGCGGCAAGCTCTCGCGCATACTCAGGGTCGTTCTTCTCCTCTTCCGAATGGAAGCGGACATTTTCGAGCATGAGAACTTCGCCAGACCCCAGCGCGTCAGCCATCGCCCGGACTTCAGGGCCAACCGAATCAGGCGCAAGCGGCACAGGTTTTCCCAAAAGCTCCGCAAGGCGACGAGCGGCAGGCGCAAGCGAATACTTCGCGTCCACTTTGCCTTTGGGCCGCCCGAGATGCGAAGCAATCAGGAGCCGCGCGCCCCGTTCAATCGCGTAGCGAATGCTCGGCAGCGCGCCGCGTATGCGAGTGTCGTCGCTCACTTCGCCATTTTCGATAGGCACGTTGAAATCTACGCGCATAAAAACGCGCCTGCCCGCAAGATCGATGTCTTTGATTGAAAGCTTGGCCATAATGGTCAAAGAAGAGAGGAAGAATGGGAGAGAGGGGGAATGGGTGATGAAGAGTCATCTCACCCATTCACCCATTCACCCATTCATGGATTATAGACCTTTCCCGGCGATGAATTTAACCAGATCGACCATGCGGCACGAATAACCCCACTCGTTGTCATACCACGAAAGCACTTTTACCATATTGCCATCGATGACGTAGGTGTACTCTTCGTCGAAGATCGATGAATGCGGGTTGCGGCGAAAGTCTATCGAGACCAGAGGCTCATCCGAGTATTGAAGTATTCCTTTCATCGCGCCCTCGGCTGCCTTGCGCACAGCGGCGTTGATTTCTTCCTTCGAAGTGCTTTTTTCGACTTCGCATACCAGATCGACTATCGAGACGTTGGGCGTCGGCACGCGAAGAGCAAGGCCGTCGAGTTTGCCTTTGAGGTCGGGCAGCACGAGACCTATGGCTTTGGCGGCTCCCGTCGAAGTCGGGATGATCGAGACTGCTGCGGCGCGAGCGCGGCGCAAATCCTTGTGCGGAAGATCGAGAAGCTTCTGATCGTTGGTGTAGGAATGCACGGTCGTCATCAGCCCTTTTTTGATCGTGAAATTTTCGTGAATCACTTTCGCAAGCGGGGCCAGACAGTTCGTCGTGCAGGAGGCGTTCGAGATGACGTGATGTTCTTTCGGATTATAACCGCCTTCGTTGACGCCAAGCACGATGGTGATGTCTTCGTTTTTAGCCGGAGCCGAGATGATGACTTTTTTGACCGTATCGCGAATGTGTTTTCCGGCGTCGTCTTTTTTAACGAACAGTCCAGTCGACTCTACGACTATTTCCGCGCCCACCGATGCCCAATCTATTTTGGCCGGGTCGCGCTCGGCAAAGACGACGAACTCATCCGCGTTGACCCTTATGGTTTTGTCTGTTGCTCGTATGTCCGCGTCGAGGTTGCCGAGAAGCGAGTCATATTTGAGCAGGTGTGCGAGAGTTTTGGTGTCAGTTATGTCATTGACCGCGACGAAATCGATATCGCCGCCCATAGCCGCCCGCATTATGTTGCGGCCTATGCGACCGAATCCGTTTATGCCAACTTTGATTCCCATAGTTCCCTCCGGTAATAGTTCGAAAAGTGCGAAGACAGCAAAGCAACTTATCGAATGGGTCTGAGGTTGTCAAACGCGAAAGCGTAGAGAAGCTGATTGCTTCGCGCTTTCAAAATGGGGTCTCTCATGTGATAAATTGCTGCGTCTCGATAGCGAACGGAATACAGTATCTCGGCGCGCATGGCCTGCAACCTTTTCTTGTGATATTGTTGGCCCCGCCGTGAGGCATCCGTTTACTTCAATCACATTGGGAGCGAAACTATTGGCAACCGAAACGACCGCGCAGGAGACGCCGCCCGTGGAAGCGCGCTCCGGGCTGGAACCGTGGAGCGTATCCGAACTCCCCCCGCCGCCCAACACAAAGGGCTTTCGCATACTCGGCATCATAGGGCCGGGCGCGATCATACTCGGCGCATCGATAGGCAGCGGCGAATGGCTGCTCGGCCCTGCCGCCTTCGTCAAGTACGGCCTCGCCTTGCTGTGGGTGACATCTGTCGCGGTCGTGTTGCAGACCATTTTCAACACCGAACTTATTCGCTACACCATGTACACGGGCGAGCCTGTGGTGACGGGATTTATGCGGACGAAGCCGGGATCAACCTTCTGGGCGATAACCTACGCCGCGCTTTACTTCCTTCAGACGGGCTGGCCCGCATGGGCGGGGGCTGCGGCTGGCGCGATCTTTTTCCTCTTCGAGGGGCGCGTGGCCGAAAGCTCCGATGCGACGATAATTCATCGCATAGGCGTCGGAACTTTCCTCGTCTGCGTGCTGGTACTCGTATTCAGCGGCAAGCGCATCGAGCGCACGTTGGAGATTTTGAACTGGATACTGATCGTCTTCATTCTCGGCACGCTCACCGTGTTATGCGTGATGTATGCGGGAGGCGAGAACTGGCTGGCTGCGGGAGCGGGATTCTTCGGCTACGAATTGCGCGACGGGCATTTCAACTTCATCCCTGCGGGGGTGGACTGGTTTCTGATCGGCGCGTTTGCGGCTTACTCAGGCATGGGCGGAGTCGGCAATCTCACGGTGTCGAATTATGCGCGCGATAAAGGCTATGGGATGGGTCAGAAATCGGGCTACATTCCGGCAGCCGTCGGCGGGCATAAAGTGAAGCTCGCGCACATCGGCTCCATTTTTCGCCCCGACAAGGAAAGCCTCGAACGCTGGCGAGGCTGGTGGCGGATCATAAGCATAGATCAATGGGGCGTGTTCTTCATCGGGGCGATACTTGGCATGGGGCTTCCGGCGATTCTTTACACCACGATGATAGAACCGGGCCGCGAGATTCGCGGACTCGGCGTTGCTGCGGAACTTGCAAACGCGATGGCCAGTCGCGGGGGACAGGCTCTCACTCTGGTGCTTGCAGTGATGAGCGTGTGGGTACTATTTAAGACTCAGCTTGATCTGCTCGAAGGCATGACGAGGGCAGTGACGGATATATTATGGAGTGGCAGCCGCGCGTTGAGGAACTGGCGCGGCGGCGATGTGAGAGTTATTTATTACTCAGTGCTGGCATCGGTCGTCATCTGGGCGATTATAGCTTTGAGCCTCACTCAGCCGATCATACTGCTTCAGGTTTCAGCCAACATGGCAGGCGTGGCCTTCGTCATCAGTTCGATACACGTTCTTTATATAAACATGAAATTTCTGCCGCCTGAGTTGCGTCCGCCTATGTGGCGACGAGCGGCGCTTGTGTTGATGAGCGTCTTTTATGCCTTCTTCGTTTACCTTTGGCTGATGGGCGGCCTGGTTCCTGATACTGAAAAAGGCTTTCTCTTCAACCTGCCCAAATATCTCGGCGGCGGTTGATGCTTTCCCGAACCGACAAGACTGAAATCCTTTCTCTCTCAGTTGCTCTGTGCGATCAATCGAGAGTAGCCTAGCAATTGATCGACGGGAAGATGTTTCATCAGTGATGGAGCTATAGACATGAAACTAGATCGCATAGAAGTAAAAGGCTTCAAATCAATGAGGAAGGTGGAGATTGAACTGCGCTCTTTGAATGTTCTCATCGGCGCGAATGGAGCAGGCAAGAGCAACTTCATCGCCCTGTTCAAAATGCTCAATCAGATGATGCAAGAAAATCTTCAGGTGTTTGTCGCTCAATCAGGCGGCGCAAACTCTTTGCTTTATTTCGGGCAAAAGGTGACAGATAGAATTGAGATATCGCTGAGGTTCGGACTGGATAGTTATTACTGCGAGTTGTTGCCGACAGCCGATGATAGGATGCTTTTTGGTGAAGAGTATTGTCGCCATTGTGAGCCTGGGTCCAATCAGGTTTCTGAAAACGCCCGTTTGGATAAGGGGTACAATGAAAGCATCCTTCCGGGAAAAGCAGCGAAAACTCGCGTCCCTCGCTTCATATTGCGCAATGATCGAGAGGGGGGCTTGCCGAAAGAAGTAGAGAAACTTCTTGATAGCGTATTTGAGCGTGTCTTGTTGAATATACTAGGCTGGCAATTCTACCATTTTCACGACACGAGCGACTCTGCACTCGTGAAGAAGTTCGGAGCCATCAACGATAACTTTTACCTCAGACGTGATGCCGGAAACCTCGCCGCGTTTCTCTACAAGCTGCAACGCACAACCCCGCATCAGTACGAAGCGATACGCGACACTATTCGTCTCGTAGCCCCATTCTTCGACGATTTCATTTTGCGACCGTGGGTGGACAACCCTGACAACATAAGACTCGAATGGCGCGAGCGCGGCTCGGATTATCCTTTTCTCGCTCATCACCTCTCAGATGGAACGCTGCGGTTCATGTGTCTGGCGACTCTTCTGTTACAGCCTGACCTGCCCGACACGATTCTGATCGATGAGCCGGAGCTTGGCCTTCACCCTTATGCCGTCAGTGTGCTTGCTTCGCTGATGCGAAGCGTATCGGCGAGAACGCAGATAATCGTTTCCACACAATCGGTTTCACTGGTCAATCAATTCGAGGCTGAAGACCTGTTGATAGTCGAGCGCGAAGGGCATGAAACAGTTATCAAAGATGTGGACTCGCAAAAGCTGAAAGAGTGGATCGAAGAGTATTCGCTCGGCGAGTTGTGGGAAAAGAATGTACTTGGCGGGAGACCTTCCTGATGGCCCCTGCTCGCCTCAACATCATTGTCGAGGGACAGACTGAAGAGACTTTTGTGCGCGACGTGCTGCGCGATCATCTGGCCGCCTGTCAGGTCTACGTCAGCGCGCGACGGGTTGAGACCGGGCGGGATCGAAGGACGAGCAGAATTTATCGCGGCGGGATGACCAGCTACGAAAGAGCAAAGCGCGATATTGAGCGGTGGCTGAATGAGGATCAGCAATCATATCTGACGACCATGTTCGATCTGTACGGCCTACCCGATGATTTCCCGAACCTCGCCGAGGCAGGAAGACAAACTGATCCTTATCAAAAGGTGAAACTCGTCGAAGATGGGATTGCCTCGGACATTCAAAGCCGCCGATTCATACCATATATTCAGCTTCACGAATATGAAGGATTGCTGTTCAGTAGCGTTGAAGCTGTTGATGGAGTAATGAGCCTTTACGAAAGATCGAAGCTGAACGAGTTGCAAAACATCCGCAACCAGTTCAATACGCCGGAAGAGATAAACGACAGCGCAACAACGGCCCCATCGAAACGATTGAGCGAGCTTTATGCGGCTTATGACAAAGTGGCTTTCGGAGTCCTCATATCGAAGCGCATCGGATTGGAAACGATTCGGCAGGAGTGTCCGCATTTCAGCGAATGGCTGTCGAGAATCGAATCGCTCGGCCATCAGGAGGAAGCCGCAGAATAAGTCCGATAGTAGCACTCGCTGCTCACTCGCCCATCGCTTGCATCACTGCGCGGGCTGCGCGTTCGGCTCCTGACCCGTCCGGCCCGCTCAACTTCTCGCGCACTTCTCTGATATCATCTTTCATCTGTCGAAGCTTCTCCCTGTCCTTGAGTATCGCTGCAACTTCGCTGGCTATCCTTTCGCCCGTCGCGTCGTGCTGAATCAGTTCAGGAACTATGCGGCGGCCTGCCACGAGATTGACCATCCCGAAAGTGTTGAGATGAATCATCGGGCGAATCATCCGCCAATTCACCTCCGAAGCGCGATAAATTATCACCATCGGCGTATCAAGCAGAGCCGCTTCGACCGTAGCCGTCCCGCTCGCTACAACTGCGATCTCAGAAAATCCCACTGCATTGTAAGTATCCCGCTCGATGATCTTCACATCCGCGCCCGCATCCTGCATCGCCGCTTCGACCTGAGCGCGATCAACGGTCGAGGCCATGGGCAGTATGAATTGGAGATTCGGGATTTGAGATTTCAAACGCGCTGCCGCATCCAGAAGCGCGGGCAGATGATAATGAATCTCTTTATGGCGACTGCCGGGCAAAAGCGCGATCAACCTTCGATTCAAATCAAGCCCGTGCCTCCACAAAAACTCTTCGCGCGTGCCGCTCGTCCGGCAGCTTTCGACAAGCGGATGCCCGACGTATTCGACTTCCATTCCCTGATTTTTATAAAACTTTTCTTCGAAGGGGAGGATGACGAGCATTCGCTTCACGTCGCGGCGCAAGGCTCTTACTCGATAACGTCGCCACGCCCACACCTGCGGGCTGATGTAGTAAATGATTTCGAATCCTTCACGACGCAACCTTCTAGCCAGCCTCATATTGAAATCAGGCCAGTCGATCAGCACTACTGCCGAAGGACGACGCTGGCGCGCTGCTCGAAGCAAAAGGCGATAGGCGCGGTAAAGTTTTCCAATAGCGCGCAGGATTTCAGGTATGCCGATGATAGCGACATCCGAAGCATTGACTAAAGTCTCGACCCCGGCGGCGCGCATCTCTTCGCCCCCCGATCCGAAAAACTCAAACTCCAATTCCGGGTAAAGCCGCTTCAAAGCAAGCACGAGCGCCGCGCCGTGACGGTCTCCGCTCGCTTCACCTGCGACGATCATCAAGGAGCAGTGGTCGGGGGTCAGGGGTCGGGGGCCGGGGGGCAGGAGTCGGTGATCAATTTTATTTATCACTGGCTCTTTCATCCAACAAGCCTTTCGAAAACAATCGCTCAATATCAGGGTTGAATTGCCAGTTGAACGACAGGCATTTCTAAACCGCTGATCCCTGACACCCGACCCCTGACCCCTACTCTTCAGTGAGCCATTCTTTCGTGATGCGGTCTTCCATCTCGGCGAGGTTTCGGCGGTAACGCTCGACGAGGATGCGCTCAAGCGAGCGCGGGATGACCGAAGAGAGTGAATCTTCGATTGATCTTTCGTTTTCAGGGCCGCGCTCCAGAAAATACTCGACCGTTTCTTTCAGCGCGCGCAGGTAAGGCGTCGGCGCAAAACCCAATCGATTGCGGGCCGCTGTCGTGTCGGCGAGAATTGTTTTCCCTTCGAGATAGTAAGGAAACTGATATGTGGTAAATCCCAATCGTTCGAGCAATCGCGCCGGTATATGACAGACATCGGCCTTGACGCCTGCCGCTTCGGCAATAGCGGCTATGTGTTGATTGATGGTCAGGATTTCCCGCTGCATGATATGAAAAGCCGCGCCTCGGACGCCTTCAGCCGTGAGAGAATCGACCAGACAGCGGGCGAGGTCTTTCACATAAATTGCAAATACAGGAGTCGCGCCGCTGTCGGCGACGATGATCGGATCGCCCGCAGTCATGCGCTTGAGGCAGTAGTTTTCGCGCGAGATGTGATCGCGCGGCCCTAAGACTCCCGGAGGTCGAACGGATACGTAAGGGAATCCGCTTTTCGTGTAAGCCCATCTCAAAGCGCGCTCGCATTCGGCTTTGTTGTACGCGTACTGCGCAGTCATATCCGTAGTGAGCGGGCTGTCTTCCACAAGCGGCATCGTGGAATCGAGATTGTAAACCGCCATAGTCGAGAGGTGGATGAAGCGAGCGACTGCTCCATCGAAAGCGTTGATCGCCAGTTGAGTTTCTTCGCGGGTATAAGCGTTGATGTCTATCACCGCGTCGAAGGCAAGCGAGCGAAGGCGGGCGAGGTCTTCCGGGTTGTGCCGGTCGCCTTTGATTAATTCGACTGCTTGAGGAGGGCGGGTGATGCCGCGAGCGAATACTGAAACGAGGTGGCCGCGCCGCGCGAGTTCTTCAACCGTGTGGCTGCCTATGTAGCCCGATCCGCCGATGACGAGAACTTTCATAGAGTAGGTGACAGGGAACAGGTGACAGGGAACAGGGAGCAGAAAAACCAACCCTGTCACCTGTCACCTGTTCCCTGTTCCCTGTCTTATGGATTGCGCAGCACCTTTGATGAATTGTCAGGTTTCTTCTTGTCCTTGTCTTTCTTGTCGTCTTTTTTGTTGTCTTTGCTCGCAGGTTTCTCTTTCGAAGAGCTTTCCTTATCGGCAGGCTTGACCTCGACATCCTGCGTGGCTCCGGCAGCGCGGCGCGGGCGGGAGTCGGTATTTGTAGTCGTTCCTGCGCTGGGCGTGGTCAGCCCTGCCGGAGTGGGCAGTCCGACAAGCTCCTGGGCGTGGGCGGCTATCTCTTCCGGCTTGAGATCGCGGTCGATGATAACTCCCTTTGGAGAGGTGTCTATCTTGGGGCCGAAGAAAAAGCCGAAGGTTCGCGACATCAGTCCTTTGCCCTGGGGCGGCCCTTCGGCCACCTTTGCCGGATCAGGCTCAGGCACGGGTTTGCCCCATTCCTTCAGGAGAGCCTCGGCTTTCTGGCGAAACTCCGAATGCGGATAATTGGCGACGAGCCGCGTCAGGTCGCGGCTCGCGGTCTCGGTGTCTTCCTGATCTATCATGGATCGGGCGTGAATCCAGAGCGCCTCGTCGAGACGTGAGAAGTTGGGATACTTGTTGAGTATTTCTTCCGTGCGAATCTGCGCGCCCTGAGCCGCGCGGCGAAGCACATAGTTGAAGCGCGCGACCTCAAGCTCGTGCATGGCGAGGATTTCCTGAACCTTGACCATCAACTGCTCGACTTCTTCCTTGCGGTCGCTGTTCGGGTAGCGGCGCATCATTTCCTTGAGCCGCTGCTCGGCAAAGCGCGCGTGCGAGATGTCGCGGTTGTGAGCCAGAACCTGGCGCAGATGAATCTCAGCCATCTTTATATATATGTCATCGGCCAGCGCGTCATCGGGGAAGAACTCCACCCAGTCGCGATACTCGACTTCAGCCTGAGCGAGATTCTTCGACCCACCCTGAAGATAAAAGGAATCGGCGTTGGCCAGCTTTGCGGCTCTGGCCAGCGGGCTGTCCGGATAGGTGTTTATCATCGTGTTGATCAGAATTCTTCCGGTGTCGAAGTTGCCCTTATCGATCTCCTTGATCGCTTCCAAAAACAACTCGCGATCGCGACCCGCCTTTGCTTCTTCGAGCGTAATTTTATTTTTGGCCTTGCCGCCGCAGGCCGAAAACAAGGCCGCAATCGCGGTCGCAATCAGAAACAACTTCACTGCTTTCATAAAACCACCTTCGGCAGCCGTCGGGCCGCCTTCTTTGAAATCAGTTCAGCGCAAAAAAAATAGTTGCGCCGAGTCAAGCGAGCACGGGATTAAACTGAAATGGTCTCGAACGCTTTCATTCGCAGAGCGCGCGTGGCTTCTTCCGCCTGCCCCCCGCCGAAGACGGCTGAACCGGCGACTATCCACTCGGCTCCCGCGCGGACTACATCTGCAATGTTCTGTAATCCCACTCCGCCATCGACTTCTATTTTCACGTTGAGACCGCGACTGTCGATCATACCCCGCAGCCGACTTATCTTGTCAAGCGATGTGCTGATGAACGACTGGCCGCCGAATCCGGGATTAACGCTCATGATTAGCACATAATCACAGAAAGGCAGAATCTCTTCGAGCGAAGAGATGGGCGTCGCAGGGTTGAGCACCACACCCGCGCGACAGCCGAGATCGCGTATCGCCGTCACTGTGCGATGCAGGTGTACGACTTCCTCGACTTGAACGGAAATCATCGAGGCTCCGGCGCGGGCGAAGTCAGCGATGTATCGGTCAGGGTCGGTTATCATCAGGTGGCAGTCGAGCGGGAGATTGGTCACTCCCCTGAGCGCGCGGACGACGAGCGGGCCTATGGTGATATTCGGCACGAAGTGGCCGTCCATCACATCGCAATGAATCAACCCCGCGCCGCCGCGCTCGGCTGCGCGAACATCTTCGCCCAGTTTCGAAAAATCGGCTGAGAGGATCGAAGGCGCTATCTCGATCATAATTGCCCTTTCAATGATGCGCGGCTGAAGGTGAACCGATCAACGAGTTGGCTCTTCGTAGTAGATGGCCCGCTGCTGACGTATATCGTCAGGGTGAAATCTTTTTTCACCGAGGAATTGGGGAGGGGGAAGGTTTTAATGACAGTGCTGGCCGGAATCTTGTCATCTGATTGCAACTGGATTTTGACCTTCAGCCCCGCGTCCTCAGCCATCCTTCGCGCCTCGGCTTCGGGCTTGCCCACCACGTTTGGAACGCGCGTGTCGCCGCTGCGAAAGAGGACGTAAATGGTGACTGTCGCGCTCAACAAAAACGCCAGAACGAGGACGATGACCATCGCTATGCGTCGCGCAATCGTCCAGATGATGCTGCGAGGTCGGGCCTTTTGCGAACTCATCGCCGCAAGTCTATCACTATGATTTGTCCTTTGTCATTAGTCCCT
>DLHY01000078.1:188154-217046 GCA_002483445.1 Blastocatellia bacterium UBA7656
AAATCAATCCGAGGAACTGCGGAAGAGTCGCCCGAAGAATCCGCCGCCTTCTTCCTTCTGCGTGAGTTGCTCCATCTCTCCTGCGTCGAGCCAGATGCCGTTGCACTTCGTGCAGCGGTCTATCTGAATTCCCTCGTAGGTCATCTCTTTCAGCCTGCCGTCGCATCGGGGGCAGGGAAGAGTCGCAGCCAGTTCAGCCGCCAGTTGTTCTTCTTCCTCGCGTTTGGCCCGCATCTTCTCGATGGCTTCCCTCTCCTTACGCTTGAAGTATTCCTCTTCGAGCGCCTTCTTGCGATCATCGAATATATCAGACATGACTTCTCCTTTGAGAAACAGTTTTCAGTTTTCAGTTGTAACTACTCAGCCGCGTAGCGGCGGTTGAGTTTAGCCCGGTCTTTCAAGGCCGGGTAGCGAGCAAGGTTGATTCTCTTCGTCGCGTCAGCGACGATTGAATGATGTTACAAGGCTCAACCGTCGCTGACGCGACGCGATGAATAATGCTGATAAGGGCAGGCTCTAAAGAACCTGCCTAAAATCAACCGTCCCTACGGGACGAAAGCGGCTGAGTAGTTACTTTCAGTTTTCAGTTTCATCGCTTTTCACCCGCAAGCTTGACTATGCGCTCGATCAATTTCGGATCATCAGGCAGCAGGCCGGATTTGACAAGTCGCGGCGTAAGCGTGGCCCAGTTTTTATCCGCCGCAAACACCCGGCGAAACAGCGAGAGCGATTCTTCTACCCGGCCCATGTTGACGAGCGCGACGGCGTGCCAGTAAACCATTTCAACATTGTCGGGAACGAGTCGCGCCGCGGCTGAATACTCGCGAAGCGCGCGCTCGTTGTCTTTCTGCTCTACGGCCAGATCGCCCGCATTCATGTGATTGTATGCGCGCTGAAGGTTGAGCAGTCGTCTTAGCTCCTTGAGCGGCTCCGTGTGGTCATCGACTCTGAGATCGACTATGCGATCCGCCCACGCCCGCCCCGTAGACTTGCCCGACACGACGATCATCGCCGCCGACTGACGGCCCCTAATATCTCCGCCGACGCTTTCAGCGGCTTCGAGCGCGGCCATCATTCGTTCAGCCAGATCGCCTTTCGCATTTTCAAAAGCCTCGGCCATCGCGGGCCACACTCGTTCGCTGAACATGAGATTGGCCTGAACGGAAAAATTTTTGCCGATGATGTGACCTGCCGACTGAATGCAGTTCTTTCCCGTGTGCGCGAGGACGCGGCCCTCGAAATCGATCACAGCCACCTGTCGCACGTCGCGCCCTTCATCTGCCGCGATGAGTCCGCGCAGAGCATCAGGCGCGCTGCGGCCCGCTCGCATCAGGTCGAGTCCGAGTTTGCCGTAGCTCGGATCGATGAATGACTGCGTGGCGACTGCGCCCACTCCCGCCTCGGCCCACACGACGTTCGAGCCAACGCTGAACCAGTGCGATTGAACCGCAACACCGAGCGCGCCCGTCTGCGGGTCGCGGGCGACGATTGAATAAGTGTGAACCGGGCGTAAATCGCTTTGCGCTTTCGCCTGCGTTGCTGTTAGCAGGAGAGCAGGGAATATTGTGATTATCAGAGTAACCAGTTTCTTCATTGCGTCACCTCGAAGATCGGGATAGGACACGGATTAACACGTATGCGACGGATCATCACAGATTTTTCTCCCACCTTCTATCTGTTTTATGTCCAACCCAGAGGTCGGATATGGTTGAAATTGATCACATCTATGCCTTTCTTTTGAAGAGATTGTGAAAGCTGAAAATCATCGGTCAATACGAGATATCCATCTTTTGAAAGTTTGCCTATGCCTGTGTCCGTGAGGCCGACATTTATGAATTCTTCCTGCGTAGATGCATCTCGACTTTCAACGTAATGTTCTTCCATCAGGGCGATTTTTTCTGCGAGCGTCTGGAAATATCTGCCTCTGGCTGGCTCGCCTAACTGACCTGAAAGATTGCTGACTTCAGTGAGGATGTTCGGCGTAGTGATAACTTTGTTGAAGGGTTGAAGCAAAGTCAGCAACATTTCGAAGTCCTCGATTGTGAATTGAAGCGTGCGCTTAAAACGTGGGATCAGGTTCTGATCGAAACTCCCCACGAAGTAGAGCAACAGAATATTCGTATCGACCAGAATGCCCTTCTGACTGTAGCGCGCGATTAGTTGGCCTATTGGTTCGATCATGCGGCTCTGATCTTCATTGATCGGACTTGTCCTGTCTGGGAATCGATTTGAACGACTTTGTATTCTCTTTGGTACTTAGCCCTCCTCGGAAAGGCGTGTTCCAGCATGGATAGTGCAGGGTCTGGTGAAAATACTGGTCGAGAAAACCCTATCGTGACGTACCAATATTTTTCGTCATCCGACAGAACTACTTCTTCGAGCAACCAGTCACGGCACTCATCCTGAGCATATAACTGATGAACGTAATCAGAACCGATTCTCACTGCTTCTTTGACATCGATCATAGCAGCCGCATTTTAGCACAAGCTCAGAGTCGTTATCTCCCTGATTTTCCTCGATACGTGTTCTATTTCTCACCCCCGCTTTCGAGTATTTCGAGTTCGTTATGCTCACGCCGGGCGCGCAGAACTTTCTTGTCGAATTTGCCCACGCTCGTCTTGGGTACTTCCGTGATGAAAGCCCAGCGTTCGGGTATCCACCACTTCGCCACGCGCAGGGAGAGAAATCCGCGCAAATCATCGACGTTTGTCGTCGCTCCTTCCTTCAAAACGACACACGCCAGCGGGCGCTCGTCCCACTTCTCGTCAGGCACGCCGATTACCGCCGCTTCGATAACTTCCGGGTGAGCCATGATTTCGTTCTCAAGCTCGACTGTAGAAATCCATTCGCCCCCAGATTTGATTACATCTTTCGCGCGATCTGTTATCTGAATGTAGCCCTTCTCATCGACCGTTCCCACGTCGCCCGTGCGCAGCCATCCGTCATCGAATTTTTCAGGCGAGTCGTCCAGATAGTAAGAGGCGGTGATCCACGGGCCGCGCACTTCTATTTCTCCCACAGACTGGCCATCCCACGGCAGAACCTTATCGCCGTCCGTGATTCTCAATTCCACGCCCGCTTTGATGCGACCGGTTTTGACTCGCCAGTTCATTTCATCTTCGAAGGACGAATCTCTCGGAGTAAAAGCCACGGCGGCCAGCGGGCTTGTTTCAGTCATCCCCCACGCCTGAATTATTTTCACGTTGTGACGTTCCTGAAATCTCTCCATCAGAATGCGCGGCACCGCCGACCCGCCGCACACGATCATCCTGATGGAACTGAAATCGACTTCATTGGTTTCGGCATAGCGAAGTATGTCGTTCCAGATCGTGGGAACCGCGCCCGAAAAAGTTGGCCGCTCCCACTCGATGAAACGGCACAGAGGCTCGGCCTGAAGAAAGCGATTAGGCATGAGAAAATCCGCGCCCGCTGTCCATGCCGCGTAAGGCAATCCCCACGCATTCGCATGAAACATAGGCACGATTGGAAGCACCCGGTCATGCTCGGTCAGCCCGAACACGGAGGCGGTGCAGGCGGCCATCGAGTGCAGAAAACTTGAGCGATGGCTGTAGACGACTCCCTTGGGATTGCCTGTGGTCCCGCTCGTGTAGCACATCGCGGCAGCTGATCGCTCATCGATTTCGGGCCAGTCGAAATCCGCGCTTTCACCTGCAAGCAATTCCTCATATCGCAAAACGTCGCCAAGCGCGGAGGCGTCACCCTCACCGATGACGATGTAACGCTCGACCGTCTTCAATTCGCCCGCGACTCTTGCCAGCAGCGGGATGAGCGTGTCATCGACGATAACAATGCGGTCTTGGGCGTGATTGGCGACGTAGGCGAGTTGTTCGGGGAAGAGCCGAATGTTGAGCGTGTGCAGGACGGCTCCCATCGCAGGGATAGCCATGTATGCTTCGAGATGTTCCTGCGTGTTCCATCCGAAAGTGCCTACGCGATCTCCGGGTTTTATGCCCAGACGTTTTAGCGCATTGGCCAGTCGCGAAGCGCGCTCTCCGACTTCAGCGAAAGAGGCGACGCGCGAATGATCTCCCATGAAAGTGACGACGCGGCTCGTGGCATAAACCCTGCGGCCATAATCGAAGATCATCCCTATGGTCAACGGATGATCCTGCATGGTCGATAGCATAAGTTTTCCCTCCGATAAGATGTTTGGTGGCGCAGAGGGATTATCTTCAAGTTGAAGTCTGAGGGCAACCCTGACGGTTTGACTGTGGGAGAATTGTTTGAGGCGCACGCTCAAAGGATGCGAGTGCACGCCTCGTGACTCCTATTGCTTGCGTTCTTTGTGAGATTCCCGTTTGGGCTTCTCCCTGCGATGGCGGCCAGAGAGAACGCCTGTGATAGTGTCGGCAACGGCGGCGATTTTCGAGACCTTCTTGTGCGCAGAAGTTTTTCTGTTTTTCTCCTCTCTGTCTTTTTCTTTCTTCTCTTTTTCCGATGCTGGCCGCTCGGCCTTGCGGACTTCATCAGAGAAATCCACGATGACCTTGCCTTTCTTCGGTTTTGCCTTCTCATCTTTTTCGGAAGAATCTCTTTTTTGATCTTTTTCCTTGCTGACTTTTCCCTCTTTTTTCTCGTCCTTTCGGGGCGGCAACTGAGCATTGGCTTCTTCAATCACCTCATCGGGAACCTTCGAGATTTCACCTGCTCTGACCGCCTTCTCGTAGCATTGCTTCAGGCACTCGTAATAGGCCTTCTTCGCCTCGGCAGCCTTCCTGCGAAAAATATCGAGCGACTCGCGAATGTTTTTCGCCGTTTCCTTGTCAGACATCAAGACGGGGTTTGCAGCATCCGCCTCTCTTCTTTCCAACGCGACTTTCCATTTGATCCATTCAGCGTAAAGTTCGCCGCAATCCTTTTCGCATATTCGAACGACGATATTCTCTTTGGGCGGAGTATTATTTGTCGGAGGTTCTTCAGGAGTCGAATCCGGCTGATTGGTCGCAGCCGGAGCATCACAGCCGCATCTGGCGTAGACTTCGTACTGCCTTTCGCCGAGACCGAAAGTCACCTCGACCGTGTTCGCCTTCACCTCCCGACTGACGGGCGTGAGTTCCGCATAAGCTAATACCTGCCAGGGGCCAAGCTGCTGATCGCGGCTGACGTTTGATGGCCACTTGCACTGGCAGTCGCCGCTTGCGATGAGGTGAATTGCCGGAGTATCAGGCTTGCTCGGATGGGGTTTGAGGAAAATCGTTATGGTTACTCGACCGCAGTTAGGATCGTCGAATGCCAACTCTTGAGAATACGCCTTCGATTCCATGAGTTTTTTGTAGAGAGCTTTGGCCGCCTCCTCCCCGGCTTTTCCACCAGCCTTTCCGCCCGCTTTTTTAGCGAGGTACTCGCCCATTTTTTTTGCGAACTCTTCGGGGCTGGAAGACTCAAGATATATCTTGATTATCTCCAATACCTCTCCCGCAGAACCGATGCCGTAGACTTTCAGCACCGGTTTGACAACTTCCAGGAAGGCATCGAAAGCTTTTGAAATGGCTGCACGTATGGAAGCTTGAGTCAAAGCGAATCTGGCTTTTCTGAGCGCGGCATTGGCGCAGGACGGCTCGGTGCTGGAAGTGAGTTTTACATTGGGGCGTTCTGAAATCTGCGGCATATCGACCCAGAGATCATCGATCTTCTGGTCGAAAGAAAACCGCACCTCCACTTCCTTTTCTTCCGCTCTGGTCGGCGGGATGGTTGCGAGAAGAAGGGAAGTCATTACGATAAGCGCGAGCAGGCGCGAGAACTGAACCGCAACCCGGCTTGTCGGAAAATCTGAGCTTCGAAAGAGTCTGTCTGGAATAAAAATCTTTAATCGATTCGATCTCATAAAAATCTCCCTTAAACTGACACGGCGTTTCAGGCCGAAGCCCGATCACGCCTATAGAAAATCTGAATTCGTATTCTGAAGAAAATTTAATGGCGGGGGGCAGGAAGAAACTGCGCGATCTTTTTACCCGCCCGTCGAAGCTTAAAGGTGTTACTGCTATATCAAAAACCATACTTTGCAACTCAATCTGCCACGTTCGCTGGCTGCTCTGTGTTCATCCCCGAATGCCAAATATCCGACCTGCCTCACTACGGCTCTACGAGACAAGCGGCTATAGCGGATTGTTTTGGCAGAGTTGCAGCCCTGTCTGTGAGTTGATCGGATTTGACTTCAGACGCGCGGCAGAATTCGGATCGATATAAATCCGTTCAATCACATATGCTCGGCGGCTAATTATAGAGTTCTATCTTTTGCGCGCGAGGGCAAAAGTAAAAACAACAACGCGACCGCGAGAGCAGCAAGCACGGCCCCGAAATAAAATGTCGCTCGCGCATCGATTCGATCCCAAAGCAGACCGCCCACATAACTCGCCGCAATCTGCGCGACTCCTGCGACCATCGAATAAATGCCTATCGCCGTAGCCCGCCCTGCGCTCCCCGCAGTGTCTACGGCCATCGCCTTTGCGACTCCGTCCGTCATCGCGGGAAACATTCCGTACAGCACGAACAGCGGCCACGCCATCCATGCCTCGGTCGCAAGACCGAATCCCAAGTAGCTGATCGCATAAATCCCGTAGCCGATAATCAACAGATTGCGACGACCGAATCGGTCGCTCGACGCGCCTGCGGGCATCGATGCTAAGGCCGCCACCGCGTTGTAAAGCGTGTAGGCGACTATTGTCCACTCGGTCGCAAGTCCGAGATTTTCAGCCCGCAGAATCAAAAATGCATTCGCGGAATTCGCAAGCCCGAACACAGCCGTCACAACAAGCAGTGAGCGATACTCGCGCGTGACGCCCGCAAGCGAAAACTTTATGCCTTGCTTCGAAGCGGCATGTTCGTCTCGCTTTTCGCGCAGCGTGAGTATCAAAACCGCCGCCACGCCTGCCGGAATCGTGGAGATCAAAAAGATCGTCGTCATCCTCTCCACACCGAGCCACCAGAGCAACGCAAGCCCCGTCATCGGCCCCAAAACCGCGCCCGTGTTATCCATCGCTCGCTCGAAACCATAGGCCCGCCCGCGACTCTTTTCGGAAGCCGTGTCCGCTATGAGCGCGTCTTTTGGCGCGGAGCGAATGCCTTTGCCGAAGCGATCAGCGAATCGCGCAACCAAAACGAGCGGCCAGATGGAGGCGAAAGCTATCAACGGGCGCGACAAAGCCGTGAGCGCGTACCCGCAGAATGCCACTTCACGGCGACGACCGAGGCGATCTGATATCCATCCCGAAAAAGCTGTGACGATGCTCGCCGTGCCGACCGCGATTCCTTCGATGAGTCCTACTGCGGCTTTCGGCGCGGCCAGCACCCGCGTCAGGTATATCGGCAGCAGCGGATAAATCATCTCTGTGCTGATGTCGGCAAACAGACTGACCAGCCCGATTGTGATCGCGCTCTTTGATAGCTTGTCGGGATTAGCAGAGGAAGACTGAGTGGGGGAGTGGGGGAGGAAGATTCATGTCTCTCACTCTCCTGCTCTCCCACTCCTCTATTCCCTTTCTCTCCCATTCTTCCATTCTCCCATTCTCTCATTCATTTCAAGAGCGTGAGTCTGGCGATGAAGTACCAAGAACCTGAAGGATCGATTTCGATCTGGCCGACTCTCGAACTTGCTGCCAGCGCGTTTGCAGGATACCACAAATAAATCTGTGGCAGTTCTTCCGAAATCGTGTTTTGAATTTTTCGGTAAAGCTCTGCCTTCGCCGCGCGGTCATCTGTGCGCTCGGCTTCTACTATCCAACGGTCGACCTGTGGGTTGCAATAGCGCATTCGATTCTGCCCGCCGCGATCCGTCAGCAGGCGGGCGATCTGAAGATATAACTCTTTCTTCGCTACGGCTGACTCCATCTTTTCCGCATCATCGGCGAGGCGGGCGACTTCCTCGTTTGCGCAATATTCGCTTCGCGCGAGTATCCCGGCGATAGTGTTGAACACTGGTTT
The DNA here is from genome assembly GCA_002483445.1 of Blastocatellia bacterium UBA7656. GTDB lineage: Bacteria > Acidobacteriota > Blastocatellia > UBA7656 > UBA7656 > UBA7656. The sequence goes on from DLHY01000078.1 coordinate 196,096, forward strand.
CATTTGCGCCGGGTCCGTCAGTGGTCGCAGACGAGCGATTACGTCATTGAATTCCGCGTTCTGGTAGCGGCTGTGATAGACGAACTGGAAAACATCTGTGCTTTGATTGAAGCCGATGGCTCTCAAGTAGTAGAGATCGAACTGACCTTTGTTTATTCGATCAAGCAGTGTGGCAAGCTCAAGCGATTGAAGGTTGAGTTGAATGCCTACGCGTCGAAGCTGATCCTGCAAGATGGAAGCGATGTTGCGCGATAGCTGCGTGGTCGTCGTGAAGAGACTTAGCTCAAGCCTCGATTGCGGGCCGTCGCCGTCGGGGTCTCTGAGTCCCGCTTCATCGAGCAACTGCTTTGCGCGTTCGGTGTCATGATCATAGATAGCGCCTGACGAGTAGGCCCAGTGTTCGGGCGGCATCATCGCTTCGGCTCGTCGCGCCTGATCGCGAAGCAGATTATGAATTATCACATCGCGATTTATGGCAAAAGCTATGGCCTGACGAAGTTTCTGATTCGAAAGCCGCCCTCCGAATGTCAGATTCAGACCGAGATAATCAACATTCGCGCCCTCTTTGATAACCACCTGAATTCCGCGCCGAGATGAAAGGGCGCGGATGGTTTCGGGATCGAAGCCTACGTTGTATGCCAAATCGACTGCGCCGCTCATCATCTCAGCCTGACGGGTAGTGTTATCGGCGACGACTTTAATTTCGACGCGAGGAATCCGAGGAGGGCCGTTCCAGTAATCCGAGTTTGCTTCGAGTCGGACGCGCTCGCCTTCCCTGTAGTCAGTGAGCTTGTACGGGCCGCTTCCCACAGGCGCACCGATCAACTCTGTTCCTGCGCCCGCAGGGATTATGCCGATGGCCGGAAGGTTGCCGATGAAGGTGTAGAACGGCTCGCGCATGTGAAATATGACCGTTTGAGGATCGGGCGTTTCAATTGAACTGATTTTATCGACTGCGCCGCGAATGGGCGATTTGAGATCGGGCGAGAGCAGCGAATCGAAAGTGTATTTAACGTCCTTTGCAGTGAGCAGCTTGCCGTTATGAAACTTCACGCCTGATCGAAGATAAAAAGTGAAGGTCTCGTGATCTTCGGATTCAGTGAACCGTTCTGCAAGCGACGGGATGAATTCGAACCGCTCGTTGCGAACTACGAGCGTGTCATAGATCAACTGCATCATTCGGGCTGAATAAGTGTTGACGGTATTGAGGCGCGGGTCGAAACCTCGCGGCGTGGCTTCGATAGCGATGATGAGAGTACCCGGCTCCGGGCGATTGCGGCAGGCTGCTGTCTGAAGAAGAAACGCGATGAGCAGAAGAGTGAGGGCTGTCCTTCGTCCTTCGTCCTTCGTCCTTTGTTTCGGATTTCTGACAGCACGACACATAAACCGAATGACGAGTGACAAAGGACGAAGGACGAAGGACAAGTGACTCATTTGGAATGCTGCAACATCAGATTCGATTCGGCCACTCGCTCGCGGAGCCTTGCGATAGCGCCGTCGTTCAAAGTGTGCGGAGGCGAAAGCATCGATTTGATGCGGGCTATGTGATCGAATGCGCGACGGATGTGAGCCTTCGTTATTCGCCCGTCTCGCGCAGCCTGAGTCATCGCCTGCCACGCGGCGGTCATGCTTTCAATCGAGCCTGTCACCATCACCATATCGTGGCCCGCTTCGACTGCCTGAACGGCGGCTTCTCCGATCTCGCGCGTCGAAGTGATCGCGCCCATATCCAGGTCATCAGTGATGACGAGGCCTTTGAATCCGAGTTCCTCGCGCAGAAGTCCCGTGACTACGTTTTTCGAAAGCGAGGCCGGAAGCGGCGAAGGCCCGTCGAGAGCCGGATAGTGAGCGTGAGCCACCATAACGGCGCTCAATCTCGCGTTGATCTTGCTGAAGAGTTCCGTGTAAGGCGCGATGTCGCGTTTCATTATATCGTCGCGGGTGCCGTCGACCCTCGGAAGATCAGAGTGCGAATCGAGCCGCGAAGCGCCAAGCCCCGGAAAGTGTTTGCCGACTCCTGTCACGCCGCCGTGCTGAAGCCCTTCGAGATAGGATCCCGCAAGCCGAACGACTTCGGCCACGCTGTCGCCCAGATAACGCCCTTTCAATCCATTGTCCGCCGCGTCATCGACGGCGATGTCGAGGACGGGCGCCAGGTTCACATTGAATCCCAGAGCGCGAAGGGCCTCGGCTGTTATCTCGCCCTGACGAGCCGCGACCACCGCATCATTTGCGGCCCGCAGAAGATCAGGCGAGGGAAGGGGCGAAAAAATTTCCTTCAGGCGATCAACCCGTCCGCCCTCCTGATCAACTGCGATGATGGGAGGCACTTCGATGACTGAACGAAGCGTTGAATTCAGTTCCGAGACCTGCTGCGCGGTTTCGATGTTGCGCTGATTGAGCACCACGCCGCCGGGCTGAATCATCTGCAAAAACTCGCGCGTGGCCGCATCGACCTGCGCGCCCGACAATCCGATCAGCATCAACTGTCCTATGCGATGTTCTATTTGCATATATCTGTTGGGTGATGAGTGATAAGTGATGGGTCATGGATCGGTTTCTGCCGCCCATCACCCATTACCTGTCACCCGTTACCCATTCGTTCCTTTTCAAAAAGCGCCTTGAGGCTGGTGTCATAAGGTTCGCGGGCGACTCCCATGTCGGTGATTATAGCCGAGATGTAGCGATGTGGAGTCACGTCGAAGGCCGGGTTGACGGCGCCGACTCCTGCGGGCGCGACCGGCTCGCCGCGAAAATGAGTCACTTCCGCCTCATTGCGCGTCTCTATCGGAATATCGTCGCCCGAATTTTTCGCGAGATCGATAGTTGAAAGCGGAGCCGCGACATAAAACGGGATGTTGTTTTCGTGCGCGGCGACGGCGACCATGTAAGTTCCGATCTTGTTCGCCACGTCGCCGTTTGCGGCTATGCGATCCGCGCCAACGATGACGCAATCGATCTGACCTGCTTTCATCAGGTGGCCGCTCATTCCGTCGGTTATGACCCGGACTGATATGTTGTCTTTGGCAAGCTCCCAGGCCGTGAGCCTCGCGCCCTGAAGGAACGGGCGCGTTTCGTCTGCAAGCACATTGATGCGCTTGCCCGCCTCGACCGCTGCGCGGATGACGCCGAGCGCGGTTCCGTATCCGGCTGTGGCCAGCGCGCCTGCATTGCAATGAGTCAGCACAGTCGCCCGGTCGGGTATTAGTTCAGCGCCGAACGCGCCCATTTTTTTATTTGCTGCGATATCTTCGTCGTGAATGCGGAGAGATTCATCAATCAGCCGCCGTTTGATCGCCTCTATGGAATCGCCTTCGCGTCGGGCCGTGTTGAAAGTCCATCGCATCCTCTCGACGGCCCAGAAGAGATTGACCGCCGTCGGCCGCGTCTTCGATATGCGGTCGCAGACCGTATCGAAATCGCTTTCGAAATTCTGAATGGAAGCGGCTACGGAATTTTTTGCTCCGAGCGCGATTCCCATAGCCGCCGATACTCCGATTGCCGGAGCGCCGCGCACCGTCATGTCTTCTATTGAGCGGGCCACGTCTTCATAATTCATCAGTATGATGTATTGCTCGCGTTCGGGCAGAGCGCGCTGATCGATCATCACCACACCCTCGTCAGTCCATTCAACCGTCTTTATCATCCGAAAAAGTCTCCCCCGGAATCGTGGCGCAAGCTGTCAGCTTGCGTAACTCCAAATTTCGTACTTTCAGGGCGCGCAATATAATCGCATTGCGCTACTGGACTCCTGAGTGGAAACGGCATCATATCGAATCGCTCGTGGAGTTGGCAATGAATCGTCACACTCGCGCCGATGCCGCAAGCCACTTGATGTCTTCATCATCGAAAAACTTCTCGATTCGCTGAGGGAATATCGCTCCGGTTTACGCTATGTCGAGTAGAGATAAAAATCACTTTCACGGATGATTTTTATCAAGGGCCGCGAATTTATTTGCCCCTCAAAATCGTACCTGAAAAGGAGATCGATATGGCAGTAAGAATGGAGTACGGAACTGTAAATCCCTCGGCTCAGAAAACCAGCGGCTCGCCGGGATGGTCTGTGCGCGCTGATGGCACGGGCCGTTATCTCATAATATTCGAACCCGCTTTCTCTTCCGTTGTTTCTGTAGTCGCCACTCAGATATATCCAAACGACCTGAGTTCAGGCGGAGGCAACACCAAAGATAACGCCGTGGTCGTTGGAGCGGATAACAACGAGGCCAAAGTAAAGACGGGTAACAACGACGGCGACGCTACTAACAGATGGTTCAGCTTCATCGCTATTGGATCATGATGATTTGACCGATGAATTGAACGATCAAACAAAGTAGAGCCTCTTATGAAGTCCTGCGCCGGGTTCGGAGATCGTTGTTTTTCTCCGAACCCGGCGCAGAGCGAACGGAAGCCTTTTGCGAGCAGCCTTCGATCAATCGCTCACTTTCTTGCCGCATCAGACCGCTTGCGCGCTACTTTGAAGAGATAACCGACAAGCGCCGCGAAGATGATGAGCGAAAGCACGTTCGCCCAGTCGCCTGTCGTGGTCAGGTTGTTGTGACCTATACCGAGAATCTCTTCTCCCTTGCCCGGTGTGCCTTTTACTGTCTCAGCAATCACCCGACCGAAGGCTACGGCCAGACCCGCTATCGCGCCGCCCGCGATCAAACCGGAACTGAGCAGCACGCCTTTCCCTGTTTCTTCTTCAGTCAGAGATTCCTTGCGGCCCCGGTTGTTGAAATGATTGACTACAGCGCGCACCAGCCCTCCGACGAATATAGCCGCCGAAGTCGAGATGGGAAGATAAATGCCGACCGCTACCGGAAGAGCCGACACTCCTATGATCTCAAGCATAATCGATATGATCGCGCCGATGAAGATGAGCGACCAGGGAAGCCTCTGTGTCAGCACTCCGTCTACGAGTACGCCCATCAGCGCGGCTTTCGGAGCGTCGAGTTTAGTCACTTCCTCCACGCGGTATTTCGCCGCGCCGGACGGATCGACTAAAAGAGTCTGCTCTCCGGCGCTCGTCGCGACGACGACGCGAGTGTACATCTGATCATCCATGCCGCGCGCCTCGCCTGTGACTTTCACATCCCCGCCTTCCGTGAAAGTCCGGCCTTGTAAATCTGCGGGTATTTTGTTTGTCAGCCCCTGTTTGATTCCGCCTACGCCGGGATTGACGAGATAATGGATCCTGCCCGCGTCGTCGACGAGATACTTGCCCGCAGAAATTTTCGTCCTGCCGTCTCCGGCATCGGCTTCTACGGTGAAGCGGGCTGTTCGATAAGTCTTGCCGTCTTCGGTCTGCGGTCGGCTCGTCCACGTCTCTCCTATCTGATTGGCAGGCACGCTGTAGGACGGATAATTCACGGGCAGGAGATTGATCGCCGATGAATTGAGAAAGTCAAGCGTCCCGCCTATGACGAGCGCCGATGTGAGCGCGCCTATCAGCAGCCCCAACTGTTGCCGCGATGGGGTCGCGCCGACCAGATAACCGGTCTTCAAATCCTGCGAGGTATTTCCGGCGTTGGCGGCAGCCACGCACACGATAGCGCCTACGGTGAGCGCGATCACCCGTTCGCCCGCGCCTGAGCGTCCGAGCAGCAGAAAGATGAGAGAAGTGAAAAGCAGAGTGGCTATCGTCATCCCTGAAATCGGATTCGATGTCGAACCGATCTGCCCGCAGATGCGCGACGAGACCGTTACGAAGAAGAATCCGAATACGAGTATCAACAGAGCGGAAATCCAGTCGACTTCCAAAAGAGGCAGGAAGGTGATTCCGACCAGAAGCATCAGCACGCCTCCCATCGCGTAAGGGATGGGAATGTCTCTTTCAGTGCGAATCGCGCCGTCGGACTCGCTGCTCGCGCCCGAAAAATTCTTCACGCCTGACTTGAATGCCGCGATGATCGTAGGAAGCGAGCGCACGAGGCTGATTATGCCGCCCATGGCGACCGCGCCCGCTGCGATGTATCGCACATAGCGGTCGAATATCTGCCCCGCATTCATCGTGCCTATAAGCTCGCCGGGATTTGCCGGGAAGATATTGGTCTGAAGCCCCTGTCCGAAGAATTTGATTATCGGGGTCAGGATGAGCGCGGCTATCACGCCGCCGCCGAGCATATAGGAAGCGACTCGCGGCCCTATGATGTAACCAACGCCTAGAAGTTCGGGCGAGATTTCCGCCGCAACCCGCGAACCCTGATACCAGGTCAGCACCTTGTCCGGGATTTCTTTCCAGAACTTGAACCCGGCCATCAGGAATTTGTAAACGAAGCCAAGCCCGAAGCCTAAGAAAACGGTCTTTGCGTCCGACCCTCCTTTTTCACCGACTATCAGGACTTCAGCGCAGGCGGTGCCTTCGGGGTAGGGAAGCGTCGCATGTTCTTTGACTATAAGGGAACGCCTGAGCGGTATCATAAGCAGCACGCCGAGGAGTCCGCCCGCCGCCGCGATCAGGGATGTTCGCACCAGATCGATATCGAGGCCGAGTATGAGAAGAGCCGGAATCGTGAAGACAATGCCTGCGGCAATCGATTCGGCTGCCGAGCCTGTCGTCTGCACGATGTTGTTTTCCAGAATCGAAGCTCGCCCAAGCAATCTCAGCACGGTGATCGATAGCACCGCGATTGGAATCGATGCGCTTACGGTCAACCCGACTTTGAGTCCCAGATAGACCGTAGATGCGCCGAAGATAAGCCCGAACAGAACTCCGATGATGACGGCTCGCAGAGTGAATTCAGGCAGGATGGTCGAAGGCGATACATAAGGTTTATGTGCTGGAGCTTCCTCAAGCTCGACAATTGATGCCATACGTCCCTCCCAGGCAAGTTTTGTGATGTCGTTTTAAGTGGATGCTATTTGTATCGCGAGCGTGCGCCAATGTCAATCCACGAAGGAACACGAAGAGCTATGAATGCCTCCATCGCTTATTTCACAGGGATGAGAATAATGAGCGCGAAGAAACACGAAGACTATTGGCGCTCCTTCGGGTTTCTTTATTGGACTTCGTGTTCCTTCGCGGATGGTGGATGGAAAAGCAACAAGCCCCGACCTGATGCCGGGGCTTGCGGTGGACTGTTGGGATTGGCCTCGGGCCACTCCGCAAAACTTATTAGGAGGGCGCTGCACTTTCTTTCGAAGGCGCGCTCTCAGGCCACTATCAGGCCTCAGCCACCTCACCTGGTCTAAAATTTATCATGTGTTGGACCACCTCCTTTCTGGTGTTAGGCGCATACTACCACAGGCCATCTTCAAGTCAAGAAAAAACTTCAGCAACAGGAAAAATTGCACAACTAATAGCGGCTGCGCTCCAGTCATTAGCCAATATATGGTTGAAGCCCTCATTTCTCGAAACGCTGCGGGATTTGACTTGCGCGCCCCGGTCGAATCAAGATTGTCGCTGCAATGACAGATAAAAAAATCAGAGTATTCGCCACCGCAGACATCGGCAGCAAGGCGATAGACCTCCTGCGTGAGCGCGGTTATGAAGTCGAAGTCTACCCGGACACGGAGCCGCCGCCTCATTCTCTCATCATTGAAAAAGTCAGTAGCGGCGTGGATGCTCTCATCACAACGCTGCGCGATAAAATAGATGAAGAAGTTTTCACCGCCGGAGCCGCCACACTTCGAGTCGTGGCTCAGTGCGCGGTCGGCTTCGACGATATAGATCGAGCGGCGGCGAATCGCTACGGTATTCCATTTACCAACACCGCCGATGTGCTGACGGAAGCGACGGCGGAGTTCGCGCTGTTTATGATGGGAGCGGTGTCGCGCAAACTTTATTCATCTGAGAAACTGGTCGAAGAAAACCGCTGGGGATCGTGGCACCCCTCGCATCCGTTTCTCGGAGACGAAGTGACGGGAAAGACCATTGCGGTTATAGGCGCGGGCCGGATTGGATGGGCGTTCGCGAAAAAGTGCATCGGACTCGATGTCGATTTGTTTTTATGCAGTCGAGAGTCTGGAGTCAGGGGTCAGAAGTCAGAAGTCAGAAGTCAGGAGTCAGAAGTGTTTCTTGAATTTGCTGATCGAGAAATGCAGCTAAGATTCGAAGCCGGGTTTTCAAGGCGTCGATGCTGGATCAGCTTCGCGTCATTTGAAGAGGCGATTGCGCGGGCTGATTATGTGAGCCTGCACGTTCCGCTCTTGATGCCGGATCAAAGCGATCACCCGACATTTCACTTAATGAATGATGAAGCCTTCAATCTGATGAAGCCGACGGCATATTTGATAAACACCTCGCGCGGCGCGGTTCTGGATGAGCGCGCTTTGTATACGGCTTTGATTGAAAACCGACTGGCGGGCGCGGCTCTCGATGTGTTCGAGCAGGAGCCTCTGCCTGCGGACAGTCCATTGCGCGACACGAGGCTTCGTGATCGCATCAGATTGTTTCATCACTTCGCATCAGGCACGCGAGAGACGCGGCTTTCGCCCAATCCTCAAATTGGCATGGCTGGCCGCACGGTTCAGGCCGTGATCGATGTGATCGAAGGCAACTATGATGGCGACCCTCGGCGAATGCCTTACGTAGTGAATAAGGAAGCATTCAACTTAGCCTGAGATAGTGTTACATTTCTGTATGATTCAAGGAGGCAAGTTATGACGACGGCAGTCATCACATCTCACATCGAGCTTGACGAACAAGGGAGAGCTTGGATAGTCGGAGCAAACACCAAAGTGATCGAAGTGGTGTGCGACAAGATCGCTTATGGCTGGAGTCCCGAAGAGATGCACTTTCAACATCCTCACCTTTCGCTCGCGCAGATTCATGCTGCGCTCTCGTACTACTACGACCATAAGGAAGAGATCGACACCGAGATCGCTCAACAGGTCAAGGAATACGAAAAACTGAGAGCGCAGTCCGAGAACTCGCCTTTGAGGCAGAAACTCCGTTCTATGGGCAAGCTGCTATGAGCGTTGGTCTCTACCTGGATGTTCACGTCCCGTATGCAATCACTATAGGACTTCGCGTCCGGGAGGTGGACGTGATCACTGCTCAGGAAGGCGAGGCAGGCGAACTCGAAGATCCCGCTTTGCTGGATCGCGCAACTTCATTGGAGCGCATATTGTTCAGTCAGGACAAGGATCTTTTGCGTGAAGCGCAAAGTCGCCAGAGCAGCGGGCAATACTTCATCGGCGTCGTCTATGCGCCGCAGTTGCGCACAAGCATTGGTCAGTTTATTGACGACCTTGAGTTGATAGCTAAAGCCAGTGATCCCGATGAGTGGATAGGCAGAGTCGAGTACCTGCCTTTGAAGTAACTCGATGCGATCATCTGTTCGCGCGAGACTGGCCTCTCGCACTTCGATATTGCGCCCATCTTTTATCAGGCTATTGTTTCAGCTTCTCATATTCCTGCCTGGCTTGTTGGAGTATGGGAATGTCCGTGTCGGCATCTTTCCACAGCGCGAAGAAATCCTCGTATGCCTTGCGGCTTTTGGCTGTGTCGCCAGCGAGTGCCGCAGCGCGCGCAAGCCCGAGGTGCGCGAGCGGATACAAGGGTGACAGAGGAGATTCGCCGCGATGGTCGAGGATCTTTTGGAACTCGGCGGCGGCTTCTGCGCCACGCTTGAGGTTCAGGTAAGCCAGGCCGCGCAGGTACTGCGGCCAGAACTCGGCAGCCGCTTCGTAGCGACTGACGGGTTGCAATTGCTCTATCGCCTGTGCCGCACTGCCGCATCGCATCTGCTCTCACTTCAATCCATCGACCAGGTAGAGGTCGGAAAGCACGCGCCTGATCGAGTAAACATACCCCTTTCCATCTGGCGTCATGAGAATCGAGTTGGGCCAAAAGATACCAGCGGGGTCGGCAGGTATGACTTCTTTGAGCAGTTCTTTGCGCCCGGTCGCGGGATCAAACCGATATACTCTGATCGGCATCTCCTGGGTTCGAGCGAGGTAGAGCGATCGTCTGTCACTACTCCAACCGATGATCTCATCTTCGCTCTCCAGATACAGAATCGGCTGCGGCGCGCCTCCTTCCACCGGGTGGAAAGACCGCTGATGCTGACCATCCGATACGATTACGAATCTGCCATCCGGTGAGATTAGGATTCCTTGTGAAGTCCCGGTTGTTCCCTCAATCGTGATGGGACGAGGAGGACCGCCCTCGATGCTCTGAACGTAGCAGCGCCAGTCGTGGCCTGGTTCCCGGCCTTGGAAGACGACTTGCCTCCCATCTGGGAACCAGCAAACTCCGTTACTGTATTCCTCGATAGGGCCACGCTCCAACGTTCTGGTTTCACCGGCGCCGGTCGGCAGTAGCGCCAGTTGCGGAGGCGTGAAGAGGGTTGCGAGCGCCCACTTCCCGTCAGGTGATAGCCGTGGCCAAGTTCCGTTGCCAAGCCGGATGGCGGGTGTGCCATCTGTTCGACGCAAGTAAACCGCGTAGTTGATTCCCGATCCTTCTCCCCAATAGGTGAATAAGACCTCCTTGCCGTTCGGTGAAAGGTCTGAAAGCCTTCCGAGATCAAGCCAGGAAAGATCGCGCTCTTTTGTTTCTCCAGGAGGACGGCCAATGAGGTTTTGCCAGTCATGATAGCTGGTGATCAGCACACGCCCGTCGCGAGAAATATCATGCAGAATCAGCGGAATGGTCGTCCGCATGACCAACCGTTCTCGCCCGGAGAGCGTCACGGAATAAATAGCATTAGTATCCCCAGCCTGGCCTGCCGTGAACCATATCTCGTCTCCAGCCGGAGACCAAGCCAAGCCCTCTTCACCGCTCCATTCACCTGAGAGTACCGTCTTCTTTCCGGTGAGGTCTACGACCGCTACCCATCCGCGACTATCCCCTTTCACCTGATGATCCATGAAGGCGACCAAATCGCCCTTAGGCGAGATGCGCGGATGGCTGATGTAGCCTGCTGTTTTATAGAGCATTTTGCCAATGGGATATTCGAGATGATTCTGCCCATTCACCCACCGCACCACCGCGAGCTTGGTTCCATCCGGCGACCAGTCGGCCTCTTGCACGTCTTCGAGAATATCGCGCGGGGCGCCACCATCAATCGGCATTCGAGCAAGTGTGCCGCGGCTGATATACTGGCCGAGGTATTGACGGTTGCGCAAGACAGCCAGTTCGTTGGAGACAGAGATCGCCAGCAGATCAGTGTTGTCCAGTTTGAGCGCGCGCGACTCCGATATTCCGGCGCGAGCCGAGAAGACTTCTAACGGGTTGCCATTCCACCTGGCACTGTAGACAACGGTCTGGCCATCGGGCGCGAACCTCGCATTCCAGACCGTGCCGCGATTAAAGGTGAGGCGTTTGTACGAAGGTGGCGGGACTTTTCGGAGATTGCTGTAGACGAGAATCCCGGCGACTGCTCCCACCATGAGGAACGCAAGACTGAGGCAGAGGAGCATCGGCCAGAGATGACGCCTGACTGGCGTTGATATTACTGCTGCTTCTGCCTTACTTGCGTCAGAGACTGCTGAGAGCGACTCCAGTTGAAAGGCCAGATCGCTCGCCGATTGGAACCGCTGCTCCGGTCTTTTCTCCAGGCAGTGCTGAATGATTCGCTCGAGCGCGGGTGACACCTCTGAGTTTTCTGATGGCCCAGGAGGCTCTTCAGTCAGGATGGCATTCATTGTTTCCACTGCCGTGTCGCGTCGAAAGGCACGCTCGCCTGATAGCATCTCGTAGAGCACAGCACCGAATGAGAAGATATCGGAGCGATGATCTACTCGCTTGCCGCGAACTTGCTCAGGTGACATATATCCGACAGTTCCCACTATCACTCCCGATTCTGTCTCTGCATCGAAGGGAATCGTTAACGCTTCTGTCTGCGCTATACCTGGACGTTGTACTTGCGTGAGCTTGGCTAATCCGAAATCCAGGATCTTTGCGCGACCATCTCTTGTAATGAAGATGTTCTCAGGCTTGAGATCGCGGTGGACTATTCCTTTCTCGTGAGCAGCGGCGAGCCCGTGCGCTATCTGCCGTGCGTAATCAATTGCTTTACCCTGCTTCAGTGTCGAGGCGCTGATTATCTTGCCCAGTGTCTCGCCTTCCAACAATTCCGATACCACGTAAGGTGCATTGTCATGCGAGCCAATGTCAAAGATGGCAAGGATGTTCGGATGATTGAGAGCGCCAGCGGCGCGAGCTTCTTGCTCGAAGCGGCGAAGCCCTTCAGCATTAGAGGAGAAAGCGGCACGCAAGACTTTGATAGCGACCTCGCGCCTCAGCCTTGTATCGCGAGCGCGATAGACTTCGCCCATTCCGCCCGCGCCAAGCCGCGAAAGGATTTCGTAGGGACCAAACTGCGTTCCCATCACAAGGCTTGTTTCTTCACCTCCGCGAACCTGTCCCGTTTCGGTTCGGCGATCTGCAATCAACTCCACAGCGTGCTTGAACGCAGGCTCTTCGAGGAACTTGCTCGCTTGCTGCTGATAGACGATCTGGGATTCCACTTCACGCCGCAGCGCTTCATCGCCCGCGCAGGCTTGGTCGAGAAAGGCTGCGCGTTCATCGCCTCCGTGTTCGAGCGCGGCCTGGGCTAGCTCATCTATTTGCTTCCATCGTTCAGGAGTCATTGCTCTCTCTTGCTGATTGCTCTGAGCAGCCAGCCTTTGGCGCTTCGCCATTCACGCATCACAGTCACAGACGATACTCCGAGCACCTCCGCCGTCTCATCTACGCTGAGTCCGCCGAAGTACCTCAACTCAACTACCTGACATTTGCGCGGGTCGATTGCGGCCAGATCCTTCAGCGCATCGTCAAGCGCGATCAGTTCCGCCCCGCGCTCCTGGGCGCCGATGACCGCTTCATCAAACGACACCTTGAGCGCGCCTCCCCCGCGCTTGTCGTAGCCGCGAGCGCGAGCGTGATCTACCAGGATGCGCCGCATCGCCTGCGCCGCGACGGCAAAGAAATGAGCGCGATTCTGCCAACGCATGTTTTTGTGTTCGACAAGTCTGAGATATGCCTCGTTTATCAGGGCAGAAGTCTGGAGGGTATGATCCTGGCGCTGGCGACGCATGTGGTAATGAGCCATTCGGCGCAGTTCCTTGTAGACGAGCGGCATCATCTCATCGAGCGCCTCGCGGTCGCCCTCGCGCCATCGCACGAGCAGGGCAGTAATGTGCTGTGAAGAAGACAACCTCAATCCTCCTTCGAAGGAGAGGATTAAACCCCGCGAATTATATCACAAAGATTCAGACTGAAATTCGATCCGCTTAAAAAAGCTCTTCTCGATGATAGCTCTCGCCCGGAAATCCCGACTTAGCTGATGGGAAACGAGGGAGGCCTCCTCAAGTACCGCAAAACAATTTCAAAGACCCGGCAACGGCCAGGTCTTTCAGGGAGGGAGTGTTCTATGCATCGCAGGTCTTTGCTTTCTATTCTTTTGCTCTTTTCGGTTTCTGTTGCTTCGACTATTGCCAATCCGGTAATTGCATCGGATGACGCCGCCGGAGCGCACAAACAGAGAGTCTTCGCTTTTCTGACCAATATCAATGATGAGACAAGGATGGAGTTTCAGAAGGCATGGCATATTGCGGACGGCGGCGTTGGAAAGATGGAGGGTGTCGTGCTGCTGTTTCTCATGCGCGATGGCTCTATTCAAGCCAGGTCGCTGGGCCAAACCAACGAGCACAAACAGTTCACTTTCGCATGGCATCCCGGAATAGTAGCAGTGCTGCACACTCACCCCAATAGCAGCAACCCGCAACCGGCAGGAGAGGATATGAAGATCGCCGACAAATTCGGCATCCCTGTCTGCACGATAACCATTCGCGGCCTGTTTGTATATGACCCTGCCACGCGCAGAACCACCAAACTCCACGATGGTCTCAACTGGCTCACTCCTTCAAGGCCGAATTCGATTGCCGCCGAGCGGTGAATCGCTCAAACAGGAGTTCGGCGGCTGCAAGGAACAACCGCAACTTGTCTTACCAATTAACGAAGGGAGAAAAAAACAAATGTTAATTCTGATTCTGATTGCCGTCGGGCTAATAAGCCTGATCGGAGGGTTTATTGTGGGAAAGGTTGTAGGCGGAAAGTCCAGGGCGCCGACTACCCCGACACATGAGAATGATCCAAATCTTGCGGCCTGCCAGGGCACCTGTGCCCAATGGGATATGCGTCGTACAGAGCGTTGTGGACTTCAAGCAGACGAAGCCGTGGCCAGAAGCAGGGCCGATTCGCGCCGTAGTGACTTGAATACAGCTTTAGTGGTGGCAGCGGCAGCTTTGGCTGCGGCTGTCGCTTTATCGGCGTGCTGGCCTTGTGCTGGTATTGCTTATGCCGCCGCTGCTGTTGCCTCAGTGTACGCGTCGTACCTCGCTGGATTACTCCAGGCAGCAAGCGACGATCTCACGCGGGCCGAACAAGCTACGCACGACGCTCGAATTCGAGAAGGTGCCGCAAGGAACCTGATACATCAACTCTGTTCCCCGGCTGATGCTGCTGCTTGCCTGAGTGCCCCCGGACCCTGCTGATTAAGGGAAATAAAGGGCAGTTATGCGTTTCAATCAAAGGCGCCGCCGAACAATCGCGTCAACCGGAGCGCGAAGCGAGTTTCGCATGGTTACTTCCAGTGTTCGGCGCGCGCCCGGTTACGCGGGGCGGTCGCTATGAGCAGGCAGATCAGCTTTACCCTCGCCGAGCAAGCCGCGACTGAAAGCCTGAGCCGGTTCGTCCGTCGAATTCTCGATGAGCGAAGGCTGGCTCTCTCGGATGTCGAGTTGCGCGCGGCAGGCGAAATAACCGATGGACACGTTGCAAACATTCTCGCGGGCGACACCAGCAACCTTCGCATACAAACATTGGAGGCGCTGGCGCGAGGGCTTGGAGTCGCCGAAGAACGGTTATTCGCAATCACAAGAGGACTGCCCGGCGACTACCAATTTCAAGAAAACGATTTCGTCTCTCTCTTCCGCCGATATGACGCGCTATCAGAAGCGCACAGGGGCGAGACCGACACACTGATGGAAACAGTGAGCCGCGAGATTGAGCGGCGCTCATCTCAAACAGGATGGCAGCGCCTCGAAGAGATGGCGGAGCCGAGTCGCCTAATCGAATTGAGCAGGAGAGAGGCTCTTGAAGATTATGTTCGCCGCCTGCTCGATGAAAGGGGGTTGACGTTCAAAGATGTGGAGATGCGAAGCGGAGGAAGGATCAGCCATTCTTATGTTCACCAGATCGCGGGCGGTCACACAAAGAACCTGACGGTGGAGAAGATTCGAGGGCTGGCTGCGGGTCTGGGCGTAGCGGAAGAAGAGGTCTTCAGAGTTTTTTGCAACATATCAAGTGCGGAGAAAGCGGCTTTTCGAAATGGCGAATTCGCAAGACTCTATCGAAAATATGAAGCCTTGTCAGAGGCAGGCAAAAGAGAGGTGATGCCGCTCGTTGAGATGCTGGATCGCGAAATCGACTGACGAAATATGCTGGCGATAAGGACGAAGGTTGCTACGGTTCGAAAAAGCCTTGCGCGCAGGGCTGCGCACTGACCTCCGGGCGAGGCCCTTCACCGAGGTCGCTGTTTCGGGTCTAACATCTCCCTCAGCCCGTCGCCGAGGAAATTAAAAGCGAGCACCGAAAGAGCGATCATCACTCCGGGAAAGATGAACAGGTGAGGCGCGGTGAACCAGAACTCGCGCGAATCATCGATCATCTTGCCCCAGCTAGGAATTGGCTCAGGCACTCCGAGTCCCAGGAAACTCAATCCCGCCTCGGCCAGTATCATCCCGGCCATTCCTAACGATGCCTGAATGATCAATGGCTGAATGGAATTGGGCAGTATGTGACGGATGAGAATTCTCAAATCATTTGCGCCAAGAGCGCGGGCCGCCTGAACAAAATCGTACTCGCGCACTTTGAGAACCTGCGCGCGCATCAATCTCGCATATCCGACCCAGCCTATGACTGAAAGCGCAATGATGAGATTCTTTATGCTCGGCCCAAGAAAAGCCACCATCGCTATGGCGAGCAGTATGCCGGGAAATGAAAGAAAGACATTGAACAGAAAATTTGAAACTATGCGATCAGTCCATCCGCCTTTGTACCCGGCCATTGCTCCGAGCATCACTCCGATGGTCGCTGAAATCGACACAACCGAAAGCCCCACGAGCATCGAGACGCGAGCGCCGTAAATTATTCGGGTCATCACATCGCGGCCCAATTGATCGCGTCCCATCCAGTGCTTTGAGTCAGGCGATTCGAGTCGAGAGGTGAGTTCCTGCCTCTGAACTTTATCCCACGACGCCAGCACAGGCGAAAGGGCGGCGAGCAGAACCATCAGCCCGATTATACCGAGTCCGATTTTTGCAGTCAGGTTCATCTTCTACGAAGATGTTAGATGTTAGAGGATAGATGTTAGTAGAACTATCGGTCGGGAACGATCACTAACATCTAATATCTGACATCTAGCATCTGCTAATCCGTCTTGATTCGCGGATCGAGGAAACGATACGCGATATCGGTTGCGGTGTTGACTAAAACATAAGTCGCCGCGATTACCAGAATGCAGCCTTGCGTGAGCTTGTAGTCGCGCTCGTTGATCGAATCGACGAGCAGACTTCCCACACCCGGCCATGAAAAAATGCGCTCGGTGATGATCGCACCTGCAAGCAACACGCCGAACTGAAGGCCGAGAACCGTGACTACGGGGATGAGTCCGTTTTTGAGAACGTGTTTGTAGACGACTGTTCTTTCCAGCAGCCCTTTTGCGCGCGCCGTTCGCACATAGTCTTCGCCCAGTTCTTCGAGGACACTTGATCGGACTATGCGGGTGAGTATGGCCGATAGAGCCGCGCCGAGCGTGATCGAAGGGAGTATGAGATTGGCGAGGCCGCCTCCGCCTGAGACGGGAGCGATGCCAAGCTCTACTGAAAAGATGAGAATGAGCAGCGGCCCGAGGGCGAAACTAGGAAGCGAGATGCCTAAGAGCGCGGTGAAAGTCGAGAGTCCATCGATAAAAGTTCCGCGATGAGTTGCGGCAGTGACACCGAGCGGGATGGAAATCAGGATGGCGATGAGCATCGAGGCTAGCGTGAGTTTGATCGTTGCAGGATAGCGCGACGATATGCGCGTGAATACGCCCTGACGGGTGACGGGGTTTTCGCCCCAGTCGCCTTGAAAGAGTCCCGTCCAGTAATCGGTGTATTGAGTAAGCAGAGGTTTATCGAGACCTAGATCAGCGCGGACTTTTTGAACCTGTTCTTCGGTAGCGTTTTCGCCTACGAGTTGTCGGGCCGGATCGCCCGGCACGAGATGGATGAGCAGAAAAACCAGAGTGACGACAGCCCAAAGCACAGGGACTATCATCAACAAACGGCGAAGCAGAGCGATAAGAAGCGCGCGCATCGCGGGACAGTGTAGCAAGGCTGTGGGCGAGCGACAACGCCGCCTTGAAACGGATTTCATCAATTGGTAGCATTCGCCGCGATAACTGGCCGGGCGACCGCGACTCCAGTTATGTGTTTCGGGATGTTGTAGTAGTGCGGACGCGGTGACGTACACTTTTGCCCTTTGCTCTTTTGCGAGCGAAGCTCAGGCGAGCGAGCGCCGCTTGAATTCCTGAAATTGTAACGGGTATCTAACCGCAGAGTCGCAGAGACACAGAGTTTACGCAGAGAAGAGTTATGCAGGTTAATGAGATCACCCACGCGATAATCGGGGCAGCGATGGAAATTCATCGCAATCTCGGCCCCGGACTGCTCGAATCTGCTTATGAGGAATGCCTGTGCCACGAGTTGACACTGCGACAAATCCCGTTCAGGCGTCAGGTTCCCTTGCCGCTTGAGTACAAGGGAGTCCGACTGGAACAGGGCTATCGCCTCGATCTGCTTGTAGCGGAAATAGTCGTCGTGGAAGTGAAAGCAGTCGAAATCATGCATCCTGTATATGAGGCGCAGCTTTTGACCTATCTTCGACTGGGCGGCTTTCAGGTCGGGCTGCTCATCAATTTCAACGTGCCTTTGCTCAAGGACGGAATTCGCCGAAAAGTGTTGAACCTCCCCTCTGCGTAAACTCTGCGACTCTGCGACTCTGCGGTTTTTACCCCTTTCAATAACTAAGCATTGGAGTTCGTAATAACCCTTCACCGGAGAATTGGCATCGCATTCGCTGACAGACTATAATCCGATCAACCGCAGACACAGATGAAAGCGAGCGTGGCGCAATGCGTACAGAAGTTTTAACCGACACCTTGAATCAATCGGCGGCTCCAACGCCTGAGACTCTGCTGCCTCTGGAGAATGGCGACCGGCTGACCCGACGCGAGTTCGAACGACGCTTCGATGCTATGCCGCACCTCAAGAAAGCAGAACTGATCGAAGGAGTGGTCTATTTGCCATCACCTGTGCGAGTGAAGAGTCACGGAAAGCCGCATGGTCAGATCATGGCCTGGATAGGCGCATACTGCGCAGCAACGCCCGAAGTGGATTTTGCCGATAACGCGACACTTCGACTCGATCCCGACAACGAGCCGCAACCGGATGCTATGCTCTGGATCAATGAAGCGGCGGGCGGGCGCGCTCGCATCAGCGAGGATGATTATCTCGAAGGCTCGCCTGAATTGATCGTTGAAATCGCAGCCAGCACCGCCTCTTATGATCTTCACGACAAAATGAAAGTCTACCGTCGCAATGGCGTGCAGGAGTACATCGTGTGGCGGGTCTATGACCGGCAGATAGACTGGTTCTATCTCGAAGCGGAACAATACGCGCGTCTGTCGCCGGACACGGAAGGCACACTTGAGAGCCGCGTTTTCCCCGGACTCCGGCTCGAAGCATCTGCACTGATCAATGGCGACCTCGCCCGCGTCCTCGCCGAGTTGCAAAAAGGTCTCGCTTCAGATATTCACATCGCTTTCGTTGAGCGACTCTCCGCAGCGACTCATAAAGAGTGATCACCCCGTCGAACGCTACACTTGAAATCACGCGCCGCTTTGCCTAATATGAGCCTGTCGCATGTGCGCGATTACTTGCACGGTAAGCCGGTGTAGCATAGAGGTAATGCGACTGACTTGTAATCAGTAGACCGGGGGTTCGATTCCCTCCACCGGCTTTTCATCTTCTTTGCCTCGCCGACGATTTGCGAAATGAATTCTGAAGAATTAAAAACTCTCGTTGACGAAGGTCTCAGCGCCAGAAAAATGGCCGCTCGATTAGGAGTATCTTTCACCACTATTCGCTATTGGCTCAAAAAGTTCGAGCTAAAGACAAAATTCAGAGAAGACAAACCGTTGTGCAAAAACTGCGGAAAGCCTGTCAAACGCAGACCCAGCCAATATTGTTCATGCTCTTGCTATGGACAATCGAGAAGGCTAAAGATAGTTGAAAATGATACCAAAAATATTGATCCGCGACTATTGAAGAGACACCTACTTGAAACGCGAGGCCACCGCTGCGAAGTGTGCGGCATAACTGAGTGGATGGGCCGCGCTGCGCCGCTCGAACTCGATCACAAGGATGGTAATCCGTTCAATAACGATCTCGATAACCTCCGATTGATCTGCCCAAACTGTCACTCGCAGACCGTGACCTATAAGAACAGGAATATGGGCAGAGGCCGTTTCTATCGCAGACGCCGCTACGCGGAAGGCAGAAGCCACTAGCTCGTTGAAACGACCGGCCTTCGTTCTGCGAACTAGGGCCATTTAGTTTTTCGAAAGCGAGGTCGAAGAAGAGAACCACAGATGAACACCGATGGACACAGATAGAGAAAAACCTAAAATTCACACGATTTTTTCTTTCCTATTTTATCCGTATTTATCTGTGTTCATCTGTGGTTGATTCCTTTCGGCTGAAAATTAAATGAGCCGTGGTCATAAATCATGCAGCCCTGAGCAAAGCCTTGATTCCATTGCCGACTGGCAAATCCTGCTCATGCTGATAGAGCAGAACCAGTTGATATATGAAAATAGCTCCCAGCGCCAGTAGCTGTGACTTCCTCAAGCCTTTTACTGGCATCTGATTCCGCCACTCGAAGACATTCTTGAACAGCCCGTTGAATGGCTCGATCGATTGTGAGCGCAGCTTATGAAAGACTCGCCTTACTTCTACTCCTCCATCACGGTGTGGATATGGCCCTCGCCGTGTGGCCACAAGCTCGCGTCCATCCTGAGCGCACAAGTCCCGCAACTTAGGATCATTGTAATGGGTATCTCCCAAAACGTAACGCACCTCAGAAGGCAGTTCGTTGAGCAACAGTGGGGCTACTTCGTTGTCGGCACTGTTGGCTGTTGTCAACTCAGCAGCCAACCGTATCCAAACCCATCCTACGGCCACTGCCAGGTGAAGCTTCCATCCATACCACCATCCCTTCCATCCGCTCTTGCTCCATCCTGCTTCGGTATCGATGGATGTATGCGGAATCTCCCCTTTTTCCTTATGTTTTTTGTGCCATACTCCTCCGCCAGTTTTCAAAGGGGTGCTATCAACTGCTGCTGCTCGTCCGTGTTGGGAGAAAACATTGAGCAGACAAACAAGGTGTCGTCCAAGACAACCGATCAGCCCCGGCAAGCTTTCAGGCAAAGCGGCAAGACGTCGCTCTCAAGTGCGACGAGTAGGGAAACGTCCATTCTCAAAAAGGAGTGGGCGCAATTGTTTGGCAACCTCATCCTCCTGCTCAAGAAAAGCCAGCAAGGCATAAGCAGTGTATAAACGACGAATGATCATAATGACCAAGGCTTTGACTATCAGCCGATCAGAATAATGTCTCGGACGGCCTCGACCGCGCTTTTGTGGAGGAGGCGGGAAGGGAAGAAAATCAATGAGCAAAACCAGACTGACAAGCAGGCTCTTTTGTCGTAGCATCTCAGTGACTCCAAAGTTTCAAGGTATGGAAACTGAGATACTACGGAGCCAGCCGCGTCTTTGCTATAGCAGAGCGCGGCTATTTTCAATCGATCAACTCGGAACAGAAAGTTGTTGAACCATAAACTAGCGATCAATGCTGACAATCTAATTGTTGCTTTCAAGGCATTTGATTTATGACCACG